>JANNOJ010000045.1:0-7719 GCA_031399025.1 Erythrobacteraceae bacterium | reverse complement strand
CTTGTCGACCGCTTCCATCAGCGCGCGCACGGAATTCTCGCCGATCTCGGGGGTCTTGCCCTCCATCGCCGCGAGTGCCGACCCGCGGATGATCGGGATGTCGTCGCCCGGGAACTCGTAGCTCGTGAGGAGCTCGCGCACCTCGAGCTCGACCAGGTCGAGAATCTCGGGGTCATCGACCATATCCACCTTGTTCATGAACACGACCAGCGCCGGCACGCCGACCTGGCGCGCGAGCAGGATGTGCTCGCGGGTCTGGGGCATCGGGCCATCGGCGGCGTTCACCACCAGGATGGCGCCATCCATCTGCGCGGCGCCGGTGATCATGTTCTTGACGTAGTCGGCGTGGCCCGGGCAATCGACATGCGCGTAATGGCGCGCTTCGGTCTCGTACTCGACGTGGGCGGTCGAGATGGTGATACCGCGCTCGCGCTCTTCGGGCGCCTTGTCGATGTTGGCGAAGTCAACCGGCGCGCCCTGCACCTTGGTGATGGCCGCGGTCAACGTCGTCTTGCCATGGTCCACGTGACCGATGGTGCCGATGTTGCAGTGCGGCTTGTTCCGCAGGAATTTTTCCTTGCCCATAGTGTCTTTTCACAACCTCTGTTCTTCGAAAGCGGTGTCGCTGGGAGTGCCGGCGGATCGGGGAGCCGGGCGAGCTTGGGCTCCACCTGGCGTGCTGAATCAGGCGCCCGCCCCTAGACGCTCGCCCCGTGCAAGGCAAGCGCCTAAGGGGCGCCGCCTAGGCGAGCTTCTCCTTGACCTCGGCGGCGACATTGGCCGGCACCTCGTCATAGTGGGAGAACTGCATCGAATACTGCGCGCGCCCTTGCGAGAACGAGCGCAGTTCGTTGACGTAGCCGAACATGTTGGCGAGCGGCACCATGGCCTCCACCACCTGGGCGTTGCCCCGGCTGTCGGTGCCCTGGATCTGGCCGCGGCGGCTGTTGAGGTCGCCGATGACGTCGCCCATGAAGTCCTCGGGCGTCACCACCTCGACCTTCATGATCGGCTCGAGGATCTTGATGCCCGCCTTGGCCGCGCCTTCGCGCATGGCGCCGCGCCCGGTGATCTCGAAGGCCAGCGCCGAGCTGTCGTCGTCGTGGTACTTGCCGTCGATCAGATGGACCGCGAAGTCGACGATGGGAAAGCCGATCAGCGCGCCGGTCAGTGCGGTCTCGCGCATGCCCTTCTCGACCGAGGGGATGTATTCGCGCGGGATGTTGCCGCCCTTGATCTCGTCGACGAACTGGAAGCCGGTGCCGCGCTCGCCGGGGACCAGCTTGACCTTGACCTCGCCGAACTGGCCCGAGCCGCCCGACTGCTTCTTGTGGGTATAGGTCAGCTCGACCGGCTTGGCGAGGTACTCGCGATAGGCCACCTGCGGCGCGCCGACATTGGCCTCCACCTTGAACTCGCGGCGCATGCGGTCGACCAGGATGTCGAGGTGCAATTCGCCCATGCCCTTGATGATGGTCTGGCCGCTCTCATGGTCGGTCGAGACACGGAAGCTCGGGTCCTCGGCGGCCAGGCGGTTGAGCGCGACGCCCATCTTCTCCTGGTCGGCCTTGGTCTTGGGCTCGACCGACAGCTCGATGACCGGCTCCGGGAACTCCATCCGCTCCAGGATGATCGGCTTGGCCGGGTCGCACAGCGTATCGCCCGTGGTGGTCTCCTTCATGCCCGCAATGGCGACGATGTCGCCGGCGAAGGCCTCGTCGATATCCTCGCGGCTATTGGCGTGCATCAGCAGCATGCGGCCGATCTTCTCGCGCTTGTCTTTGACCGAGTTGAGCACGGTGCCCTTGGCCAGCCGGCCCGAATAGATCCGGGTAAAGGTGAGCGTGCCCACGAACGGGTCGTTCATGATCTTGAAGGCGAGCGCGGAGAACGGCGCCTCGTCGCTCGAGGGCCGGCTGTCCTCCTCGTCGCTGTCGGGCTTGACGCCTTTGATGGCGGGCACGTCGACGGGGCTGGGCAGGTAGTCGACCACCGCATCGAGCAGCGGCTGCACGCCCTTGTTCTTGAACGCCGAGCCGCACACCACCGGCACGAAGGCCTGCGCCAGCGTCCCCTTGCGGATCAGCCGCTTGAGCGTGGCGGCATCGGGAATCTCGCCCTCGAGATAGCTCTCCATGATCGCATCGTCCTGGTCGACGACCAGCTCGATCAGCTTCTCGCGGTACTCGGCCGCCTTGTCGGCCATGTCGGCGGGGATCTCGACATAGTCGAAGTTCGCGCCCAGACTTTCGTCGTGCCAGATGATGCCGCGGTTGTTGACGAGGTCAACCAGGCCCTTGAGCCCGCCCTCCATGCCGATCGGCAGATACAGCACCAGCGGCACCGCACCCAGGCGATCGACGATGCTGTCGACGCAATAGTAGAAGTCGGCGCCGGTGCGGTCGAGCTTGTTGATGAAACACATGCGGGGCACGCCGTATTTGTCGGCCTGGCGCCAGACGGTTTCGGACTGCGGCTCCACGCCCGCGACGCCGTCGAACACGGCGACGGCGCCGTCCAGAACGCGAAGGCTGCGCTCGACCTCGATGGTGAAGTCGACGTGGCCGGGGGTATCGATGATGTTGATGCGGTGCTTGGGGCCCTGGCCGTCCTCGGCCTGCCAGAACGTCGTGGTCGCGGCGGAGGTGATGGTGATGCCGCGCTCCTGCTCCTGCTCCATCCAGTCCATCGTCGCGGCGCCGTCATGCACCTCGCCGATCTTGTAGGATTTGCCGGTGTAATAGAGGATCCGCTCGGTGGTCGTCGTCTTGCCGGCGTCGATATGCGCCATGATGCCGATGTTGCGGTAGCGTTCCAGCGGATATTCGCGGGCCATGGTGGTTCCTTGAGGATGTCAGGGGGCGGACCCAGGTCCGTGCCCCCATATAGGATTTCGTGTGACCGCTTGAAGGCCCGCCGCGCCTACCAGCGGTAATGCGAGAAGGCGCGGTTGGCATCGGCCATGCGATGGGTGTCTTCGCGCTTCTTGACCGCGTTGCCGCGGTTGTTGGCGGCATCCATCAGCTCGCCCGACAGGCGCGCGGCCATGGTGGTCTCGGCGCGGCCGCGGGCGGCCGAGATCAGCCAGCGGATCGCCAGCGCCTGGCTCCGCTCGGGGCGGACCTCGACCGGCACCTGGTAGGTGGCGCCGCCGACCCGGCGCGAGCGCACTTCGACCGCGGGGGCGATGTTGTGCAGCGCATCGTGGAACACCTGCAGCGGATTGGCCTTGGCGCGGGTCTCGACCGTGGCCAGCGCGCCGTAGACGATGCTCTCGGCGGTGGACTTCTTGCCGTCGTACATGAGGTTGTTCATGAACTTGGACAGCACCTCATCCCCGTACTTGGGATCAGGCAGGATTTCCCGCTTCTCGGGACGACGACGACGTGACATTTCTTCTTTAACTCCTTCGGAGTGCGGCGACCCCATCCGGGATCGCCTTGCGGCTCCGGCCCGCTCCGGGTCCCCACAAAGTACTACTTTGTGGGGTGCCCTTCCCCACCCGGCCACCCAAAGTCTATCCGCAAGGGATGACCGGGTGGAGGAGCGGACCGGAGCCGGACCTTCCCGCGATGAAACCTTACTTGGGCCGCTTGGCGCCGTACTTGGAGCGGCTCTGCTTGCGGTCCTTGACGCCCTGGGTGTCGAGCACGCCGCGCAGCACGTGGTAGCGCACGCCGGGCAGATCGCGCACCTTGCCGCCGCGGATCAGCACCACCGAGTGCTCCTGCAGATTGTGCCCTTCGCCCGGGATGTAGGCGATGACCTCGCGCTGGTTGGTCAGGCGGATCTTGGCGACCTTGCGCAGCGCCGAGTTGGGCTTCTTCGGCGTGGTGGTGTAGACGCGGGTGCAGACGCCGCGCTTCTGCGGGTTCTGCTCCATCGCCGGCACCTTGGACTTGGCCTTGACGGGATCGCGGCCCTTGCGGACCAGCTGGTTGATCGTGGGCATTGTGGCACTTCACCTTTGTCCTTCCGACCCTTCCGGGCGGGAAACCGGTTGCCGCTTTCCCTGCGGGGATCGCGGCGTCTGGCGCTGCAAGCATGGGCAAAGGGCTTTGGGATCGTGCGAGCGGCCGGCCCGGCGGAGCCGGGCTGGATAGGGCGCACGAGCCGAAAACACTCCACCCGGATCGCAAGCACCGGGTTACTTTGACGGCTGCCCCTGACGGGGGACGGGGCCGGCAATGTTCAGCTTTATCGTTGCGGCACGGCTGCGGATGAGCGCGGCTGCTCCGTGAAGGGCGGGCCTTTAGGGGAATGTTTGGGAGGGGTCAAGGCGACCGCACAGAAGAGTGACCCGTTCATTCCATGTTTGAGATTTAGCCCGTTGCGCCATCGATGCTAATTCGGCCAGAAGTGGGCATGGTAACTCTCCACCTGATCCCGACGGACATCAGCGATGACTATGAGGTCCATGAGTGGCGAAATGCTACTGGAGTGCTAGCCACAGCGCATCCCGCTGAATGGCAGGACGTGCTCGATGTGCTTGCAGCTTTCGAGTTTCGGCGCAGTGAGCTGCTGAAAGGCGGCGGAGGGAAAAGCGTCATAGCCAGCCGCATCGATAGGTTCCTTGAAAGCAGAGACTGGCGCGAGACGAAATTTGATACCAGCATCCGTGTGGACGACTACGAGCGTGAATCCCCAACACACAAGGTAGACTGCTTCAAAGGGCGAGTAGGGCTTGAGATTGAATGGAACAACAAAGACCCCTTCTTTGATCGCGACCTAAACAACTTTCGCTTGCTTTTCGATTTGCGAGTCATCGACGTGGGCGTCATCATAACCCGCGCGAGCAACCTGCAACAGCTTTTTAAGACACTCGGTAGTAAGGTGGGTGCCAAGTATGGTGCCTCCACCACACATATGGATAAGCTACTACCTAGGCTGGAAGGCGGCGGCGGCGGGGGCTGCCCAATTCTCGCTTTTGGCATTACCCGTGCGAAATATGTGGAAGACCATCTTCCCACTAATGAGGTTGCGAATAATGACTTTAGCAGCGAGTGAAGATCTAAGGCAGGCTTACGGCTCCCACAGTTTCGGCACGATCCTTGCTGATCCGCCTTGGCGCTTCCAAAACAGCACCGGCAAAGTTGCTCCTGAGCATCGGCGTCTCAGCCGCTATGGGACCATGTCCCTGCCGGAAATCTGCGAACTTCCTGTAGCAGAGGTAGCCGCTGACACAGCACACCTCTATCTCTGGGTTCCCAACGCTTTGCTGGCGGAGGGCCTCGAGGTTATGAAGGCTTGGGGCTTCGCATACAAATCTAACATCGTCTGGCACAAGGTTCGTAAGGATGGAGGGTCCGATGGCCGTGGTGTTGGATTCTATTTTCGCAATGTGACCGAGCTGATCTTGTTCGGGGTGCGGGGGAAACACGCCCGCACGAAACAGCCCGGCCGCAGTCAAGTGAACTACATTTCGAGCCGAAAGCGCGAGCACTCGCGAAAACCCGACGAGATCTTCCCGATCATTGAGGCCTGTTCGTCCGGACCATACCTGGAGCTTTTTGCCCGGGGCGAGCGCAAGGGATGGAGCGTATGGGGCAATCAAGCAGACGATAGCTACGCGCCATCGTGGGCCACATACAAGAACCACAGCGCAGCAATGGTGCCCTTGCTAGTCTGATCTTTCCTACACACCCCTACCCATGCCACCACCTCGGCATGAGCGACAATCCCCCTTCCCTGCGGAACCGGCCGATCATCTATGCCGAGAGCGAGATGCGGTGGCAGGATTTCGTCGAGCCGCAGCCTGAGAACGCCCCGGAGCCCGGCTCCCCACAAGCGGCCAAGCCCGCCGCGCCGGCCAGGCCGCAGCGGCGGCGAGGCCGCGCGCGGACTTCCTATATGGCAGCGCCGGCGGCGGCGGTGTCGCCGGACGAGGATGATCCGCTGCTCGACTTCGCGCCGGTGCCGCACAAGGCGCCGCGGCGCAATTCGATTGGGCCGGCGCGGCAGAAGGCGTTCATCGCCGAGCTGGCGGCGACGGGGATCGTCGCCGAGGCCGCGCGGCACATCGGGGCGAGCCTGGAGGCTTTGTACAAATTGCGCAAGCGGCCCGGGGCCGAGGGGTTCGACGCGGCGTGGGAGGCGGCGGTCGACCGGGGGATCGCGCGGCTGGAGGACGGGGCGCTGTCGCGCGCGATCGCCGGCGAGGAGCGGCTGGTGGTGAGCGGCGGCAAGGTGCTGGGCACCGAGGTGCGGCACAACGAGGCGCTGGTGATGTTCTTCCTGCGCAGCCGGCGGCCGGCCCGTTACGGCGCCGATGTGCAGCCGGGCCATCCGCTGTACGAGCGCATCCGCGCCGAAGTGCTGGCGGTGGAGCGCGCGGGCCAGGCGCGGAGCGAGGAGGAGGTCTACGCCGCGATCGACGCCAAGCTGGCGGCCTATCGCCGGCGCGAGGAGGCGGCGCGGGTGTTGTTGCTGGAGGATGGGGTCAAGGTGGACGGGGTGAGTGGGAGCGCGACGGCCTCGTAGATCCAGGGTTCCCGCGCCTTTTTGTTTTGGCCTCAGGCGCCGGCGGCCGCATCCGCGGCCTTAGGCTATCCTCCGCTTCGCTGCGGGCGGCCGTTCGGCCTTGCGGTCCGCTGGGCGCGGACCGATCCACTCCAAGCCGGTTCTATCGGGCGTTGATCCGGTCGGCGGCCAGCCGACCGCAAGCGCGAACGCGCGCCGGCCGGTAGGCCGATAGCCTAAGGGGCCGAATGGCCCCGCCGGCGCTTGAGGCTAAACAAGAAGGCGGCTAAACAAACTACTTCCCCAGAAACTCCACCAGCGCGCGCACCTTCTTCTGGCGCCATTGCGGCCTAGGGGCGACGAGCCAGTAGGCGCGGCGGCTCTCGTCCGGGCCTTCGAGGGCGACCAGGAGCCCGGTGGCGAGCGCTTCCTCCACCAGTGGCAGCGGCAGGGTGGCGCGGCCGAGGCCAGCGAGCGCGGAGGAGAGCGCCTGGGCGGCGTTGCCGACCTTGAGCACCACGTCGGCCTCGTCGGGCGCGGGGAAGGCGGGCCAGCTGATCCAGCCGGCGGGGGGGCCATTGCCGGGCCGGTCGCGGGCGGGATCGGCCACGGCGCCGGGCGCCGCGACGGTGACCTTGCGGCCGGGGGCGAGCTGGATGCCTTCCAGGTCGTCCGGGCCTTCCGCCAGGCGGATGGCGACATCGAGGTTGGCCTCGGTGAAGTCGGCCGTCTCGTCGGCGACCAGCTGGTAGCGGATCTCGGGATTGCGGGCGCGGAATTCGGCCAGCCGGGGGGCGAGCCACTGGGCGTAGAACTCGCGCGGGACGGCGATGGTGTAGTTGGACGAGGCCTGGCCCGCCTGCATGGCCTGGACGCTCTCCTCGAACTTGAGGAAGCCGTCGCGCAGGGGTTCGAGGCCCGCGGTCGCCTCGTCGGTGAGCTCCAGGCCCTTGGAGGTGCGGCGGAACAGGACGACGCCGAGCACGTCTTCCAAGGCGCGGATCTGCTGGCCGACGGCGGCGGGGGTGACGGCGAGCTCGTCCGCGGCGCGGGTGAAGGACAGGTGCCGGGCGGCGGCATCGAACACGCGCAGGGCGTTGAGGGGCAGGTGGGTGCGCTTCATGGCCGGCGCCCGGGCTCTATGCGCGCGCGGGGCCGGCGGCAAGCGCGGCGGCGTGCCGCGGGCGGCGGCGTGCCGCGGCCGGCGGCGCGGCGGCGAGCGTGTGGCCGCAGGGACACTCCGGCCGGGGATGCCAGCCT
>JANNOJ010000011.1:0-3111 GCA_031399025.1 Erythrobacteraceae bacterium | reverse complement strand
CGATCGTTTCGGATTCGACTATGAGTTCGTGTCATCAACCGAACGTTACGCGTCAGGTGCCTTCGACGAAGCGCTGCGGCAGGTGCTGCGCGGCAATCAGGCGATCCTCGACATCATGCTGCCGACGTTGCGTGAGGAGCGACGGCGAACCTATTCGCCGATCCTGCCGATCTCGCCCACCACGGGCCGCGTGCTCCAGGTACCGGTCGAGGTGGTCCATGCCGAGGCCGGGACCATTCGCTTCACCGATGAGGACGGTAGCACGGTCGAGCAGTCGGCGCTCGGCGGCATGGCCAAGCCCCAATGGAAGGTCGATTGGGCGATGCGCTGGTATGCGCTGGGCGTCGACTACGAGATGTATGGCAAGGATCTGACCGATAGCGGCGTCCAGTCGGGCAAGATCGTCGAGGTGCTGGGCGGTCGCAAGCCCGAGGGGCTGATCTACGAGCTGTTCCTCGATGCCAATGGCGAGAAGATTTCCAAGTCCAAAGGCAACGGCCTGACGATCGAGGAATGGTTGCGTTACGGCCCGCCCGAGAGCCTGGGCTTCTACATCTTTCCCAATCCCAAGAGCGCCAAGTCGCTCCATGCCGGCGTGATCCCGCGCGCGGTGGACGATTACTGGCAGTTCCGCGGCCAGCTCGCCGAACAGCCGCTCGACAAGCAGCTCGGCAATCCGGCGTGGCACTTGCTGCGCGCGAATGGGGGCAAATCCCGCGTCCCCGCAAAGGCGGGGACCTCGGTCGGAGGTGCACAACTGCCTGAGGCCCCCGCCTCCGCGGGGGCTCGCAATACGCTGCCGGTAACCTACAGCCTGCTGCTGAACCTAATCGGCGTGCTGGGAGCCGACGCGACCGCGGAACAGGTATGGTCTTATCTCGCAAACTACCTGCCCGGCACCGAGCCGGGCGAGCACCCCGAGCTGGCGAAGCTGGTGGACGGCGCGCTGGCGTACAGTCGCGATTTCGTCTCCCCCACGCTGGTCAAGCGCGCGCCGGAGCCGAACGAGGCAGACGCGCTGCGCGAGCTTGACCGTCACCTCGCCGAAGCGGACGCGGGCACCGGCGCCGAGGATATTCAGACGCTGGTCTATGACATCGGCAAGCGCGAGGAGTTCGGCTTCGAGAGCCTGCGCGACTGGTTCAAGACACTCTATCAGACGCTGCTCGGCAGCGACCAGGGGCCGCGTATGGGCAGCTTCATCGCGCTTTACGGCATCCCCGAAACCCGCCGCCTGATCGCCGAGGCGCTCGCGCGGTGAGCGATCCCGAAGCCGAGATCGACCGGCTGGCGCACGAACTGCTCGGGCGCAGCCGCGCCGATCTCGACCCGGAAGAGCAGCGCGTCCTAGCTCGCGTGGCTTCGGGCAGCTACATCGGGATCGACGCCGCCGAGGCGGCACAGCTCCACGCCAGCTTCGGCGAGCGGCTGGCGGACCGGGTGGCGCGGGTCGGCGGGAGCTGGGGCTTCATCATCGCCTTCGCGGTCGTGCTGCTGAGCTGGATGCTGATCAACAGCGAGGTTCTGGCCGCGCTCGGGCTCAAGCCGTTCGACAGCTACCCTTACATTTTTCTTAATTTGATACTGTCGATGCTGGCGGCGATCCAGGCGCCGGTAATCATGATGAGCCAGAACCGCCATTCCGCCAAAGACCGGACCGCAGCGCGCCACGATTACGAGGTCAACCTGCGCACCCAGCTGGAAATATTGCGCCTGTCGCGGAAGCTAGACGGGCTGGCCGCTGCTCTGGGGCATGGTGACAACGCGGGCGAGGAGCTTCGTGCCTAGCGGAACGCGCGCGTTCGATACCAGCGGGTCAGCACGTATTTGACGCCCCTGACCACCGGGGTGCCGGCGTGGATCGTGTCGTGATTGGGGCTGCCGTCGGGCTTGGCGTTGTTCCATACCAGCAGCACCCCCGGCTTAGGCTCGATCGAAGCGCCGATGGCGGTGAAATGCGTGTCGCCGCCTTCCTCGACCGTGTTGAGGAAGGCCATCGCGGTCCAGCTGCGCTGGCCGCCGCGCTTGCGCTCCTGCGGCCAATAGGGCTGGTCGGGGTAGAACCAGTCGCAATGCGGCTTGAACTCCTGCCCCGGCAGATAGCGCTGGCCCTGGATAGTCTCGCCGCATGTGGACGCGATGCCGAGCAGATCGTCGATCCGGCGCGACACGCTCATCACGAACGGATCCCAGGCGTCGAAATTGCCTGAATACGACGTGCGGAATTTCGAAACATAGGCCGTGTCGTGAAGCTGGCTCGGGCGCGCGACGGTGTCGATCATACCGACCAGTCGCGCGCATTCGGACGCGGTGAAGAAGTCGCCGATGGCAAATATCTCCGCCTGATCGGTCGGCACCTTGTAGATGCCAGGATCGGCTTCGAGCCGCTGGCGCACCGCGACGCCGTCGCGTTTGAGCGCGTCCTGGTCGGGGAAGGTCGTCGCTGTTCCCATGAGCGCCGGATTACCAAAGAAGCGCCAGCGGGCAAGCCGTGCTTGTCAGCCAAGGCGGGAGCGCTAGGGTTTGTGCGCCATACCCGCAAGGAGTGCCCCTGCCATGGAACTGACGACCACTGCCAAGGCCCGCTATTCCGCCGTGTCTATGCTGTTCCACTGGACCATCGCGATGGCAGTGATCGTCAACTGGCGCATCGTCGAGGCGGCCGAACATGCGCAAGGGGCGGCGAAGGGCGCGATCTTCGCCGACCACAAGGCGCTCGGCATCGCCATCCTCGCGCTGACGCTCGGCCGGATTGCATGGCGGCTGACCCATCCGATGCCCGCGCTGCCCGCCAATTATGCGCCCTGGGAAACCATCCTCGCGCGGACAACGCATGTGCTGTTCTACGTCCTGCTGATCGGCCTGCCGGTCGGCGCCTGGATCGCCAATTCGCTCACCGGGCGGGACATCGACTTCTTTGGCCTGTTCACCATTCCGCCGCTTCCCACCGGCGTAAACAAGGACTTGGGCGGGACCATTTTCGACGCTCATGCCTTCGGGGGGACCGTCCTGCTGGCGCTCATTGCGCTGCACATCCTCGGGGCGCTCAAGCACACTTTCATCGACCGCGACGGTGGCATTTTCCGCATGCTGCCCTTCGGACGGGTGGGC
>JANNOJ010000006.1:0-20778 GCA_031399025.1 Erythrobacteraceae bacterium | reverse complement strand
GACGTCGCGCCACGGCGTGCCGCAGCGAAGCCGCCAGAGTATCCCGTTGATGATGGAACGGTTGTCCTCGGGACGACGACCGCGCCCTCGGTTGGCCGGGTCAATCGGCAGCAAGCCTCTCAAAACACGCCATTCCGCTTCGCTCAAATCGCCTCGGCTCAACCCCGCCTCCAAAAGGAAGCCTTGAATCAAACACCGAGTCTGCCGTCAACCAATTTGTCCACACCGCCTAAACCGACCCGAGACGGTAGAAGAAGCATGCAAGCGGTACGCAGAGACTCGTCCGGAAGCGGCGGGCCGCTTCACGCAAGTGGTTTACTCCGATCCCATTGCAAAACTTAAGCTCGATAGGCTGCGTTGACACCATCTCGAAGCATGGCGGCAGCGACTTGCTGAGAGGCCGGCACGGGTGAGCCGTTGCAAACGCGGTCCGCAGATCACACGCAATAGGGCGCCAGCTTCCATCAATCGCGACATGGCCACAAGTCGCGCCGCGCTGAACAAGGTTCTTGCGCCAGGCACCCCGGGCACGGAAGCGGCCTGGCAGGAAGCGCTGCGGTCTATCAGGAACACCAGCCGACAGCGCACTCTTTATCTGGACCGCAGCCAGCGACGCGCGCTTTTGGAACAAATCGACGCGGAAGCAGAGCCGTTCGTCCCTACGCTCTGTCTGCTTCCGCTTAGACCCGGCGCCGTTGCGCAGCTTGCAGCTGGGGATTTTGACGAGCGGACGTCCGAGCTTGCTATCGGCTATGATAAGAGCGGAAAGCCGCGACGCATTCTCATTCCGGCGGCCGCCGCTGACCTGCTGACGGGTCAACTAGCAGACACCTCGCCGGTGTTCCGACGCTTGATCCGTAATCGGCCCCGCCACCGAGGTGATACACCTCGCCGCATCATTCGGCCTGTCCGGTCGCTGGCCTCGCCGACGATCCCTCGGCGGCGGTATTTGCCAGCACCGGAGGAAGCACGATGGGATAGGCGAGATCGGCGAACGCCGCCTCCAGCTCGTCCAGCACAATCCCGGCGGCGTGCGAAGGCGGTCGGGCGCTGGCAGTGCATAGCGCAAGGGTCATCGGCCGCAGCACGGGATCGGTGATGCGGGTGAAGCACAGCTGCCCGGCCTTGAGTTTGGTCAGCACGTCGAGCGAGGTGAGGATGCCGATCCCCACCCCCTGCTGCACCAGCTCCGCGATCAGCGGGATGCTGTTGCTCGTCACCTTCTTGTCGAGCGCCGCGCGCGTCGTCCCCTCGAGCACCGCGATCTGCTGGTGCACCGCCAGCGCCTCGCCCGGCACCACCAGCGGCGCGCCGATGCAGTCCGAAAAGCGCGCTTCGGACCGGGCGCCGAAGGGGTGGCCGGCGGGGGTGACGAAGCCGAGATGCACCTCCTGGTGGGCGCGCACGGTGATGTCGCGATAAGCGTGGGGATCGAAGAAGATGCCGCAATCGACCTCGCCCGCGGCGATCATCCGGCGCACGGAATCGCTCTGCGCCACCTTTACGCCGATGGTGATGCCGGGATAGCGGCTCTGGATCTGCCCGATCGCGGCCGGCACGGTGCCGCGGGTCAGCGCGTCGATCAGCGCGACGTCCACATGGCCGCGCTTTAATCCCCTGAGGTCCTCGATCTGGGCGCGCACCTCGGCGAGGCCCTTCTGCCAGCGCCCGCCTGCCGCCATCATGATCTCGCCCGCCGCAGTCAGCCTGAGGCCGGTGGGCAGCCGCTCGAACAGCGGCATGCCCAGTTCCGCCTCGGCGCCGAGGATCTGCCGGTCGATCGCCGAGGCCGAGACGTTGAGCTCCTCGGCGGCCTTGCGGATCGAGCCGAGCCGGCCGACCGTCATGAAGTAGCGCAGGAAGCGGGAGAAAGCAGGCACGGCGGTTCAGGCATCCTTGCCGGTGTCGGGCGGGCGGAGCGAGCGCATCCGGACTGGCGACCGGGCGCGGCTTTCGGCACAGCCCGTCGCCGGGCGGCGCGCATTTTGCATGACTGCTCTCATTTTTGCAACGATCCGTCCCGATCATTGCGTTGGATCGTGCGGTCACGGACAGGCATAGCGGGGTCATGATGACGGTGCGCGCACGCCTTCCCTCGGTCGATCCGTTCCTGCTGTGGCTGGTGGGAACGGTGGTGGTCGCCAGCCAGTTGCCTGCGCGCGGCGGAGCCGCAGCGGCCTTCGAGCTTGGCGCGGACGCCGCGATCGTGCTGCTGTTCTTCCTCCACGGGGCCAAGCTCTCGCGCGAGGCGGTGCGGGCGGGAATCGGGAACTGGCGCCTGCACCTGATGGTGCTCGCCTTTACCTACCTGCTGTTCCCGCTGCTCGGTCTCGGCGCAGCGCAGGCTGCGGGGCTGGCGGTCGATCCGGCGCTGGCGACGGGCCTCCTGTTCCTCGCGCTGCTGCCCTCGACGGTGCAGAGCTCGATCGCCTTCACCGCGATGGCGCGGGGCAATGTCGCCGCAGCAGTATGCAGCGCCTCGCTATCGAACCTGGTCGGCATCGTGCTTACTCCGCTGCTGGTGGCCCTCCTCATCGGCGCGGACGGCACCGGCAGGGTGGACGGCCTTGCCTCGGTGCAGAAGATCGCCGGCCAGCTGCTGCTGCCCTTCGTGGCCGGGCACCTGCTACGCCCGCTGATCGGCGGCTGGATCGACCGGCACAAGACGCTGCTCCAGCCGGTTGATCGCTCCTCGGTGCTGCTGGTGGTCTATTCGGCCTTCAGCGCGGCAGTGGTGGGCGGGGTGTGGAGTCGGGTCGGCGCGCTCGACCTTGCCGTACTGCTGGTGGCTTCAGGCGCGATCCTCGCGGTGGTGATGGGGATCAACGGCCTCGCCGCGCGCGCCGCTGGCCTGCCACGCGAGGATGCGATCGTGCTCCTGTTCTGCGGCTCGAAGAAGAGCCTCGTCGCCGGGGTGCCGATGGCCGGCGCGCTGTTCGCGCCCGAGCAGGTCGGGATCGTCATCCTGCCGCTTATGATCTTCCACCAGCTCCAGCTGTTCGCCTGCGCATGGCTTGCAGGGCGCTACCAGCGCGCGGACGCGACGGCCGAGGCCGAAGCCGCTTTGCCGCTGCCGCCGCAAGGCGAGGCCGAAGCGCTGGCCCGCGCGGCGGAGATCGGCCTGCCCGTGCCCGAAGCGTGCCGCCCTGGCGTCACCGCCAACTGCGTCCTGCTGACGAGGCACGCCCGTATCCTCCTAGAGGAGCGCCTCGGGTGAGGTCCGCCCGCGCCATCTCCGCCGCGGTCCGCACGGGCGAGGTCAGCGCCGTCGCGCTGGCTGAGCGCGCGCTAGCCGCCGCGCGCGCCGACTGCCACGTCGCGATCACTCGCGTTCTCGCCGAGCGCGCGCTGGCGGAGGCCGCCGTAATTGACGCCAAGGTCGCGCGGGGCGAGGATCCGGGACCGCTCGCCGGGGTGCCTTATGCCGCCAAGGACCTGTTCGACATCGTCGGCCTTCCCACCACCGCCGGCGCCGGTGCGCGCGCCGGTGCGCAGCCGGCGAGCGCCGATGCCGAGGCGGTGCGCCGCCTCGCTGCCGCCGGCGCGGTGCTGGTCGCGACTACGACCATGGACGAATTCGCCTACGGCTTTGCGACTATCAACGCCCAAGACGGCACGACCCTGAACCCGCACGATCCGGCCCGGCTCGCGGGCGGGTCCTCAGGCGGGTCGGCGGCTGCGGTCGCGGCCGGGATCGTGCCCTTCGCGCTGGGGTCGGACACCAACGGCTCGATCCGCGTGCCCGCTAGCCTTTGCGGCGTTTACGGGATCAAGCCTGCGCATGCCTCGCTGCCACTCGAGGGCACCTTCCCGCTCGCCGAAAGCTTCGACGATGTCGGACCCTTCGCCGCCGACCTCGGCGACCTCGCGCTGGTCTGGGAGGTGCTGCTCGGCGAGGCGCTACCGCCAGCGCCCGGAAAGCTACGGCTGGCCCGACTCGGCGGACGGTTCCGCGAGAATGTCGATCCAGCTCAGCTCGCCGCGATCGATGCCGCCGCGCCCGGCGCGGCCCTGATCGACCTCCCCGACATCGCCCGAGCCCGCAGCGCCGCCTTCCTGATCACCGCCTTCGAGGGCGGCGCGCTTCACCGCGAGGCGCTCGCCGCGGACGCTATGGCCTACGACCCGGCGGTGCGCGACCGGCTGATCGCGGGCGCCCTGCTGCCGCGGCCGCTCTACGGGCGCGCCCTCGCCTTCCGCGCCGATTTCCTCGCGCAGCTCCATGAGCGCATCGCCGATATCGACGTGCTCATCGCCCCCGCGACGCCCACCTTCGCCCCGCCGATCGCCGATCCGCGCATCACCATCGACGGCGCGCTCGTGCCCGCGCGCGCCGATCTCGGCATCCACACCCAACCGATCACCTTCACCGGCCTGCCCGCCCTCGCGGTGCCGCTGCGCCGCCCGGGGCGCCTGCCGCTGGGCCTGCAACTGATCGGCAAGCCGGGGGGCGAAGGGGCGCTGCTGACGCTCGCCGCCCGGCTCGAGGCCGAGGGCATCACCGGCGTCACCCATCCGATGCGCGCCGAAGAGGGGGCCGCGGCGTGAACGAGACCGTCACCACCTTCGCGCCTGCGCCGACGGGCTTCTTCGAGCGGCAGTTCCGCCTCGCCGAGCGCGGCACCACCGCGCGCACCGAGGTGCTGGCGGGGGTCACCACCTTCCTCACCATGGCCTACATCATCCTCGTCAACCCGGCGATCCTGGGCGAGGCGGGGATGCCGATCGCAGGGGTGGCGGCGGCGACCTGCTTTGCCGCCGGGTTCGCCTCGATCCTGATGGGGCTTTCCGCCAACACCCCGCTGGCGCTGGCGCCGGGGATGGGGCTCAACGCCTATTTCGCCTTCACCGTCGTCGGCCAGATGGGCGTGCCCTGGCCGGTGGCGCTGGGGTGCGTGTTCCTGTCGGGCGTCGCCTTCCTGCTGCTGACGCTGACCGGGGTGCGCCAGCTGATCGTGGCGGTAATCCCGCCGCACCTGCTCGCCGCGATCGCAGGGGGGATCGGCCTCTTCATCGGTTTCATCGGCCTCAAGGAATCGGGGATCATCATCGCCAATCCCGCGACCTTCGTGGCGCTCGGCCCGGTCACCGAGCCCGGCCCCGCGCTCGCGTTGTTCGGGCTGGCGGTGATCGGCACGCTCAGCGTGTGGAACGTGCGCGCGGCGATCCTGATCGGCATCCTCGTCACCACCGCGGCGGCTGCCCTCGCGGGAACCGTCAGCGCGCCTGCCGCGCCCTACAATCTGGAGGCGCTCACTAGCACCGTGTTTGCACTCGACCTCGCCGGGGCGTTAGGCCTTTCCGGCGCGCAAGGGATCGGGCTGATCGAGGTGCTGTTCGTGTTCCTGTTCGTCGACCTGTTCGACAATCTCGGCACGCTCGTCGCGGTGACCAAGCGCGCCGGGCTGATGGATGCCGAGGGGCGCATCCCCAAGCTGAACCGCATCCTGATGACCGACGCCACCGCCACCATGGTCGGCGCGCTTGCCGGGACCAGCACCGTCACCAGCTACGTAGAGAGTGCCGCCGGCGTGCAGGCGGGCGGGCGTACAGGGCTAACCGCGGTGGTGACGGGCGTGCTGTTCCTGCTCGCAATCTTTGCCGCGCCTTATGCCCAGCTGGTGCCGATCGCTGCGACCGCACCGGCGCTGATCGTGGTCGGCGGGCTGATGCTGCTGCCGCTCGCCGAGATCGCCTGGGACGACCCGGCGGTCGCCATTCCCGCCTTCCTTACCGTCGCGCTGATGCCGCTGACCTTCTCGATCGCCAACGGCCTTGCCTTCGGCATCACCGCCCACGCACTGTTCAAGCTGGCGCGGGGGAAGGCGAGTGTAGCCGACTGGTTTCTGTTTACCTTGGCCACGCTCTTCGTGGTCCGCTTTGCCTGGATGTCGGCTGCATGAGCCGCCTCGTCACCATCACCGGCACGCATGGCATCGTCACCGCGCCGCACCGCCTCGCGGCGGTGGCGGGGTGCGACGTGCTGCGCGACGGCGGGAACGCGGTGGAGGCGAGCGTCGCGGTCGCCGCGTGCCTTGCGGTGGTCTATCCCCACATGACCGGGATCGGCGGGGACGGGTTCTGGCTGGTGCACGAACCGGACGGGCGGGTCCACGCGGCCCACGGCTGCGGCGGCGCGGCGGCGGGGGCGAGCCTCGATCTCTACGCGGGACTCAAGGCCGTGCCGTTTCGGGGACCGCTCGCCGCCAACACCGTCGCGGGCGCGATCTCGGCGTGGCAGGCGGTGCTGGAGACTGGCACGCCGCGCGTGCCGCTCGCCCGGCTGCTGCGCGACGCCATCGCGCATGGCGAGGCTGGCGTCCCCGTCACCGCCGGACACACCGCGCTCGCCAAGGCAAAAGGTGCCGAACTGCGCGCCCAGCCCGGTGCCTATGCCGCGACCTTCGAGCCCGATGGCCGACCGCTTGCCGAGGGCGACGTGCTGCGCCAGCCGGCGCTCGCCGAGACCCTGCGGCTGATCGCGACGGAGGGGCCGGAGAGCTTCTACACCGGCGCGCTCGCCGCCGACATTGCCGCCGATCTCGCCGCGCTCGGCAGCCCAGTCAGTGCCGCCGATCTGGCCACTCACGCCGCCACCCGCCCCGCGCCGCTGCGGGCGCGCATAAGCGGTGCCGAATTGTGGAACTCCGCCCCGCCGACCCAGGGCGCCGCCTCGCTGCTGATCCTCGCGCTGTTCGACCGTATCGCACCCGCCGCCGCCGATGGCTTCGCCCATGTCCACGCGCTGGTCGAGGCGACCAAGCAGGCCTTCCTGCTGCGCGATGCGCACATGGGCGATCCCGCCTTTGCCCCCTTCGACTGGCAGAGCCTGCTCGATGATCCCGCAGCGCTCGATGAGCTCGCCGCGCGGATCGATCGATCTCAAGCGCTGCCCTGGCCGCAGCTGCCGCAATGGGGCGACACTTGCTGGTTTGGCGCCGCCGACAGCCAGGGCCGGGTGGTGAGCGCGATCCAGTCGAACTATTTTGAGTTCGGCTCGGGGCTCGTCCTGCCGCGCACCGGGATCACCTGGCAGAACCGCGGCAGCTCCTTTCACCTCGCGGCGCGCGGCTGGAACGCGCTCGCCCCGGGACGCAAGCCGTTCCACACGCTGAACCCCGCCCTTGCCCGCTTCGCCGACGGGCGGGTGATGGCCTATGGCACGATGGGCGGGGAGGGCCAGCCGCAGACGCAGGCGGCGCTGTTCACCCGCTATGCCCGCTACGACCAGGATCTTCAGGCTGCGATCAGCGCGCCGCGCTGGCTCCTGGGGCGGACCTGGGGCGACCAATCGACCACGCTCAAGCTCGAGGACGGCTTCGCCCCCGAACTCTACGCCGCCTTGGCTGCGGCGGGGCATCAGGTCGAGCGGGTCGGGGCGCTCACCGCCACCATGGGTCACGCCGGGGCGATCGTGCGCCATCCGAGCGGGCGGATGGAGGGCGCGACCGACCCGCGCAGCGATGGCGGGGTGGCGGCATGGTGACGACCGTGACCAGCGCCGGAGCCCGCGCCGTCGCCCGCTGCGACGAACTCGCCCGAGCGCCCTACAGCGACAGCGCCGAGGGGCTGACCCGCACCTGGCTCTCCCCCGCCTTCCACGCAGCACAGCGCCGCGTGGCCGAGTGGATGGAGAAGGCCGGGATGACGGTGCGCCGCGATTCCGCCACCAACCTCATCGGCCGCTACGAGGGCGCGGTGCCCGGCGCCCCGGCGCTCGTCATCGGAAGTCATCTAGACAGCGTGCGCAACGCTGGCCACTACGACGGCCCGCTCGGCATCATGCTCGGGATCGAGACCGTGGCGGCATTGGCGGCAGAGGGCACCCGCCGGCCTTTCGCCGTCGAGGTCTATGCCTTTGGCGACGAGGAGGGATCGCGCTTCCCCGCCGCGATGCTCACCAGCCGGGCGGTGGCGGGCACCCTCGCGCCCGGAATGCTCGACATCGCCGACCGCGCGGGCACGCGGCTCGCCGATCTGGTCGACACCGCCGCCTTTCCCGCCGCCGCGCGCGCGCCGGGCGAGGTGATCGCCTATCTCGAGGCGCACATCGAACAGGGCCCGGTGCTCGAGGCCGCGGGGCTGGCGCTGGGCACCGTCACCGGCATCGCCGCGCAGCTGCGCTTCGCCTGCGAGGTGGTGGGGACGGTCGGGCACGCCGGCACCACGGCGATGGCGCTGCGGCGCGATTCCGTCGCAGGGCTGGCCGAAATGGTGCTCGCCGCCGAAGACGTGGCGCGCGCCGGGCCGGCCGATCTCGTCGCCACCGTCGGGGTGATCGAGGCGGCGCCGGGGGCGGCCAATGTCATCGCGGGGCGCGCCGGTTTCACGCTCGACGTGCGCGCCGGTCTTGCCGCCACCCGCGACGCCGCGGCCGAAGCGATCCTCGTGCGCTGCCGCGCCATCGCGGATCGGCGCGGCCTGGGTTTCGCCCCGCGGACCGTCCACGACCTGCCGCCAAGCCCCTGCGACCCGACGCTGATGGACCTGCTCGACGCCGCCGCCGCCGCCGCCGCGCACCGGCCCTTCCGCCTCGTCTCGGGCGCCGGGCACGATGCCATGATCCTTGCCGCGCTCTGCCCTACGGCTATGCTGTTCGTCCGCTGCCGCGGCGGCGTGAGCCACAGCCCTGCCGAACATGTCGAACCTGCCGATGCCGAGGCGGCGTTGCAGGTCATGGCCGGCTTCATCCAGCGATTGGGAGCCACGCTTTGAACCCCCTCGACCCCACGTTCTTCGGCGATATCGACCCTCCCCAGCGGCTGCTGATGGGGCCGGGGCCGGTCAACGCCCACCCGCGCGTGCTGCGTGCCATGGGCGCGGACCTGCTCGGCCAGTTCGACCCCGAGATGACCGGCTTCATGAACCAGGTGATGGCCCTTTATCGCCCGGTGTTCGGGACCGAGAACCAGTGGACCTTCCTGATCAACGGTACCGCGCGCGCCGCGATCGAGGCCTCGCTGGTCAGCCTCGTCGGGCCGGGGGACACCGTGCTGGTGGTCAATTTCGGCCGCTTCGGCCTACTCCTGACCGAGATCCTCATCCGCCTCGGTGCCCGGATCGAGCAGGTCAGCGCGCCCTGGGGAGAGGTCGTGCCGCTCGAGGCCATCGCCGACGCGATCGAGCGCCACGGGCCCAGGGTGGTCGCCACGGTCCACGGCGACACCTCGACCACCATGGCCCAGCCGCTCGAAGGCGTGGGCGAATTGTGCCGTTCGGCGGACACCTATCTCTATGTCGATGCCTGCGCGACGCTCGGCGGCATGGAGATCGCCGCCGAGCGCTGGGGCGCGGACATCGTCACCGCGGGGCTGCAGAAGTGTCTCGGCGGGCCGTCGGGCTCGGCGCCGATCACCGTCTCGGACCGCGCCGCCGAGCGGATCTTTGTGCGCCGCCATGTCGAACAGGGCATCCGCCGCGCCGACATCGCCGACGGCACGGGGCCGCGCATCCCGTCGAACTATTTCGACCTCGCGATGATCATGGATTACTGGTCGGACAAGCGCCTCAACCACCATACCGAGGCGACCTCGATGCTCTATGCCGCGCGCGAATGCGCCCGGGTGGCGCTGGCCGAGGGGCTGGAGGCGCGCTTTGCCCGCCACCGCAAGGCCGGCGCGGCGATGACTGCTGGCGTGCGCGCAATGGGCCTCACCGTGTTCGGCACCGACGCCCACCGGATGACCAACGTCACCGGCGTCCACATCCCCGAAGGCGTCGACGGCGAAGCGATCCGCGCCCTGATGCGCGACGAGTTCGAGATCGAGATCGGCACTGCCTTCGGCCCATTGCAGGGGCGGATCTGGCGGCTGGGGGCGATGGGCTACAACGCGATGAAGCACAAGGTGCTGCTGACCCTCGCCGCTCTTGAGGCCTGCCTGGTGGCATCGGGCCACACGCTGCCGCAAGGTGCGGCGGTGCCGGCTGCGCAGGCGGCATGGGCGGAAGCATGACCGGCGCACGCGATCTCGTCGGCTACGGCGCGACGCCACCCGCGGCCAATTGGCCCGGCGGCGCGCGGGTGGCGGTGCAGTTCGTGATCAATTACGAGGAGGGCGCGGAAAACACGCTCCTCAATGGCGATGCCGGGTCCGAGATGTTCCTCTCCGAGATGGTCGGCGCCGCCAGCCACCCGGCGCGGGCGATGGCGATGGAGAGCCTCTACGAATACGGCAGCCGCGCCGGGTTCTGGCGGCTCCACCGCCTCTTCGCCGAGCGCGGCATCCCTGTCACCGTATTCGGTGTCGCCGCGGCGATGGAGGCGAACCCGGCTGCGGTCGAGGCAATGCTGGCGGCGGACTGGGAAATCGCGAGTCACGGCTGGCGCTGGATCGACTACCAATACGTACCCAAGGATGTGGAGCGCGAGCACGTCGCCCGAGCCATTTCAGTCCACACCCGCCTCACCGGCTCCCGCCCGCTCGGCTGGTATCAGGGCCGCACCTCGCCCAACACGGGCCGTCTGGTCGCGGAGGAAGGCGGCTTCCTCTACGATGCCGACAGCTACGCCGACGACCTCCCTTATTGGGATACCCGCCACGGCCGGGCGCAGTTGATCGTGCCCTATTCGCTCGATGCCAACGATATGAAGATGGTGGCATTGAACGGCTTCACCGAGGGCGAGCAGTTCTTCCGTTATCTGCGCGACACCTTCGACCAGCTCCTCGAGGAGGGCGGGCGGATGATGTCGGTCGGCCTCCACGGCCGCATCGCCGGGCGCCCTGCACGGGCCCGCGCGGTGGCGCGCTTCCTCGACCACGTGCTGGCGAGCGGCGATGCCTGGATCGCCCGGCGCATCGAAATCGCCCGCCACTGGATCGCCGCGCACCCCTACACCGGAGACCCCGCATGACCATCGACGACTCCGCGGCGCTCGCCGAAGTCACCGCCGCCTTCCACGCCTATGAGCGCGCGCTGATGGAGGACGATCTCGCCGCCATGGACGCGCTGTTCCACGATGCGCCCACCACCAACCGCTTCGGCGTCAGCGAAGTGCTGTGGGGGATCGAGGAAATCCGCGAGTTCCGCAAGGGCCGCGGCGGTTCGCCCCAGCGCCGGCTCGGGCGGGTCAGCATCACCGTCTATGGCGACCGGTTCGCCACCGCCGATGCCGAATTCTTCCGCGAGGGATCGGACCGGCGCGGACGGCAGAGCCAGGCGTGGGTCAAGTTCTCCGACAGCTGGAAGGTGGTCTCGGCCCATGTCAGTCAGGAGGGCGTGACCCCGTGACCGCCCTCTTCGAACATAGCCCCTGGGTCGAGGCGCGCGCCGATGCGCTGCATTCGAGCGGGGATCGCCATGCGGACCTGATGGCGGTGGTTTATGGCGCCACCCCCGAGGAACAGCTCGCCCTGATCCGCGCCCACCCCGAACTCACGGGCAAGGCCGCGATCGAGGGCACCCTCACCGCCGCCTCGGCCGCCGAGCAGGCCAGCGCCGGGCTCGACCGGCTGACCGAGGACGAGTATGCCCGGTTCCACGAACTTAACGCCGCTCATCGCGAGCGTTTCGGCTTTCCCTTCATCATCTGCGTGCGGCTTACCGACAAGGCTGGCATCCTTGCAAGCATGGAGTCGCGCCTCGGCAATACCCGCGAGGCCGAGATCGCCACCGCGCTGGCGGAGATCGGCAAGATCGTGCGCCTCCGGCTTGAGGACGCGCAATGAGCTTGCTTGGCGCCATCGACTGGAGCGAGTGGCTCAACCTTGCGATCCGCTGGTTCCACCTGACCGCGGGCATCGCCTGGATCGGTTCGTCGTTCTATTTCATCTGGCTCGACCACCACCTCACCCCGCCGCGCGAAGGGGAGGCGACGGGCGAGGCGTGGTCGGTCCACGGCGGCGGCTTCTACCACAAGCAGAAATACGCCGTCGCCCCGAAGGCTATGCCCGATCAGCTGCACTGGTTCATGTGGGAGGCCTACACTACCTGGCTCACCGGCTTTGCCCTGCTGGTGCTGGTCTACTGGGTCGGCGCAGAAAGCTACATGATTGACCCCGCCAAGGCCGACCTCAGCCAGGGCGCAGCGATCGGTATCGGGGCGGCGGCGCTGGTGATCGGCTGGCTGGTTTATGACGGGCTCTGCCGCTCGCCGCTGGGGCGCGACAACCGGGTGCTGGGCGTGGCGTGGTTCGCCGCGCTGGTGCTGGCGGGCTGGCTGCTCGACAGTGTGCTGAGTTCGCGCGGAGCCTATCTCCATGTCGGCGGGATGATCGGCACGGCGATGGCGGCAAACGTGTTCATGGTCATCATCCCCAAGCAGCGCAAGGCGGTCGCGGCGCTGATCCGGGGCGAGGTGCCCGATCCGGCGCTGGGCAAGGCGGGCAAGCAGCGCTCGCTCCACAACAATTACATGACCCTGCCGGTGCTGTTCATCATGATCAGCCACCACTACCCGATGACCTATGGCGCGGGCCGGCCTTGGCTGGTGCTGGCGCTGCTGGGGCTGACCGGGGTGGCGGTGCGCCACGTGTTCAACCTGCGCCACCGCGGCGCGCCGCTGGGCTGGGCGATCGCGGTTGCCGGGGCGCTGGCCCTGGCGAGCGTCACCTATGTGGCGGCCGAGCCGGCGACGCTGCCTGCCCCCCCAGAAGCCAGAGAACCGGTGGCGTCGGCCAAGCCGGCCAACTGGGCGAGCGTCCAGCCGATCTTCGCCGCCCATTGCACCTCGTGCCACGCCGCCCGGCCGACCGCGGAGGGCCTTACCGAGCCGCCGCTCGGTGTGATCCTCGACAACCCCGCGCAGGCGCGCGCGGCGGCCACGCGAGTCAATATGGTCGCGGTCGACAGCCACATCATGCCGATGGGCAACATGACCGGCATGACCCCCGCCGAACGCGCCGCCATCGGCCGCTGGATCGCTGCAGGAGCCCCCGAATGACGACGCTCTCGACCCATGTGCTCGACACCATGCACGGCCGCCCCGCCGCCGGCATCGCGCTGCGGCTGGAGGATGCGGCGGGCGTGGTGCTGTTTGCGGGCACCACCAATGCCGACGGGCGCTGCCTCGGAATGCCCGCGCTCGCCCCGGGCCGCTACGTGCTGGTCTTCGCGGTGGCCGATTACTTCGCCGCCGCGGGCGCGGTGCTGCCCGATCCGCCGTTCCTGGGCGAGGTGCCGATCCATTTTGGGGTGGCCGACGAGGGGCACTACCACGTGCCGCTGCTGGTCTCGCCCTTCGCCTATTCGACCTATCGGGGGAGCTGAGCGATGGCGGTGCGTTTCCTTCTCGATGGCGCGGTGGTCGAGATCGCGGAGTGCGATCCGACCGCGACCCTGCTCGATCACCTGCGCGACAATCTGCGCCGCACCGGCACCAAGGAGGGCTGCGCCGAGGGCGACTGCGGCGCCTGCACCGTGCTGGTCGGCGAACCGGCCGATGGCGGGGTGGCATGGCGCGCGGTCAATGGCTGCATCGCCTTCCTGCCGATGCTCCACGGCAAGGCGCTGCTGACGGTCGAGAGCCTCGCGCCCGCGGGCAGCCTCACCCCCTTGCAGGCGCTGATGGCGGCGAACGGCAGTTCGCAATGCGGGTTCTGCACGCCCGGCTTCGTCATGTCGCTCCACAGCCGCGCGATCGGCGCGCTGGGGAGCGAGCTGCCGGTCGCCGACGTGATCGCCGGGAACCTTTGCCGCTGCACCGGCTACGGCCCGATCCTCGCCGCGGGCGAGGCCGCCGCGCCCGCTCCGCGCGACGATGCCGCGCTCGCCGAGACGCTGGCGGCAATCGCGGGCGAAGCCGAGGGCACCTTCGGCATGCGGCGCTGGTTCGCCCCGCGCTCCTCCGAGCGGCTGGCGGCGATCCTTGCCGAGCACCCGCAAGCGCGGATCGTGGCAGGGGCGACCGATGTGGGCCTGTGGGTCACCAAGGGCCTGCGTGACCTCGACACCGTCGTCTTCATCGGCGACGTCGCCGATCTGCGCGCCATCGGGGAGACGCCCGAGGGTCTGCGCATGGGCGCCGGGGTGCGCTATGCCGAGGCGCACGGGCCGCTCGCGCGGCTGCATCCGGACCTCGGCGAGCTGGTGCGGCGCATCGGCGGGCTTCAGGTGCGCAGCTCCGCCACCGTATGCGGCAACATCGCCAACGGCTCGCCCATCGGCGACGGCCCTCCCGCGCTGATCGCTCTCGGTGCCGAGCTGACGCTGCGCTCCGCTGCGGGGCAGCGCATCCTGCCGCTGGAGGACTATTTCCTCGACTACGGCAAGCAGGACCGCCGGCCCGGCGAGTTCATCGAGAGCGTGTTCGTGCCTCGCCCCGCTCCCGGCACGCGGGTGCACGTGTCGAAACTCTCGCGCCGATTCGACAGCGACATCTCGGCCGTGCTCGGAGCCTTCGCGCTGACCATCGAGGGCGACCGGATCGCCGCCGCTCGCGTCGCCTTCGGCGGCATGGCCGGCACCCCCCGCCGCGCGCCCGCCTGCGAGGCAGCGCTTACCGGCCGGCGCTTCACCGAGGCCACCATCGCCGCCGCCGCCGCCGCGCTCGCGCGCGACTACACTCCCCTCAGCGACGTTCGCGGCAGCGCCGCCTATCGCCATAAGGCAGCCGCCGCGCTGCTCTGGCGGCTGTGGCACCGCGAACAGGGCACCCCCGTCTCGGTGCTGGAAGTGGACGCATGAGCATGGCCGATGCCGACCCGCTCTGGCCCGCCGCCGCCAAGCCCTCGCTGCCGCATGACAGCGCGCACCTCCACGTCGCCGGCCTCGCCCGCTATGTCGACGACGAGCCCGAGCCTGCCGGGATGCTCCACTGCGCCTTCGGCCTTTCCACCGAGGCGCATGCGCTCATCCTTGGGATCGACGTCGATGCGGTGCGCGCCTACCCCGGCGTGGTCGCGGTGTTCACCGCCGCCGACATCCCGGGGGAGAACAATGTCGGCCCGGTCGCGCATGACGACCGGCTGCTCGCCGATGGAGAGGTGATCAGCCACGGCCAGCCGCTGTTCCTCGTCGCCGCCAACTCCCGCCAGGCGGCGCGCAAGGCGGCGCGGCTTGCGCGGGTCACTTACGAACCGCTGCCTGCGGTGCTGACGGTCGAGGACGCGCGCGCGGCGGATTCGCGGATCGAGCCCGACCAGCGCATGGGCCGCGGCGATGCCGAGGCCGCGCTCGCCGCCGCGCCCATCCGCCTTTCCGGGCGGCTGGCGATCGGGGCGCAGGACCATTTCTACCTGGAAGGCCAGGTCGCCCATGCCCGCCCCGGTGAGGACGGGCAGCTCCACATCGTCTCCTCCACCCAGCACCCGACCGAGGTTCAGCACATCGTCGCCCACCTCCTCGCCCGCCCCGATGCCGATGTGACGGTGGAGGTGCGGCGCATGGGCGGGGCTTTCGGCGGCAAGGAGACCCAGGCCGCGCTCTTCGCCGCCGGGGCCGCGCTGGTCGCGCACCTGACGGGCCGCCCGGCCAAGCTGCGCTGCGACCGCGACGACGACATGACCATCACAGGGAAGCGCCACGATTTCGGAGTCGATTACGAGGTCGGCCACGACGAAGAGGGGCGGCTGCTGGCGCTGAAGCTGCGGCTCGCGGCGCGCTGCGGGGCGACGATGGACCTCTCGCCCGCGATCAGCGATCGGGCGATGTTCCATTCGGACAATTGCTATTTCCTCCCCCACGTCGAGATCCTCTCGCAGCGGCTCAAGACCAACACCGTCTCGGCCACCGCCTTCCGTGGCTTCGGCGGCCCCCAGGGGATGCTCGCGATCGAGCGGGTATGCGACCATGTCGCCGCCCGGTTGGGGCTCGATCCGCTCGCGGTGCGGCTGCGCAACCTCTACGGTCCGGGGCGGGACGTCACGCCATACGGCATGCGGGTCGAGGACAATATCGCCCCCGAGCTGATCGCCCGCCTGCGCGAGACCGCGCGCTATGACGAACGCCGCGCCGCCATCGCCGCCTTCAATGCGCAAAGCCCGGTGCTGAAGAAGGGCATCGCGCTCACGCCGGTCAAGTTCGGCATCAGCTTCACGACCACGCATTTGAACCAAGCCGGCGCGCTGGTGCACGTCTTCACCGACGGCTCCATCCAGGTGAACCACGGCGGCACCGAGATGGGCCAGGGGCTGCACATCAAGATCGCCCGGATCGTCGCCGATGTCTTCGCCGTGCCGACGGACAAGGTGCGGATCACCGCGACCCGCACCGACAAGGTGCCCAACACCTCCGCCACCGCCGCATCCGCCGGCGCGGACCTCAACGGCATGGCCGCCCACCGCGCCGCCGAGACGATCCGCGAACGCATGGCCGCCTTCCTCGCCCGCACCTTCGGCTGCGAGCCGGGCGATGTGCGCTTCACCCCCGAAGGCGTGGTCGCGGGCGAGGTGACGCTGACCTTCGCCGAGGCGGCGCGCAAGGCGTGGATGGGGCGCGTCTCGCTCTCTTCGACCGGATTCTACGCCACCCCCGAGATCGCCTATGACCGCGCCCGCCACCAGGGCCGCCCGTTCTACTACTTCGCCTATGGCGCGGCGGTGTGCGAAGTGGTGGTGGACACGCTCACCGGCGAGCACCGGGTGCTGTCGGCGCACATCCTCCACGATGTCGGCCGCTCGCTGAACCCGGCGATCGACCGCGGGCAGATCGAGGGCGGGTTCATCCAAGGGCAGGGCTGGCTGACCACCGAGGTGGTGGCGTGGGACGACAGGGGCCGCCTGCTCACCCACTCGCCCGCTACCTACAAGATCCCGACGGCCGCTGACCGTCCGGGCGACTTCGTGATTGACCTGTGGGACGGGGAGAACCTCAAGCCCACCATCCACCGCTCCAAGGCCGTGGGCGAGCCGCCCTTCATGCTCGCTAACGCGGTGTTCGGCGCGATCGTCCAGGCGGTCGTGGCGACCGAACCGGACCGACGCGAACTCCCCCCGCTCGATGCGCCCGCGACGCCCGAAGCGGTGCTGCGGGCCATCGCCGCCCACCGCGCCGGGGAAACGGCATGAGCGACTGGCTCGACCTTCTCCGCACCCTCCCCGCCGCCAGGCCGGTGGCGATGGTGAGCGTGCTCGCCACCGAAGGCTCGGCCCCTCGCGGGGCGGGCACGCGGATGCTGGTCACCGCGCAGGCCGAGCACGGCACCATCGGCGGCGGGATGCTCGAACACCGCGCGATCGAACAGGCGCGCGCGGTGCTGGACCATCCCTCAGGGACGTGGCGGGTGCAGGACTATCCGCTCGGCCCGCTGCTCGGCCAGTGCTGCGGCGGACGGGTGCGGGTGCTGGTCGAGCATATCGATCCGCACGCGCTAGGCTGGCTGGCGGAGGCGAGCGAGGGGCGCGTGCTGGTCACCGACTTCCACGCCAGCGGACTTGTCCGCCACGTGAGCGACGGCCCCCCCGTGCCGATCTCCGCGAGGGGCGACCACCCGCGCGCGGGCCAGCGCCTCGCCGAGCCGCTCGGGCCGCCGCGCAGGGCGCTCTACCTGTTCGGCGCGGGGCACGTTGGGCAGGCGATCGCGCGCCACGCCTCCGGCCTGCCGCTGCGGCTCGCTTGGTTCGACACGCGCCCGGTGTTCGAGACGATCGAGGGTGTCACGGTGCTGCCCGAAAGCGCGCTCCGACAGTGCATAGCCGAGGCACCCGAGGATGCCGCAATGGTGATCCTGACTCACGACCACGGGCTCGACTATCGCATGACGCTGGCCGCGATGTCGCGCCCACCGCTAGCCTTCACCGGGCTAATCGGCTCGGCGACCAAGCGCGCGCGGTTCCTCTCGCGGCTCGAACGCGACGGGGTGCCGGCACCGGCGCGGGCGCGGCTGACCTGCCCGATCGGCCTTCCCGGCGTGACCGGCAAGGAGCCCGACGTGATCGCCGTCGCGCTGCTCGCCCAGCTGCTCCAGCTTCCCTGCGCGGCCGCCGCCTCAGTGGCGCAGGAGGCGGCATGAGCCGGTGGGGCTTTCGCGGCGAGCTCCTCAGCCTCGCCCATGATCCCGCCGAGGCGCCGGATGCGCTGCGCTACGATCCCGACGGACTCTTGGTGATCGAGGATGGACGCATCGTTGCTCGCGGCAAACATGCCGATTTGGCCCCGCGCTTCCCGGGCCTCCCGATCGAACACCTTCCTGGCCTGATTGTCCCCGGCTTCGTGGACGCGCATGTCCACTACCCCCAGTTCGACCGCATCGCCAGCCACGGCGAACAGCTGCTCGACTGGCTCGAGCGCCACATCTTCCCCGCCGAGATGGCCTTCGCCGACCCCGCCCATGCCGCCGCGGTGGCCGAGGCCTTCCTTGCCGAGCTCCTGCGCAACGGCACCACCAGCGCGCTGGTGTTCGGCACGGTCCACGCCGCGTCGGTCGATGCCTTTTTCACCGCCGCCGAGGCGCGGCGGCTGCGGATGATCTGCGGTAAGGTGCTGATGGACCTCGGCCCCGAGGGCCTGCGCGATACGCCCGAGGAGGGGCTGGCCGAAAGCGCCGCGCTAATCGCCCGCTGGCACAGGCGCGGCCGGCTCGGCTATGCCATCACCCCGCGCTTTGCCTTGACCTCGAGCCACGCACAACTTGAAGGCGCCGGCCGGCTGCTGGCCGAGCATCCCGGCGTGCTGCTCCACACCCACCTGTCGGAAAACCTGCGCGAGATCGCCGCCGTTGCCGAACGCTTCCCCGACAGCGCCGACTATCTCGACGCCTATGATCGTTTCGCGCTAGTGACCGACCGTTCCGTGTTCGCCCACGGCGTCCACCTGCCCGATCGCTCCTGCGCCAGGCTAGCCGAAGCCGGGGCGGGCGTGGCGGTGTGCCCGTGCTCCAACCTGTTCCTCGGCTCGGGCCTGTTCGACTTTGCCCAGGCCGAGCGCCATGGCCTGAGGCTCGGGCTCGGGTCGGACATCGGCGCGGGCACCTCGCTCTCGCTGCTCCACAATGCCGGCGTCGCCTACCAGGTCGCGGTGCTCAAGAACCACCGGCTCGATCCGCTGCGCGCGCTGTGGCTGGCCACCGGCGGCTCGGCGCGGGTGCTGCATATCGACGGCGAGGTCGGGATGCTGGCCGAGGGGCAGGAAGCCGATTTCGTCGTCCTCGACGAGGCCGCCACCACGCTGCTCGCGCGCCGCGCCGCCGGGGCGAGCCTCGCCGACCGCCTGTTCGCGCTGCAGATATTAGGCGACGATCGCGCGATTCGTCGCACCTACGTATTGGGCCACTGCGCCTGGGACAGGGACCAAGGAAAGATTCCCGTATGACCGATCTCGACGACCTCATCACCCGGCTGCCCAAGGCCGAGCTCCACCTCCATATCGAGGGCAGTCTCGAGCCCGAGCTGATGTTCGCGCTCGCCGAGCGCAACGGGATCGCCATCCCCTATGCCAGCGTCGACGAGGTGCGCGCCGCCTATGCCTTCTCGAACCTCCAGGATTTCCTCGACATCTACTACGCCGGAGCGAGCGTGCTGGTAACGGAGGCCGATTTCCGCGCCCTCGCCGAGGCCTATTTCAACCGCGCCGCCGCCGATGGCGTGGTCCATGCCGAGATCATGTTCGATCCCCAGACCCACACTGACCGCGGGATCGCCTTCGATACGGTGATCCGCGGGCTGCTGGCGGCGATGGAGGATGCCGAAGCGAGGCACGGCATCTCCGGCGCGCTCATCATGTGCTTCCTGCGCCACCTGTCCGAGGAGGCCGCCTTCGCCACCCTCGAAATGGCCGAGCCGTGGCTCGACCGGATCGTCGCCGTCGGCCTCGATTCGAGCGAGGTCGGCCACCCGCCTGCCAAGTTCGCCCAAGTCTTCGCCGCCGCGCGGGCCAAGGGGCTGAAGCTCGTCGCCCATGCCGGCGAGGAAGGCCCGCCCACCTATGTCCACGAGGCGCTCGACGTGCTCTGCGTCGACCGGATCGACCACGGCAACCGCGCGCTCGAGGATCCCGGGCTAGTCGCCCGTCTGGCGGCCGAGGGGGTGACGCTGACGGTGTGCCCGCTCTCTAACCTCAAGCTGTGCGTGGTCGGCGAGATGTGCGAACACCCGCTCGACCGGATGCTGGCGGCAGGGCTCAAAGCTACGGTCAATTCCGACGATCCGGCCTATTTCGGCGGCTACATCGCCGACAACTACCGCGCCGTGGCCGCCGCCCGGGGCCTGTCGGGCTCCGACATCGTGACGCTGGCCCGCAACAGCTTCACCGGCTCGTTCCTGCAGCCCGACGCCATTGCGTGCCACCTCGCGGCCATCAACCAGATCGCAGCCCATGGTTGAGCAAGCGCGCGCACCCCACGGGTCCTGCCGCGCTCGGACGGGAAACCCTCCACCGCAGCACACCTTATCTCATTGATGAAGTCCGGAGATTTCGTAGCGACACCACGGAACCGCAGTTGTCCCCAGCAACTGTCCCAACCTGAAGTCCCTCGGGAAGGTGGGAACAACAGACCTTGAGAGGGGTATGCACCATGCCACGTTCGGCTTTCTACAACCTCAAGCGCCGCGGCGCCGCCTACTAGTTGCGCTGCATCGTTTCGCTCGTCGGTTTGGTTTTCTCCGGCAAGCTTTCCATAAGCGGTGAGCTCAGCCTCTTCAGCGAAAAGGTGGACTTCCTCCGCGCAGGGAGCAGGGCCGATGCGTGATCCTGAAAATGGAACGGCGGCTTCCGGCGCGACCAGACGTTCAGCGTGGCGGCCGTGAACGACTGGCTTTGGGTCGGTGCACGAACCCGCTGCGCGGGAGTGGTCCTGGTGGTGAGGTAACGGCAACGGCGCGAGCGCTCGATCTGGATTGAGCGAGGCCGCTCATGGGCAGACCCTTTCGGCTCCTTCAACCTGAGGAGTCGAACGATGAACGAGCT
>JANNOJ010000070.1:0-24751 GCA_031399025.1 Erythrobacteraceae bacterium | reverse complement strand
GCAACTGCCTCTATGCCGGCCTGCCCATCCCCGCCTACGAGCAGGCGGTGGAGGCGAGCCACGTCTTCAACCTGCTCCAGGCCCGCGGCGTCATCAGCGTGCAGGAACGCGCCAGCTACATGGGCCGGGTTCGCGATCTCGCGCGCGGGGCGTGCGAGGCGCATATGGCGCGCGAGCAGGCGGGCTGGGCGGCGCGGTTTCCGGGGTGGACGGCGTGAGTGATTTTCTCCTGGAACTGCGCTGCGAGGAGATCCCCGCGCGGATGCAGGCGGGCGCGCGGGCGGACCTGGAGCGGCTGTTCCGCCGGGAGATGCGGGCCGCGGGGATCGCGCCGGGGGACGTCACCGTCTGGTCCACACCGCGGCGGCTGGCGCTGATCGCGCTCGATCTGCCGTACGCGACCCAGCCGATCAGCGAGGAACTCAAGGGCCCGCCGGAAGGCGCGCCCGATGCGGCGATCGAGGGATTCTGCCGCAAGGCCGGGCTCGCGCGCGAGCAGCTGCAATCGCGCGAGGTGAAGGGGCGGGCGACCTGGTTCGCGGTGGTGGAGACGCCCGGCCGCGCCACGCGCGAGGTGCTGGCGGCGGCGATCCTCGCGATAGTCCGCGATTTTCCCTGGCCCAAGTCGATGCGCTGGGGCGAAGCGTCGGTCAGCACCGAGTCCCTGCGCTGGGTGCGCCCGCTGTCGGGCATCGTCGCCATCCTGGGCGAGGAGCTGGTGGAGGTCGAAATCGCCGGCATCCCCAGCGGCTACGCCACATTGGGCCACCGCTTCCACCACCCCGGCGCCATCACCATCGGCGGCGCGCACGATTACGCGGCCAAGCTGCGCGCCTGCCACGTCATCGTCGACCATGCCGAGCGCGAGGCGCTGATCCGCGAGGGTGCGCACGCGGCGGCGGTCGAGGCGGGGCTGACGCTGGTCGAGGACGAAGGGCTGGTGGTGGAGAACGCCGGCCTCACCGAATGGCCGGTCCCGCTGCTCGGCCGCTTCGACGCGGCGTTCCTCGAAGTGCCGCCCGAGGTGATCCAGCTCACTGCGCGGGTGAACCAGAAGTACTTCGTCTGCCGCGACGGCGAGGGCAGGCTCGCCAACGCCTTTATCTGCACCGCCAATATCGAGGCGAAGGACCACGGCGCCGCGATTGTCGACGGCAACCGCAAGGTCCTCGCCGCCCGCCTCTCCGACGCACGGTTCTTCTGGGGGCAGGACCGCAAGAAGACGCTCGCCGAGCACGCCGAGGGGCTTACGCGCATCACCTTCCACGAGCAGCTGGGCACCGTCGCCGACAAGGTCGAGCGGGTGGCCAAGCTGGCGCGGTGGCTGGTGGATGAGGGCATCGTCAAGGGCGCCGACCCGGATGAGGTGGAGCAGGCGGCGCGGCTGTGTAAGGCCGATCTCGTAACTGGAATGGTCGGCGAGTTCCCCGAATTACAAGGGCTTATGGGGGGCTATTACGCCCGCACCGAAGGTTTGCCGGAAGTGGTGAGCGATGCCATCCGCGACCACTACAAGCCGGTGGGGCAGGCCGACGAGGTGCCGACTGCGCCGGTGACGGTGGCGCTGAGCCTGGCTGATAAGCTGGATACCATTTTTTCGTTCTTCGCGGTTAATGAAAGGCCAACAGGGTCGAAGGATCCGTTCGCATTGCGAAGAGCGGCGCTCGGCATCCTGCAGATGATCGATGCCGTTAAGCTGCGTCTGCGCTTGTTCGGTGCTCATGCTGCGCATCTGGGTTTTACAGAGTTCTTGAGAGAAGCGCCTGCTGATCCGCCTATGACGTTCGAGCGGGCAGTGCGCGGCGATGACGTACTTGCCTTCTTCGCCGACCGCCTCAAGGTCCAGCAGCGCGAGGCAGGCGTGCGCTACGACCTGATCGACGCCGTCTTCGCGCTCGGGAACGAGGACGACCTCGTCCGCCTGCTCGCCCGCGTGCACGCGCTCCAGGCGTTCATCGCCACGCCCGACGGCGCCAACCTCCTCGCCGCCTACAAGCGCGCCGCCAACATCCTCAGGAAGGAGGACTGGCACGGGACCGAGGGCGAGATCGCGAAGACCGGCGAGGAGGACCCGTTGGCGCTGGTCGACGACCCTGATCTGGGACCGATCATCGGCGCCAAGATGGCCGAGCGGCGTACGCGCCAATCGGCCGCTCGTGAACCTGCCGAGGCCGCGCTGGTCGAGGCGCTCGACCGGGCCGAGCCGGAGGCCCGGGCTGCGGTCGAGCGCGAGGACTTCACCGCCGCCATGCAGGCGCTCGCCTCGCTGCGGGCGCCGATCGACCGGTTCTTCGAGGAAGTGACCGTCAACGCCGACGAGCGCGCCCAGCGCGCGGCCCGTCTCGACCTGCTTGCCAGATTTCGTGCTGCAGTGCACGACGTCGCCGACTTCTCGAAGATCGAGGGCTGATTGCACCGCTGTCCCCGCGTGGTACGGCGCAAGCACGGAGAACCGCCGCTGCTTGATCGATACGGTAGGCGGTGACAGGCGCGTTGCGGTGTGATCGGGGCAGGAGGCGGGGGGCGAATGGCGGGATCGGTTTACACGTTCGGCGGCGGCGTAACCCATACCGGACCCGAAGGGCGCGACAAGACCCTGCTCGGCGGCAAGGGCGCCAACCTGGCTGAAATGGCCGGGATCGGCCTGCCGGTGCCACCCGGCTTCACCATCACCACCGAGGAATGCGTGCGCTATCTTGCCGCCAGGAACGCCCGCGGCGGCGCCGAATTCTCACCTGAACTGCGGGCTGCGGTGGCCGAGGCGCTCACCCATATCGAGCGCACCGTGGGCAAAAAGTTCGGCGATCATGCCGATCCGCTGCTGGTCTCGGTCCGCTCGGGGGCGCGGGTGTCCATGCCCGGGATGATGGACACCGTGCTCAACCTGGGCCTCAACGATATCACGGTGCAGGGCCTGGCCGCGGCCAGCGGCGACGCGCGCTTCGCCTGGGATTCGTACCGCCGCTTCATCCAGATGTATGCCGACGTGGTGCTGGGGATCGACCACGGCCTGTTCGAGGAAGCGCTGGAGATCGCCAAGGAAGATCGCGGCTACCACGCCGATACCGAGATGACCGCGGCCGACTGGCAGGAGATCGTCGGGCAATACGCCGCCACCGTGGAGCGCGAACTGGGCCGGCAGTTCCCGCAGGACCCCGACGCGCAGCTGTGGGGCGCCATCGCCGCAGTGTTCGACAGCTGGGACAGCGAGCGGGCCAAGGTCTATCGCCGGCTGAACGACATTCCCGGCGGCTGGGGCACCGCGGTCAACGTGCAGGCCATGGTGTTTGGCAACATGGGCGAGACGAGCGCTACGGGTGTCGCCTTCACCCGCGACCCGTCGACCGGCGAGAAGCGCTATTATGGCGAATGGCTGGCCAATGCTCAGGGCGAGGACGTGGTCGCCGGCATCCGCACGCCGCAATATCTCACGCGCGCCAGCCGCGAGGCGGCCGGTGCCGAGAAGCCGAGCATGGAGGAAGCCTTGCCTGCGGCTTACGCCGAGCTGGCGCACACTTTCGAGCTGCTCGAACGGCACTATGCCGACATGCAGGACATCGAATTCACCGTGCAGCAGGGCAAGCTGTGGATGCTGCAGACCCGCTCGGGCAAGCGCACCGCGAAGGCCGCGCTCAAGATGGCGGTGGACATGGTGGGCGAGGGGCTGATCGACGAGGAGACCGCGATCCGCCGGGTAGATCCGATGGCATTGGACCAGCTGCTCCACCCCACGCTCGACCCCGACGCCCCGCGCGACGTGCTGACCCGCGCGTTGCCCGCCTCCCCCGGCGCGGCCTCGGGCAGAATCGCGCTCGATTCGGAGGTCGCGGAGAAATGGGCGCACGGCGGCGAGGCGGTGATCCTGGTACGGGTGGAGACGAGCCCTGAGGATATTCACGGCATGCACGCAGCTTGCGGCGTCCTCACCGCGCGCGGCGGGATGACCAGCCACGCGGCGGTGGTGGCGCGCGGCATGGGGCGGCCGTGCGTCTCGGGCGCGAGCGCGGTGTCGATCCGCCTCGCCGACCGCACGCTCAGGATCGGCGGGCGCGAGCTGCGCGAGGGGGACGTGCTCACCATCGACGGCGGCACCGGCGAGGTGATGGCCGGCGCGGTGCCCACGACCGAGCCCGAACTGGCCGGCGATTTCGGCACGCTCATGGAATGGGCCGACAAGCACCGGCGGATGCGGGTGCGCACCAATGCCGAGACTCCGGCCGATTGCCGCATGGCGCGCCAGTTCGGCGCCGAGGGCATCGGCCTGTGCCGCACCGAGCACATGTTCTTCGAGGCCTCCCGGATCAGCGCGGTGCGCGAGATGATCCTGGCCGAGGACGAGGCCGGCCGCCGCCGCGCCTTGGCCAAGCTGCTGCCCGAGCAGCGCGCCGACTTCACCGCGATCTTCCACACCATGGCCGGCCTGCCATGCACGATCCGCCTGCTCGATCCGCCGCTCCACGAATTCCTGCCTTCGAGCGAGGCCGAATTCGCCGATCTCGGGGAGAAGATCGGGGTCAGCGCCGAGACGCTCAAGCGGCGCGCGGGCGAACTGCACGAGTTCAACCCGATGCTCGGCCACCGCGGCTGCCGGCTGGGGATCACCTTTCCCGAAATCTACGAAATGCAGGCGCGGGCGATTTTCGAGGCGGCCTGCGAGGTCACCGCGGGGGGCGGTGAGCCGGTCGTGCCCGAGGTGATGATCCCGCTGGTGGCGACCCGGCGCGAGCTGCAGATCCTGCGCCAACTGGTGGACGATACCGCCGCCACGGTGTTCGCGGAGCAGAGCCGCACGCTGGATTACCTCGTCGGGACGATGATCGAGCTGCCCCGCGCCGCGCTGATGGCCGGCGAGATCGCTCACGAGGCGCGCTTCTTCTCCTTCGGCACCAACGACCTGACGCAGACCACGCTGGGCGTCAGTCGCGACGATGCCGGGCGCTTCCTCGGGCCTTACGTGGACAAGGGCATCTACCCGCGCGATCCGTTCGTGAGCCTGGACATCGACGGAGTGGGTCAACTCGTCGAACTGGCGGTGGAGCGGGGCAGGGCGACGCAGCCCGAGATCAAGCTGGGCATCTGCGGCGAGCACGGCGGGGATCCGGCGAGCATCGCCTTTTGCGAGAAGATCGGGCTCGATTACGTCAGCGCCTCGCCCTACCGCGTGCCGATCGCGCGGCTGGCGGCGGCGCAGGCATCGCTGGCGGCCAAACGCTAGCGGCGGCGCTCACGCCAGCGGGCGGCGGCCGCTCAGGGTGACGATCTCGAAGGTTTCGATCACGCGCATATCGTCGTCAGCCAAGCCGCTGAACGCCGCCTGCGCGAGGCGGTAGCCCGTGCGGTCGAGCGCCGGCGCGCGGGAGGCCAGGACGTTACCCAGCGCCTGTTCGCGCAAATCTTGCGCCAGCCGACCCAGCGCGGCATAGCGCACCCGCAGCGAGCGGCCGTCCGCCACCGGATCGGCATAGCCGGTGCGCTGGAGGAGCTGCGCGCCGGCGCGCACGTCCACCATCGGGTGAAGCCGCGCGGCGGGTCGCTCGCCATCGGCCGCCAGCATGGCCTGGCGAAGCGCCGGCAGGCTGCCCGCGCCCGAGAAACTGGCGAGCATCAGCCCGCCGGGCGCCAGCGAAGTGCGGATGTGCACCAGCGCGCCAGGCAGGTCGTTCACGGTATCCAGCAGGCCAAGGCTCACGACAAGGTCGAAGCCGCCGCTGGAAAACGGGCGCTCCTCCGCGACGGGAACCTCGCCGGGCCCGGGAACGGGATCGGCTCGTACGACCTCGGCGCTTCTCGCCACGAGTGCGGCTGCCAGAGCACCGCTCCAGTCGCCGATCACCAGCGCCCGGGCGGGCGCATGGCGCAGGAAGGCGAGCCGTTCGAGCACGTCCTCCACCATGTCGTCCATCACGAAGCGGGCCGCACCCGGGCGGCCGCGTTGCAGCGAGCGCATGCGGCGGCGCCCGGCGAGTCGCCGGCCGGGATCGAAGATGACGGGCGGAGCAGGGCGCGGGTTCATCGCCCGCGCGTCCTGCCGTCACGGGAGGTTGGCTGCAAGTCGGCTTGCCCGGCGCGCGGAAAGCGGGCAGCAGGCGAGGGCGATGCTCAAGCAGGCCCTCGCTCCGCTGGTGGACCTGGTCTACCCGCCCCGCTGCCCGCTCTGCGGGGAAGGCATCGGTACGCAAAACGGGCTGTGCGCCGCCTGCTGGGCCGAACTGGTGATCCCCGGCGAGGTTTTGTGCCTTTCATGCCAGCAGCCGATCGAGCCCGCCGACGCCGGGCTGTGCCCACAATGCCGGGCGCATCCGCCTGCGCATGACGGGATTACCGCCGCGACTCTCTATACCGAGCCGGCCAAGCGGCTGGTCGTCGCGTTCAAGCACGGGCGCAAGATCGCCCTGGCGGCGCTGCTTGCGCGGTTGATCGTGGCGCGCTTGCCCGACCTTGCGGGCAGCTGGGTGGTGGTCCCGGTGCCACTGCACCGCTGGCGGCTATGGCAGCGCGGTTTCAACCAGTCGGCGCTGCTGGCCACCGAGCTTGCCCGGCTCCGCGGCTACCGGCCATTGGTGGACGGGTTGATCCGCCGCCGCAACACCGCTTCGCTGTCGCAGAGCCGGCTCGGCCGAGCGGCACGCGCGCAGCTGATGGCGGGGGCGATCGAAGTCAATCGCAGGCGCGCCGGGGCCATCGCCGGCGCGCAAATCCTGCTGGTCGACGATGTGGTCACGAGCGGCGCGACCACCGATGCCTGCCTGGCCGCGCTCCAGGCGGCGGGGGCAAGCAGGGTGCGGATCGCCTGCTTCGCGCGGGTCCCGGAGGTGGCGCTTTGAGCCGTCAGGTGGCACGATCCATGCCGCACACAGCAAGACGCCCGAGGACCAGCCTCGGGCGTCAGCGTGACGAAATCTCGTGATCCTGCCGCATCACCCCCCTCGCGGATGCGGCGGTCCGAACCCTCATGTACTCGGCCGGACATATCCGGTCGCGAAAACCCCCCATCCCTTGGCCCGTGGCCCGAACGAAAGGCGGCTCGCCCAGCCGCGTTTTCCGTCTTTCCATCTAAGCACCCGGGCTCAAACCGGTTTTTCGCAGGAATATGGATTTTGGACACGATCTGTGATTATCGTGCAACAAGCGGGCGCGTTGCGCCCCGTGGTCTGCCACAAAGTGGGACATAATGAACGAGACTGACCTCGCGGCGCAGCAGGCTCGCCTGGAACAGGGTAGCGCTTTCCTCCCTCGGTTCGATGCGGCCGGACTGGTGACCGCCGTGGTCCAGGACGCCGCGACGGGCGAGGTGCTGATGCTGGCGCACATGGATCGCCAGGCGATCGAGCGTACGCAGGCGACCGGCCTGGCACATTTCCATTCGCGCAGCCGTCGGCGGCTCTGGCTAAAGGGCGAGAGCTCGGGCAACGTGCTGCGGGTGACGGCGATCCGGATCGATTGTGACCAGGACGCGCTGTTGCTGCTGGTCCAGCCGGCCGGACCCGCGTGCCACACCGGCGCGCGCGGCTGTTTCTACCGGGTGCTGGAGGGTGACGCACTCACTCCCGGCTAGCCGCGGGGTGCGCCAGGCCCGAGGCATGACGACCTACACGCCCCCACCGCCACCATCCGCCTCTTGCTGAGGCGGATGCTCGAGATCGGCCATCATGCGCGCCTGCCCAACTTCGCGGCAGTGGACGAGGACGTGATCGACACCATGGTCGAGAAGGCCGGGCGGTGCTGCGCCCGAGGTCATCCATCCACACGTCCTGGCCAGCGTGGTTGGAGGAGTACCGCGATTCCGCCTGCCATCCCGTCACCATGTACCCTGGCCTCACCCACGTGCGGTCGGCGTGCGGCGCGCCGAAGGGAGCGAAGAACTGCGAGATGATGGCGCGCCCGGCCGAGGCGCTCCAGCCAGCCGGATGAAGCGCAATCAGCCGGTCGCAAAGCCGTGCCCGGCCGGCGAAACGCGCTCTAGCGACGACGTTTGGGGGTAGCGTTCATGATGGTGGGGAACACCAGCACCGCCGCTCGCGGCGGCCGGGCCGGTCGGTACACCATGGCGGTGAGTGCGACGTCGCCGTGCGATAGGCAAGGATGACGGCGGCTTTCAACCAAGTAGCCTGTGCATACGCCCGAGCGCCAGGTCGGTTTCGGCCGGTTCCGGGGTCTCGTCGGCATCGCCGTAGCCCCAATCATCATTGGGCCCGTAATATTGCACCACGATGCCGTCGGCCCGCGAGACCACCCCAACCGCATCGTGCTGCAGCGCATAGCGGGCATCGCGCTGGGGCAGCAGCCAAGTGATCTGGCCACGCACGGGGACCAGCTGCGCATCCTGCCAGATCGCCTGCGCGCCAAAGCCCATGCAATTGCAGATCGTGCTCTCGGGCAGCGCCAGGATTTCTTCGCGGCTGGCGAAGCTGCGGCGGACCATGCGGCCGCCGCGCAGCAGAAACTGCCGGGTCAGCCGGTCGGCGTATTCGGTCACGCTGAAGACCATGATGGCGCCGCCGCGCACGCTTCGCCCGGGAAATGGATTTCGATCGCCGGCCAGGTCGCCGAACGGCGGCGTCAGGCCGCGAAGCTGGCGGTCGAGCTCAAGATATTGGCGGACGGGCGCAACGTCCGCCTCCTCGCCGCCGGGGATGTTGTATTGCGGCAGATACTCCACCGGATCGCCCGCGAGGCCGACCATCTGCTGGTGCACCGCGTAGCTGGCGCGCGCCCAGCCCTGCCATCGCTCCGCGAAGCCGGGGGCGACCGCATCGGCCAGGCCGACCCGGCTGCTCGGCGACCAGACGCCGGTGGCGCGCGCCGACCGGGTCTCCGGCCCGAGATCGGCGGCGTAGATCGTCACCTGGGCTCCGGTTTCCACCAGCCGAAGCGCGGTGGTGAGGCCGATGGCTCCGGCACCCACGACCGCGATCGGCCGGCCCGCGGCGGCGGCCACCGCGAGCGACGCGGCCTCGGCGGCGCAGCCCCACGAGAGCGACCAGCCCGAGCCGCCGTGGCCGTAATTGTGGACGATCGCCTTGTCGCCCACCCGTTCCGGCTCGACCCGGGGGCCGGCCGGGCGGAACGGACGCAGGCACACGGTGACCTTCATCAGCCGATCACGCTGGAAGCGGATGGGCGCGAGTTGGGGAATGGCGGAAGCGGACCGGGCAAGCGGCGCCTGCGCGCATGAGGTCGCCAGCAGGCTCGCCGCGCTACCCGCCAGAAAACCGCGTCGCCCGAGGCGTGGGGAGGCGCGGGTCGGCGCCGCGGTGCTCACGGGGCTATTCGGTCGGCAGGAAATCGGGCACCGAGAGATAGCGCTCGCCCGTATCGTAATTGAAGCCCAGCACCCGCGTTCCGGCGGGAAACTCGGCCAGTTTGGTCGCGATGGCGGCGAGCGTGGCGCCCGAGCTGATGCCGACCAGGATGCCCTCCTCGGACGCGCTCCGGCGCGCCATTTCCTTTGCCGCCTCGGCGTTGACGCGGATCGCCCCGTCGATCACGCGGGTGTGGAGATTGCCGGGGATGAACCCGGCGCCGATGCCCTGGATCGGGTGCGGGCCCGGCGAGCCCCCCGAGATCACCGGCGACAGCTCGGGCTCCACCGCGTAGGCCTTCAGCTCGGGCCAGCGTTCCTTGAGCACCTCGGCGCAAGCCGTGATGTGCCCGCCGGTGCCCACCCCGGTGATGAGCAATGCCGGAGGTGTGTCGGCGAAATCGGCGAGGATTTCCTGCGCGGTGGTGCGCAGGTGGATCTCGATATTGGCGGGGTTATCGAATTGCTGCGGCATCCAGGCGCCCTGGGTCTGCTCGACGATCTCCTGGGCCCGCGCCAGCGCTGCCTTCATCCCGCCTTCGCGCGGCGTCAGGGCGAAGCTGGCGCCGTAGGCGAGCATCAGCCGGCGGCGTTCGAGCGACATGCTCTCGGGCATCACCAGGATGAGCCGATAGCCCTTGACCGCCGCCACCATGGCGAGGCCGATGCCGGTATTGCCGCTGGTCGGCTCGACGATGGTGCCGCCCGGCTGCAGCAGCCCGTCGCGCTCGGCGGCCTCGACCATCGCGAGGGCGATCCGGTCCTTGATCGAGCCGCCCGGGTTGGCCCGCTCGCTCTTGATCCAAACCTCGTGGTCGGGGAACAGCCGTGCCAGGCGGATATGCGGCGTGTTGCCGATGGTCTCGAGTACGCTGGCGGCTTTCATGGTGGTGATCCCTTCCCGGTCTCGTCGGTATCCAGGTACTTGGGCGTAAAGGTCCGCGCCCGGCGAAGTTCCGGAAACAGCCACGCCCACAGCCCGGTCACCACTATCGCACCCACCCCCCCGAACACAACCGCGCCGACCGCGCCGAGCACCGCCGCGACCAGGCCCGACTGCAATTCGCCCAGTTCGTTGGAGGCCGAGATCGCCAGCCCCGAAATAGCCGAAACGCGGCCGCGCTTGTCATCGGGCGTGTTGAGCTGGATCAGCGAAGAGCGGATGAACACCGAGATCATGTCCGCCGCACCGAGCAGCGCGAGCAGCGCCAGGCTGAGCCAGAAATTGGTCGACAGCGCAAAGGCGATGGTGGCCGCGCCGAACCCCACCACCGCCCACAGCATCTTGACGCCCACATTGTCCTCGAACGGTCGAAAGCTGAGAAACAGTGCCACCAGGGCCGCCCCCGCTGCGGGAGCGCCGCGCATGAAGCCCAGGCCCTCGGGCCCCACCATCAGGATGTCGCGGGCGAACACCGGCAGCATGGCGGTGGCGCCGCCCAGCAGCACGGCGAACAGGTCCAGCGTGACGCAGCCCAGGAGAAAGCGCTCGTGGCGGATGAAGCGGATGCCCTCGGCCACCTCCTTGAAAGGGTGCCGCGGCGGCCCGACCTGCTTGGCCCGCACAGGGCGGATCGTGGAGATGAGCGCGCCCGAGGTCGCCAGCAGGGCGGCCGCCAGGAAGTAGGGCGCCGGCGGCATCCGGTCGAACAGCAGCCCGCCGGCCGCGGGGCCGATCACCGAGCCCAATTGCCAGGCGATCGAGGAGAGCGCGACAGCCTTGGGCAGCAAGTTGGAGGGGACGATGTTGGGCGCGATGGCGCTCATCGCCGGGCCGTTGAATACCCGCGCCGAGCCGTGCAGCGCCGCGAGCGTGAACATCAGCGGCAGATTGAGCCAGCCCTCGAGCGTCGCCAGCCCGATCACGAGGGCGACAACGGCATCGATGCAATTGGCGAACAGCACCACCCGGCGCCGGTCGAACACGTCGGCAGCCCAGCCGGCGATGGGTGTGAGCAGCGAGAGCGGCACGAACTGGGCGGCTCCCAGCAGGCCGAGCATCAGCGAGGCGGTGGGAATGTCCATGCCATAATCGGCGCGGGCGATGTCGTAGGTTTGGTAGCCGATCAGCACCACCATCGCCATGGTGGCGAACACCGACAGGAAGCGCGCCAGCCAGAAACGCCGGTAGTCGGGGATCGCGAGCGGGGAAGTAGGTGAGGGCAGCGCCGGTTGCCCGGCAGGTGCGGGTGGCGGGACGGTCACGCGGGCGCCATGGCACCGCGCCGGCGCGATGCCAAGGATTTAGCGGAGTGATGAAGGGTGCGGCCCGCGTCGGGGATCAGCAGTCCAGGTAGCCGGGCGAGCCCCCTTCAGCCCGGTTTCACCTGACGGCTATTCAGCTCCGACAGCGATCAGCGGCAGCTTACGAGGGCGACACGGGCCGAGTAGCTGGCCGACCTGCCTATCCCGATAATTCTCGCCGCCACGGCCTCATGAGTGGGAATGAGCGGGAAATGCCCACCGGCCAGCGCCGCATACGAGGCGGCAGCGCGGGGCTCAGCGCCGCCGGCGCAGCGCGGGGTTGGGTTGCAGGCGGCGGATCAGGTCGTCGAACTCGTCTTCTCGGATTATGCGCTCGAACTGGAAACCGGCGCGCTCGTCCTTGAGCCACATGCAATAGGCCTCGATCTGGCCGACCAGCGGCAGGCGGATCACCAGCCGATCGCCGCGCGAAAGCGTGCCCGCATCGTCGATCATGAAGCCATGGCGCGAGAGGTTCGCCACGTGGATCGCCATATCGCCCCGACCGCGGTGGTTGGCGATGAGCGGTACATCGACGGGGTGCCGTGTCGAGCGGCGCAGATCGGTCACCGACAGCCGTGCGCCTGCGTTCATCGCCCTTGCCTTCATCCTGTATCCGCCTGTATCCGCCTTGCCATCCTTGTGCCGCAAAATGCCGAACAAACGGTAAAGACCGCGCCCGGATTCAGCCCGCGCGCAGGATGGCGTGGCGTTTGCGGCCCAGGCTCAGCCTGCGCTGCTCGCCCGAACACAGCTCGATCAGGAAAGCGGGATCCTCGATCGGCCGGTCATCGAGACGGACCGCACCCTCGGCAATCTTGCGCTTCGCCTCGCCGTTAGAGGCGGCAAAGCCGATCGCGGTACAGGCCGCGGCCAGGCGGATGCCGCCCGCGGGCACCTCGAGCACCGGCAGCTCCGCGCCCAGGCCGCCGCCGGCGAAGGTCTGCGCCGCGCTCGCCTCGGCCGCGCGGGACGCCTCATCACCGCGCACCAGCCGCGTCACCTCGTTGGCCAGCACCACCTTGGCCGCGTTCACCTCCGCGCCGCCGAGGGCCTCGAGCCGGGCGATCTCGTCCAGCGGCAGGTCGGTGAACAGGCGCAGGAAGCGGCCGACGTCGCGATCATCGACATTGCGCCAGTATTGCCAGAAATCGTAAGCCGGCAGTTGGTCCTCGTTGAGCCACACTGCGCCGGCGAGCGACTTGCCCATCTTGGCGCCGTCGGCGCGGGTGATGAGCGGGCTGGTCAGCCCGAACACCTCCGCGCCGTCCTTGCGCCGTGCCAGTTCGACGCCGTTGACAATGTTGCCCCACTGGTCGGAGCCGCCCATCTGCAGCCGCACGCCGTGGGTCCGGTTCAGATGGCGGAAGTCGTAGCCCTGGAGGATCATGTAGTTGAATTCCAGGAAGGTCATCGGCTGCTCGCGGGCAAGCCGCAGGCGGACCGAATCGAAGGTCAGCATCCGGTTGACGGTGAAGTGGGTGCCCACTTCCTGCAGCAGCTCGAGATAGCCGAGCTGGCCGAGCCAGTCGTGGTTGTTGACCATCACCGCGTCGGTCGCCCCGTCGCCGAACACCAGCAGCCGCTCGAAGACGGTGCGGATGGAAGCGATGTTGGCATCGATGATGGCGTCGGTGAGCATCTGGCGGCTTTCGTCGCGCCCGGTCGGATCGCCGATCCGGGTGGTGCCGCCGCCCATCAGCACCACTGGTTTGTGTCCCGTCTGCTGGAGGCGGCGCAGCAGCATGATCGAGACCAGATTGCCCACGTGAAGCGAAGGCGCGGTGGCGTCAAAGCCGATGTAGCCGGGCACGATCGCGCGCGCGGCCAGCGTGCCGAGCCCGGCCGCGTCGGTCAGCTGGTGGATGTAGCCGCGCGCCTCGAGCAGCTGCAGCAATTCGGATTTGTACTGGCTCATGGCATTCTCGTATCGGGCGGCTCGGCGCAAGCAGCGCGAAGCGGGGCCGGGTAGCATGGGGGGCATGGCTTGCAAACGGATCGATTGACCCTGGAGTTAATCCCACACCCCGCGCACCCGCGGGCGACGGTGCGGGGCGTGACGGCCCATGTCAGGACCGACGCGGACGGCTGGCTGCTCCTGCGCTGGCGGGTGGAACAAGCGGGCGCGCTGGTAATCCCGCCGTTCGCCGGGCAGGCGCGCGCGGACGGACTGTGGCAGACCACCTGCTTCGAGCTGTTCTGCCGGCGGCCGGGGAACGCGGCCTATGTCGAGCTGAACCTGTCGCCGTCGGAGAACTGGGCGGCTTACGATTTCTCCGCCCGGCGCGAGGGCATGGCGGCGCGTCCGGTGCAACGAGCGCCGGTGATCACCCCGCGTTTGTTCGGCGAGGTGGGGATCGTGGATGCCGCACTGCGCCTTGCCGACCTGCCGCGCCTGCCCTGGGAGTTCGGCGTTTCGGCGGTGCTGGAGGAAGGCGCGGGGGTGAAATCTTACTGGGCGCTCGCGCATGGCGGCGCGGCGCCCGACTTCCACGACCCGGCTTGCTTCGCTGCGCGCCTTGCGCCACGCGCCAGCACATGAGGCGTGGGGAGGTGATGTTCGGGATCGATCGGCTGCTGGCCGAACCCGGTCTTCGCGCGGCCCTCGCCGGCCGGCGCGTGGCGCTGGTGGCGCATCCGGCCTCGGTGACACAAGGCCTGATCCACTCGCTCGACGCGCTGGTCGCCACCGGAGTGAACGTCACCAGCGCCTTGGGACCGCAGCACGGGCTCAAGGGCGACAAGCAAGACAACATGGTGGAGACCGCCGACGAGGTCGACCCGGTGTACCGTATCCCGCTCTTCAGCCTTTACGGCGAGGTCCGTCGGCCGAACGCGCAGATGATGGCCACCGCGGATGTTTTTTTGTTCGACTTACAAGACCTTGGCTGCCGTATCTACACCTTCGTCACAACTCTGCTTTACCTGCTCGAGGAAGCCTCACGGTACGGGAAAGCGGTGTGGGTGCTCGATCGGCCCAACCCGGCGGGGCGGCCGGTGGAAGGCACCTGGCTGCGGCCGGGCGCGGAAAGCTTCGTGGGCGCCGCGCCCATGCCGATGCGCCACGGTCTCACGATGGGCGAGATGGGGGGCTGGTTTGTCCGCCATTTCGGGCTCGACGTGGAGTACCGGGTGATAGCGATGGAAGGCTGGCGACCGGGCGACGCGCCGGGTTTCGGCTGGCCCGAAAGCCGCATCTGGATCAACCCGAGCCCCAATGCGGCGAGCCTCAACATGGCGCGCGCCTACCCGGGCACCGTAATGCTCGAGGGCACCACGCTGAGCGAGGGCCGCGGCACCACCCGCCCGCTAGAAGTGCTGTTCGGCGCGCCGGACCTCGAGGCCGGCGCGGTGCTGCGCGAGATGCGCCGGCTCGCGCCCGACTGGCTGGCGGGTTGCGCCATCCGCGAATGCTGGTTCACCCCCACGTTCCACAAGCACGCAGGTGAGCTGTGCAGCGCGCTGATGGTCCATGCCGAGGGTGGCTTCTACGACCACGCGGCGTTCCGCCCGTGGCGGCTGCAGGCGCTCGCCTTCAAGGCCATCCGGGCGTTGCGGCCCGATTACCCGCTGTGGCGCGACTTTCCCTACGAGTACGAATTCGACCGGCTGGCGATCGACGTCATCAACGGCGGCCCAGCCTTGCGCGAATGGGTCGACGATCCTGCCGCGCAGCCGGGCGACCTCGACACCCACGCCGCCGCCGAGGAGGCGAGGTGGCGCGAGGAAATCGGCTCGCTGCTGCTCTATTGAGCGGGATTGATGGCCGATCTCGAGCGAAGCTTCCGGCCCTCCGAGCTGGTCGACCAGGAAGGCACGCCGGCTTGGTGCGAGACGCCCGGCAGGAGCCAGATTAAAGCGATCCCCGGTGCCTCGGAGTTTTGTCACGGAACCGTCATATATCTCACCCGTTAGCCGCGGCAGGAGACATTATATGGCCAAGAACAAGCCCGAAGTGCCCAAGCGTATCCTTGGCTTCAAGCTGTCGAAAGGGACGCGCAAGGATTTGCGAAAGCTGCTCACGATGGTCGAGCGGCCAGAGACGCGCGCCGTCGCGCTCACCGCCGGGACCGGCTTGGCGACGTTTCTCGCCGAGCGGTTCGCCGACCGTAAAGTGGCGCGCAAGCAGCGCCGGAGCGACAATCCGGCGCGCCCGCCGGTGGAAGCGCACTAGCCCGCTCAGGCGTCGATCAGCTCGCGATCCAGTTCGCCGGCCCGGTTCTGGATGAAGTTGAACCGGTGCTCGGGGTTGCGGCCCATGAGCTGATCGACCAATTCCTTCACCGCGTGGCGCTGTTCGTGGTCGGCGGGCAGGGTGATGCGGATCAGGCTGCGGGTGGCCGGGTTCATCGTGGTTTCGCGCAATTGCGCGGGGTTCATCTCGCCCAAGCCCTTGAACCGTGAGACCTCGACCTTGCGGCCCTTGAACACGCTTGCCTCCAGCTCGGCGCGGTGCGCATCGTCGCGGGCGTAGCGGCTCTCCTTGCCGGCGGTGAGGCGGTAGAGCGGCGGCTGGGCGAGGTAGAGGTGCCCGGCGCGCACGATCTCGGTCATCTCCTGGAAGAAGAAGGTCATCAGCAGCGTGGCGATGTGCGCGCCGTCGACGTCGGCATCGGTCATGATGACGATGCGGTCGTAGCGCAGCAGGTCGGGGTTGCAGTCGCGCCGGGTGCCGCAGCCCAGCGCCAGGGCGAGATCGGCGATCTCGGCATTGGCGCGGATCTTGTCGGCGCTGGCGGAGGCGACGTTGAGGATCTTGCCGCGGATCGGCAGGATCGCCTGGGTCTTGCGGTCGCGCGCCTGTTTGGCGCTGCCGCCGGCGCTGTCGCCCTCGACGATGAACAGCTCGGTCTCGGCCTCGGTCTCGCCCGAGCAATCGGTCAGCTTGCCGGGCAGGCGCAGCTTGCGGGCCGAGGTGGCGGTCTTGCGCTTGATCTCGCGTTCGGCCTTGCGCTTGAGGCGCTCGTCCATCCGCTCCATCACCGCGGCGAGCAACGCGCGGCCGCGCTCCATGTTGTCGGCGAGGAAATGGTCGAAATGGTCGCGCATGGCGCTTTCCACCAGCCGCGCCGCCTCGGGGCTGGTGAGCCGGTCCTTGGTCTGGCTCTGGAATTGCGGCTCGCGGATGAACACGCTGAGCATCACTTCGGCGCCGACCATCACGTCATCGGCGGACAGGTCCTTGGCCTTTTTCTGGCCGACAAGTTCGGCAAAGGCGCGCAAGGCTTTGGCGAGCGCCGCGCGGCAACCCTGCTCGTGCGTGCCGCCGTCGGGCGTGGGCACGGTGTTGCAGTACCAGCTCGTGGCGCCGTCGGACCACAGCGGCCAGGCGATCGCCCATTCCGCCCGGCCCTGATCGTCGGGAAAGTCCTGCCGGCCGGAGAACGGCTGCGTGGTGACGCATTCGCGGGTGCCGATCTGCTCGGCCAGGTGATCGGCGAGGCCACCGGGAAACTGGAACACGGCCTCGGCCGGCACCTCGTCGCTCGCCAGGCCGGGAGCACACCTCCAGCGGATCTCCACACCAGCGAACAAATAGGCTTTCGACCGCGCCAGCTTGAACAGCCGCTTGGCGCTGAATCGCCGGTCGCCGAAGATCTCGCTATCGGGCACGAAGCTGACCGTGGTGCCGCGCCGGTTGGGCGTGGCGCCAACGTGCACCAGCTTGCCGGTGGGCACCCCGCGGGCGAACTCCTGCGCGTAGAGCTCGCGCCCGCGCGCCACCTCCACCCGCACCTGCGAGGAGAGCGCGTTGACCACGCTCACGCCCACACCGTGCAGCCCGCCGCTGGTGGCGTAGGCCTTGCCTGAGAACTTGCCGCCCGAATGGAGCGTGGTCAGGATCACCTCGAGCGAGGACTTGCCCGGGAACTTGGGGTGCTCGTCCACCGGAATGCCGCGGCCGTTGTCGCTCACGGTGAGCCGCCCGGCGCTGCCTTCGGGACCTTCCTCCAGCACCATCTCGATCCGGTTGGCGTGGCCCGCCACGGCCTCGTCCATGGCGTTGTCGAGCACTTCGGCGGCGAGATGGTGCAGCGCCCGATCGTCGATGCCGCCGATATACATGCCCGGCCGGCGCCGCACGGGCTCGAGCCCCTCGAGCACCTCGATCGCGGAGGCATCGTAGGCCTCGTCGCCGCTCGCGCCGGCGGGCAGGCGGTCGAACAGGTCATCGGTCATGAGCAGGCTATATGCGGGGGCCGCCAGCCGCGACAAGCGGGCGGCCGGCATTGTCCTCAGCGGCGTGGAGCTCAGTCGAACTGGGTTGGCGCGGGGCTCACCACGCTCACCGTGCCGCTGCCGACCTGGCGCACTTCCATCGCTCGCTCGCCCACCCCGTCGCGGCGGAAGCGGAACGGACCGTCGATGCCCAGGAACCCGCCATCATCCAGCATTGCGGCCACCGGGAAGCGGTCGCCCGGCTCCCACTCGCGCGCGACGCGCAAGGCCAGCAGCACCGCGTCGTAGCCAAGCGTGGCGATGCGGTAAGGCCGCTCGCCGAAGCGGGTTCGGTAGCTTTCGGAGAATTGCCGGTAGCGATCGTCCGACACGTTGGCGAACCAGGCGCCGCGCAGCGCGGCGGCGCGGGCCACCTCGTCCTCGCCGCTCCACAGTTCGGGACCCAGGATGGTGGGCGCGGGGCTGTCCCCCTGCCGCAGCGCGCCCGCCGCCGCCACCGCCAGCCGCGCGCCGTCGGCGATCAGCACCGCATCGAGGGACCCGCGCGCGCGCAGCCGCTCGGCCGCGCTGATGATCGAGGTGTTGCCGCGATCATAGCGCTCGCTGCCCACCAGCACGCCGCCGCCGCGCCGGACCGCGTCGGCTAGGGCATCGAGCGCCCGCTGGCCGTATTCGCCGCTGGGCGCCAGGGCGCCGAAGCGGCGGGCGCCGCGCTCCATTGCAAAACCGGCGGTGCGAGCGATGGATTGCTCGGGCACATGACCCATCACGAAGGCATCGGCGCGGGCGACCGATACGTCGTTGGAAAAGCTGATCAACGGCACCCCCGCTTCGCGCGCCTGCGCCAGCACTTCGGCCACGCTGTCGCGCATGAGCGGTCCCAGGATCAGGCGATTGCCGTCGGTCACCGCGCGCGCCGCCGCGGCGCGCGCGCCACCGGCGGTATCGTAGCTGGTGATGCGCAGGTTGGCCGCGTTGGTGTCGAGCAGCGCCATGGTGGTGGCGTTGGCGATGGACTGGCCGACCGCCGCGTTCTCGCCCGACAGCGGCACCAGCAACGCCACGCGATGGCGGCCCGTATCGGCGGGCAGGTCCGGGCCGATTACTTCCGGGGCCCGAGTAGTTTCGGAAGGCGGCGCGCCGGTCTCGGGCGCGCGGCCGCCGGGGATCACCTGGCAGGCAGCCAGCGCGAGGGTGAGCAACAGGAGCGCCAGCGCGCGTCTCATCATCGCCATCATGCTTGCCGCCTCCGCTGCACCTGGTTCATGGGAACCGGCATGACCGACCCGCATCCGGACCGATCCGGCGAACCTGTGCCTCTTCCCGCGGGCCTCTATATCGTCGCCACTCCGATTGGCAATCTTGGCGACATCACGGTGCGCGCCCGCGATGTGCTGGTCCGCTGCGACGGCGTGGCCTGCGAGGATAGCCGCGTAACTCAGAAGCTTATGCGCCATCTCGGGCTGTCGAAGCCGCTCTGGCGGTACGACGATCACAGCGGGGAGGGGGACCGCACGCGGCTGATCGATTCGATGCGGACCAGGGCGGTGGCGCTGGTCAGCGACGCCGGCACGCCGCTGATTTCGGACCCGGGCTACCGCCTGGTGCGCGGGGCGCGCGAGGCCGGCATCCCGGTAACCGCGCTGCCCGGGCCGAGCGCGCCGGTGACGGCGCTGGCGATGGCCGGCCTGCCGACCGATCGCTTCCTGTTCGCCGGCTTTCTCCCCGCCAAGCAAAATGCCCGCGGCGAGGTGCTTAGCGAACTGGGCCGGGTGCGTGCGACGCTGGTGTTCTTCGAGACGGCCCCGCGCCTCACCAAGGCGCTGGCCGCCGTGGCCGAGCACCTGCCGGGGCGCGAGGTGGCGGTCGCGCGCGAACTCTCCAAGCTCTACGAGGAATGCCGCACCGGCTCGCCCGCGGAACTGGCGGCGCATTACACCGCCCATCCGCCGCGCGGCGAGATCGTCTTGCTGATCGGCCCGCCTCCAACCGAGGCGCCCGCCAGCTTGGCGCAGGCCGAGGAGATGCTGCGCGAGCTGCTTGCCACGCAGCAACCTTCGCAGGCGGCCGCCGCGGTGGCCAAGGCGACGGGGCTGGACCGGCGCGCGCTCTATGCGCGCGCGCTCGCGTTGCGCGCCACGTGAAGCGCGAACGCGCCGAACAGCGCGGCCGGCAGGGCGAAGCGCGGGCGGCGCAGTGGCTGTTCGCCCACGGCTGGGAGATCCTGGCCACCCGGGTGAAGACTAGGCTGGGCGAGATCGACCTGGTGGCCAAGCGCGACGGGCTGGTCGCCTTCGTCGAGGTCAAATGGCGCGCCAAGCCCGAAGACCTGGCGCTGGCGATCGACGAGCACCGCCTCGCCCGCGTCGCCGCGGCGGCCGAGAGCGTGGCGCACCTTTACGCGAACGCGGGCGAGGACCTGCGGATCGACGTCATCCTGCTTGCGCCGCGCACGCCGCCCCGCCACATCGTCAACGCCTGGCAGCCGTGAGCGGGGCAGCCGAGCCCGAGGACCATGACATGACCCTGCGCGTCGCGGTCCAGATGGACCCCCTCGAAACCATCTCGATCGCCGGTGATTCGAGCTTTGCACTGATGCTGTCGGCCCAGGCGCGCGGGGCGAAGCTATGGCACTACGATGTCGCCTCGCTCGCCTGGCGCGACGGGCGGATCACCGCCTGGGCCACGGCGATCGAGGTGCGCCGGGTGGCGGGCGATCACTTCACCAATGGCGCGCCGCAGCTCATCGACCTGGCCGCCGACATCGACGTCGTGCTGATGCGGCAGGATCCGCCGTTTCATCTGGGCTACATCACCGCCGCGCTGCTGCTCGACCGGCTCAAGGACACCACGCTGGTGGTCAACGACCCGCGCGAGGTCATCAACGCGCCCGAAAAGATGTTCGTGCTCGATTACGCGCGCTTCATGCCGCCCACGCTCATCGCCCGTCGGCTGGAGGACATCCGCGCCTTCCAGCGGGAACACGGCACCGTCGTGGTCAAACCGCTGCACGGCAATGGCGGCAAGGCGATCTTCAAAGTGGACGCCGACGGCACCAACCTCGCGGCGCTGGTCGAGGTGTTCAACCAGACCTGGCCCGAACCGCACATGGTCCAGCGCTTTCTTCCCGAGGTCGCTCAGGGCGACAAGCGGATCGTGCTGGTCGATGGCGAGTTCGCCGGCGCGATCAATCGCCGGCCGGGGGAGGGCGAGTTCCGCTCCAACCTGGCGCAAGGCGGCTATGCCGAGGCGGCCGGGCTCACGCCGCGCGAGGAGGAGATCTGCGCCGCGATGGGTCCCGAACTCCAGCGCCGAGGCCTGGTGTTCGTAGGCATCGACGTGATCGGCGGGCAATGGCTGACCGAGATCAACGTCACCTCGCCCACCGGCATCGTCGCGATCGACGCGTTCAACGGCACCGACACGCCCGGGCGCATCTGGGACGCGATCGACCGCCGGCTTGAGCGCACTTGACACCCTTTCCAAACGGAGGCGTTCGCTCGGCCATGGACCAGCTCATTCTCGACATCATCGCCCGCGGCGGCTACCCGGGCATCTTCTTCCTGATGGCGCTGGAAAACATCATCCCGCCCATTCCTTCCGAATTGATCATGGGCATCGGCGGCGTGCTGGTGGCGCGCGGGGTGCTTGATTTCTGGCCGCTGCTGCTGGTTGCCACCATCGGCACCACCTCGGGCAACTACTTCTGGTACTGGCTCGGCGACAAGTTCGGCTACGAGCGCCTGGGACCGTTCATCGATCGCTGGGGACGCTGGCTGACGATCGATTTCGAGCATGTCGAGCAGGCCGGCGCCTTCTTCCGCAAGCACGGCCATTGGGTGATCTTCTTCCTGCGCTTCTCGCCGTTCATGCGCTCGATCATCTCGCTGCCCGCGGGCCTGGTGCACATGCCGCTCGGCAAGTTCCTGGCCTTCACCTTCGCCGGCTCGGGGATCTGGAACCTGCTGCTGATCATGGGCGGCCAGTGGCTGGGGAACTATCTGGCCCAATCGCAGGATGTCCTCTCCTGGATCGTCCTGGGCACCATCGCCCTCAGCGTGGTCGGCTACATCTGGCGGCTGCTGACCTGGACCCCGCGCGACCGCCGCTCAGATTGAGCCGCAATCACAGCCGCTCCCGGGGGTGGGCGGCGCGATAGGTATCAAGCAGCGCGGCGGCATCCACCTGCGTGTAGATCTGAGTCGAGCCCAGGCTGGCGTGGCCGAGCAGTTCCTGCAAGCTGCGCAGGTCCGCCCCCGCGCTCAGCAAATGGGTGGCGAAACTGTGCCGCAGCGCATGCGGCGTGGCGGTGGCGGGCAGGCCGAGCACGCGGCGCGCCCGCGCGGTCGCCTGCTGGACGATCCCCTGGCGCAGCGGTCCGCCCTTGGCGCCGCGGAACAACGGCCCGCCGCGCGCAATCGGGCCGCGCTCGTGCAGATAGGGGCAGGCCGCGGCATAATCGGCCACCGCCGCGCGCACCAGCGGCACCAGCGGCACGATCCGCTGCTTGCCGCCCTTGCCGGTCACCAGCAGCGTCTCGCCTAGCGGCAGGTCGGCCCCGGTCAGCGACAGCGCCTCGGCGATCCGCAGCCCGGCCCCGTACATCAGCAGCAGCACCGCCCGATCGCGCGCGCCGATCCAGGGCTCGGCGGCGGATTCCTCCACCAGGTCGGCCAGGTTCTCGGCCTCGTCGGGGGTGATCGGGCGCGGCAGGCCGCGGGCGATGCGCGGCCCCCTGAGCCGCGCGGCGGGATTGTCCAGCTGGCCGACCTGTTCGCGGGCAAAGGCGAGGAACGCCTTCAGGGCGGATAGCTCGCGCGCCGCCGAGGCATTGGCGAGGCCGTCGGCACGCCGCCCGGCGAGGTGGCCGCGCAACGCCCGGGTGTCGAGTGCGGCCAGCTGCGCCCACCCTTCGGGCGCCGTGCGCGCGATCAACCGGGTCGCCGCTCCCACATAGGCGCGCACCGTGTGCGGGGAGCGCCGCCGAGCCACCGCGAGATGCGCCCCCCAGGCCGCGAGCATCTCCGCCCGCGCGGCCTGTGCCTCAGAAGCGCTCGCGCCGGACTCGCTCATCCGGTGGCGAGGCCGGCCGGCACCAGTTCGCCCAGGATGGTGTCGAGCACCGGCATGCCCGCCGGCGTCACTCCGAGCCGCTCGCCCCGCCGCCAGACGAAGCCGAGTTCCCGGCACAGCTCCACCCGGCGGGCATCCAGCAGCTCCGCCTCGGCCAGGCCGAAGCGCGCGGCCAGCGCGGCCGGGTCGATGCCCTCGGCAAGCCGCAGGCCCATCAGCAGCGCCTCGGTCGCCGCCTCGGCCGGGCCCAGCCGGCGTGTCCAGTCGATGCCGTGCGCCTGGCGGGTGATCGCCGCCAGCCAGTTCTCGGGCTTGCGCACCCGCATGGTCGCCTGCCCGCCGCGCCGGCCGTGCGCGCCCGGGCCGATGCCGGCGTAATCCTGGTAGCGCCAGTAGGCGAGGTTATGCCGGCTCTCTTCGCCGGGGCGGGCATGGTTGCTGATCTCGTAGGCCGGCAGCCCGGCCGCCCCGGCCAGCGCCTGGGTGAGGGCGAACAGCTCGGCCGCCTCGTCGTTCTCCATCGGGGCGAAGGTGCTGCGCCGCACGTCGGTGGCAAAGCGGGTGTCGGGCTCGATGGTGAGCTGGTAGAGCGACAGGTGGCCGGTCCCCATACCCAGGGCGCGCACCAGCTGGCCCTCCCATTCGCGCACGGTCTGGCCGGGAAGGGCATAGATCAGGTCGAAGCTGACGCGGCCGAACAGCTCCTGCGCCCGGCCGATCACCCGCTCGGCGGTCGCCACCGAATGCGTGCGGCCCAGGAACGCCAGCGCCGCGGGATCGAAGCTCTGCACGCCGACCGAGAGGCGGTTGATGCCCGCATGGGCGAATTCAGCGAAGCGGCCGGCCTCGAAGCTGGTCGGATTGGCCTCGAGCGAGATCTCGATGCCGGGCGCGAACCCCCACAGCTTCGCCGCCTCGGCCAGCAGCTCGCCCACCAGGCTTGCGGGCATCAGCGAGGGCGTCCCGCCGCCGAAGAACACCGAGGTCAGCGGCTCGCCGCCCGCTGAAGAGGTGGCCTGCCGGGCTTCGTGACGCAGGTCCGCGAGCAGCCCATCGCGCCAGGCGGCAAGGTCGATCTCGGCGCGGACATGCGAGTTGAAGTCGCAGTACGGACACTTGGACCCACAGAAGGGCCAGTGGATGTAGAGCGCGCGGGCCAAGGGTGTCCTTAAGCAAATCTTTGCAATTCAGTTCTATCCCGCTCACATGGACGCAAGCTCTTTCCGTCGTGTGGTCACCGGCCTGTTCCTGGTCCTTTGTGCCACGGGTGTCGCCATCTCCGCAAGCTCGGCTCAAGAGCCAGACCCGGACGGAGCAGAAACCTTGCCCGTCGGCTGCGGCACGGGCGATGGCGCGGACCAGCCTAATCCGGCGCAGCTGGAACTGGCTTCCCGCGCGCTCGCGACGCATAATTCCGAGCGCGTCGGTCTCGGCCTGCCGCCGCTCGTCTGGAATTGCGCGCTGGAACGCGATGCCGCGCACTGGGCGGCGGCGCTGCAACAGCGCGGCGCGCTCGAACATGCCGCCGCCAGCGTCCGCAACGGCAGCGGCGAGAACCTGTGGATGGGCACGGCCGGGCGCTTTCCGATCGAACGCATGGTCGGCCGCTTCATCGAGGAAAAGCGCCATTACCGCCACGGCCGCTTCCCTGATGTATCGCTCACCGGAGATTGGGCGGATGCCGCCCACTACACGCAGGTCGTCTGGCGCGACACCCGCGAGGTCGGCTGCGCCGTGGCGCCGGGGCAGGCAAGGGATGTGCTCGTCTGCCGCTACCGTCCGGGCGGCAACGTGCGGGGGAGAACCCCGTTCTAGCAGGCTGATGAAAAAGGGCTTGGCTATCGCGCCGTGAGGTGATTCATCGTGGCAAGACGCGATGAACGAGGTCGATGGATGCGCGGGACGGACGAACGATCGGGCAAGCTGTTTTCCTATGTCGATCTGGAGCAACGG
>JANNOJ010000068.1:0-65036 GCA_031399025.1 Erythrobacteraceae bacterium | reverse complement strand
AGCTCTGTCGCCACCAGCCGCCGGTCGATCGGCGCCAGCGTCAGCGTCTCGAAGCCCAGCCACTCGCCTTCGGCGCCGGAGATCGCGCGTGGCTCCACCAGCACCAGGTTCTCGATCCGGATGCCGTATTCGCCCGCCCGGTAACAGCCCGGCTCGTTCGACAGGATCATGCCGGCCAGCAGCTCCTGCTCGGTGCCGGCCTGGCCCCCTCTGGCCTTGGCGATCCGCTGCGGCCCTTCGTGCACGGCGAGGAAGCTGCCCACGCCGTGCCCGGTGCCGTGCGCGTAATCCACGCCCGCCGCCCACAGGTGCTGGCGCGCCAGCGTATCGAGCGCTGAGCCCGGCGTGCCGGCCGGGAAGGTCTGGGTGGCGAGCGCGATATGACCCTTGAGCACGCGGGTGAAGCGGTCCTTCACCTCAGCCGGAGCCTCCGACCCGTCAGGCGTGTCGATCCACACCGTGCGGGTGATGTCGGTGGTGCCGTCCTCGTATTGTCCGCCCGAATCGCACAGGAACACGCTTCCCGGCGCCAGCCGCCGGTTGGTCTCCTCGCTCACCCGGTAGTGGACGATGGCGCCATTGGGCCCGGCGCCCGAGATCGTATCGAAGCTGGTGTCGGCGAGGTCGCCGCCCGCCTGGCGGAAGGCCAGCAGCCGGGCCACCGCGCCCAGTTCGTCCACCGCGCCCGTCGGGCCTGCCACATCGAGCCAGTGGAGGAAGCGGGCCATCGCCGCCCCGTCGCGCGCCTGCGCGGCGCGGTGCCCGGCCTGCTCGGCCGCGGTCTTGATCGCCTTGGGCAGCACCGTGGGATCGGGATGCCGCGCGATCGTCGCCCCGGCCTGTTCGAGCAGCGCGAAGATTGCCGCCACCGTGCGTTCCGGGTCGAGCGCCACGGTCTTTCCGGCCAGGTCGGCCAAACCCTGGGTGAAGCTGGCGCGCGGCCGCACCCGCACCGCATTGCCCAGCGCCGCGGTCACCGCGTCGGGCACCTTTCCGGGCGCGATGTACCAGTCGGCGGTGCCGTCGCGATGCGCCACCAGGTAGCTCAGCGCCACCGGCGTGTGCTCCACGTCCCGGCCGCGCACGTTGAGCGTCCAGGCGACCGAATCCAGCGCCGCGATCACCACCGCATCGCAGCCCTCGCTGCCCAGCCAGTCGGCGATTGCCGCGCGCTTGTCGGCGCTCGAGCGGCCGGCGAGGTGCTCGGCCTGGAGGAAAGCGGGCGCGGGCGAAGGCTCGGGCCGGTCCTGCCACACCGTATCGAGCGGATTGTCGGCCAGCGCCACCAGCTCGCATCCCGCCTTGGCCAGTGCCTTGCCGGTCGCCTCGGCCCAGCCGGGGGTGTGGAGCCAGGGATCGAAGCCGATCCTGCCGCCGGCCGGGGCATGGGCCGCGATCCAGTCGCTCGGCCGGTCCTGCGGCACCGCGCAGTAATCGTAGAGCCGCCCGTCCACCTGGTCGCGCACCTGCAGCGTGTAGCGCCCGTCGACGAACATCGCCGCCCCCGTGCCCTTATTGACGTCCTTGAGTACCACCGCGGTCCCGGCCGACCCGCCGAAGCCGGTCAGCCATTCGAGCCGCCGGGCATAGGCGCCGACATATTCCGACAGGTGCTCGTCCGACAAGGGCACCACGAAGCCGTCGAGCCCGCGCCGGGCGAGCTCCTCCCGCAGGGCGGCGAGGCGGGCTTGGTGGGTCTGCATCAGCATCTTGGACTATCCCGGCGCGTTGGTATGGTGCTTGCCTGGCAGGCGGCCTTGCCGACATAGACCGCTTGCCACCGTCTTTCCACCCGCTCCCCGCCGCCCCAGGACCGCCCACCCGCAATGCCGAGCCCACGCCTCTGTCTGCCTGCCGCCATCCTGCTGACGCTCAACGCGACCGGAGCCGGCAAAGCCATCGCCAACGAAAGCATGCCCGTGACCCAAGCCACGACCCAAGCCGTGACCGAAACTACTGCGCCTACCCCGATGCCCGCGGCGCCGCCGGTCGCCCAGAAGCGGCCGCACGCCTATAGCCATCACGGGATCACCATCGAGGACCCATACGCCTGGCTGCGCGACCCGAGCTATCCCACGGTCGATGATCCCGCCGTGCTGGCCCATCTGGCCGCCGAGAACGCCTGGTTCGCCGCCCGAATGGCGCCCCACCAGCCGCTGGTGGAGGAGCTGTTCGCCGAGATGCGCGGCCGGATCAAGGAGGACGACAGCTCGGTTCCGGTGAAGGACGGCGAATGGCTCTACTGGACCCAGTTCGAGGTAGGCGACGAATACGCCCGCCACTACCGCCGCCCGGTTGCGGATGCGCTCGGTGCCGGCGAACCGCAGCTGATGCTCGACGAGAACGCGCTCGCGCAGGGGCTCGACTATTTCCGGCTCGACGCCTTCGCGGTCAGCGAGAGCGGCCGCTACCTCGCTTTTTCGGTCGACCATGACGGCTCCGAACGGTTCGACGTGCGCATCAAGGACCTCGAAACCGGCGAGCTGCTGCCCGACCTCATCACCGGTGTGCAGACCGGCCTGGTCTGGGCGGCGGGCGACACCATGCTGGTCTACGGCCCGTCCAATCCCAGCTGGCGGGTCGACCGCATCCGCGTCCACCGCCTGGGGACCGACGCTGCCGAAGACCGCGAGATCTACGCTGAGCCCGACGAGAGCTTCCAGGTCTCGCCCGGCACCACCAACAACCGCGAATGGCTGGTGCTCGCCACCGGCGACAACGAGACCAGCGAGGTGCGGCTGATCCCCATCGCCAACCCGTTCGCGCCGGCCATCCTGGTGCGGCCGCGCCACAAGGGCGTGGAATACGATGTCGACGTGCGCGGCGAGACGCTGTTCGTCTACACCAATGACGAGCACGTCAATTTCCGCCTGGCCACCGCGCCGCTCGCGGCGCCTGGCGATTGGACCACGCTGATCCCCGGTTCGGACGAGTTCTACCTCACCGGCTTCGACCTGTTCGCCGACTTCTACGTGACCCAGGGCCGGCTGGCCGGCCTCGACCAGGTGCAGGTGCGCCGCTACGAGGATCCTGCGGCGGTGGAGACGATATCGTTCCCCGACCAGGCCTATGTCGCCGGGCTGGGCGACAATCCCGAATGGGCGCAGGCCACGCTGCGGCTCGACTACGCCAGCATGGTCACGCCGGGCACGGTGTTCGAATACGACGTGGCAAGCCGGGCGCTCACCCCGCTCAAGGTGCAGGAGATCCCCTCGGGCTACGATGCCGCGCGCTACACGGTCGAGCGGCTGCAGATCCCGGCCCGCGACGGCGCGCAGATTCCGGTCAGCATCGTCTACCGCAAGGACCGCGCGCCCGGCCGCGATGGCCAGCCCTCGTCCGGGCCGGGTCCGCTGCATCTCTACGCCTACGGCGCCTACGGCTATGCGGTGGCGCCGGGCTTTTCCACCTCGCGCCTCTCGCTGCTCGATCGCGGCATGGCCTATGCCATCGCCCACATCCGCGGCGGCGACGATTTGGGCCGCCGCTGGTACCTGGCCGGCAAGCTGGCCGAGCGGACCAACACCTTCAACGATTTCGTCGACGTCGCTCGCGCCCTGATCGAACGCGGCTACACCACGGCTGGCCGGATCAGCGCCAGCGGCGGCTCGGCGGGGGGCGAGCTGATGGGGGCGGTGGTCAATCAGGCACCCGAGCTGTTCGGCGCGGTGGTGGCGGACGTGCCCTTCGTCGACGTGCTCGCCACCATGCTCGATGCCTCGCTGCCGCTGACGCCGGGCGAGTGGCAGGAATGGGGCAATCCACTGGAGAGCAAGGCCGCCTTCACCCACTTGCTCAGCTATTCGCCCTACGACCAGGTGAGCGCGCAAGCCTATCCGCCCATGCTGGTGACCGCCGGGCTCAACGACCCGCGCGTCACTTATTGGGAGCCCGCCAAATGGGTCGCGCGCCTGCGCGAGTTGAAGACCGACGATAACGAACTGCTGCTCAAGACCAACATGGGGGCGGGCCATGCGGGCAAGTCCGGCCGGTTCGAAGGCTTGCGCGAAACCGCCGAGGAAGTCGCCTTCATCCTGTGGCAGCTGGGCCTGGCCGATGAGCCGTAGGAGGTGACTAGACCGACAGCGAGCGGTGCCCTGAGCAGGCGCAGCAGGGCTTGGAGCAGGGTCAGGGAGCTACCGGATGCCAATCCGCAACATCGTCGTCGAGGTGGGCAACGTCATCGTGCGCTGGGACCCGCAGCCTGTCGCGCGCCGGACGTTCGGCGAGGGGACGGGGCTGACGAGCGCGCCCTGGCGCGGTTTACCAGCTGCGCGGCGTGGCTGGCGCGCAATCGCGGCGAGATCACGCTCGCGGAGTGCGAGCAGGCCTGGCGGCGCGACCTTGGGCTCGGTCAGGCGCAGGTGGAACGGCTGGTCGCCGAGCTGCTCGCCAGCCTCACGCCCGTGGAGGGAACGGCGGCGCTCGTGCGCCGCCTCGCCGTCACCGGCTGCCGGCTGGTTGGGATCAGCGACAATGTCCGAAAGATCGCCGTCCACCTCGAGGCTGCCTCCGATTTCCGGCCGCGGTTGGAGGCGGCGGTGATCTCGGCCGAAATCGGCCTCCTGAAACCCGATCCGCGCAGCTTGCGCCGCCTGCTCGCCGATCACGGCCTCGTTGCCGGCGAGACCGTTTTCCTCGACGATCTCGCGGGCGACCTGCGCGGCGCCGATGGGGTGGGCATGCAGGCGCGCCGGTTCACCGATGCCCGCCAGGCAGAGCACGACCTGCGCGCGCTCGGCGTCACGTTCGACCAGGCAACCGCATGAGCAACAGCCACACGCTCACCTTCACCGCCGCGCGCGAGCACATCGACACCAACGGCCACGTCAACAACGCGGTCTGGGTGCGGTGGATGGAGGAGGTGGCGGCCGCGCACTGGCTGGCCGACGCCCGCGCGCAGGACATCGCCACCTACAGCTGGATCGTTACCCGGCACGAGATCGACTATCGCGGCAATATCGGTGAGGGCGACAGTGTTACGGCGGTGACCCAGGTGCTCGGCCCGGCGAGAGGCGTGCGGTTCGATCGCCACATCGTCTTCACCGATGCCGCGGGCCGCGAACTGGTGCGCGCCCGGACCACCTGGGCGCTGGTCGAGCGCAGCACCGGCCGGCTCACGCGGGTGCCACCCGAACTGGCGGCGCCCTTCCTGCCCCGCTCCTGAGCCCGCCGCACATTGCCAGGCCCCGTTCTCTTCCGCGAGCGGCCGGCCCGACAGACGATTCCGGCGCAGGCCCTGGCCAGGTCTCCCGACCTCGCCAGCCGGTCAACCCTGGCTGGTCGAACCGGCGCCATCCCATTCACCCCCGCCAGCGTGTCGCGCGGGCGACCCAAGCCACCCAGGGCGAACGCCCAGGCGGCGCTCACGCGGCGCGCCGGTCCCCGTGGCGCGGCTGGAAGGCCTTGATCCGCTCGCACGCCATCCGGTTGCGGCCCGAGGCCTTCGCCTCGTACAACAGCCGGTCGGCGCGCGCGTAGATCGTCGCGAAGCTCACCCCGGGCAGCGCGCCGCCGGTCACCTCGACGATGCCCATGCTGGCGGTCACCAGGCAACCAAGGTCCTCCTGGGCGACCGAGCGGGCGATCTCCTGTCGCTGCCGCTCGGCACGCTGCACGCTATCGGCGCCGCGGATCAGCAGCAGGAACTCCTCCCCACCCATGCGGAAGGCCATCATGTTCGCATCATCCACCCGCAGCGCCTCACCCACGACCTTGAGCACCAGGTCGCCGGTGGCGTGGCCGAAGGTATCGTTGATCCGCTTGAAATGATCGAGGTCGATCACCGCCAGGGTCGTGAACCCATCCTGGCGCAGCACGACGAAGCGCTCCTCGATGGCTCGCCGGTTGAGCAGCCCGGTCAACGGGTCACGCTCGGACAGCTGCTTGAGGGCCTTCACCCGGTCGATCGCCCGATCGCGTTCGCGGCGGATGGAAAGGAGGCGGTGAGCAATGCCCATCGCGAAGATCACCACCTCCAAAACCAGGGCCACGAACACGCCCAGATCGGCGACCGGCGGCGCGGCATGATCGGACATCGCCCGCGTAGCGCGTTCCGCCGTCACCACCACGATCGGCAGCCAGGCGGCCACGACGAACCAGGCGGCGCGGCTGCCTCGCAGGAGCGCCCAGACGATCGCGATCAGGCAGACCGGGACCATGGGGGTGAAGGCTATGAGATAGATCGTCGAGCCCGGCCCCTGGAGCGCGGGCAATTGCAGGCTGCACGCGATGGCTAGGCAAAGCATCAGGCCGCTTAGCGCCCTGAGCGCGACCCGCGCCCGGCGGGGCAGCGCGTCGGGTTCGACGAAGGCATCGATGAAGAACCCGGTGAGACACGCGCCGACGGCGAAACCCATCTGCCCCAGAAGCGCCAGCACTGCGACCGGCAGTTGGACGAAGGCGTTGAGCAGCCCGCCCGCGGCAGCCACCCAGACCAGGCCCGCCATGGTCATGCCCGAATGCACCAGCACAAACCGTTCGCGCAGCATCATGTAGGCGAGGAAATCGAACAGGAACGGCATGACCAGCATACCCGCGGTCAAGGCGATGAGGATCGCCACCTGCGGGGTAGATCGGCCGGCCGGGTCGTCGTCCAGCCTGCTCTCGCCGATCAGCATCATGGAATAGGGCCGGTCGAATGCCACCAGGTATGCCCGCGTGGTCGCGCTTGCCTCAGGCAGGTCGAGGCGGAAGAACTGGCTGGCGACGACGAGATCGACCTCGGCTGGACGGTAGTGGCGCATCCGGACGCTGCCGTCGGCTTCGAGCGCGGCGATGGTAATGCTCGCAAACCCGGTATAGGGCGCAAAGAGATAGCGCGGCGGGCGATTCCAGCCCTCGAAGCGGAGCCAGGTCACCGCCCTCCCGCCCTCCCCGCTGCTGCGCGTGCAGTCCCAGGCGAGCCGGCGCTCGGCTTCGCCCATCGCCAGCAGGGTATCCGAATAGGCTTGGCATTGCCGCGTGGAAAGGCCGGCGCGCGACTCGCCCGCGGTCAAAAACGCCGACAGCGTGAACAACAGGAGCAAGGCTCCTGCAACGCCTGCAGCCAAGATCGAGAAACGCCCCACCATGCGCCGGCGATACGCCGGTGGTGGCTTACAACCCGTTAAGCCTACAGGCTTTTTCCACTCCCGGCAGCGCTCCCCTCGCTGCTAGGCGAGCGCTTCGGCCCGCCCGAGGGGCGCATAGCCCAGCTCTCCCGCGACCGCGGGGTAGGTCACCCGGCCGGCGTGCACGTTGAGCCCCTCGGCCAGATGCGGATCGGCCCGCATCGCCCCGCGCCAACCCAGCGCCGCGATCTTGAGCGCATGCGGCAGGGTGACATTGTTGAGCGCATAGGTGCTGGTGCGCGATACTGCGCCAGGCATATTGGCGACGCAGTAATGGACGATGTCGTCGACCACATAGGTCGGCTCGTCGTGGGTCGTGGCATGGCTGGTCTCGAAGCAGCCGCCCTGGTCGATCGCCACGTCGACCAGCACCGCGCCCGGCTTCATGTGGCCGAGCATCTCGCGCGTCACCAGCTTGGGCGCGGCAGCGCCGGGGATCAGCACCGCGCCGATCACCAGGTCGGCCCCGCCCACCGCCTCTTCGAGATTTGCCTGGTTGGAAAAGCGGGTCTTCGCCCGTGCCTCGAAATAGGTGCCCACCCGCTCCAGCACCTCGGGGTTGCGGTCCATGATCGTCACATCCGCGCCGAGCCCGGCGGCCATCTGCGCGGCATTGAAGCCGACCACGCCGCCGCCGATAACGATCACCTTGCCGGGCAGCACGCCCGGCACGCCGCCCAGCAGCACGCCGCGGCCGCCATGCGCCTTCTCGAGCGCGGTGGCGCCGGCCTGGATGCTCATCCGCCCGGCCACCTGGCTCATCGGTTTCAACAGCGGCAGCGAGCCGTCGGCACCGGTCACCGTCTCGTAGGCGATGGCCGTGACGCCCGATTTCACCAGATCGGCGGTCTGCTCGGGGTCGGGCGCGAGGTGGAGGTAGGTGTACAGGATCTGGCCTGCGCGCAGCATCGCCCGCTCCTCGGGCTGGGGCTCCTTGACCTTGACCACCATCTCGCAATCGCCGAAAATGGCCTGGGCCGTCTCGACGATGCGCGCCCCGGCATGGACATATTCCGCATCGGTGGCGCCGATCCCCGCGCCGGCGCCCGCCTCGATCCACACCTCGTTACCGGCGCGGACCAACTCCTTGGCGCTCTCGGGCGTGAGGCCCACGCGGTATTCGCGATTCTTGATTTCGCGCGGGCAGCCGACCTTCATGTGCAGACACCTTTCTGGCCGGCGCTGGCCAAGGCCACCTGGGCTGGGCCGCCGCGGCGGGTGGATCGTCGCCCGGGCCGTAATGAGGCTGTCAAGCGATGGCCATATGGAAAGGCCTATATTCGTGCGCGAGGGGGAGGAGGATGTCTGGAAGGTTTACGCTGCGCCGCGCGCTGTCGGCGGTTTCGGCGCTGGCGCTGGCGCCTGCACTCGCACTCGTCGGCTGCGCGCAAAGCGAGGAGGAACAGGTCCGCCAGGGCGTCCTGGCGGTCGGCTCGTCGACCGTGTTCCCCTTTGCCGAGGCGGTGGCCGACGATCTCGCCGAAGCCGATCGCGACCTGGCGGCGATCACCATCGAATCGACCGGAACCACCGAAGGGATCGAGCGGTTCTGCGCCGGCGCCGGGCTCGACACGCCCGACGTGGCCCACGCCTCGCGCCGCATGACCGCCGCGGAATTCGCCGCCTGCCAGGCCAACGGGGTAACCGACATCGCCGAACTGCAGGTGGGAATCGATGGGCTGGTGTTCGTCTCATCGACCGATGAGGGGCTGGAGTTCGATCTCAGCCCGGCGGTGGTCTACCGCGCACTCGCCGCCGCGCCCTTCGGCGAGGAACAGGCGGCGCAGACCTGGGCGGAGCTCGACCCCGCGCTGCCGGCGGCCGACATCGAGGTCTACGGCCCGCCCGAGACCTCGGGCACGCGCGATTCGCTCGCCGAGCTGGTGCTCGCGCCCGGCTGCCTCTCCGGCGGCGGCACGGCCGCACTGCGCAAGACCGATCCGGCGGAATTCACCCGCGTGTGCGATGCGCTGCGCTCGGACAGCGCCTATCTGGCCCAGGGCGAGGACGACGAGCTGATCGTGCGCAAGGTGGCCAACAATCCGCTGGCTATCGCCATCCTGGGCTACTCCTATTTCCGGGAGCACCAAACCGAGCTGCAGGCGCTGCCGATGAACGGCGTGAAACCCACCGCCGAGACCATCGCCAGCGGCGCCTACCCGGCCGCGCGGCCGCTCTACCTCTACGTCAAGAAAGCCCATCTCGAGCAGATCCCCGGGCTGCGGCGCTACATCGACCAGTGGGCGCGCAGTTGGGGCCAGGGTGGCCGGCTGGCGGACATCGGCCTCGTCGCCGCGCCGGCCCAGGTGCTTGCCGCCCAGGCGCAGGCGGCGCGCGATCTGCCCTCGCTCACCGCGGCCGATCTTGCACCCCAGGGCGGCGCGGCTGAGTAAAGCGCCCGCGCTTCGAGGCCCTGTCCCGCCGCGCTTGGACCGCCTCGTCGTGCCGCCTCCATCCCCGATCGGCGCCAACAGGGCCAGGCCGATCGCTTCGACCACCGCCTTCAGCCCGGCGTCGCCGCCGTGGAGGAAATCGCCCATGTGGTAGCCCTCGCGCATCGGAGCGGGATCGGCCGGGCGCAGCTGATGGCGATGCATCGCCAGATGATTGAGCGGCTCCAGGGGCTGAACGGGGCGGCGTTCGACCGCGAATAGGCCAACCAGCAGATGATGGGCGGGAAATGGCGCCGGCTAGGCGAATGCTTGCCAGCGCCCGCGGCATCTGGAATACTCCGCGATGGGACTGGATAGGAGCCGAGCATGAGCAAGGCCTTAAACGATACGAAGTTGAAACGCCCGGAGGCGGGCCACAGGCTTGATTGGCGCAAGCGGATGAGCGACCACGTCGCTTATGCCCTGCTCATCTACACCGGCCTGCAGATCTTTGTCACCCTGACCGCGCTCAAGGGCAGCCATGGCGGCTCGATCCTGCCGTATTTCGGGCTGATCGTGTTGGTGGCGGCCATCATTCCCGGTGCGCGCTGGTTCGAAGGTCGTTGGAACGGCTTGTCCGACACCGCCGCCGCGGATGCGCAACTCGCTGGAGCCTTCAGCCGCGACCGGCTGGCGCTGTGGCTGTGCGCCATTGGCCTGCCGTTTGGCCTGACCGCAGCCTTCAAGGGCGTGGCCGCACTGCTCTGACCATGTGACGGGGCAGAATCGACCGGGACAAATATTCTTGCGGCCCCGCGCGTCTATTGTGAAAACAATAACTGCCTCCAGGCTCCGGACCGACTGCGTCATAGCCCGAAGATGACGGCGGGGCGATGGCGATGGCGGAGATGTAAGTTGTGGGCGCCGCGATCGCAGCGGGTGTGGATGCGCCGCGGTCCTCGAGCCTGCCGAACATGGTCGGGGATCGGGTGGCGCCGTCGGTATAGCGTCCGGTCGTGCGCGCGGGGATGCCAGGAGCGATGCCGCCCGATCGCGGCCGCCCGGAGCCCGCCGGCGGCTCAGGCTTCGTCGCCGCCCGGCCTGGGCTTCGGGCGGGGCGCCTTGCATCAGGGCCGCGCCCCGTTCGAGCGCTCGTCCTTGCCTACAGCCGCAGGCTAGGCATAGAGAGCAGCACCTAGAAGTTGGGAGGCTCCAGATGTTCGAGTGGCTCGACCGCTTCCTCGCGGTTCGCGGACTGGCCCCTCATGGTTATTGCTTGCTTTGGGACCCCGCTCTCATCTGGACACATGTGGTATCGGATGGGTTCATCGCTGCGGCATATTTCTCGATCCCCTTGGTGCTCTGGCGGCTGCTCGCGATGAGGGAGGATCTGCAGTTCGGCTGGATCCTGGGCCTGTTCGCGCTCTTTATCCTCGCCTGTGGGATGACCCACGTGATGGGCATGGTGACGCTGTGGGTGCCGGCCTATGGCTGGGAAGCCATCGTCAAGGCATTTACCGCGCTGGCATCGGTTGTCACCGCGATCGTGCTGATCCCGCTGCTGCCCAAGCTTGTGGCGATCCCATCCCCGGCTGCGCTGCAGAAGGTCAACGATGCGCTCAGGTTCGAGGCCGCAGAGCGCGAGCGAACGGAAGCTATGCTGCGTCAGGCGCAGAAGATGGAAGCGGTCGGACAACTGACCGGCGGGTTGGCCCACGACTTCAACAACCTGCTTGGCGTCGTCATCGGCAATCTGGACCGGGCCAAGCGCCTGGGACAGGCTGGTCCGGAAGGAACCCGCGCAATCGAGAGCGCGCTTGCCGGAGCCGAACGCGCCGCCAAGCTGACGGATCAGTTGCTCGCTTTCGCCCGCCAGCAGCCGCTGCAACCGCGACCCCATGATATCAACGCCATCGTGACGTCGGTAGCCGATATGCTCGACGAGATTGTTGGCAGCCACATTGCCGTGGAAGTGCAATTGGAGCCCGGCCTTCCGTTGCCGGTGGTCGACCGCAATCAACTCGAGAATGTGCTTGTCAACCTGGCGATCAATGCCCGGGACGCAATGGAGAGCGGAGGCGAACTCACGATTACGACCAGCCGCCATGGTCCCGGGATGATCTACGTTGCCGTCACCGACACCGGCAGCGGGATGGATTGCGAAACCCTGGAACGTGCCGCAGAACCGTTTTTCACCACCAAACCGGTGGGAAAAGGTTCAGGGCTGGGCCTTAGTCAAGTCTTTGGAACCATTCAGCAGCTAGGCGGCCGGGTGGAACTCGAATCGCAGCCGGGACAAGGGACCACCGTCCGGCTGTTCCTGCCCGTTGCCTGAAAGCCAGATCGAGATGAAGCCGACGATCCTACTGGTGGAAGACGAGCCTCTTTTGCGCGAGATGACCAAGAGCGATCTCGAAGATCTCGGCTACTCGACCATCTGCACGAGGGACGCGGACGAGGCCTTGGCGGTACTTGGCGCAGATTATCGGCCCGACGTGCTGATCACCGATATTCGGATGCCGGGTAGCTGCGACGGCTGGAAGCTGGCCCGCCGCGCCCGGGAGTTCTGCCCTGACTTGTTTGTGATCTACATCAGCGGCTATTCAGCCGATGAGCCACAGCCGGTTCCCGGAAGTATCTTTCTCAAAAAGCCTTATCGCTTTCGAGAAGTCGAGGATGCGCTTCAGCAGTTCGGCATATGAGTCGTGGTAACGAATGCAGCCGGATACCGATGCGACTAACTGAATGACGGTTCATGGCTGGGGACCTGCCGTGTGCCGGCGCCGCACATGTCGGCCCGCTCCGCCTGGATAGGGGATCGTTTCCACCCGGTGGGGAGCGGCGGCCGGACGAATTCGAGCGTGCCAAAGTCTGCAAACATGCGCCGCCCGGTTCCCGGCGGGCGGCTGTCCGTGGCCTGTCCCGTCGCGGTCGATCGCGGCATCGGGGAGGGGGGCAACGTACCAGGTGTGCACCGTCTTCATCGCCTAAGCCGGCCTGCATGCGAGCCATCGCCCGCCTTGCCGAGGTCCCGGTGACGATGTCGTGTTCCAGCCGCTTGGGCGCGAAGGCCTGCGGGTCGACAAATCGCCCGGCAGCTGAAACCACGACATAGCGCCGGTCGCCCTGCCCCATAACCGGGTCCTTTTCTCCTCGCCACTGGCGGGGAGCGCAGGCTGCCAAGCAGAATGCGGCCGGCTGGCGATAGGTCCGAAACATCCGCGCGCGAAGCAGGTGATCCGCACCCGTCGCTTCCCGACTAAACTGCCCGGCTGGCCCAGGCCTGCGCACCGGTGTTCGCCGGGCGAGGTATTGCGTGCGGAAAACCGCCCGGGTCAGACGGTCTTGCCAGCAGGGGCCGGCGCTCAATTGGCGAGGCCGCATGAACGCCATCTACTTCGTGGTTGCCATCGGCTCCCTAAGCGTGCGCTCGCCTAACCGCTGGTTCACGAACTGCCAATAACATTTTAGCAAGGATCTTGCACTATCAGAAGGTCAACAAGCGCAAAACAGCTCGCGAAAGTTATCTTGGAGGTCGGTATAACGCTCGGATCAATCGCGTTTGAGCTTTATCGACCAACGCACACACCAGTTGTTTATAACGATTTGGTAATCAATCATTAAGATCTTGCTTGCGGGGAGATCCCTCCAGCAGGCGCTGCCGAAGAGGTCCGACGAATGCCGATCGACACCAGGCATGTTCTCACCGGCACCCTGGGCACGTCGGCAGCCGGCGTCTATACCCTGCAGGCGGACGGCGGCGGTGTGTGGCAGCTCGATGTCGGCTTAGGCTGGCGCGCGCGAAGGCTCGTCGGGCGCCGCGTAACCGTGATCGGCACGCGCGCCGGGTTCGACATGCTCGACGTGATCCGCATGCAGGAGATCGAACCGCGACCCCGGGGTGTGGTCAGCGAAACATCACCGATCGACGAGGGGTGCAGCACTGGCCTTCTGAAGGCGCGTGACCAGCTGCGCCATCTTCCGCCGGGCGACGATCCCACCTGCGGCGCAGTGGAGGGGCAGCCCAGGAACCAAACCAGCGACAGCTGAGATCGGCGGCCCCGAGCGGCTCGCCCCGGCGACCCCAGATGCTGACGCACTACCCACAGGCCTGCACCCCAAGCGGCCGCTCGGTTGCCATCGCTACCGCCACCAGCCACCCGCCGGTCATGGCCGGGCGCTCCCGTTCGCATTTCCTCCCGAGGCGGTCGATTGCTTCGATTTGCCCGTTCCCCGCAGCGCTGCACAGAAGCGGCAACAGCCCATCTGCGGCAAGCGACCGCCCGAGAACCAACTTGCGCCATTGCGGACACTATTGTAGGACAATCGCAGTTCATGGGAGTGAGAGAGGGTATGGAGACGGTCAACGCGGACGAGTTGCAGTGGAGCGGCGGATCCGGGCATCGGGACACAAGCATCCTGTTCAAGGATTTGTTTGTAGGGGACGCCGGGCAGCCGGGAAATTACTGGTTGGCGCTGGTGCGGGCGGAAACCTATCAGGCGCCTATCCACCGGCACAATTTCGATCAGATCAGGTACATGCTTGACGGTGGTTTCGCCTTCGGCAGCGAAGTGCAGGAAGAAGGCACGATCGGGTATTTCACCGCCGGCATACCTTACACTCAGCGCGCCATCGGCCCAAATGTGCACCTGCTGCTGCAATGTGAGGGCGGCAACGCGGCGCGGTTTCTCTCCCGCGGGCAAATCGACCAAGCAGTTTCCGCGCTCGCTCAAACAGGGGAGTTTGCCGGCGGCAAGTATCGTCCAAACTGCGGCGATCCACCGAAGGACGGGTTCGAGGCGGTGTGGGAACATGTTGTCGGGGAGCCCGTGGCCTATCCCGAACCCCGTTTCCTGCGTCCCGTCATCATGCAGCCGGATGCCTTCGCCTGGCGAGAAGATGAGCATCAGCCAGGGGTCGCCTGGAAGCCGATCGGCCAGTTCAACGAGCGCTGCCTTGGCGTAAAGTTTCTGCGCATCTCCGCAGGCGCACAGGCGACCCTCCCTCCTGAGGAGATTACGCGCCTGTTTTTCGCTATCCGGGGCCAGGGCAAGCTGCACGATGCCGCTCACGCGACCGATCATCAATGGGGGGCCAACGCGGCATTGCGCCTGCAACCAGGCGAGGAGGCCACGATCATCGGCGATGCTGACAGCGTGCTGCTCAGCCTCGATCTCCCCCGCTGAGCTGCCAACCCGATGGGGATGCGACGACCCCCCTGCTCTCACCTTGGGGCAAGAGTTGACCCCGACCATGCCGGGTCCCAAGCATGGCATACCAAGCGGCCGGTCGGCATCGGCAGGCACGCGGCCGCGTCAAGAACCCGAAGCGCGACCAGGAGGCTGCCCCCAACTTCATCGCAAGTGCAGCCCTCGGGCTGTCATCCGGCTCGCCGCTATCGGCCATGCACCGAAATTGGGGCGCCATCCCCTCGATAGTCGACGATCCTAGATCCCGATGAGAGCGGAAGCGGCGGAAGGCGGGGACGTTCCGCCAGCCCTGGATCAGTATGAGCGTGATCGGCAGGCCGTTGGCGCCGCGAACGAGCGGTCCCAAAGGCCGGCTTTGCGCCACCGCACCAAGCGGTTGCAGCGGGGTCGTATACGGCCCCCAGCGCTCGGCAATGCCGGCCCCGGGCGAGCCCGTCCACCGCCGCCGGCAAATGCCGTTCAGACCCTGCCCGAGAGACTGCCTTCGAGCCACCGGCATCTACCACTCCGCCGCGCTCATGGCCTATTGCAAGTTTCGTCAGGTCGACCAAGCCCACCGGCGGGAAAACGCCGCGGCTCGCTGTTCGAGGCAGTGTCCGGCAAGCTCACTGGCCGCAGCTCGACGTTCACCTTCCGCCGCCGGTTCAACACCAGCCCCGCGCGATTACTGCAGCCGCCGGGGCGGCTGAACCGGCGAGCGCGCCCGGGCGCTGGCTAGTAGCGGGGGGCCGAGCCCTTGTCGTTGAGCTTGCTTACGACATAGCCGCCCGCGGCGAGCAGCGCGATCGCCGGCCAACTCATCCGCCGCAGCAGCGGCACCGCCAACGCACCAATCACGGCGCCGCCCGTTCCACCCAGGCTGCGCGAGTACTTTGACGCCTGCGCGCCGGCGATTGCACCGATAATCTTGCCGAGCATACCAATCATCTCCTTGTGTGAGAGGCAAACCCTTTGCCACCGCGGATCGTTCCGGGACGCATGTCGGGGTGCTGCGGATCGCGGAGTTGCGCTTGCCGAACTTGGCGAGTGCAGCCGATGGGTGCCGCCATCTGGCCAGAGGATCCCATCCCGCCGTGCGATCTACATCGTATTGCTGGGGCGAGACGAAGCCTTGCGGGCGGCGTCGGCACGCTGCCCGGCGCGAGGGCATTCACCCGGATGCCGCCCGGACCGAGCTCGCCCGACGGCACCTTGGTTGACGGGCGGTTCCTGGGCAATGCGCGCCTCAGCTAAACCACGGGGGCGAGGACTGGCGGATGTCGCTCGAAGAGCAGAGCCTGTTCGACCAATATCGCTTCATGTCGAAAAGCGATCCGACGGCCAACTCGCTGGGCATCGTCTCGGGGGTCCGGCTTGCCGCGCATCCGGTCGGCGGCGGTCGAGCGGCGGTTCTCACCGGGGATTGCCTCGCCGCGCGGCGGGACGCCCCTACTCGGCGTCGGCGTTGAGGCGCTCGCGCATTTCCTTGCCGGGCTTGAAATAGGGCACGCGCTTGGCGGGCACCTCGACGGCTGCACCGGTGCGCGGGTTGCGCCCGGTGCGCGCGGCGCGCGGCCGGGTGGAAAAGGTGCCGAAGCCGCGCAATTCCACGCGCCCGCCCTCGGCGAGCCGCGCCGAGATCTCGTCGAAGAAGATGTTCAGGACTTGCTCGACCTCCTCGGGCCGCAGGTCGGGGTTCTCGGCGGCGATCGCCTGGAGCAGTTCGGATCTGATCACTTGTGACCCCCTTTGCCGGCCAGCCAGCCTGGCTATGCCGTGTTCTGGCCCATCGGCCCATCGCTCCCCGCGCTGGCAATGCCACAATTGCGAGTGTTGCACAATCGCCTCGCACGCCGGCAATGTTGTGAGCAGGCCGGGTTCACACCCGGTCGAGCAGCTCCGTCAGGCTGATCCCGAGCCGGCCGATCCGTCGCTTGACCCGCGGCCATTCGTCCTTGAGGAAGGCGTCGCGCTCGGCCGCCAGCAGGTGCTCGGCGGCGCCCTCGCGCACGAACATGCCCACCCCGCGTTGGACCCGGATGAGCCCATCGGCCTGGAATTGCTGGTAGGCCTTGGCCACGGTGAGCGGATTAGCGCCTTCCTCCGCCGCCAGGTTGCGCACCGAGGGGAGCATCTCGCCCTCGCCGTAGCGCCCGTCGATGATCGCCGCGGCGATCCGCTCGCGCAGGCGCAGATAGACGGGACGGGTGTCGGGCATCAGGTGAGTGAGTGCCATAATACAGCGGGGCAGGTCAAGTAGGCGAGCGGCCAGCCAGCCGCCGGTTTCCGCCGCAACGAAAGGCGCTTCACATGCTGGAAACACGCGCTAGGGTGCAGGCTTCGGGCGGATAACGAGAACCTCGCCGGCAATGGCGACCGGCAGGCACGGAAAGACATCCATGGCGATCAGCTACGCGCAGAGCGGCGACGCCCGCGGCACCTTCCTCGGGCACCCCAAGGGCCTGTTCGTGCTGTTCTTCGCCGAGATGTGGGAGCGCTTCTCCTACTACGGCATGCGCGCGCTGCTGATCTTCTACCTGACGCAGCACTGGTTGTTTTCCGACAGCGAGAGCAGCGTCATCTACGGCGCCTACACCGCGCTCGTCTACATCACCCCGGTGCTGGGCGGCTATTTGGCCGACCGCTACCTCGGCCAGCGCAAGGCGGTGGTCTACGGCGCGGTGCTGCTCACCTTCGGCCACTTCATGATGGGCTTCGAGGGCGACGGCGGGCAGGGCGATGGCGCGTTGTCGATTTTCTGGCTGGCGCTGGCCTTCATCATCGTGGGCTCGGGCTTCCTCAAGGCCAATATCTCGGTGATAGTGGGCCAGCTCTACCCGCGCACCGACGTGCGCCGCGATGGCGCCTACACCATCTTCTACGTCGGCATTAACCTTGGCGCCGCGCTCGGCGCGCTGCTGTGCGGCTACCTGGGCCAGACCTACGGCTGGCGCTACGGCTTCGGCGCGGCGGGCGTCGGCATGCTGCTGGGGCTGATCGTGTTCGTGGCGTTCACGCCGCTGCTGCTCGGCCGCGGCGAGCCGAGCGCGCCGCTCTCCAAGGGCCTGGAATGGACGCTCTATGCCATCGGCATCGCCTCGGTGGGCGTGATCTGGCTGCTCATCCAGTACCAGGACCTGGTGGGCTGGATGCTGCTGATCGCGGGCGCGGCGCTGGTCGCCTACGTGATCTTCACCGCGGTGGTGAAGCTGCCGCCGCAGGACCGCGACCGCATCTTCGCGGCGCTGTTCCTGATCCTGGGCTCGATCCTGTTCTGGGCCCTGTTCGAACAGGCGGGTTCCAGCCTCAACCTGTTTGCCGATCGCCATGTCGATCGCGGCGGCGTGCCCGCTTCGATGTTCCAGTCGATCAACGCCATCTACATCGTGCTGCTCGGGCCGTTGTTCGCCGGCCTGTGGACCTGGCTCGGGCGCAGGCGGCTGGAACCCTCGGCTCCGGCAAAGTTCGGATTGGCGCTGATGCAACTGGGCCTGGGTTTCCTCGTCCTGGTCGCCGGTGCGGGCGCTTCGGACGGCTCGCTCGTGCCGGTGCTGTTCATCTTCCTCATCTACCTGCTGCACACCACCGGCGAGCTGTGCCTGTCTCCCGTGGGCCTCTCGGCCATGAACCGCCTGGCGCCCGCGCACCTGGCCAGCCTCATCATGGGCACCTGGTTCTTCGCCTCGGCCACCGGCAATTTCGCCGCGGGCCTCATCGCGTCTGCCACCGGTTCGGAAGCCGCCTCGGGCGAGGGCGCCGGGCGCGAAGTGGTGATGGCCGTCTACAACCAGATCGGCTGGATCGCGCTGGCAGTGGGCCTGGGCGTGCTGCTCATCAGCCCGTTGGTGAAGCGGCTGATGCACCTCGACACCCTGCGCGACGATGATGTCGGCGACGACCTTCTCGGCCAGTCGGAGGTGGGGCTTGAGGCTCACGAAGCCGGCTTCCACCCCGCCACCAGGCCACGGGCTTAACCTTCACGACCATGCCCGATCGCGCCTTTGCCCTCGTCCCCTCGGGCGCCGTCCCCGGCGCCTGGGCCACGACCGCCCGGCAGCCCGCGTCGCGCACCGCCGCGTCCGCGGCCGGCTTCGCTACCTCCATCGCGCGCACCCATCGCGGCCCGCGGCCCGCGCTCGTGGGCGCCACGCTCGACGACGGTGCGGGCAATCGGCGCATCGACGGGGCCGCCGGCAATCCCTTGCCCTCCAGGGTGGAGACGATCGGCGGCAGCGGCAGCCGGGTCACGCCAGGCCTGTTCTCCGTCGGCGTTCAGGCGATCGGCGGTGTGGTTCGGGACGGCGCTCCCCGCAAGGTGCGCTGCAACCCGTCGCGCCTGCTCATCGACCAGGTGGAGCAGCCGCTGGTCAATCGCCGAACCCGCCTGCGCCACCGCTACCGCTACCGCGGCCTCGCTGATGCCGACCTGCCCAAGGCCCAGCACTGATGAGAGAGACGGTCATGCACCCGGCCCGTGCCGCGCTTGTGGCGCTGGCGTTTGCCGTCCCCGCCGCGGCGGACGATGCGCCGCCCCACGATGCACAATCCGCCGCCTGGCACAATGGACAACAGGCCGCGCTGGCTGAGCGCGCCGCGTCCGGCTGGGATGCGCTCGATGGCGGCCTGCTCTGGCGCCGCGTGGCGGGCGATGGCACCGGCGCGCGGCCCGGCCCGAGCGATACCGTCACCGTCCATTACGCCGGCACCTTCACGGACGGGCGCGGCTTCGACAGTTCGTACGATCGCGGCGAGCCGGCCACCTTCCCGCTCGCCGGTCTGGTGCCCGCTTGGCGGCTGGCCATCCCGCAAATGGGTGTTGGTGACACGATCGAGATCGCCGCCCCTGCCGCGCTCGCTTACGGCCCCGTGGGCCGCGGACCCATCCCTGGTGGAGCGACGCTGCTGTTCACCGTGAAGCTGCTGGGCATTCCCAGCCAATCGGCGTCTGCGATGGCCCGCCCGCCCGGGCTGCGGTAAGGCTCGCGGGCGTCCAGGGCCAGGAGGACACTCGCCGCATGGAACCCGCTTTGCTGTCGCTGGTGGCCGCCAGCATCGCGTTCGTCGGCACGCACTTCGCATTGTCGCACCCGCTGCGTGCGCCGATGGTGGCCCGCCTCGGCGAGGGGGCGTTCCTGGGCGTCTATGCGCTGGTGGCGTTCGTCACCATCGCCTGGATGACGCTCGCCTTCCGCACCGCGCCGGCGGCCGACCTTCCGGGTAGCGGCGAGGTCGGCTGGTCGGTCGCCAGCCTCCTGACCATCGTCGCGCTGGTCCTGCTGCTGGGCTCGCTGCGCGGCAACCCGGCGCTGCCCGAGCCGACCGGCAAACCCACCATCCCCGACCAGGCGCGCGGCGTGTTCGCCGTCACCCGCCACCCGATGATGTGGGGTTTTGCGCTATGGGCGCTCAGCCACGCGATCCTGTTCTGGAGCTGGCGCACGATGGTGGTGACGCTCGCCATCGGCGTGCTCGCGCTGGTCGGCGCGCATCTGCAGGATCGCAAGAAGGAAGCCCGCCTGGGCGCCGCATGGCGGGACTGGGAGGCCAAGACGAGCTACTGGCCGCGCTGGGGCCGGCTGTTTTCGGCCGGCTGGCGCCTGTGGCTGCTGGCACTGGTCCTGTGGCTGGCGCTCACCTTGGCGCACATGCCCACCGCCGGCGTGCCGGCGGGGGTGTGGCGTTGGCTTGGCTGATCGCGCCGACGCAGCTGAATCCTCGCGACCGCGGTCTGGCCAGGTCCATCACTCAAGTCGCTCCGAGCGCGCCGTGAAACCGGAGGTTGGTTCAGACGCTGGTTGGCGGCCCGTTAGCGCTGGCGCCGATAGACCGGATGCGCGATCGGGCGGAAGCGCAAGCGAAGCTTGCAGGTTATCGGGGGCTTGGGATGGCGGCGAGTTTTGGTTCGGTGAGGCAGTGGGCGCGCTTGGCGCTGCTGCCGGACAAGCCGCGCGGGGGCGCCGCCGAGATGTTGCCAGACCGCACGCATGGAGGGGCGCGCCGCTCGGCTGCGGGCGGAAAACGGGGGCGCACTTCCAGGCGATCGGAGTTAGCCGAGGCGGTCGCGGCACGAGGCTCCACGCCGTCGCCGACCGCGCGCGTTCCCGCTGACGCCGGTCCGCCACCGCGACCCGGCCCGCGGGCGATCAGGCCAGCCACCGGCGCGCGCCTCGCCAAACCACCCCAACCGTCATCTCCACACCGCCGACGCCGCGCGTAGACCCATCGCGCCACGATCTGCCGAAGCAGTGCTGGGAAACTACGGTAATCGGGTCAATTTCCGGGCGAACAATGGGTCGGTTGGGCGATGAGACAGCTGCCGTTGGGATCGAACGAGACCGCCGCCAGCGAAGCCGCCAGCGCGCATTCGCCTGGTCGGACCTTTTCCTGATCCCCGATCGTCGCCGGGCCTGCGCGAGGGATGACGAGCAGCGGGCCCGAGTAGCGCCGCAAGAGATCCTCCGGCGCTTCGCCGGAAATGAAATCCAGCCTGAAATAGGGCCCATCCACCAGCAAGCGCGCGCCATGTTCGGGCACGATCTGGTGGCGGCCCATGTCGTAGGGCTCCCCCTTGGCCACCGCGATGCCCTCGTCCAGATGCAACTCGCGCGGGCGGCCGTAATCGTAGAGGCGGTAGGTGATGTCGCTGTTCTGCTGGATTTCGATGATCGAGCAACCGGCGCCGATGGCGTGGACGGTGTTGGCCGGGATGTAGAAGAAGTCGCCCGGCACCACTTCGTGCCAGGTGAGCAGGTCCTCGATCGAGCCGTCGAGCGCCGCGCTGCGCATCTCCTCGGCGCTCAGCGGCCGGTCGAACCCGATCCCCAGCGTCGCGCCCGGCTCGGCATCGATCACCAGCCAACATTCCTCCTTGCCCTGCTTGCCCATGCCTTTGGCCTGCGTCTGCGCGTCCGAGGGATGGCACTGGACCGACAGCTTCTCGCTGGTGAACAGGTACTTGACCAGCAGCTCGGGCAGCTCGGCGGGCGGCTCGAACCAGATTTCGCCGATGCGCTGGCCGGCCGGCGCCACGAACGGCGCGGGCAGGACATCGCGCCCCCAGGGCTTCTCCACGGTTTTGGTCGGCAGCAGCATCGGGCCAAGCGTCTCCTGCAACAGGTCTAGGACAGCAGGTCGAGCAGATCCTCGATGGGGATGGTGGCGAAACCCACCGCGCTGTCGGATATGCCATAAGGGATGAGCAGCCGATCGCCCACTTTCAAGGCGCCGCAGGTATAGATCACGTTGGGGACATAGCCGCTACGGTCGGCATCGAGGGCGGTGAGCACCGGCTCGCTGGCGCGGGCGATGACCTTGGCAGGCTCGTCCAGGTCGAGCAGCGCGGCACCCAGCGCGTATTTGCGCATCGGCCCCACGCCGTGGAGGAACACCAGCCACCCGGCATCGGTGCGGATCGGGCTGCCGCAATTGCCGATCTGGATGAACTCCCAGGGAAATTTGGGCTCCATCAAGAGCACGCCCTCGTCGTCCCAATTGCTCAACCGGTCGGAGGTGAGCAGGAACAGGTTCTTGCCGTCCTGCCGCCCGACCATCGCGTATCTGTTGCCGATCTTTTCCGGGAACAGCGCCATGCCCTTGTTGCGCGCCGCGCGGCCGAACATGGGCTCGAGGTTGAAACTGCGGAAATCGCGGGTGCGCAGCAGCTCGGGCCGGATCGAGCGACCCGAATAGGCGGTATAGGTGCCGATCCACTCGAAATCCTCTTCCCGCCCGGCGCCGCCGTGGTCGAAGCGCACCAGCCGCAGGTCTTCCAGGCCATTGGCCTGCTGTTCGGTGATCGGGAAGATGACGGTGTTGGACAGCGAACTGTCTGGGTGGCGGTGGACGCTGACGCATTCGTCGCAGCTCGATTGCGCCGTATCGTCGAGCTCTACCGCGGTGGCGAAGGCGCTTTGCGGCCACAGCTCGAAATTGCCGTCGGTGTGCGCGATCCCCTCACGGAAGGCGATCGAGCTGATGTGCCCTTCGCCGACCGCGCGCAGGCTCATGACGAAGCGCAGCGAACCCCCGCGGCACCCGCTCTGGTCGGGGTGGGGGACGATGGAGGGGTTCATCAACGCCGCGGCGGCGTAGGTGTACTCGTGGCAGAAATAGGCGCCGATCAGCTGCCGCCGCGCGGGCGAGAAGCCGTTCTCGGGCAGTTCCAGCGAGGTTTCCACCTCGGAGAAACGGTGCTCGAACATCTGCTCGATCTGCCAGTGCCGCTCGTCGAAGTCGCGCAGCACCTTGGCGTATTCGATCGCGACACTTTCTTCGGACAGGGCGAGGATGTCGTCAACGAGTTTCTGCGCCCGCCCGCCCGGCGCGTTCTTGGCCTGCCAGCCCAGGTGGAACGGCCGCAGCACCACACGCGAGGGATCGGCATGCAGCCGGGTCTCAAGGATACGCAACGAGTTTTCTGGTTTTATCTTCCGGCTTGCCAAGCCCATCTCCCGTCGAATCGCCCTGAATGGCCCCCGCAAGGCCTATCAGCGAATAATGACCAAGATGGAAAGCAAGTATCGATTCGGCTCCGCAATTCGCGTTCGCTCCGCGCGGATTGATGCCGTCACGGCAGCGGCCCGTGGCCAGTTCGGCGATCACCACGCCGCGATCGTTGGCGCCGAAGAACCAGTTCCAGGCGGCCAGCGCATGATCGAGCCACCGGCGATCACCGGTAGCGAGATAAGCCGCCCGCGCGCCCTCGATCGCCGCTTGCGCCTCAAGCGGCTGCTGGTCGAACGGCAGGTGCGCGCGCGCCTTGCCGAACGTATCCGAGCCGATCGGCCGGAAGTTGCCGCTGGCGGCGATCTGCTGGCCGGCGATCCACTCCAGCGTTTCGAGGCCCGCGCGGGTAAACGGCGCATGGCCGAGCACCGCACCCGCTTCGATCAGCGCCTGCGACAGGCGCGGGTTGTCGTAGCCGAGGACGGTTTCGAACCACGCCCAATCGGGCCGCCGCGCGCCGCCGAGCAGGCGTTCGAGGAAGTCGCCGCCCTGGCGCAGCTGCACGCGCGAGGCGCCATGATCCGGCCGGGCGCGAAGCGCGGCCGCGGCGCCGAGCATGGTGAAGGCGATGGCGCGCGGCGAGCCGAAGCTGGCGCAATGCGGCGCGGCGGTATCGAACCACCGGCCGGCCCATTCGCGCAAGCTGGCGTCGGGCGCGTGCTCCATGGTGTGGCCCAACGCCCACAGCGCCCGGCCATTGGCGTCTTCCGAGCCGGAATCCTCGCACCAAGTCCGCTCGAAGGTCATGAAGTTGCGGAATGCCTTGACCTCCTCGTTCCAGGCATGCTGGACGAACGCGGCATAGACGGCCGCGCGGGCGTTGCGCTCCTTGTCGGAGAGGCCGGCGGCCAGATTCATCAGCATCAGCGCGCGGGCGTTGTCGTCGAGGCAGTAGCCGTGGCGCCGATCGGGTACGATGCCGATAGCGTGCTGGAGGATGCCCGTGGAATCGGATAGATCGAACACCGCGGAAAGGCTCGGCGTGGCGGTCACCGGTATCGGGCTCGCGAAAGGCGCGACCGATTCCTCGATCAGCCGCGCCGAGGCCTGGGCGAAACAAGGCCAGATCGTCTCGCGACCTTTGGCGTAAGCGCGGCGCTGGACCGCCTCGAGCTCGGCTCGATCGTCGAGCAGCGCGATCACGGCCTCGGCGACCGCCGCGGCGCTGTCCGGCTCGATCATCCGGCCCACGCCATCGGCGAGCAGCTCGCGGGCGTGGACGTAAGGCGTGGAGACCACCGCCTTGCCCAGCGCCACCGCATAGCTGAGCGTTCCCGAGGTCGATTGCTGGAGATTGAGGTAGGGCGTGAGGTAGATATCGCAGGCTTCGAGCTGGTCGAGCAGTTCCTCGCCGTCAAGGAAGCGGTTCTCCCACTGGATATGCTCGGCCACGCCCAGCGTTGCAGCCAGCTCCTTGAGCTTGTCGCGATAGGCCTCGCCTTCGTGCGCGACCAAATTGGGGTGGGTGGCGCCGACGATCCGGTAGATCGTCTCGGGATGCCGCTCGATGACCGCGGGCATGGCGCGGATCGCGTGCTCGATCCCCTTGCCCGGGCCGAGCAGGCCGAAGGTCATCAGCACGTTGCAGCCGGCCAGGCCCAGCCGCTGCTTGAACTCCATCTGCCGGCCAAAGGGGCGGTCGGGCGCGCCGTGCTCGATGATCCGCAGGATCTCGTGCGGGGCATGGTAGCGTTCAGCCAACAGGTCGCGCGCATGGCGGCTCATCACCATGATCCGGGTGGCGCGGGCGATGAGGTGGCTGAGGATGGCGCGCTGGTTGTCGCTCGGATCGCCGAGCACGGTATGCGCGGTGAGGATGAGGGGGGCGGCCAGGCGGTCGACGAAGCCCAGCACCATCGCCCCGTCCGGGCCGCCGAAGATGCCGTATTCGTGATGCAGCCAGACCGCATCGGCGCCGCTTTCGTTGATCCGCTGGGCGGCTTGCGCGTAGCTTGCCGGGTCGCCGCAATCGATCGTTCCTGCAATCCCTTCATAGCTCAGCGACTGGGTGGGATCATCGAGCGCATACACGTCGATGTCGAACCTGGGCTCGAACTCGCGCAACCGTTCGACGATGTCGGCGGTGAAGGTCGCGATGCCGCATTTGCGCGGCGTGAACGTGCCGATGAGGGCGACGCGGCGCCGGCTGAGACGCCCTTCGGCGAATCCGAACAATTCGCGGATGCCGGTGAGCGGCGGGGTTGGCCCGGTGGGTGTCCTGGCTGGCGGCTGGCGGCCCGCGACAAGGGTCATCGTGAAGTGGGCTCCCATCTGTGTGCCGCTTGTTGCCCCCACAATTCCCGATCAAAGCGAGTTTTGTTGCAATGCATCATGTAGCAGCGATTCGCTCAAGCTATTTGTTCCGGACAGGACGATCGCTGGTCATTCGCCCAACAATAAGGTGCGGACAATGCCGGCAAGTCGTTCATTGGTAACCCTTAACACACGTTCAGGTTCCCACCCTGCGGCGCTACACCACGCCCGGGCACGAATGTACACCAAGCGGCACCATCTGCCACAATGGCCACAAACCCCGATGGCCGATTGCGACTGGCTTCCGCGCTGCACTGCGGTATAATTGTCGGGTGAACGGGGACGTTCCTTACCTCTGGTCACTGGTGGCGCTGCTCGCGGCGGGCGCTGCAGCCGGGTTTGCCGGCGGCATGTTCGGGATCGGTGGCGGCTTCGTGGTCGTGCCCGCGCTGGTCCTGTTGCTGCCGCTGCTGGGTGCCGGAGCGGCAGATGTCACGCACATCGCGGTGGGCACTTCGCTGGCGACGATCATCTTCACCTCGTTGCGCTCGGTCAGCAGCCATGCGGCCCGCGGGGCGGTGGATTTCGCCATGCTCAGGAGCTGGGCGCCCTGGGTGGTGCTGGGCACCGGGCTTGGCGCGCTGGTCGCCGACCGCATCTCCAGCGATGCGCTCGCGCTGATCTTCGGGGTGGGCGTGCTGCCGTTCGCGGTCCATTTCCTCGCGCCGCGCCTGCATGAGAGGCATTTGCTTACCGCGATGCCGGGCGGCGTCGCGCGGATCAGCCTGGCAGGCGGCCTCGGACTGCTTTCGGCCCTGCTGGGGATCGGCGGCGGGGTGATTACCACCGTGGTGATGACGCTGTGCGGCACTTCGATCCACCGGGCGATCGGCACCGCGTCGGGCATGGGCGCGATCATAGCGCTGCCAGGAACGCTGGGCTTCATGCTCATCGGCCTCGATCAACCGCGGCTGCCCTGGGGCTCGCTGGGTTACGTCAACCTCCCCGCGGCGGTGGCGATCATCGTCACCTCGGTGCTGCTGGCGCCGCTTGGCGTCGCCACCGCGCACCGGTTGAGCCCGCGGCTGCTGCGGCTGGTGTTCGGGCTTTATCTCGCCGTGGTCGGGGTGACGATGATCGCCAACAGCTGGCAACAGGGGGAACGAACGCCATGGATCTAATGCGCAGGACCTTCATCGCCGGGGCGGCCGGCGCCGCCGGGCTGGCGGCCGCCGCTTCGGCGCAGGAGCTCGCCCGCCAGGCCCGGCTGGAGGCATCGGGCGGGGCGGCGGCCTTCGACGAGCGAATCGCGCTGGTCCACACGGGCGATGATCCTGGAGCGGCGCGAGATGATCCTGGCGGCGGTCGCCAGCGCCGGTCTCGCCGCGCCGCCGAGCCAGACCAACTTGGTTTATGTCGAAGTGCCCGATGCCCAGGCCGTGCGCGCGGCGATGGCCAGCCAGGGCGTGATGATCCGCGGCGCCTGCGGCCCGTGGACGCAGTTTTCGCGGGTCAGCACCGGCCGGCTGGAAGACGTTTCCGCTATACCGAGGCGCTGCCACGCGTGATCGAGAGCCTCAGCGCATGAGACGAATGGAAAGGAGAGCCATGCATTACGCTTACCTGGGCCTTGCGGCCCTGCTCATCGCCACCGGAACGCCCGCCGCGGCCGACGTGCTGGTGGACGTGGCCACCACGCGCACCAACCGGGAGGTGCCGTTTCCGGTCTTCAAGGCCGACGCCGCCTGGCCACGCCTGCCCGAAGACCTGATGATCGGCCAGGCGCCCGGCGTGGCGGTGGCCCCCGACGATACGATCTGGGTGCTCAACCGGCCCAATTCGCTCGGCCCCACCGACATCGGTCTCACCACCGAGCCGCCCCAGGCGCTCGCCTGCTGCCGCGTGCCCGGCCATTTGCTTCGCTTCGACCAGGACGGCAACCTGGTGGGCGAGTTCGACGGCTCGCTCACCGCGCCGGTGATCGACGGCGAATCGCAATGGCCGGTCAACGTCCACGGCCTCCACGTCGACGACGAGGGCACGCTGTGGATCGGCGGCAATGGCGAGGGCGACCACGTCATCGTCAACTACACGCCCGAAGGCCAGTTCATCCGCCAGATCGGCCGCCGCGGCTGCACCGAGGGTAACGAATCGCAGGAGTGCCTGGGCAACCCCACGGACGCCAACGCCGATGGCGACGAGGTGCTGGTGTCGGACGGCTACATCAACAAGCGGGTGATCGGCTTCGCGCCCGAGACGCTCGCCTTCGACGAGGTGTGGGGCGCTTACGGCCGCCCGCCAGCCGCGCCCGTACGCGAGGGCGCGTTCGACCAGAGCCAGGCGACCAGCACCGGCGATGGCGGACCCGATCCGACGAGCGAAAGCTACGGCGATATCGTCCATTGCGTCGTCCGCGGCCCCGACAACACGCTCTACATCTGCGATCGGCGCAATAACCGCGTCCAGTTGTTCCGCGAGCGCGAGGACGGCGTGGAGTTCATCCAGGACATCGTCATCGGCGACGGCACCGGCGGCACGCGCACGGCCACCGACGTGGGCTTCTCGCCTGACGGCACCTATGTCTACGTCGCCGACATGATGAACGGGCGCGTGTGGATCCTCCTGCGCGAGACGCACGAGGTCCTGGGCAGCTTCGGCAAGAACGGCCGTTATCCGGGCGAGTTCATCTGGCTCCACAGCCTGGATGTCGACAGCCGGGGCAACATCTACACCGCCGAGGTGAACACCGGCCGGCGCGTGCAGCGCTTCGTGTTCACCGGCCTGGAGGAATGAAACGGGGCCGGGAAGCGGGCAACCGCTTGCTCCCCGGCCCCCACCGCATCAGAAGCGGAACGCCGCCACCGCGCGCACCGAGTGGAAGTCGAACCGGTCGCTGCTGCGCGCCATGTCGGTGCCGGTCGGATCGACCAGCAAGAACGGGTTGGTCGCGGGCGCAGTGCCCGGGCCTACGGCCACGGAATTGCCGTCATCATTGTAGCGGTTGTAGAGATATTCCAGCTGGATGGAGAACGATTCGCCGATCTTCTGCTCCACGCCGCCGCCGGCCTGCCACCCCCACACGTCGCTGCCATCCTCCACCAGGGTGAAGCTGTTGGCGGCGTTAGTGGTGGAGAAATCGCGCTCGAGTTCGGCCCGCGCAACACCGCCGGTGGCGTAAAACAGCGTGCGATCGGCCGCCAAGCCGGCCCGCGCGCGGAGAGCTGCGCTCCAGTCGATCTCGCGCGTGAATACGTAATTGGCCGGCGTGGTGCTATAAGCGGTGATGCTGTCGCTCAATTCCGACTTGCCGACTTCGCCGACCAGTCCGATCACCAGATTGCCGAACTGCTTGTCGAAGCCCAACCGCGCGAAATAATCGATGCCCCCGCGCTCCTTGTCGCAGCCCGCTGCGCGGGTGGCGCCGAGCGCAGCGCCGTTGCAAAAGTCGGTGGAGAACGCGTCGGCACCCGGGCCGGTGCGGACGGTGTCGTCGAAGGCGCCGTCCCGATCGGTGTCGAACACGACGGTATCGTCGCCATTGCCCCTGATGGAGTAGCCGACGCCGCCGCCCACGTAGAGGCCGTCGAACTCGGCCGCCACGTCATCGGTTTGCGCCATGGCGGGAGAGGTCATCGCCAGGGTGATCAGGCCTGAGCCCAGGCCGAGAAGAATTGTGGTGCGCATATGAGAAATTCCCGATTGCTTGACTGTCAGGCTCCCCAACGGGGTGAGGGTCGACCCTATCCCCCACATCTCACTTCCGCTGCGAACCGTTGCGCTTTTGCCACCTCGCTTAGCGACCAGCTTGAGGCGCAACCGGCGCCGGTTGCGGCGACGCCGCGCCAGATGCGTCGCCATCAGACGTCAGGGATCAGAATGTCTTGCTTATTCCCACGCGCACCTGTCGTGGCTCGACGATGCGACTGTTGCGGCCGAGCACGCCTTCGGGCGGCTCACCCGGCAGGCGCGTCCGGTAATAGTAGTCGATGTCGTCGCCTGAGGAAGCGAATGCGTTGAGCAACTCGGCATGGACCGAGAATCCGGCCAGGCGCTGCGGGGTCCAGGCGGCGCGGGCGTTGACCAACAGGGTCGCCGCGCCGCGCTGCGAATTGTCCTCGACCAGCGGGTGCGGCCCGAGGTAGCGCAGCCGCGCGGCGGCGTTGAACTCGGGGAAGATCGCCGAAGCACCCAGCTCGCCCGCGCTTTCGAGCGCGCCGGGCACGTAATCCTCGCCCTCGGGCAGGCCCAGGTGGCGGGCGGTTGAGCCGGTCCACACCGCGTCCACAGCCAGCCAGTCGTTGGGCTTCCAGAAACCGGTCAGCTCGTAGCCGCGTCGGCGCCCCGGATCGCTAGGTTCCACCGCCCCGCTGTCGCCCACATAGATGAGTTCGCTGTCGCTGGAACTCCACCAGTACACCGCGGTGAGGATGGCCCCGGCGCGCTCGAACCGCACCCCGACCTCCTGGAAGTCGCCCTCGACCAGGCCGGGTGCGGGGTCGTCGGGATTCGTCACCCCGCGGGCATCGTTGGAATGGAAGCCTTCGCCATAATTGGCATAGACCGCAAGGCCATGGGCCAGTTCGTAACCGGCACCGATCTTGGGAGCGAAGGCTTCGTCCTTCACGGTGCCGCTCCAGGTGGCTTCGCCTTCGAGCGCCGTGGTGCGAAAGCGATACCAATCGCCGCGCCCGCCCCCGATCAGCATCAGGCGATCCAATGGCCGCCAGACCGCCTCGGCATACAGGCCCAGCGAGCCTTCCATCACCCCGAACGCGCCGACGGTGAACTCCTTCTCGCCGGCGATCGTCTCGTCGAAGCCCACTCGGTCGATGTCGTCCACCCGCCCCTCGCCGCCCACCCGCAGGGACAGCCGCTCGCCCAGCCCCATCGTGCGTTCCAGGCGTCCGCCAAAGGTCCAGCGCTCGTCGTATTGCCGCAGCTGGTCGCCGTTGACCGGATCGTCGAGGAAGAAGGTGAAGTTGGAGAGCAGGCTCCAGTCGTAATGCTGGGCGTAGGTGGTCACCCGCCAATCGTCCGACCGGTAGGTGAGGGTGAACATCTCGCGCTTGGTCTCGCCACGCAACGTCTCGTCGAGGGAACAATAGCGATCCGCGCACGCCGGCGTGCCGACCGCGCGCTCGGGCAGCTGCTCGGTCGGCGCCCAGGTGGCGTGGTAGAGATTGGCCGAGGTCTGCAGCTCGCCGTCGCCCACCGGCGCGGAGTACTTCAGCAGGCCCGAATAGCCCTCAAATTCCTCGGGCAGCTGCCATGGCCCATGGTTGAGCTTCACCTGCCCCACCGCCAGCAGGTTGCCAACACCAAGCGGCACAGATCCACCAGCAACGACGCGGCGGTATCCGAACGAGCCGAGCTCGACCTTGGCAAAGGGGTGGAGGATATCGTGGGTCGTGATGAACGAAGTGCCCACGAAGCTGAAATCACCGGTGTCGGCGCGGTAAGGGCCTTTGCGGTAATCCACCCGCCGCACCGTCTCGGGGATGAGCCCGTTGACGTCGAGATAGCCCTGGCCGTGCCCATGGGTGCGGAAATTGACCGGCAGATCGTCGAGATAGACCGCATAATCGGTGCCGTGATCGAGATTGAAGCCGCGCAGGAAGAACTGGTTGGCCTTGCCGCCGCCCGAATGCTGGGTGGCGATGAGGCCCGGGGTCGCCTCGAGGATCTCACCCGGCCGCAGCAGCGGGCGCACGTCGAGGTCTGCTCCCGAGACCCCGCCCTCGCTGGCCGCGATCCCCCGGCCGATCCGCTGCTCGCCCCGGCCATATACGTAAATTACGTCGCGCGGTGCCTCGACCCGGGGACCGTCGGCTGGCGCATCCGGATCGGCCGAAACGTCGAAGGGCTCGCCGGCCGCAATGGCTTGTGCCGAGGCCGGCGCCGCCGTCGCCACCCACGCCGCACCCGCGAGCAGCGGGACGATGGCTAGCACGAGCCGAGCCGGCATGCAGGTGACCGATCGGCAGGCAGCAACGGGTATAGGCGAAGGCACGTCGCAACCCTGCGGGCGCGGCTCTGGGCAAACCACGTAAATAACGGTAATCGGCGCGTTACGGGGGGTTACACCTACTCACACAGGGGGGAGGCGGGCTACTTGATGGTTGCGGCGCAGCTGCCTGGCGACACCGGCGAAGCGACAGGCGCCTTCACCGCCGAGGTCGAGCGGCTGCGCGCCGCCGGGGTTGCAGGCGTGAGCGGGCGGCTGCGCGACCTGTTCGACTACCTGGCCGATCGCGGGCACCTGGCGGGCCCCGCGAGCCAGCTCGAGGTCTCCGCTGCGGTGTTCGGCCAGTCCAACCCCGCGGCCGACGATGCAACCGTGCGCGTCTACATGCATCGCCTGCGTCGCCGGCTGGAGGAGCATTACGCGCAGCAGCCCAACGCCGCCGCAGTGCGCCTGCAGGTGCCCGCAGGCATCTACGCCCTGCGCCTGGTCGAGGACGAGCACCCGGTCGGCGATCGAACCCCGCCGGCGCGCTCCACCGCGATGCCGCGCCAGAGCCGGCTCCTCTGGCCGTTCATTGCCGGGCTGACCCTGATCGTCGGGCTATTCGCCGGGTGGGCCTACCCGCGCCAAGCACCGGCGCCGGCCAATGCGGTCTGGCAGCCTCTCCTGGCCAGCGAGCGCCCGGTGCTGGTGGTGCTGGGCGACTACTACATTTATGGCGAGATCGATCCCGTCCACCCCGAGGACGGCCGCCTGATCCGCGATTTCCGGGTCAATTCGGCGGCCGACCTGGAACGCATGCAGAGCCTGTCTCCCGACCGGTTCGGCGCCGCCCAGGACATGGGGCTCAACTACCTGCCCTTCTCCTCCGCCTACGGCCTCGACGCGGTGGTCCCGCTGCTGGCAGCGCATGGCAAGGAGGTGAGCCTGATTGCCGCCTCCGAACTCGAGCCCGACATGCTCAACCGCTTCGACCTGGTCTATGTCGGCCTGCTCTCGGGCATGGGGCTGCTCGAGGAGCTCAGCTTCATGGGTTCGGGCTTTGCGCCCGGTGAGAGCTACGACCAGCTGATCGACCAGGGCACCGGCCGCGAGTTCGTCAGCGGGGAGGCGCGCAGCCTGGCCTCGCCGGCCTATTATCGCGACTACGCCTTCCTGACCCGCTACCGGGCGCCTAGCGGCGCGCTCGTGGTGGTGCTCGGCGGCTCGCGCGACACCGGGCTGCGCGCGCTCGGCGCCATCGTCGGGGGCGCCGATCTGCCGACGGGCCTCTCCGCCGCGGCGCAAGGCGACCAGCCGTTCGAGGCGCTGTTCGAGATTACTGGCCAGCAGGGCGCGGACCTGGCTGAAAAGCTGCTGTTCGCCCGCTCCAGAGCCGATGGCCAGCCCTAGCCGGCCTTGCCCGGCGCGGCCGCAGCTTGCGCAGATATTTGGGGGTCAAGCGTTAGCTTGCCATTCACCCCTTGTGTCCTACATTGGCGGGGAAAGGATTCTCCAGCGCATGAGCGACAATCGCGAGCCGGAACCGAGCGGCAATCCCTGGGTCAAGAGCCTGATGGTGTGGGGCGGCATCTTCCTCGCTTTGCTGCTCGTGGTCTCGATGTTCGGCGGTTCGGGCGAACAGGCCGGCACGCAGATCAACTATTCGGACTTCCGCACGCGTGTGGCGGAAGGCAGCGTTCGCGAAGTGACGGTCGGTCCTGATCGGATCACCGGCACGATGGAGAACGACGCCACCTTCAGCACCACGCCGGTTCCGGGTGACACGACGCTCACGCAGCTGCTCGCGGACAACGACGTCCAGTACACCGGCACGCCGCCTGAGGAAGGCAATGTGCTGCTCTACATTCTCATCCAGACCCTGCCGTTCCTGCTGATCCTGGGCATCGCCTTCTTTGCCCTGCGCCAGGTGCAGAAGGGCGGCGGTTCGGGGGCCATGGGCTTCGGCAAGTCCAAGGCCAAGCTGCTCACCGAAAAGCAGGGCCGCGTCACCTTCGACGATGTCGCGGGCATCGACGAGGCGCGCGAGGAACTGCAGGAAATCGTCGAGTTCCTGCGCGATCCCCAGCGCTTCTCCAAACTCGGCGGCCAGATCCCCAAGGGCGCGCTGCTGGTCGGCTCGCCCGGCACCGGCAAGACGCTGCTCGCTCGCGCCATCGCCGGCGAGGCGCGGGTGCCGTTCTTCACCATCTCCGGCTCGGATTTCGTCGAGATGTTCGTCGGCGTCGGCGCCAGCCGCGTGCGCGACATGTTCGAACAAGCCAAGAAGAACGCGCCCTGCATTGTGTTCATCGACGAGATCGATGCGGTCGGCCGCCATCGTGGTCATGGCCTGGGGAACTCCAACGACGAGCGCGAGCAGACGCTGAACCAGCTGCTGGTCGAGATGGATGGCTTCGAATCGAACGAGGGCATCATTATCATCGCGGCCACGAACCGGCCCGATGTGCTCGATCCGGCGTTGTTGCGGCCAGGCCGCTTCGACCGCCAAGTGGTGGTCCCGGTGCCCGACATCGACGGGCGCGAGAAGATCCTGGCGGTTCACATGAAAAAGGTCCCGCTGGCGCCGGACGTGAACCCGCGCACCATCGCGCGCGGCACGCCCGGCTTCTCGGGCGCCGACTTGGCCAACCTCGTCAACGAAGCGGCGCTGCTCGCCGCGCGGCGCAACAAGCGCCTGGTCGCCATGCAGGAATTCGAGGATGCCAAGGACAAGGTCATGATGGGCGCCGAGCGTCGATCCATGGTCATGACCGAGGACGAGAAGAAGATGACGGCCTACCACGAAGCGGGTCACGCCGTGGTGGCAATCCATGAGCCGGCTTCGGACCCGATTCACAAGGCCACGATCATTCCGCGCGGCCGCGCCCTGGGAATGGTCATGCGGCTGCCGGAGCGTGATAATTACTCTTATCATCGCGACAAGATGCACGCCAACCTGTCGGTGAGCATGGGCGGGCGCGTCGCCGAGGAGATCATCTTCGGGCACGACAAGGTATCGAGCGGCGCCTCCTCGGACATCCACTACGCCACCGATCTGGCGCGTAACATGGTGACCAAGTGGGGCATGTCGGACAAGCTGGGTCCGCTGCAGTACGAGCAAAGCCATGAGGGTTACCTGGGCATGGGGCAAACCCAGCGGACCATGGCCAGCGACGATACCAATCGCCTGATCGACGCCGAAATTCGCGCCCTGGTGGACGGCGCCCATGCCAAAGCTACGCAAATTCTGAGCGAGCACGAGGATCAGCTGCACCTCCTCGCACAGGCCATGCTCGAGTACGAGACGCTCACCGGCGAGGAGATCAAGGCGCTGCTCGAAACGGGCAAGATCGACCGGCCCGATCCCACTCCCGGGCCTGCCATTGGCAAGCCGGTGCAGGGTTCGGCCATTCCGAAGGCCGGCAAGCGATTTGGCGGCGAGGGAACCGCCCCTCAGGGGGCCTGATTGCAGGGCCGCCGTTCCATGGCGGGAGCGATTTGGCAGCGGCCCGCGAACGCTCCCGCGGGTTTGCCCTTCGATCTGCCCAGCGCCTCAAAAGGCGCCCAGAACCAGCAGGATCTGGAGGAACAGCATCATGATGATCAGGATCATCACGTAAAGTGCGACCAACCGCCAGAGCGCGGATCGCCGCCGCAGCGAATATGCGTCCTTCAGTTGCTTGTACAGGTGGATCGGCGCGATAACGAGGGCACCCGGGCCAAGTACGTCGCCGGGAACTCCGGCGGCGGAAAGCAGCGTGAAGGTGACAAACAAAAAAGACATAAAGCTTAGCGAGTATGTGACGAAGATCGTATGATCGTAACCTTTGAACTGACGCTTCCAAGCGAAAAGAATCCAGACGAAAGGAAGGGACAGAGGGATCAGTAACCAGGAAAATTTGTAGCTGTTGGTTTGTAGCTTGTACAGCATAAGCTCAGGATCTTGACGCCACTTCCTGACAAGATTTTCATCGACCCATTTGATGCCAGTGTTGCCCGGGACACTAGTTTGCTCGCCATCTGCCTCGGCAAGAAGGGGATTGGTCCTCGCGAGTTCTGCAACGTCGCGCTCGGCCTCCTCGAGGCGGAGAAGCGCCGCCGGCCGGCCGGGATGATCGGCCGGCAAGGCGCGCAGACCCCCCCGCGCATCGCTCGCCTCCGCCTCCGCCGCCCGACGCGCGGCGTCTATGTTCTCGACGACGTTCGTGTCTAACGCGAGGTCCGCGGGCGGGGTGATCCCGAGCGCCTGGAACACCGCAAACATCAGGAACACCGAGAACAGGAACAGCGCCAGCGGCGAGACGAACCGCGCGCGGGCGCCCTCGATGTAACGCCGCGTCAGCGTGCCCGGGCGCAGCACGAGCATCGGCAGCGTGCGCCATATCTTGCCTTCAAAATGCAGCGCGCCATGCAGCAGGTCGTGCATGAAGCCGCCCAGCGTGCGGTGCAGGTGCGCTTGTTGCCCGCAAGCATGGCAATAGGCGCCGACCAGCGCCGTGCGGCAATTGAGGCAGTTCGCCGGCTGGTGGGGATGGGGATCCCGAGCGCCTGACCCGGGCTCGAGCGCGCGCGCCAGGAGCGACCCTTCCTCTGCCGTGCCGAGACCCCCGCCAAGTTCATTCATGCCCACCCCGCCCGCGTAGGATACCGCATTGCCGCGCGACGCAAAAGAGGGTGGCGGGATCGGAACAAACCAGGATCACAAACGCTATTTGCCGCCAAGGAGCGTCAACCATCACCCAACGGCCGAGCGACCATCCCGAGTCAGCACCGGGTATCGAAACCCCGATAAGTCGCCAGACGCGTCGACCACGGGTGACGGGCCCATGACCGGCGCCTAGGCCAGCTATCTCAAAACCTGGTCCGAGGAAGCCGATGACGGCCAAGCCTATGATCCGGGTCTGACCAAGGCGGACGCATCCAAGCGGATCGACGCACTGCAGGAGGTCACCGGGCGCGGCAAGTAGCAGCGGCGGGTCGGTAGATCCGAGGACCAGCGACCTCACCTCTGGTCGCCCCGTGCCCACCACCATTCAAGCCGGTTGCGCAAGCCTCCGCTCAACCGCCGTCCACAACTGGCCCAGCCCACGGGCGGCGGGGGTGGCGGGTGCGAAGGCCCCCACCGGCTCCTGCCGGACCGCGCATTGCTCAATTGCGCTGGCTAGCGGGATCACCGGCCAATCCGGATGGTCGGCCCTTGCCTGGCTATGCAAAGCCCGCCGGCCATCGAGCATCGAGAGCACCGGCAGGATCGGGATCTCGCGCCCGGCGTGGATGGCGATTTCCTCGCGAACGAGCTCGAACGCGCGGCTCGATAGCGGCGATGGTGGCAGAGGAACGACGACCAGGTCGGCCGCCCTGACGATCTGGGCGCTGATCTCTCCCAACACCGGTGGACAATCCAGGATGATTCGGTCGTAGGATTTGGCCAGTGCTTCGCTCAATCGAGCAAGCCGCCGCTTTTTGCCGATGCGGGCAAAGATGTTCGCCAGATCGCGCAGACTTTCATCGGCGGCGAGCAGGTGCAGCCGGTCGTAACGCGTTTTGCAGACCAGTTCCGCAACCTGCACGTCCTTTGCGAACAGGCCGGCTGCATTGGCTTTGCCTGGCGGCTTGATCCCGAGGAGGAACCCTGCCCCTCCGGCCGCGTCGAGGTCCCACAGCAGCGTTCGCCGACAGGACACGATGGCCGATAGCCAAGCGAGGTTGACCGCCAGGGTCGTCTTCCCCACGCCGCCCTTGACGCTGTATACCGCAATGACCGCCATTCGTACCGTCCTGTGCTCGCCCTCGACGAGCTATTGTGACAGTCGAGTTACAGCCGCAACCCTGCAATTTGGCCGGTCATCATCCGGTCATGGTGAGCACAAGCCTCGGGAAAGGCCCCGCCAACCCGGACCCACGCGCTCTGCGGGCCTAGCCGCGCTCGTCAGCCCTCGTAGTCACTACCAACCGAGGACGTGCGCGCCGGGGCTGCGGCCGAGAGCCGCATCGCCTCCGCCGACTGGCTGAGCGAACCGATGGCGTCCGCCTCGTCCTCTTCGTCCGGGAGCACGCGCTGGAGCGATTGCACGAGGCTCTCGTGCAGCTGCTTGGGCCTGACGGTCTGTTCGGCCACTTCCCGCAGCGCGACGACCGGGTTCTTGTCACGATCGCGATCGATGGTGAGCTCCGCCCCCCCCGAGATCTCGCGCGCCCGCTGCGCGGACAGCAGGACGAGATCGAAGCGGTTGGGAACCTTGTCGACGCAATCTTCGACGGTAACGCGCGCCATGCGGCACTCCATAACAAGCTGCGATGCAGGAAGAACGCCATAGTGGAAGGCCCCTTGCGCAAAGTCAAGGTTTCACGCCCGGTTCGTCATGGTAGGGTGACACCATGGGCAGGGACGAGGCCGAACAGAGCCGGTCGGGCGAAGTGCAGGGCACTGGCGCCTCGTCGCGAACGGCACCGTTCCAACAGGTGGCCGCCGGGCACCACTTCATGATCTACCCGGGGGGCCGCGAACGCCTAGACGCCCTCTTGGGCCTGATCGGCCACGCACAAGCCAGCCTGCGGATCGCCTTCTACATCTTCGCCCGGGATGCGAGTGGCGCGGCAGTCCGCGATGGGCTGGTGGCAGCGGCGAAGCGCGGGGTGGCGGTAACTGTCATCCTCGATGCGTTCGGCGCCGACGCGGACGAGGCCTTCTTCGAACCGCTGGCGGCAGTTGGCGGGCGGTTTCGCTGTTTCATGCCGGCCGCCAGCCGCCGCTACCTTATCCGCAACCACCAGAAGATCGCCCTGGCCGACGGCAACCGCGCCATGCTGGGTGGCTTCAACGTCGCCGATGATTATTTCCTTCCCGCCGAGCAGGGGGGCTGGAGCGACCTGGGCTACATCGTCAGCGGGCCGATCGTGGAGCGGATCGGCGCCTGGTTCGACGAGCTAGAAGATTGGGTGGCGAACCCGCGCGCCCAATTTCGCGCCATCCGCCGCAAGGTCCGCCAATGGCAGGCGGGCGCGGGGCCGGTGCAGCTGTTGATCGGCGGCCCCACGCGCGGCCTTTCCAGCTGGGCGCGCTGCGTGGCGCGCGACCTGGAACAGGGCCGCCGGCTCGACCTGATCATGGGCTATTTCTCGCCACCGCGCGGGATGATCCGGCGGATCGGCGCGATCGCCGCGCGAGGGCAGACCCGCCTCGTCATGGCCGCGCAATCGGACAATGGCGCCACGATCGGCGCCTCGCGCGCTCTATACGGCCAGCTGTTGCAGCGCGGCGCGGGGATCTTCGAGTTCCAACCCGGCAAGCTGCACACCAAGCTCATCGTGCTCGATGACGTGGTGTATCTGGGCAGCGCCAACCTCGACATGCGCAGCCTTTACCTCAATCTGGAGATCGTCCTGCGGATCGAGGATGCAGCTCTCGCCGAGCGGATGCGCGCATTCGTGACGATGCAGGTAGAGCGCTCCATCGAAGTGACGCCGGCGCTCTATCGCAGCTGGCGCACACCGCTGACCCGGCTGCGCTGGTTGGCCAGCTGGTTCCTGGTTGGAGTGGTCGATTACACCGTCACGCGCCGGCTGAACCTGGGCCTGTGACCGGGGCCGTGACCGGGGCCTGTGACCTGGGCCATCACTCCGGCTTGACCCTGGCCGGGAAACTGTGGCTCGGAGGCGGAGTTGGAGTGGCGATGTCCAAGATCCTCCTGGCCGCCGGCCTCCTGCAACTGGCCCTCGCGGCCTGTTCCGACACCCCTCCCGAGCAGGAGGAAGAGGCAACCACAGCCGCGCCACCGGTCTATCGCCCCGCTCCGGCAACCGATCGGGCGCAGGCGATCAATCTCGCGATCCAGGCGCTCACTCCAGCCGACCTGGAACAGGCGGCCATCGCCGGCGAACTCGCCTGTTCCTTCGCCCCGGGACCGGGCGGGGAGATGCTGTTCCTGGGCCGCGCCGACGTGCGGCCCGAGGCCGGTGCCCAGGGCGTCGTCAAGCTGCCCGAGGGTATTCGGGTGCTGGCGATGGACGCGACCGGCGGGTTCCAGGCGATGAACGGCGCCGCCCGCTTCATCGGCGATGGCGTAAGCGTTGAATTCGCGCTCACCGGCGGCCAAACGCCGCAGGGGGTGGCGCAATCGCCGGCCTTCCCGGCGACGATGACGGTGCGCAGTGGCGACGACGCGATCGCCGTGCAGGGAATCTTCGAGTGCGGCCCGTGAGCCCCGCAGCGCGGGTCGCACCCGACGTCGCGCGGGATCTGCGCGCCGGTTCGCGCTCAATCGAAGTCGCTGACCCCGTACTCGCCCTCAGCCAGGTCGGAGAACTTGGTGATCTTGGGCTCGAAGCGCAGGCGCACCTTGCCCGTTGCGCCGTGCCGCTGCTTGGCGACGATCAGCTCGGCCAGGCCATAGACCCGTTCCATGTCCGCCACCCAGGCCGCGTGCTGCTCATGCGTCTTGGCATCGTCGCTCTCCACCGGCCGCTTGGGCTCGCGCGCACCGACATAATAATCCTCGCGGTAGATGAACCAGACCATGTCGGCGTCCTGCTCGATCGAGCCCGATTCGCGCAGGTCCGAGAGCATCGGCCGCTTGTCCTCGCGCTGCTCGACCGCGCGGGAAAGCTGCGAGAGCGCGATCACCGGCACCTGCAGCTCCTTGGCCAGCGTCTTGAGCCCGCGGCTGATCTCGGAGATCTCGTTCACCCTGTTGTCCTGCGAGCGCCCCGAGCCCTGCAGCAATTGCAGATAATCGATCACGATCAGGCCGATCTCCCGATGCTGGCGCTTCAGCCGCCGGGCGCGGGTGCGCAGCGCCGCGATGCTGAGCGCGGGGGTGTCGTCGATGTAGAGCGGCAGGTCGGCGAGCCGCTGGCTGGCGACCGAGAGCTGGTGGAAGTCCGTCCGGCTGATCTTGCCCATGCGCAAGGCCTCCGAGGGGATGCGGGCCTGCTCGGCCAGGATCCGCGTCGCCAGCTGGTCGCTCGACATCTCGAGGCTGAACAGCGCCACGCCCGCGCCGGCCGATTGCTCGATCTCGTCGCGCTGGTCGCGCAGCCAGCGCTCGGCGCAATTGAAGGCGATGTTGGTCGCCAGCGAGCTCTTGCCCATGCCCGGGCGGCCGGCGATGATGACGAGGTCGGAATTGTGCAGCCCGCCGCACTTGTCGTTGATCGAGGTGAAACCGGTGGTCTTGCCCGAGATATGCCCGCCCGAGTTGATCGCGGTCTCGATCAGCGCCAGCGCCTTGTTGGTCGCCCCGCGGAAGCTGTCCGCCTCGGTGCCGGTCGCCGCGCCCTCGGCGACATCGAACAGCCGCGCCTCGGCCGCTTCGATCTGCTTCATCGGCTCGACCTCCTCGGAGGTGTCGAGCGCGCCTGCCACCAGCTCGCGGCCGACGCTGACCAGCTCGCGCAGGAGGGCCAGGTCGTAGACCTGCTGCGCCAGCTCGCGCGAAGCGAGCAGGCCATGCCCATCGGCGGTGAGCTGCGCCAGGTAGGCGGTGCCGCCGAGCTCGGCGAGCGCCTCGTCCGCCTCGAAATAGGGTTTGAGCGTCACCGGGGTGACGACCATCTGCCGATCGACCAGCGCGCACACGCGCTCGAATATCCGGCCGTGGATGGGGGCGAAGAAATGCTCGGGCCGCAACGGCACGCGCAGCTCCTCGAGCACCCGGTTGTCGATCAGCACCGCGCCCAGGAACGCAGCCTCGGCCTCCAGGTTGGCGGGCAGCGTGCGCCCGGAAGCCGGGCTGTCGCGCAGCGCCGGGGGGCGGGAGAGGAGGTCTTGGCTGGCCATCCGGCCTTGATGCGCGCCTGTGGCCGGCGCAGCAAGCCGGCCGCGTTCCCATCCTGCCACAAGCTGGAGGAAAAGCCTGTGTGTAAGCGTGAAAGCGCCTCTTCGCAGTTGCACAAGAGACTTGCTTCTGCGAGACAAACAGGCTGATGACGACCGCGCTCGCTTCCCACGGACAGGCCGACCGCATCGCCCTGATCACGCTCGACGAGCGGACCATCCTGGCGCGCAACGCGGATGTCGAGAAGGAACGCGAGGTGGCGCTGCGCGACCTGGTGGAGGAAAACGCTTTCCGCCCGCTGCGCGCGCTCGGCCGCGGCCATGCCGGGCCATGGGCGATCAGGCTCTCGGTGCTGGATGGCAAGCTGGTCCTGGAGATCGAAGATGCGGCCGGGGGCGAGGCGGGCGCCATCCTGCTCGGCCTGGCGCGCCTGCGGCGGGTGGTGCGCGAGTACTTCGCCATCTGCGATTCGTACTACAAGGCGCTGCGCAACCCTTCCGCGCAGGAACTCGAAACGCTCGACATGGCGCGGCGCGCCATCCACGATCGCGGCACCCGGCAGCTGCTCGAGGCGCTCGATGGTAAGGTGGAGACCGACTTCGCCACCGCCCGCCGGCTGTTCACGCTGATCTGCGTGCTCCACATCAAGGGCTGAGCACCGGCGCGGCGGCGCCTCGCGGAAATCCGAATTGCCTCGCCTGGCGCGCTGGGGTAACCGTGCATGAGTTGCAGGCGCTGGCGCATGCTCGATCATGACAAGGAAGCAGCTATGAAAAACGGCAAGTTTGCAACTGCCCTGGCGGCCGCGGCACTGGCTTGGGCGATGCCGGGCTGGGCGCAGGAATCGCCGGTGGTGGGGACCTGGAACATTGCGGCCGAAACGCCGATGGGCACCCAGCAATCGACCTGGACCTTCGCCGAGGGTAGCGATGGCCCCACCGTCACCGTCGTCGATGCGCCGATGGCGGGAGGACCGCCGGGCGGGGCGCAGGGCGAGACGCCGACGGATAGCACGAGCGACCTGGTGGTCGACGGGGCGCAGTTCTCCTTCAAGCGCCAGCTGACCACGCCGATGGGTCCGATGGAGTTCGCCTATACCGGAAGTGTCGCCGGCACCGAGCTGACCGCCGAGGCCAATACCTCCTTCGGTGTCATCGCCGTCACGGGCACGCGCGCGAACTGAGCGCTCGCCCGCGGTCAGAGGTCAGAACGCCGTGCCCGCGCCGGCGCTGATGACGATTGCCGGCAGGAAGCCGAGCAGGCTCGCCAGGGCGAAATGTCCGTGGCGCAGCGGGCCGGCCGCGCTGGCGAGCGTCACCAAAGCGTGCGGCGTGCCAACAACGCGCAGCCCCGCGACATAGAGGATGCCGTAGCGCTCGAGATGCGGCGTGAACCGCTCAATCCGGCTCGCGAGCCGTTTGGCGAGCGAGCGGCCCATCCCGCGCCGCATGGCGAGGAACAGCCCCTGGCTACCGAGCACCGCCCCCGCCATGACCACCGGCACCGCCAACCAGCTCTCCAGCAGCAGGCCGGCCGAAAACGAGATGGGCATCAGCAATCCGGGCACGCATAGCCCGATGACGCTGGTGGTGACGACCAGCAGCATCGCGGCCACCATCAGCTCGTTGTCGAGCATGGCCGAAGCCCAGGCGAGCTGTTCCGCAAGGAGGGCGGCGAGATCGGCAAAGGACATGCCGCTTCAATACCGCCTGTGCCACGCGGTTCCAGCAAAGCGGCATTACGCACGAATGCGTAGCTGAGGCGAGCTGGTTGATTTCACGACGAAATCGCCAACGCCCGAGGCGATACGCCGCTTCCGCGCGCTTTCCATCGCGGGCCGGAACTTGCCCGTCCGGCCTGCATCGCCGCAGTCGCGGGGAAGGCACGAGCGGCACGAGCGCGGCCTTCAGCGGTGTGTGGCGAGCCACTCGGCCAGCGCCCCGAGGCAATCGTGCGCCAGCAGCTTGCAGCGCTCCGGGCTCCAGCCCTGGGCCGCGTCGGGTCGATCATCATGATCCTTGAACGGCATCTCCAGCGTCATCGCACATGCGCCAAAGCGCTCGGCCAGCTGGTTGGTGCTCATCGAGAGGTTGGCCTTGCCCGGCCGCGCCGGCGGATAGCCCCTGGCGGTCTGGAAATCGAGGGAGCGTCGTTCGAGGATGGTGCGATAGCTGGCGTATTGGCTACCCAGCGCCTCGGTCCACGAAGGGATACCTTCGAAACCGGCAATGAAATTGGCGGCGATCGCCTCGTCGCCGTGCACGTCCATGGCGAAATCGACGCCGGTCGCATCCATTGCCGTCAGGATTGCCAGCACCTCGGGCGAGCGCTCGGCACTGGGCGCATGCCATTCGCGGTTGAGATTGACGCCCGCCGCATTGGTCCGCAAATGCCCGCGCACCGAACCATCGGGGTTGCAATTGGGTATGAGATGCAGCGTGCAGCGCTCGCCGAGCACGCGCGTGACCGGATCGGCCGGATCGGTGAGCTTGTCGAGCGCACCTTCCATCCACCATTGCGCCATTGTCTCCCCGGGGTGCTGGCGCGCGAACAGCCATACCTGCAGCGGGCCTGCCCCCGTCACGAGACAATCGAGCGGCCGGCCCTCGATCGTGCGGCCCAGGCGCCGGTAGGCCATGCCGTTGCACGCCGCTGCTCGCGCAACGAGATCGTGATGCCGCTCCCAGGAATAGGGCGCGAAATAGGCGAACCAGGCGAGGTCGGATCCGGGCGTATGGCGGATGGTCAGCGTCCCTCCATCCTCGTCCTTGTCGAAGCTCGTCGCGGTGCGCGACCAGTAGGCGCGATCCTCCGACACCACGGCACGGTAGCCTGGCCAGCCCCCCGGGTAGGCCGAGCCGTTAAGCTCCCCGATCTTCAACACCAGTTCCCTCCCGCCGCTCCCGGACACGCGGAAATAGAACCACTGGTAGAATTCGCTGTCGCGATCGCGGGCGATCCGCAGCCATGCCTGGGCGCCGCGTCGGGCGACTACCTCGATGTTGCCGCCATCGAACGCTGCATCGATGGTGATATCCCCCGCCGCTCGCAAGCCGGCAGAGGTGTCGTTCATCGGGTTGGGAATTGCACCATCTGCGGTCGTCATTCGACCTCGATAGTCTCTCCCGAATTGCCGGGGAACCCCTGGAACAGGGCCGAGGCCACCTTGGTCGCGGCCGCGGCAGGATCGGCGAATTCATTGTTGGCCGAGGCGGTGAAGCGGGCGCGCCCCTCCCATACCGCGTCGCCGCCAGCCGATGGTCGGATGCTGACCGAGAGCAGCGTGTCGATCTCGTCGGGGTCGGGCGGCGTGAGGTCGATGCCCACGCCAAGGCCCACGCCCGAGCCATAGCTGCCCGTGGACGCGCCGCCGCCGACCGAGACCGGCCCCCGCCGGCTGTCCGCCTCGAGCATGCGGCGTTCGACATCGACCAGCGCCACGTAGGGCGCATCGGGCCCGGCAATTTGGAAGCCGGCCGTGCCGAGTTGCGCCATCACGGCCGATTCATAGGCGGCATAGGCCGGGTCGGCGGCATCCTCGCCCGGGGCTGCGCGGACGGCGACGGGGCCGCGCGGCAGGGCCGCGGCCGGCGCGGAAGTGAACCGCGTCACCTCGACGGGCGAATGGTAGGAGCGGGTCGCGCAGGCGGCGGTCAGGCCGACGAGCAGCGGAGCGGCGAGGATGGCAAGGGTTCTGGTCATGCCCTACAACGCGCGAAACCGGCGGCGGTTGCAGAACCCGCAGCTGGCCCGTATGCGCGCGCAAGTGGCTGGCTGCCGCCGCCGGGAGCTTGCCGTCCATGAGCCATAAGATCAACGTCCTGGTCACCGGGGGCGCGGGCTACATCGGCAGCCACGCCGTGCTCGCGCTCGCCGATCATGGCTGGCCGGTCACCGTCATCGACAACCTCACCACCGGCTTCCGCTTCGCCATACCCGAGGGCGTCGCCTTTTATGAGGGGGACATCGCCGACGCCGCGCTGCTCGCGCGGATCTTCACCGAACGGCGGATCGGCGCGATCATGCACTTCGCCGGCTCGGTCGTGGTGCCCGAATCGGTTGCCGACCCGCTGAAGTACTACGACAACAATACGGGCCGCAGCCGGGCGCTGATCGCCGCCGCGGTCGCGGCCGGCGTGCCGCACTTCATCTTCTCGAGCACCGCCACCGCCTACGGCATCCAGGATGTCAGCCCGCTGCACGAGGAACTGCCGCTGCAGCCGATCAACCCCTACGGCTGGTCCAAGGTGATGACCGAGCGGATGCTGGCCGATGCCTCCGCGGCGCACGATTTCAACCATTGCGTGCTGCGCTATTTCAACGTCGCCGGCGCCGATCCGCAGGGCCGCAGCGGCCAGTCCACCGCGGGCGCCACGCACCTCATCAAGGCGGCGGTGGAAGCCGCGCTCGGCGCGCGCGATCATATCGCGGTATTCGGCACCGATTACGACACGCCCGATGGCACCGGCATCCGCGACTATATCCACGTCAGCGATCTGGCCGACGCGCATGTCCTGGCCCTCGAAGCGCTGATGGCCCATCCCGCCACCTCGATGACGATGAATTGCGGCTACGGTCGCGGCTTCACCGTGCTGGAGGTACTCGATGCGGTGGACCGGGTGACCAACAGCCGGATCGAGCGCCGAATGGCGCCGCGCCGCGAGGGCGATCCGCCGCGGCTCGTGTCCGACCCTTCGCGGATCAAGACCATGCTACCCTGGCAGCCGCGCCACGCTGACCTGGGGACGATCATCGAACATGCGCTCGCCTGGGAGCGCCGGCTGGCCGACCTGCGCGGCCGCGCTTGACTCGGCTGCCGCGCGATCCTAACGGCGGCGCTCGCTGTTCGCGCCGGAGCCCTGCTACCGGCGGCGATGGTATCGTGACCAAACCGCCCTTTTGCCGAGCAAAGCCATGAAGATCCGCAACAGCCTCAAGTCGCTCAAGGGCCGCCACCGCGACAACCGCGTGATCCGCAGGCGCGGGCGGACTTACGTGATCAACAAGACCAACCGCAGGTTCAAGGCGCGCCAGGGCTGACCGCCTAGCCAATGCCTGCCGGGCAGCAGCCCGAATTTTCCGTTACCGCAAGTCCAGCCGCAATCCGCTCCCGCCGCAGCGTGCGAGCGTCCGGTTGCGTCGTGCGATGGAGGAGCGCGACGCCAGCGGGGTCTGCACCCGGCCGTCTTGAGGCCGAAGCCGCGAGCGCCCATATTGCTCCCAAAGGAGACGATAGGATGGCCGACGAAAAGCTTGACCTCACCGACGAGCAATGGCGCGAGCGTCTGAGCCCCGAGCAGTACCAGGTGCTGCGCCAGGCAGGCACCGAGCGGGCCTTCACCGGCAAGTACGACACGAACAAGCAGCCGGGCGAATATGTCTGCGCCGGCTGCGGCCAGCCGCTGTTCGCCAGCGAGGCCAAGTTCGAGAGCGGCTCGGGCTGGCCCAGCTTCTACCGGCCGGCGGACGAGCAGGCGGTGGAGATGCGCCGCGACGCCAGCCACGGGATGGTTCGCGACGAAGTGGTGTGCGCCAGATGCGCCGGCCATCTGGGCCATGTCTTCCCCGATGGCCCGAACCCCACGGGCCTGCGCTATTGCATCAACAGCGCCGCGCTCGACTTCAAGCCGGCGGATAAATGACGCGCCTGCCACGCCGCTATTAACCCGGTGTTCCGATTAGCCTATGCAAGGCCCCACGCGCATGTGACAAGTGGGGCCCGGGCCTCCGTGCATCGGGACGGCTGAAGCCTTATGGCAACGAGGCGCGGCTCGCGCTCCAGGCAGAGACAGGCGCCCGCGGCCCGGCGGGAGCCGGACTCCTTCGTCTGGCGGTGGACCAAGCGGCTGCTCGGCTGGGGCGGGGCGCTGGCGTTGTTGCTGGCCATTGCGCTGGGCACCGCGGTGTATTTTGCGGCGCAGAACATCCCCAGCTATGGCGCGCTGATGTCGAGCCAGCAGGGCCAGACCATCGTGGTGCGCGCCCGCGACGGAACCGAGCTGGTCGCGCTGGGCCCAAGCTACGGCGAATGGCTCGACGCTGGCGAAATCCCGCAGATCATGAAGGACGCGATGATCGCGGTCGAGGACCGGCGGTTCCACACCCATCCGGGCATCGACCCGCCGGGGCTGCTGCGGGCCGTATGGGTGGCGCTGCGGGAGGACGACCGGATCGGCGCCACCTCCACCATCACCCAGCAATTGGCGCGCAACATCTTCCTCAATTCCAACCGCACCTACGATCGCAAGCTGCGCGAGGCGGTGCTGGCGATGGCGCTGGAATGGAAGTTCTCGAAGGAGCAGATCCTCGAGCTCTACCTCAACAAGGTCTATTTCGGCGGCGGCGCCTATGGCATCGACAGCGCCTCGCGCCGCTTCTTCAGCCATTCCGCGCGCACGCTCTCCACCGCGGAGGCGGCGATCATCGCCGGGCTGGTCAAGGCGCCCAGCCGCTATTCGCCCACTGCCGATGCGCAGGCGGCGGTTGATCGCGGCAACGTGGTGCTGGCGCAGATGGTGCGCTACGGCGCGATCGGCGCGGGCGAGGCGGAGGCGATCGACCTTTCGACCGTGCGCCTCAAGGAAGAGGAAGGGCAGAACTCGGTCCGCTACTTCACCGACTGGGCACTGCCGCAGCTCGACCTGCTGCTGCCCTCCGCCGACGGGTTCGAGCCGCTCGAGGTGTGGACCACGCTCGATCCCCAGCTGCAGCGCGACGCCAGCGCCGCCATCGCCAGCCATACCCCTTCGGGCGCGCAGGGCGCGCTGGTGAGCCTGGACCGCGACGGCGCGGTGCTCGCCATGGTGGGCGGGCGCGATTACGTTGATTCCAACTTCAACCGCGCCACCAACGCAGTGCGCCAGCCCGGCTCGGCTTGGAAGCTGTTCGTCTACCTCGCGGCACTGGAAGCCGGCTACACGCCCGACGACCGGGTGGTGGACGAGCCGGTGACGATCGACGGCTGGAGCCCGCGCAATTCGGGCGGCGCCTATTCGGGCGCGATCGACGTGCGCGCGGCCTTCGCCTATTCCAAGAACACCGTGGCGGCGCAGCTGGGTAACGAGGTGGGCTTTGCCAACGTCGCCTCGATGGCGCGGCGGTTCGGCATCACCACGCCCATCGCCACCAACCCGGCGATGGTGCTGGGCAGTTCGGAGGTGCGGGTGATCGATCTCACGCGCGCCTTTGCCGCGGTCGCGGCGCGCGGGGTGTCGGTGGAGCCATACGGCATCGAGCGGGTGACCAATTCCAGCGGCGAGGTGCTGTACCGCCACCAGCGCGCGCGATCCTACCAGCTGGTGCCCGAATATGTCGCGGCGGGAATCACCGATTTGTTGCAGACCGCGGTGGCGACGGGGACCGGCCGGGCGGCGCAGATTGGCCGGCCGGTGGCGGGCAAGACGGGCACCACCAGCTCGAACAAGGACGGCTGGTTCGTGGGCTTCTCCAGCGGCATCACCACCGGCGTGTGGATGGGCCGCGACGATGCCCGCGCGGTCCCGGGTCTGCAGGGCGGCACCGCCCCCGCGCGCGCCTTCGCCGCCTTCATGCGCGAGGCGGTGCGCAGCCGGCCGGTGGAGGAATTCGCTACCGATCTCAAGCTGCCGCAATGGCAGCTCGAGCCCGACGACGAGTACTATTTCGGCGAGCCGGATGAGTATTATTACGTGGACGAAGATGGGAATTGGGTCGGCGGCGCGCCGGCCCCGCAAGACAGCCGGCCACCCCCCGATGGCGGCGCGTCCGATCCCGCCGGCGCACGGCCGCCGCCCGAGCCGGCGCCACCGGCCCCGGCCGCCGCGCCCGACGATTTTCTGGAGCAAGCCATCGGCGGGGCGCTACCGCCCTGAAGGAAGCGACCGGGCTGACTGTCCGGGCGAGCGACAACGGGCCACCGATTGATTGCCTGCCGTCCCGTCCGGGTATTGTCGGGTCGGCAAGACGTCAGCGAGGCAACGAGACCAGCCCGTCCGATGCGTTCTGGCCGGGGGTCAGTCGCGCAGGCGCACGGGGACCGAATACGGCGGTCCGCTGCGGCTGCGCACGCGCAGCAGCACCGCCTCGCGCCCCTCGCGGCGCGCCCGGTCGAGCTCGCGCTCGAGCTCGTCGACCGAGGCCAGCGCAGTGCCGTTCACGCTCTGAATGACGAACCCTCGGGCGATACCCTTGGTCGCCGCGTCGGACGTCGGGTCGACCGCGGTGACCACCAGCCCCTGGGTCTCGCCCGCGAAGCCCAACTGCCCGGCGATGCGGGGGGTCAGCGGCATGGCCTGGAGGCCGAGAGACTGTTCGATGACGCCGCCCCCGGTGGACGGGCCCATCTGCGGGACCTCCTCGTCGGGATCGAACTGTTGCGCCAGCTCCTCCTCGCTGGGCCGCCGGCCAACCGTGACGCTGAGCCTGCGGCGCTCGCCGTCGCGAATGAACTCGATGGGCACGGTAGTGCCCGGCGCGATGTTGGCGATGAGGTAGGACAGCGAGGTTTCGGGCGTGACTTGCTGGTTGTTGACCTCCAGCACGACGTCGCCCGCCTGCAGCCCGGCGCGTTCGGCCGGCTCGCCCGGCTGGACCGACTGGATGAACTCGCCGCGTCGCTCTTCGAGGCCGAGCGCATCGGCGAAGTCGTCGGTCAGCGGTTGGATCTGCACCCCCAGATAACCGCGCAGGATCTCCTGCCCTGAAATCAGCGCATCGACGATCGGCTTGGCGTCTTCGGCCGGGATCGCAAAGCCGATGCCCACGCTCCCGCCCGTCGGCGAGAAGATGGCGTTGTTGATGCCGATGACATTGCCCTGCATGTCGAACAGGGGGCCGCCCGAATTGCCGCGATTGATGCTGGCGTCGGTCTGGATGTAGCGGTCGTAGGGACCCGGGGCCATGCCCGTGGAGCGCAGCACCGCCGAGACGATGCCGCTGGTCACCGTACCGCCGAGGCCGAACGGATTGCCGATGGCGATCACCCAGTCCCCCACGCGGGCCTGGCTCGAATCGCCGAAATTGACGAACGGGAACGGCTCGCGACGGCTGATCTTGAGCACCGCCAGGTCGCTCTGGGGATCGCGACCGACCACCTCGGCGGGGTACTCGGTCCCGTCGGGCATGGTGACGGTGACTTCCTCGAGCTCCGCCCGCTGGTCGGGGCTGACGACGTGATTGTTGGTCACCACGTAGCCATCGGCCGAGACGATGAAGCCCGAGCCCAGCGACTGCGCCTCGCGGGTGGTGGGCTGGCCATTATTGCCGAACAGGTCGGCGAACGGAGTGCCCTGAAACGGGTTGTTGGCCACGGTGATCCGCTGCCGGGTGGAGATATTGACCACCGCTGGCTGCAGCGCTTCGGTCAGGTCGGCAAAGCTCGCCGGCGCACCGCCCACCGGGACGGCGTCGTTGATCTGCAGGTTCTCGTTCTGCGCCACCTGGGCGCCGGCGGGGAAGCCGGTCGCCAGGGTGACGGCCGCGCCGCCGGCCAGCAGGGCAGCAGTGATGCCGTAGGAATAGCGCACAGCCTTCACGTCCTCTTTTCCTTCATCGATCGCTTCTGACAGGCGCTGTGCGCCGTGTCGGTTCCGTCCCGCTCACGTCTTTCCGCACGAGCGCCTGAATGCGTTTTGAACGACGCTTGTAGTCGCCGCCGCGCAGACCAGCCGCGTAACGCCCTACTGGCCCCGGAACTGCCGCAGGTATTCGTTGTTGGGAGACAGCACCACCGAACTCTCGCCAGTGCCGGTCTGGAAGGTTCGGCGATAGCTCTCCATCGCCCGATAGAAATCGTAGAATTCAGGGTCCTTGCCATAGGCCGCGGCATAGGTGCGGGCGGCGTTCGCCTCCGCTTCGGCGCGGATGATCTGGGCATTCTTGCGGCCCTGCGCGCGGATCGTCTCGGCCTCCTGCGTTCGGTCGGTTTCCATGCGGGTAAAGGCGGCGTTGAGCGGCGTGCCTTCGGGCAGGTCGGCGCGCTTGATCCGCACATCGATGACCTGGGCGCCGTATTGCCGCGCCTGGCGGTCGAGCGCATTGCGAATGTTCTGCATGGCCGTGCCGCGCTCGGCGGTGAGCAGCGAGGCGAAGCTGCGCCGGCCCAATTCCTGGCGCAGCACCGAGGTCAGGATGGGCGACAATTGCAGCGCCACGTTTTCTTCCGTCCCGGCGGTGCGCACCATGGTGACCGGATCGATGATCCGGAAGCGCGCATAGGCATCCACTTGCAGGCGCTGCTGATCGTTCGAGAGCACCTGCTGGCGCTCCATGTCGAGATCGAGCACCCGCTTGTCGACATATTGCACCTGCTCGAGCACCGGTATGCGGGCGATCACGCCCGCACCGGTCTGGCCGTAGGGCTGGCGCGGATCGAACTGGTTGGCGACCCGCACCGCCTCGCCGGTGCGCACGATCACCGCCTGGTGCGTCTCTGGTACCACCACGAAACTGGCCAGCAGCGCGACCAGCAACACGACCCCGGCGATGATCGCGACGCGGAACCTGTTCCAGACCGCTTCCATCACTGGGCTCCTGCAGCGGCGGGAGCCGGGGTGCTGGCGGTCGGGGCCGCCCTCCGGCGCTGCACTTCGGGCAGGGGCAGGTAAGGGGTGACGTTGTCGGTTTCGATGATGGTTTTGTCGGTATCGGCCAACACGCTTTCCATGGTTTCGTAATACAGCCGCTGCCGGGTTACCTCTGGAGCAAGCGCGTACTCGGCATAGATCTTGTCGAAGGCGGAGGCATCACCCTCGGCGCGCGCCAGCACCTGCTGGGCGTAGGCCCGGGCCCGGTTCACTTCCGTTTCCGCGTCCTGTTGCGCGGCGGAGACGTCGTTGAACGCCTCGACCACCCGCTCCGGCGGACCCGTCTTCTCGATCTCGACACCCTGCACCGCGATCCCCGAGCGGTAGGCATCCAAGACCGCCTGCATTCGCTCGCGTACCCCGCCTTCGATGTCAGCGCGGCCTTCGCCCGAGAGCACCTGATCGAGGTTCTGCTCGGCGACGTTGGCGCGCATCGCCGCCTCGGCCACTTCCCGCACCGTCTCGTCCGGCTCGGCAAGCTGGAAGCGGTATTGCGTGAGGTCCTTGATGTTCCAGCGAACGAGGTAGGATAGATCGACCAGGTTCTGATCACCGGTGAGGATCAGCTTCTCGGTGCTGGCGCTGCCCGGAATTCGCTCGGACCGGATCGAAGTCACGTCGGTGACGGCGACGCTCTGGATCGGCCACGGCAGGGTGAGGTGCAGCCCCGGCTGCAGCGTGTGCGAATACCGCCCCAGGGTAGTGACGGTGGCCTGCTCGATCGGCTCGACCTGGTGAATCGAAGACAGGCCGATGCCGACCGCCAGAATGGCACCGATGGCGAGCGGCAACCAGCTCTTGCCGCCGGGGCGCTGCGGAAAACGGAAGCCGGGGCCGCCCGGCCCGCCGAAGCGGCGGGGACCCTCGGGGCCGCGGTTCTTGAAGATGTCTTCGATGCTGGCGGTCCGGCGGGGGCGTTCGCCATTGCCGCTGCCTCCGCCCGGGAGCCAGGGGTTGCGCGGCCCGCGGGACGGATCGGACTTGTCGCCCGTGGGGTGCGCAGCCTCGCCTTCGCCGCCGCTCTCGCGACCGCCAGCAGGTTTGCCCCAGGGATTGCGTCCGCCCGCCATCGCCAATGCGATCCTGTCCAAATACCCGCCCGATCTCGCCATGCCACTACTTATAGGTGTCATACGACCAAAAAACAGGGGGCCTTTGGGGTCAGGCCCCGGCGCCTGCGACTTTTTCGCTGCGCCGGCGCCATAGCTGCGCTAGGGCGCCGGCGAATGGACCCGAACGAGACCCCGGCCGGCCAGGTTGCCAACCCGATTTCGGAAACCGTTGCGGGCACGATCAGGACCGCGATACCCGAACGCCTGCTGCCGCTGATCCGCTCGATCAGCTGGCGCGACGGCGCGGCGACCATCGTTGCCGATGCCGGCGGCGGGGGCCGGGCCGCGGCGGCCGAACTGCAACGCGCGCTGGAGGCGGCGGCGGGCGCGGTGCCGCAGGTGCGCGAGGTGCGCGTCGCGCTCATGGCCGAGCGGCCCGCGCGGCGGATCGTCGCGGTCGGTTCGGGCAAGGGCGGGGTCGGCAAGTCCACCCTCACCGCCAACCTCGCGGTGGCGCTGGCGCGCGGCGGACGCAAGGTCGGCGTGGTCGATGCCGACGTCTACGGCCCTAGCCAGGTCATGCTGCTCGATCCCGCCCGCCAGCGGCCGCGCGCCGAGGGGCAGAAGCTGGTCGCGGTGGCCATACCGGTTTCGGGCGCGTTCGGGGTCAGGCTGCTGTCGATGGCGCAGCTGGTGGAGGGCGGCAAGGCGATCGCCTGGCGCGGGCCGATGGTGGGCCAGGCGCTGACCCAGCTGGTCGACGCGGACTGGGGCGATGCCGAGCTGCTGCTGGTCGACCTGCCGCCCGGCACCGGCGACGTCCAGCTCACCATGATGCAGAAGTTCAAGCCGGCCGGCGCGGTGATCGTCACCACCCCGCAGGACCTGGCGCTGATCGACGCCACCCGCGCCATCGACCTGTTCCGCCAGGCCAAGATCCCCATCATCGGCCTGGTCGAGAACATGGCCGGCTACACCTGTCCGCATTGCGGCCAATCCAGCGATCCGTTCGGGTATGGCGGGGCCGAGGCGGCGGCGCGGGCGCTGGGCGAGACATTCCTGGGCCGCATCCCGCTGACCATGGCGATCCGCCTCGCCAGCGACGCCGGCCGGCCGCCCGCGGCGAACGACGGCGAGCCGGGCGCCCGGTTTGCCGCTATCGCCGCGCGCTTGGGCGATTGGCTGGACCGAGAAATGACCCCTGCCGGGGCGGCTTCAGGAGCGGTGGGCTGACGCGCTGCAATCGTCGGCCATTCGCGTGAAGGCTTCCGGGCGGTGAAGCTGACGAGACGGCGGGTGCTGGTGGGCGCGGCAGCCGGCGGCGGGCTATTGGTGGCCTTCTCGCTCGTCCCGCGCAACTACGCCGCGCCGCTGGCCCCGGGACCCGGGGAGACGGCGTTCGACGCCTGGCTCAAGCTCGGCCGCGACGGCATCGTCACCGTGGCGGTGCCGCAGCTGGAGATGGGCCAGGGTGTCACCACCCTCCTGCCGCAGATCGTGGCCATGGAGCTGGGGGCAGATTGGCGGCAGGTGGCGGTGGAGCCCGCGCCGATCAGCGGGGCCTACGCCAATCTCCCGCTCGCGGTGCGCTGGGAGCCGCTGTGGCGGCCGCTGGGCGGCGCGTTTCCCGGCCTGGTCGACGAGCCCGACGATCTGCTGCTGCGCCGCTGGGCTCAGACCCGGGCCTTCACCGCCACCGCCGAGGGCACGGCGCTCGCCGCTTACGAGCAGCCGTGCCGCGAGGCGGGCGCCAGCGCCCGGGCGGTGCTGCAGATGGCGGCCGCCGAGCGCTGGGATGTCGCCTGGGAGGAGTGTGCGGCGCAAGATGGCCTGATCACCCATGGCGCTCGAAGGGCCAGCTTTGGCGAACTGGCGGAGGCGGCGGCGCGGTTCGATCCGCCCTCGCGGCCACCCTTGCGCCCCGCGGCGCCGGCCGACGACGGCGCCAGCGAGGCCATCGCCTTTGCGCGCCTCGACCTGCCGGCCAAGGTGGACGGCTCGTACCTGTTCGCCGGCGACGTGCGCCTGCCCGACATGCTCCACGCCGCGATCCGCCACGGCCCCGCGCCCCAGGCCGAGCTGACCGGGTACAATCTGGCGGCGGGGAGCGGCCAGCGCGGGCTCGTCGGCGTGGTCCAGGGCAAGCGCTTCCTCGCCGCTCTGGGGGAGACCTGGTGGGCGGCCGAGCAGGCGCTGGACGCCATGGCGCCACGCTTCGCGGTAACCGGGATGGTCGAGAGCACGGCCATCGCCGCCGCGCTGGACGAGGCTCTCGCCCGCGGCGAGGCGCATCGGGTGGCCGAGCAGGGCACGGGCGATGGCGGGGTGGAGCGCTTGCGCTTCATGCGCCGTTACGACGCCGCGCCCGCCGTCCACGCCACGCTCGAGACCGCCAGCGCCACCGCCCGGCTCAGCCATGGCCGGCTCGAATTATGGATCGCCAGCCAGGCGCCCGAGCAGGCGCGCGCGGCGGCCGCCAAGGCGATCGACCTGTCGATCAGCGACGTGGTCCTCTACCCCATGGCCGCGGGCGGCAGCTTCGATCGGCGGCTCGAGCACGAGCACGCCATCGAGGTGGCGCTGATCGCCCGCGAGGCCGCGGCTGAGCACGGTCGGCCGGTGCAACTCACCTGGTCGCGCTGGCAGGAGCAGCTGGCGGCCCACCCGCGCTTGCCCGCCGCCGCGCTGTTCAGCGCGCAGGTGTCCGCCGACGGCCGGATCGAGCGATTGCGGGCGCGGATCGCCTGCCCGCCCGCGGCGCGCGAGTTCGGTCGCCGCCTGTTCGCCGGCCGCACGCCCTGGGCGGCGATTGCCGAGGTGGCGGATCAGCCGGACGCGCTGGCGGTGGAAGGCGCATTGCCGCCCTACGCGATCGGCAACGTGGCAGTCGACCATGTGCCCGTCAGGCTCACTCTGCCCGCGGGCCGGCTGCGCGCCCACGCCCATGGCCTCACCTGCTTCATGGTCGAAAGCTTCATCGACGAGATCGCCCGCGAGCAGGGCCTGGAGCCGCTCTCCTACCGGATCGGGATGCTGGGCGGCGACCTGCGCCTGGCCGAATGCCTGCAGCGCGCCGCACGGCTTGCCACCTGGGACGGCGGCGCGCCCGGCGGCGGGCAAGGGCTCGCCTGCCACCGGATGGGCGGTGTGGCCGAAGGCGGGCGAATTGCGGTGATCGCCACCGCCGGGCGCGGCGAACGCGGCGTCGAGGTGCGCCGGCTGGTCGCAGCGGTCGATCTCGGTCGGGTGGTCAACCGCGACATCGCGCTGCAGCAGATCGAAGGCGGGCTGATTCACGGCCTGGCGCTCGCGCTCGGCTGCGCCACCTCCTATTCGCAAGGCCTGCCGACCAGCCGCCGGCTCGCGCACCTCAACCTGCCGACCCTGGCTGCTTGCCCGGACATCACGGTCGAATTGGTCCGCAGCGACGCGCCTCCCTTCGATCCCGGCGAGCTCGGGGTCCCGGCAGTGGCGCCCGCTTTGGCCAATGCCCTGCATTCGGCAACGGGCCTTCGCTTTCGCCGACTGCCCCTGCTAACGGCCGCCGGATGACTTGGCAGGAACAGCGCCTCCCTCCCGACCATCCGCCCGTCGCCAGCGGCGGCTTGGGCGTGCTGCTGGTCAATTTGGGCACGCCCGACGATGCCTCGCAGGGGGCGGTGAAGCGCTATCTCGGCGAGTTCCTGTCCGACCGGCGGGTGGTGGAGATACCGGCCCTGCTATGGCAACCGATATTGCGCGGCATAGTGTTGAATACCCGGCCGAAACAGTCCGCACACGCCTATTCGCAGGTCTGGACGGAGCGCGGCTCGCCGCTGGCGGTGATCACCCAGGACCAGGCGCGTGCGCTACAGCAGCGGCTGGGGCAAGGAGTGCGGGTCAGCCACGCCATGCGCTACGGCAATCCGGCGATCGGCCCGCGAATGAACGAGCTGATGCAGGCCGGCTGCGAGCGCATCCTGCTGGCGCCGCTCTATCCGCAATACTCGGCCGCCACCACGGCGACGGTGGTGGACAAGGCCGGCGAGGCGCTCAGGGACATGCGCTGGCAGCCTTCCATGCGCGTGATGCCCCCCTACCATGACGATCCGCACTACATCGCCGCGCTGGTCCGCGACCTGGTGGCTCAGCTCGATGCGCTCGACTTCGCACCCCAAGTGCTGGTCTTGAGCTTCCACGGCATGCCCAAGCGCACGCTCGAGCTGGGCGATCCCTACCATTGCCAATGCCGCAAGACGGCACGCTTGCTGGAGGCGGCGCTGGCCCGGCCCGACTTGCGGATCCGCACCAGCTTCCAGTCGCGCTTCGGCCCGGCGAAGTGGCTCGAGCCGGCAACCGACGACGTGCTGACCGAGGAGGCGGCGAACGGCACCCGGCGCCTGGCAGTGGCGGCGCCGGGCTTTTCGGCCGATTGTCTCGAAACGCTCGAAGAGCTCGCGATCCGCGGCCGCGAGCAGTTCGTCGGGGCGGGCGGCGAGCATTTCCACGCGCTCGATTGTCTCAATGCCGGTGAGCCAGGCATGGTGATGCTGGAAGCGCTGGTCCGACGCGAACTGGCCGGCTGGCTCTAGGCCACCGACTCATTATGCCGCAACCAGATGCGGATTGAGGCGAGCTGGACGGAGGCGAGGAAATTGTCGTCACGTTTGTCGTATCGGGTGGCGACGGCCCTGAACTGTTTGAGTTTGTTGAAGAAGCGTTCGACGAGGTTTCTGTAGCGATAGAGGAAGGCGCTGAAGACGGGTCGTCGTTTGCGGTTGGGCATCGGCGGGATGTTGGCCCAGACGCCGCGTGCCGCCATCTCGATCCGGAGCGCATCGGCATCATAGGCGCGATCCGCGAGCAGGACATTGCCGGCGCAAAGCGTCGCGTACATGTCGGCAGCACTGCGCCCGTCGTGCGCCTGGCCGGCGGTGAGCTTGAGCGCGATCGGCAGGCCGTTGGCATCGACCAGCGCGTGGATCTTGGTCGTCAGGCCGCCGCGCGAGCGACCCATGCAACAGGATCGCTCGTCTTTTTTTGGGCGTTGGCAGCATGCTGGTGAACCCGGATCGACGAGCTGTCGATCATCTGGATATCGCCCTTGTAAGCCACTGACACCGCTTCCAATAGGCCCAAACGCCTGCCCGCCGCCACCGATTGAACCGGTTCACGCACGTCGTATGCGGCCCGTAGCGCGACGGAATGTCCGCCCACGGCGCTCCCGTCCGTAACCGCCAGAATATCCCGTTCAGCACCCGGCGGTCGTCCACTCGCTTCACCCCCCGAACCTTCGTCGGCAGCAACGGCTGGATCACCGACCACTCGAAATCCGTCAAATCGAAGCGCGCCATCCCCAGTCTCCCTTTCCTCGAAGACTGAATCACACATCACGCGCGTTGGGAATCCACTTTATGGGTATGCTGCCTAGGACAGGCTCAGGCGGGGCGCGGTCCGGGTGGATGAGGCCGGCGCCGAGAAACGACGACGCCCTGCCCGCGCCGGACCAGGGCCGCTGTCAGATCACGCAGGACTGTTACCGGCCCAGCGATGCGGCGCCGGCACCGCCTGGGCGACCGCCATGAAACCGGTGAGGTCGTCAGGAGAAATCGACAGCGATGCCGTTCTTGACCCAGTCGCCGTAGCGCGTTGGGCTGAGTTGCTCGTTGTGCGCCGCGTCCACGCTGCCGTCTTGATCGGGCGCGCGGGCCGCGGGTGGGTCGTTGCTCCAGTGCGCGGGCTTGTCGAAGCGCTGGGGTCGGATGGTCGCTCGGGCGGTCATGGTCGCGAAGGTGGGGCGGGTGGCGCCGCGGCGCAAGTGCTCCTAGGGCCGGGTCGATGTCGCCCTCCCCCGGACTGTCCGCCCGTCGCGCCGCGTTGCGCCTGCTCGATGCGGTGCTGCGGCGAGGCGAGACGCTCGGCAACGCCGACCGCTCAGCGATGGGCGGCGTGCCCGCCTTGGCCGACCGGGCGCTGGCCCGCGCCATCGCCAGCGAGGTGCTGCGCTGGCTGGTGGACCTCGACGCACTGGTCGACAGCGCCACGCGCCAGGTGCTGGCGCCCGATGCCAAGGCGCGCATGGTGCTGCGGCTGATGCTGGCGCAGTGGTTGCGGCTCGGCACTGCGCCGCATGCGGTGGTGGCCACCGGGCTGCCGCTGCTCGCCGGTGGCCCCCGGCGGCTGGCGCACGGTGTCTTCGGCGTACTGATGCGGGGCGGCGCAACCTTGCCCTCGGCCCCCACGCTGCCGCCGGCAGTGGCGGCGCGCTGGGGCGAACGGGCACCGGAGATCGCCGCCGGTTTGGCCCTGCCGCCGATGCTCGATGTCTCGCTCAAGGACCCGGCGACCACCGACCAATGGGCCGGGCAGCTTGGCGGCTTCAGCCTGGCGCCCGGCCACGTCCGCCTGGCACGCGGCGCGCCGGTTGCCGAGCTCGCGGGCTATGCCGAGGGCGGCTGGTGGGTGCAGGATCTCGCCGCCCGCATCCCCGCGCGGCTGCTCGGCCCTGGTGCTCGGCGCCGCGTGCTCGACCTGTGCGCCGCGCCGGGCGGCAAGACGCTGCAACTGGCGGCGGCGGGGTGGCAGGTGACCGCGCTGGACGCCAGCGACCGGCGGCTCGAGGTGTTGCGCCGCAACCTGGAGCGCACCGGTCTGACGGCCGACATCGTGGTGGCCGACGGGCTCGAATGGGAGCCGGATGCTCCTTATGATGCCGTGCTGCTCGATGCGCCGTGCACCTCCACCGGCACCTGCCGTCGGCACCCCGACGTGCTCCACCGGATCGGCGCCGCGCAGATTGCCGAGCTCGCCATGCTCCAGGCGCGCCTGCTCGCGCGGGCCGCGGGATGGGTCGCGCCCGGCGGCAGGCTGGTCTATGCGGTGTGCTCGCTCGAGCGCGGGGAGGGCGAAGACCAGGTAGCCGGTGTGGCGCTCATGCCCGAGCCCATCGTCGAGGTCGAGCTTCCCCCCGGCCTGGGGCCGACGCCGGAGGGTTGGGTGCGCACCGACCCCGGGATGCTGGTCGAAACCGGTGGGCTCGACGGTTTTTTCGTCGCCCGCTGGCGGGGGTGAGCTGGGCCCAACCACCGGGGTTCCGCTCACTCCCGAGAGGATCAGTCTAGGGACTGCCGGGCTTGCCGGCGGGCGGCCGGACACCGGCGAGCGTCGGCAGCTGGCCGGTTCGGGGCGACCGCCCCGATGCAGCCGGCGTCCAGGTGCTCGTTCGCGGCGGGAGCCCGCGACCAGAGAGTAGCGCTCATGGTCAGCCAGTCTTCACCCGGTCTGCAAAACTCTTACGCAATTTCATCAGCTTGGGAGGAATAGTCGCCAGGCAGTATGGGTTGCTGCGCCCCTCGCCCTGCCAATATTCCTGGTGGTAGTCCTCGGCCGGATACCAGGTCGAAGCGGCCTCGATGGTGGTCACCACCTTGCCACCGTGCGCCTCGTTCGACCGCGCGATCGCCGCTTCGGCCGCCGCGCGCTGCGCCTCGTCGAGCGGGAAGATCGCCGAGCGGTACTGCGTGCCCACGTCGTTGCCCTGGCGGTTCAATTGGGTGGGATCGTGCGTGCCCATGAACATCTCGAGGATTTCCGCATAGGTGACCGCCTCGGGGTCGAACGTGACCTTGATCGCCTCGGCATGGCCGGTCTGCCCCGAGCACACCTCCTGGTAGGTGGGGTTGGCGCTCTGGCCCCCGATATAGCCGCTCTCGACCTGGGTCACGCCAACCACGTCGTTGAACACCGCCTCGGTGCACCAGAAGCACCCGCCGGCCAGGATTGCGGTTTGCGCATCGCTCATCGATCTCTCCTTTGCCGCGGCAGATGGGGAGACGAAACGCGCTTGTCATCGGCGGCCGGCACGATACGACCTAGCCGAGTTCGGAAGAGGACCTGCCATGCGCCCAATCATGCTCGCCGCCATCGCCGCCATCGCCGCCGCCGGCCTCTGCTTGGCGCAACCCGCCTCCGCGCAGATCACCCCGGCCGCGAGCGCCGAGCTGGCCAGCGTGCTCGCCCACGAGCGCCGGGCCGCCGACCGCGCCCGCGACCGCTGGCGCAACCCGGCAGAAACGCTCGCGTTCTTCCGCGTCGAGCCGGGCATGACGGTGGTCGATTTCATGCCGGCAGGCGGCTGGTTCTCGCGCGTACTCATCCCCTATTTGGGCGAGCAGGGAACCTATGTGGCGCTGAACCCGGCGGTCGCCGAGGGCGCGACCGGCTTCATGGCGCGGTTGCGCGATACCGCCGGGCAGTTTCCCGCCCAGGCGAACCAATGGACCGGCGGGGCGGGCGCGCAGGCGGTGGGCGCCAACACCGATGACGATCTGGCGCAGCTCGCCGGCACGGCGGATCGCTTCCTCATCTTTCGCGAGATGCACAACATGCGGCGGATGGGCATGCTGCACGACACTCTGGTCGCGGCGCGCCGCCTGCTCAAGGACGATGGCCTGCTCGGCATCGAGCAGCACCGCGCCAAGGCCGATGCCCCGGCGGATTACGTGCTGGGCGACAAGGGCTACCAGCGCCAGGAGGACGTGATCGCGCTGCTCAACGCCTACGGCTTCGAGCTGGTCGGCAGCAGCGAGGTCAACGCCAATCCGAACGATCCGGCCGATTGGGAAGAGGGCGTGTGGACCCTGCCGCCCAACTATCGCGGCACGCCGGAGACCGATACCGCGCGCCGGGCCGAGCTGGACGCGATCGGCGAGAGCGACCGGATGACCCTGCTGTTCCGCAAACGCGCCTAGGATCGCGTCAGGAGACCCCCGTCATCTCCGGTTCAGCGATTACGGCGAAATAATGGCACAAAGCGCGTAGCAGCGTCTCGCTTGGTCGCCGGGAGATCTGCCATGAACCCCGCCGGCCTGTTCGCCTTGGTTCCCACTGCGCTGCTGCTGCTGCTCGCGGGCGGCGGCGAGACCTTCTACGATCCGCGCGAGATCGACCGAAGGAAGACGCCGCTCTCGGTCAGCGCGGTATCGGTGCAGGTCGACTTCGCGCTTGTCCCCTCGTGAGGCGGTGCCTACCTCCCCGCGCATGACCCGCATCACCGTCGCCGCGCTCCAGCTTGCCCTCGGCTCCGAGGACGAGGCGCACAACATCGCCGCAGTCTCGGCGCTGGTCGAGGAAGCGGCCGGCCGGGGCGCCCGCATCGTCCTGCCGCCCGAGCTGTTTTCCGGCCCCTACTTCTGCCGCGAGGAGGCGGACCGTTTCTTCGAACTCGCCCGGCCTACCGCCGAGCACCCCTCGGTCCGCGCCATGCAGGCGCTGGCGCGGCGATTGCAGGTGGCCATTCCCACCAGCTTCTTCGAGCGCGATGGCCAGCATTACTACAACACGCTCGCCATGATCGACCGCGCCGGCGAGATCCTGGGCGCCTACCGCAAGAGCCACATCCCCGACGGACCAGGCTATGAGGAGAAGTACTATTTCCGCCCCGGCAACAGCGGCTTCAAGGTGTGGGAGCTCGATCTGGGGAGCGGCGCAACCACCCGGATCGGCGTCGGCATCTGCTGGGACCAGTGGTATCCCGAGAGCGCCCGCGTGATGGCGCTGATGGGGGCCGAGCTATTGTTCTACCCCACCGCCATCGGCTCCGAGCCGCAGGACGCCGAGTTCGATACCAGCCGCATGTGGCGCCGGGCGATGGTAGGGCACGCGGTATCCAATTGCATGCCGGTGGTCGCCGCCAACCGCATTGGCTCCGAGCCGGTGGGAGCCGGCGCGGGCCAGACCTTTTATGGCCACAGCTTCATCACCAACGAATGGGGCGATTGCCTGGGCGAGCTCGGCCGCCAGGAGGCAGGGGTCATCACCGCCGAGCTCGACCTGGCCGCCGCGCGCCGCCACCGGGCGAGCATGGGCTTCTTCCGCGATCGGCGGCCGCAGCTCTACGGGCGCATCTGCGAGGACGTCTGAGCCGGCACACCTACCTGGTCGCGCTCGGCTCCAACAGGCGCCACCACCGCTTCGGAGCGCCGCGCGCGGTGCTGGCCGCAGCGACGCAGCAAATCGGCGAGACGGTGGGCGAGGTGCTCGCCATCGCCGGAGTGATCGACAGTACGCCGATCGGCCCGTCCCACCGGCGCTACGCCAACGGTGCCATGCTGCTGCGCACTCAGCACGGTCCGCGCGAGCTGCTGGGTTTGCTCCAGGCGATCGAGCGGGCGTTCGGGCGGCGCGCCGGCGGCCGACGGTGGGGCGCCCGCGTGCTCGACCTCGATATCGTGTTATGGAGCGGCGGGCGCCATGCCGCGCCCGGCCTGGTGATCCCCCATGCGGCCTTCCGTACCCGCGATTTCGTTCTCGCCCCGGCGGCCGCCATTGCCGCGCGCTGGCGCGATCCGCTCACTGGCCTGACGCTGCGCCAACTGCGCGCCCGCTTGACCGCCCGCCGCCCCCTGCCCTAAGCCGCCCTCGCCACCGCATCAGCGCGTGTTTCCCGGGGGCCCTTAGCTCAGTCGGCAGAGCAACTGACTTTTAATCAGTAGGTCGCTGGTTCGAACCCAGCAGGGCTCACCACGTATCTTCGTGTTTTTATTGGCTTTTCTGTCTCTCGGCCCGGCTCCGAAATTGTCCCCGACTTTCCGGGACCTTTCGAGGACGCGACTCCGGAAGCGTAGGCCAAGAGACACTGCGGCCTACCGCAAGGGCGCGATTGAGGCGCAATTTCTCCGCGTCTGAAACTGCGTCCTACGAATCTTTGGGGGGCTTTGGGCCTCGATCTTGGGGGCTGGATCGAAGTAACGCTTCGAACCGCGCGCAAGTCAAATCGATCGCGAAATCCCGTCTTCTAGCCAAGCGAGGCTGGAGTCCGGGCGCACCTATTTAGGGGAAAAGCCTATGGAAGCAAATTTAACGCTGTCGCTCAGGCGGTGTGCGATCTGCACCCGCAAGAGCACGACAGCAACTCAGTTCGCCTGCGGCAATGGGGCCTCCCGCGCAAAAAGGATGTCTACGTGTATGCCTTCGTTGGCTGCTGTTCGCACTGATATGTTAGCTTTTGCATTCTGCCGAAGAGACTGGACGATTACCGCACTGAGCTTACCGGGTTGTGGCCAAGCCGCGCCCTCGGGTAGGCCCCTACCGTTGTCTGAAAAGACAACGTGACAACCCGTATCATCAACTAGGCTCGAAAGCTTGATCACGCCGCCGTCTCGATCGACGAAGGCGTGTTTCAGTGTGTTGGTCATCAGTTCATTCACGACCAAACCAGTCGGCATCGCGACGTTGACGGAAACTAGCCAAGTGTCGACCTTCAGCTCAAGCCGAACACCCTCAACCGCATGAGCTTCCATCACCGAAGAGGCCACTTGGCTAAGGTATACGCCCAAATCGACCGTATCACCCGCGGCCCTCCCGGACAGGAGATCATACAGGATAGACAAGTGAACTAATTCGTCCTGCCAGTCGGTCAAACTTCGCTCCAGTATCGCTATCTCCAAGTTCGCGCGCTTCCATGCGTATCAAGGCGGTGATCATCTGGAGATTATTTTTGACGCGATGCTGGAGTTCGAGCAGCAGTGTGTCCTTGTCTTGCAGCAGCTGGTCGCGTTCTTCGGCTTCGGGTCGAGTGCGCTGTCCCGAACCGGCTAAGGCGACCAGACGAAAAATGGGGACGCCTTCGTCGCTTTCGATCGTATTCAACCAGGCGTCTACGACGGTGCACTCGCAGTTGCGCTCGATCGTGAATGTGCCCAGGTATTCTTCCCCGTTTTGAACGGCATCGCTGAGCTCGGTATCGTCGTGACCGGGAGTAGCGATCCCGGGGAGGGTGGACCAATCTTACCCCTGTATGTCTGCCGCGCTTTGGCCGGTAAGCCGCTCGAACTCATGATTACAGTAAGTCACCTTCTCCGAAGGCCGAAGTTCGGACACGGCGATGGCGACCGGCACATGATCTAAGAACTGTCTGAACCGATCACTTTCAAGCGCATCTGCAAGATCGGGAGTTGCAAGCAATTCCTCAATCTTTTCTGTCCCTTGATCGCTTTGCATGCACCCCCCGTTCGTGACCTTGGGTCGTAGCAGTTCGAAGCAAAACACCGAAGGCAAGATTGCATCAGAGACCGTGACGTCTCGTCGGAGTAAGGGTGACGAGAGCCGACAGGTCAGTCCAGACCGTGCCAACCTCCACAATTCCATGGGCTTATACCAAATCCCACCGACCGTCACCCATGTGCCCATTGTCGTAGTCCGATGGACATGATGCGCCAAGGCTGATCGACGAGGCGGTTCCATGCAAAGCAGCAGTGATCGAGGATGTCGGCGTAGGTTTTGAAGATG
>JANNOJ010000048.1:0-17084 GCA_031399025.1 Erythrobacteraceae bacterium | reverse complement strand
CGCTGCGTACATCGCCGCCGGCGGCCAGCGTCGCGATGTTGTCTGGGACATTGCCGCGCCGAAGACCTCGATGCGGTACGCAAGCGCTATGCCGAACACGGCATCCCCGCCGAACTGGGCACCTATTTCGAGGACATGGCGAGCCGCCTCGCCGACGCGCACCTGTTCATCGGCCGCGCCGGTGCCTCGACCATCGCCGAGCTGACCGCGGTCGGTCGTCCGGCGATTCTGGTGCCGCTGCCGATCGCCACCGACGATCACCAGGCCGCCAATACCCGTGAAATGGTCAAGGCAGGCGGGGCGCGGATGATCCGGCAGGAGCGCTTTACCGCCAAGGAACTGGCGAAACAGATCATGGCGCTGGCCGACGACCGCGAAGGCCTCGGCAACGCCGCGCACGCCGCCTGGAACTGTGGTCGCCCCGATGCTGCGCGCGAGTTGGCGGACCTTGTCGAAGGCTTCGGCGGCGAGGAGCTGATGGACGTGATCCGCGTCGGCGGCGAGACCGCGCGCGGGGCGTCGCAAAGAGCGGCTGCGGGCACCCTTCGACAGGCTCAGGGTGAGCGGATCTTTGGCAACGACCCGCTCGTGCTGAGCTTGTCGAAGCACATCGGGCGCAACGCGTGAAAGGCGTGCCCACCGATATCGGCACCGTCCATTTCGTCGGCATCGGCGGGATCGGGATGTCGGGCATCGCCGAGGTGATGCACAATCTCGGTTACAGCGTGCAGGGCTCGGACCTGGCAAGCAGCGCCAGTGTAGAGCGGTTGCAAGCGCGTGGCATTGCCGTTGCAATCGGCCATGCCGCGGAGAATGTCGCGGGGGCGGCAGTGGTGGTAACCTCCACCGCAGTGAAGCGCAGCAATCCCGAGGTCGCCTTCGCGCTCGAGAACCGCATTCCCGTGGTGCGCCGCGCGGAAATGCTGGCCGAGCTGATGCGGCTGAAAAGTACGGTCGCGATCGCGGGAACCCACGGCAAGACCACCACCACCAGCATGATCGCGGCGCTGCTCGACGCCGGCGGGGTGGATCCGACGGTCATCAACGGCGGCATCATCGAGCAATATGGCTCGAATGCGCGACTGGGCGACAGCGACTGGATGGTGGTCGAGGCCGACGAGAGCGACGGCAGCTTCCTGCGCCTCGACGGCACCATCGCGGTCGTGACCAATATCGATCCCGAGCACCTCGACCACTACGGCGATTTCGCGGGCGTGCGGCGGGCTTTCGTCGAATTCATCCACAATGTCCCGTTCTACGGCGCGGCGATCCTGTGCATCGATCACCCCGAGGTCCAGGCGGTGACGGGCGAGGTCCGCGACCGGCGCGTGTTGACCTACGGGTTCTCGCTCCAGGCCGATATCTGCGGGGTCAATGTCCGGCCCGAGGATGGCGGCAATGTCTTCGATGTGATCGTCCGCCAGCGCAATGCCGAGGACCGCCGCATCGAAGGCGTGCGCCTGCCGATGCCGGGCCGCCACAATGTCCAGAATGCGCTCGCCGCGATCGCGGTGGCGATCGAGATGGGCTGCGCCGACGAGGTGATCCGTAGCGGCTTCGCCAGTTTCGAGGGGGTGCGGCGGCGCTTCACCAAGGTCGGCGAGATCGCGCTCGCGGGCGGCAAGGCGGTGGTGATCGACGATTACGGCCACCACCCGGTCGAGATCAAAGCCGTGCTCGCCGCCGCGCGCGAAAGCGCCGGGGAAGGCCGAGTGCTGGCGGTGGTGCAACCGCACCGTTTCACCCGGCTGCGCGACCTGATGGACGAGTTCCAGAACGCCTTCAACGATGCCGACATGGTCTTCGTCGCGCCGGTCTACACCGCGGGCGAGGAGACGATCGCGGGCGTGGATAGCGAGGCGCTGGTCGCTGGGCTCAAGGCGCGCGGTCACCGCGCCGCAACGACCATTCCCGATGCCGGGGAACTGGCGCGGGTGCTGGCGAGTGAGGTGCAAGCGGGCGATTACGTGGTCTGCCTGGGCGCGGGGGACATCACCAAATGGGCCGCTGGCCTCGCCGATGCGATCGGTCAGGAGCGCAAGGCGGCATGACCATGGCGGTCCCTTCCTGGTCGCGCGAAGACAACGGCATGGCCCCCGATTGCGCGCCAGATTCCGCAACAGAGGGTGTGGCGGCTGGCGTGGTGCCGATGGAAGGCGTGCGCGGACGCATCGTGGAAGATGCGCCGTTGGCTCCGCTGGTGTGGTTCAAGGCCGGGGGCAGCGCCGACTGGCTGTTTGAACCCGCCGATCTCGCCGATCTCCAGCATTTTCTCGAAGGGCTCGACGAGCGGCTGCCGGTTATGGCGCTCGGCCTCGGCTCCAACCTCATCGTGCGCGATGGCGGGGTGCCCGGCGTAGTGATCCGCCTCGGCAAGCCTTTCGCCAAGGTCGAGGTCCGCGACGGGAATGTGCTCGCCTGCGGGGCCGGGGCACATGGCATCCTCGTCGCCAGCAGCGCGCGCGATGCAGGGATCGCGGGGCTCGAATTCCTGCGCGGCATTCCCGGCACGGTGGGCGGGTTCGTGCGCATGAACGGCGGAGCGTACGGCCGCGAGGTGGCCGATATCCTGGTGGATTGCGACGTTGTGCTGCCCGATGGCGAATGCCAGACGCTGCCCGCCAGCGAACTGCAATACAGCTACCGCCACTCCGAACTGCCCCAGGGTGCGGTGGTGGTGGCGGCGCGGTTCCGCGGCACGCCGGGCGATCCCAAGGCGATCGGCGCGGAGATGGACCGCATCGCGAAGGCGCGCGAGGATTCGCAACCGCTGCGCACCAAGACCGGCGGCTCGACCTTCAAGAACCCGCCGGGCGCCAAGGCGTGGGAGCTGGTCGACGGCGCGGGCTGCCGCGGTCACAAGCTGGGCGGCGCGCAGGTGAGCGAGAAGCACGCGAATTTCCTCATCAACACCGGCACCGCCACCAGCGCCGAGATCGAGGGACTGGGCGAGTTGGTGCGCGAGAAGGTTTACGCGAAAAGTGGTGTCGGGCTGGAGTGGGAAATCCAGCGGGTGGGAAGGCCGTGACCCGTTTCCCAAACCCCTGGAACACCGTTCGTGCTGAGCTTGTCGAAGCACCGCTCTTTTCTTCGAGCGCTGTGCCAAAGGTAAAGTGCGGCCCTTCGACAAGCTCAGGGCGAACGGACATCTGTAATGGCGCTTGAGGCCAAACTCCACGTCGCGGTCCTCATGGGTGGCTGGGCCAATGAACGGTCGGTGTCGCTGATGAGCGGAGAGGGCGTTGCCAAGGCGCTCGAGGAGCGCGGGCATCGCGTCACCCGGATCGACATGGATCGGCAGGTCGCGGCGCGGCTTGCCGAGGCCGCACCCGATGTGGTGTTCAACGCGCTTCATGGCGTCCCTGGCGAGGATGGGACTGTTCAAGGGCTGATGGACCTGATGGGCGTACCCTATACGCATTCGGGCCTCGCCACCTCGGTCATCGCCATCGACAAGCAGCTCACCAAGAACGCGCTGGTCCCGCACGGCATTCCGATGCCGGGCGGCCGGATCGTCAAGAGCGAGGAGCTGTTCGAGCGCGACCCGTTGCCACGTCCCTATGTGCTCAAGCCCGTCAACGAAGGTAGCTCGGTCGGGGTGGCGATCGTTACCGACGCCAGCAATTACGCCAATCCCATCGCGCGCGATTCCGCGGGGCCGTGGCAGGAGTTCGCCGAGCTGCTTGCCGAGCCCTATATCAAGGGGCGCGAGATGACGACGGCGGTGGTCGATCTCGCCGATGGCCCGCGCGCGCTGGCGGTGACCGAACTGAAGCCCAAGTCCGGCTTCTACGACTTCGACGCCAAATACACCGACGGCATGACCGAGCACGTCTGTCCTGCCGACCTGCCCGAGCATATCCGCGACCTGTGCCTCGAGTACGCCCTGCGCGCACACCGCGTGCTGGGCTGCCGGGGCACCAGCCGCACCGATTTCCGCTGGGATGACGAGCAGGGCGAGGACGGGCTGTTTGTGCTGGAAACCAACACCCAGCCGGGCATGACCGCGCTGAGCCTGGTGCCCGAGCAGGCTCGGCACCTCGGCATGGATTACGGCGAGCTGGTGGAGACGATCATCGCCGCTGCTCTGCGTCACCATGAGGCGAAACCTCGTGGCTAGGGTTGAGCGCGCCACTCCCGGCATCCGCCGCTCCGCCGCCACGCGGGGGCGCAACCAGAAGGCGCGCGCCGCGCGCACGCGAACCGTCGGGCTGATGGGCCGCGCACTGGCGTTGCTGCCGTTTACGGAGGCGCAGCTGCACAAAGCGTTTCTGACGCTGATCTTTCTGGCCGGGCTCGCCGCCGCCTGGGGCCTGGCGACGATTTCCGGCGCGACCGCCGTCGCCGGAGGGGAGGCCGCGCGCGTGGCCGCCGCCGCCGGTTTCCGTGTCCGCCACGTGCGCGTGTCGGGCACCGAGCGGATGAACGAGCTGGCGGTCTACGAGCGCGCACTGGCGCAGAAGGATCAGCCGATGCCGCTGGTCGATCTTGCCGCGCTGCGTGCCGAACTGCTGGCGCTGCCGTGGGTCGCGGATGCGCGCGTTTCGCGCCAGCTTCCCGACACCCTGCGGATCGATATCGTCGAGCGCCAGGAACACGCGGTGCTGGCCAAGCCCGATCGCCTCGTGCTCATCGACGCCGAGGGCAATGCGCTGGAGCCGATTTCGGCCGCCAAGGCCAAGGGCAAGCTCGTCATTTCCGGGCCTGGTGCGCAGCGCATGGTCGGTGCGCTCGACGGCCTGCTCGATGCCGCGCCCGCCTTGAAGCCGCAGATCGCCGCCGCCGAATGGGTCGGCAACCGGCGCTGGAACCTGACCTTCAAGACCGGGCAATTGCTCGCGCTGCCCGAAGGCGAACGCGCCCCGGCCGCGCTGGTACGCTTCGCCAAGCTCGATGGCGCCAACCGGCTGCTGGGCGGGCGCGTGGCGGCGGTCGATATGCGCGTCGACGGCCAGGCGGCGTTCCGCTGCAAGGACGGGCCGTGCAGCGCCGGCGCGCTTCAACGGATGGTCGACGGCAAGTCCGGCGAGCAGGAGCAGGCCAACTGATGCCTGCGCCCTCCCGTTTCACCCGCGCTTATGCCGCGGTCAACATCGGCTCCTTCAGGGTCAGCTGCATGATCCTGGGCCAGGACGAGAGCGGCGCGTTGCAGGTGCTGGGATCGAGCCACCGCCGGTCCGAAGGCGTCAAGCGCGGCTATGTCACCGACATGGCGGCGGCGACCGACGCGATTCGCCAGGCGGTCGAAAAGGCGGAAGCCACCGCGCGCACGACCATCGCCAGCGTCACCATCGGCTGCGCCGGGGCGGGGCTCAGCAGCAAGGTCGCCAGCGTCGAGATCGCGATCGGCGGACGGCGGATCGAGGAGGACGACATCGATCACCTCCTCGCCGCCGCGCGCGACATGCTCCAGCCTGACGGGCGCATGGTTCTCCACGCGCAACCGGCGCATTACACGCTCGACGGGGCGCATGGGGTCGCCAATCCCAAGGGCCTTCATGCCGAGACGCTGGGGGTCGATATCCATGTGGTCATGGCCGAGGGCGCGCCGGTCCGGAACCTGATCGAGGCGGTCCAGAACGCGCATCTCGACGTCGATGCCGTGGTCGCCAGTCCGCTGGCCAGCGCCTACGCCTGCCTGTCCGCCGAGGAGCGCGATCTGGGGGTGGCGCTGATCGAGGTCGGCGCGCAGGTCACCAATGTCTCGGTCCATGCGGGGGGGATGCTGCTCGGGCTCAAGTCGATCCCGATCGGCTCGACCGACATCACCGATGCCGTCGCCGCCAGCTTGGGCATCCGCCGCGGGCAGGCCGAACGACTCAAATGCGTGTCCGGCTCGGCCATCGCCACCCCCACCGACCACCGCGAGATGGTGCCCGTCGGCGGCCCCGGCGAGGAACCGGGTGGACCGCTGGCACGCGGCGCGGACGAGCAGAACCGGATCGCCCGCGCGGACCTAGTCGGCGTGGTCACCGAACAACTGTCTTATCTCGCCAGCGAAATCGGCAAGGCACTAAAAACGCTCGGCTTTTCGGGTGCGAATGCGGGGCAAGTGGTGCTGACCGGCGGCGGGGCGGAATTGCACGGCATCGCTGAATTCATGCAGGGCGCGCTCGGTCGGGCGGTCCGCGTGGGCAAGCCGCCGCAGCTCGCCGGCCTGCCCGAAGCGCATGCCACGCCCGGCTTCGCCACGCTGGCGGGACTATGCCTCTACGCCGCGGACGATCCGGTCGATATTCGCTCGGTCAAGGACATCACCACCGCGGTGCATCGCTTTGCCGGATTGAGCGGGATCGCGCGTGTGTTCAGGGCGGTGCGGGACTATTTTTGATCGGCTTGCCTCCCGTGTGGATAAGGGCCACGGCCCACAAGGCTTGGCTCGCTTTGTGACAGCCATGCCGCTAGAAAGGGCGATTATTTGTTTTCCGCGCGGGAAAGCCATGGGGAAGTGACGCAATGAGCATCAATATCGGACCCGCCTCGACCGACGAGCTGCGCCCACGCATCATGGTCGTCGGCGTCGGCGGCGCGGGCGGCAACGCGATCGCCAACATGATGGCCGCCGGGATCGAGGGCGTCGACTTCATCGTCGCCAATACCGATGCGCAGGCGCTGTCAAACACCACCGCCGAACGCCGCATCCAGCTCGGGCCCGCCATCACCGGCGGCTTGGGCGCCGGCGCACGGCCCGAAGTGGGCAAGGCGGCCGCCGAGGAAACGGTGGACGACATCGAAGAGGCGCTCGAAGGCGTCAACATGTGCTTCATCGCAGCGGGCATGGGCGGCGGTACCGGTACCGGGGCGGCACCAGTGATCGCCGAAGTGGCGCGCCGCAAGGGCGTGCTGACGGTGGGCGTGGTGACCAAGCCGTTCCTGTTCGAGGGAACGCGCCGGATGCGCTCGGCCGAGGCCGGCATTGCCGAGCTGCAACGCCACGTCGACACGCTGATCGTGATCCCCAACCAGAACCTGTTCCTGGTCGCCAAAGCCGAAACCACCTTCAAGGAAGCGTTTCAGCTCGCCGACGAGGTGCTGCAACAGGGCGTGCGCTCGATCACCGATCTGATGGTGATGCCGGGCCTCATCAATCTCGACTTCGCCGACGTGCGCTCGGTGATGAGCGAAATGGGCAAGGCGATGATGGGCACCGGCGAGGGCGAGGGCCCGAACCGCGCGCTCGAAGCGGCCGAACGCGCCATCGCCAACCCACTGCTCGAAGGGGTCAGCATGGCCGGCGCCAAGGGCGTGATCATCTCGATCATCGGCGGTGAAGACATGAAGCTGCTCGAGGTGGACGAAGCCGCGAACCACATCCGCGAGCTGGTGGACGAGGACGCGAACATCATCTGGGGCTCGGCCTTCAATCCCGATCTCCACGGCAAGATCCGCGTCTCGGTGGTTGCCACCGGAATCGACGGGGTCGGCGACAGCGTCGGTACCAGTCAAATCCGCACCAGCTACTCGATGGACTCGCGCCCGCCGCGGCGCCCCGCGCTCGAACTGCCGCGCGAGGCGGTTCAGGACGACGAACCTTTCGAACTGAGCGAAGGGTTGTCGGCCGGAAAGGACGAGGACGAGCCGCTGCCCGAGCTCACACCACCCTACAACGGCTTCGACGAATTGAGCGAGCCGCAGCTGATGGAACTGACGGCTGCCGATTTCGCCGATGTCGACGATCCGGCGGCAGCCGGGAACGAGCCGGTGCAGGCTGCTTACGATTACGCCGATGATGGCGAAGATTTGGACGACGTCGACGACATCGTCGATCCGCTCGCCGGATTGCGTAACGACCATACCGAGCGGTTTGAACGCGGCGGGCCGGCCAGTGAAGGCCTAGACCACGGCGATACGGGAGCGCGGGATGCTGGCGACGGGGACGAGCTGGATCTCGGCGCCGCCGACTACGGCAATCCGCTGCAGCCCAAGCGGCGGCAGTCCATCGTGGCCGGTGGACATGCCGGCGAGGGCGGTAGCGGTGTCACGCCCGGCAACACATTGTTCGAACGCATGGCCAATCTCTCGCGCGGGACCGGCAGCAGCCGCGCCTCGGACGACGAGGACGAAGACGACAACGATGGGTCCGGCACATCGACGCTTAACATTCCGCGATTTCTAGGCCGTCAGAACAACCAGTAAAGCGCCGATTAAGCTGCCGATCGGCAGAGGATGGCGGCGATGCCCGACAGGATAAAATACCTCTTCGCTCGCGAGCCTGTGCTGGCTGGAACGCTGGCGGCGTTGACGGCGGTCTGGCCGGGCAGCACGCCATTACGTGCCCAAGAGGTGGTGCAGGCACTGCCTGCGCGCGAAGCGGCCCAGCTCAATGCAGCGCTGCGTCGACTGGCGGCGCGGCCGACCGATATCGAGGCGTTGGTTAGTGCAGGCGACGCCTCGTTAGCGCTGCGCGACCCCAGCGCAGCGGCTGGCTTTTTCACCCGGGCGGCAGCGGTTGCGCCTACCGATCGCCGGGTGCTCCTGGGCAACGCCCGCGTCGCGCTGGAGCAGCGCCGTCCGGTCGCGGCGCTGCAAGGCTTCGCTCAGGCCGAAAGCGCCGGTGTGCGACCGCTCGACATGGCCGCGGATCGTGCGCTGGCCTATGATCTGGTGGGGGATAACGCCTCCGCGCAGGCGCTTTATCGGAGCGCGCTCGCCGCCGACGAGGAAGATGTCGAGGTGCGCCGCCGCCTTGCTCTCAGCCTGGCTATCGCCGGCGATCGCGCCGAATTCGAACGTGTCCTCTATCCCATGCTGCGCGACGAGGATCGCGCTGCGTACCGCACCCGTGCGTTCGGTCTCGCGGTGCTTGGCCGTCCCGACGAGGCCGTGGCGATCGCGGATGCGATGATGCCCACCGATCTGGCGCTGCGGATGGCGCCCTATCTGCGCTACATGCCGCGGCTGACCAAGGCGCAGCAGGCGGCGGCAGCCAATCTGGGGGCGTTCCCCGCAGCGGCCGAGATCGGGCGTGATTCGGTGGAGATCGCAAGCTATGCCGGTGCCGGTGCGCGGATCGCCGCGAACGCCAGCGCGTCGCTGACCCCAGTTGGCACACCGCTGGGGCAGCGGGTGGAGACGTCGGCGGCTAACGCGCCCAGCGTGTCGGCTACCACCGCCACCGCCACCGTCGCGCCTTTGCGCCCGTCGACGCTCAGGCCCGGTTCGGCTAGCCAAACGCCGGCACACGCCGCGACCTCGCCAGCGTCAAGCCCAGCCCTGACTTCGGCTCCGCCACCCCCGCGCAAGCCGACCCCTGTGCCCAGTGCCACTTCCGCGCCCATCGTCGTGGCACAGGCCAGCGCGGCGCTGGCCCAGGCCCCGACTGCCCCGCCGACACAGTCCCGCATCAGCCTGGCCGACGCCTTCGCCGACCTCGAGCCCAGCGTAACCTCAGGTCCGACGGCCGGAGCGGTGGACATCGCCGCGCTTGCGCCAGCCCGTCGGGTGGCTGTTGCGGCGCCGCCAAAACCTGCACCCCTCGTCGAGAAGCCCAAGCCGAAACCCAAACCTCAGGTCGAAAAGCCCGCCGAACCGGCCCGGATGTGGGCGCAAATCGGAGTGGGCCGGAACACCGCCGCTTTCGTCTTCGACTGGCGCAAGCTCGCCAAGCAGGCTGGCGGGGCGCTCGATGGCAAGGGGCCGTGGGCGGTCAAATACGGTGCGAGCAACCGGATGCTCGCCGGACCGTATGACAGTGACGTCGCCGCCAAAGCCGCCATCAAGCGGTTGAAGGATAAGGGGATCGAGGCTCTGCCGTTCAGCAGCGACGTTGGCGAAAAAGTCACCAAGATCGGTTGAGCGCGGCAATCGGCAATCCCGACTGCATCGCCGTTACACCGGCTATGCACAGGATTTACACAGGCTATTGGCCCGGTGGGCAAAGGTTAACGCGGTTCTCAACAGTCCTGCTCTGCAACCAAGTTGCCAAGTCCCGACCGGGCCCGGCATTCAGGCCGCGAAAACACCGACGGGATCGATATGACGATGGGAACGCAGAGCGAGGCCTATGCGGCAGACGACGATGCGGCACCGCTGGCCATGCTGGCGGCGCTGTTCCGCGCTCATGGCTGGCCGTGCGAGCTCAGCGCCGACGAGCTGTCGGGCGAAATCCAGGGTAGCTGGGCCAAATACCAGCTCAAATGCCTGTGGCGCGGCGAGGACAATGTCCTCCAGATCATCGCGCTGCCCGATATCCGCGTGACCGAAGACAAGCGGTCGGTAGCGCACGAGCTGCTCGCCCTGGTCAACGAGCAGATGTGGATCGGCCATTTCGACCTGTGGTCGAACGGCGGCACGCTGCTGTACCGCAACGCCACGCTACTGAGCGACGAGGGCTTGCTGAGCCTGGGTCAGGCGCAGGGGCTGGTCGAAACCGCAGTCGAGGAGTGCGACTGCTTTTATCCCGCGTTCCAGTTCGTGCTGTGGGGGGACAAGCGCCCCAAGGAAGCGCTGGCTGCCGCGATGGTGGACGCAGCGGGCGAGGCGTGACCAACGCCCACCCCGAGGTCCGTTCGTGCTGAGCTTGTCGAAGCACGGCAGGCAAAACCTTGTGCGAAACGCCCTTCGACAGGCTCAGGGCGAACGGATAGGGAGCGGCGATGTTTAACCGCATCCTCCTGTTCGGGTACGGCACCATGGCTTCGGCCATGCTCGAGGGGTGGCTGGCCTCGGGCCTCGAGCCCGAACGTTTCACCATCTACAATCCGCGCCCCAAGCCGGTGCCTGCTGGCGTTGCCTTAACCACCGACCTGCCGGCCGGCCCGTTCGACGCCGTGGTGCTCGGCGTGAAGCCGCAGAAACTGGCTGAGGTGGCGGGCGAAGTGGAGCCGCTGGCTGGGCCGAGCACGGTGCTGATCTCCGTGCTCGCCGCGGTGAACCTCGATACGCTGGCACGGCGTTTTCCGCGCGCCGGGGGGCGCGCAAGATTGATGCCCAATCTCGCGGTGGCGATCGGAAAATCGCCAAATGCGCTAGTCGCGCGCGGGCTCGATAGCGCGCAGCGCGACGCGCTGACCGATCTTGCCGCGCGGCTCGGCAGCGCCGAATGGCTGGCGGATGAGGCGCAGTTCGACCTGATCACTGCGCTCACCGGATCCGGGCCGGGTTTCGTCTATCGTTTTATCGACGCGCTCGCCGGGGGTGCGGCGGCCCTGGGAATGGAGCGGGCCCAGGCCGATCGCCTTGCCGCGCAGATGGTGAACGGGGCCGCCGCGCTTGCCGCGGCCAGTCCGCACGCGCCGGGAGAGCTCGCCCGCCGTGTCGCCAGCCCTGGCGGGACGACCCAGCGCGGGCTCGACGTTTTGGACGAGAACTCGGCGCTCCAGGCGCTCGTTACGCGCTGCCTCGCGGCGACCCGGGACCGGGAACGGGAACTCGCCGCGGAGCTGCGCGAATGATTACCGGGACCGTTACCATTTGCGACAATCGATTGGTGGCGGTTTCGCTTGAAAATTGCCGTCACTGTCGCAATATTCGCGCATAGCGCGTGGCAGGTGCCACGCCATAGGGAGTTTACGCAATTATGGCCGATTGGAACGACACCAGGCAGCAGATGGGCCTCGGCTCAGTCCCGCGCGCCGGCGACGCCGTTGCCCGTCGCGCGACGTACGACACGGGCCTGCGCGCCCACATGCTGAAGATCTACAACTACATGACCTCGGGCGTGCTGCTTAGCGGCATCGTCGCACTGCTGTTTCAGCCGGTGGCGGAAGGGCTCAATGCATCGGGTAGCCCGATTGTGTTGGCGATTGTCCTCGCACCCCTGGCCTTCATATTTTTCTTCAGCCCGAAACGGTCGGCGGCCACGCTCAACGCGATGTTCTGGGCTTTCTGCGCGGTGATGGGCTTGTCGCTGTCGCTGCTGATTTCGCGCTTCACCGGAGAATCGGTGGCGGCCACCTTCTTCGCCACGGCGGGTGCATTCGCGGGTCTCAGCCTCTACGGCTACACCACAAAGAAGAATCTGTCGGGGATGGGTTCCTTCCTGCTGATGGGCCTAATCGGCCTGTTGATCGCGATGGTTATCAATATCTTCCTCGCTTCGAGCGCGCTGGCCATCGCCATTAGCTTCATCGGCGTGCTGATCTTCGCCGGCCTCACGGCCTACGACACGCAGCGTTTGAAGAACGAGTACGAGGTGCTGCGCGGCACCGACATGGCCGGCAAGGCAGTCATCCTTGGTGCATTGTCGCTCTATCTCGACTTCGTGAATATGTTCCAGTTCCTGCTCAGCTTCATGGGCAACCGCGAGTAAGACGCTTCGCCCGATCGCTGGCCGGACTCGGTTCATCGTGAAAATCGGCGCCCGGGGGGTATTGCACCTCCCGGGCGTTTTCTTATCCGGCGGACGCGCGTAAGGGCATGCTTAATCCCCCGTCAAGCCGCCGAGGCCGAAGACGGGTCGCACCTTCGCATGGAGACACCACGGGCATGCGCGCCGCTATTCAGTCACCAGTCCGCTTGACGCTTGCCGTATCCGTTCTCGTGGGCCTTGCGGCCTGCGCCACGCCCGCGCCGCCCCCACCACCGCCCCCGCCACCTCCGCCGCCGCCCGTGGAGATCGTGCCCTATCGTCCGATCCCGCCCAGTGGCGCCGCCTATGTGATGCAGGTACCGCAGATGGGGCCCGACGGACGGCGCATCACCGTGCTCAGCAGCCCCAGCGACGACGAGCGGCTGTGGTATTTCCGTTCCGCCTGGAACGTCGCCGCGCTCAACTGCACCGGCCCGGCGTATCAACCGATCCTGGATGGCTATGGCACTTTCCTCAAGGCCAACGCCCGGGCCTTGAGGGCGGCCAACACCCGCATCGACGCCAGCTATCGCAAGGAATACTCGGTCGCGCGCGATGCGATCAAGGCGCGTGAGAAGACCATGACCACGGTCTACAACTATTTCGCGCTCCCGCCCGCGCGCGCCGCGTTCTGCCAGTCGGCGCTCAATGTCGCTGCCCTGGCCGCCGCGACACCCAAATACGATGCGGCGGCGTTCGCCGCGGCGAACTTCGGCGCGCTCGAGACGCCGTTCTATAATTTCTTCACTGCGTATGAGCAGTATCAGCGCGATTCCGCTGCCTGGGATGTGCAATACGGCACACGTTACGGCACGTCGCAGCCCGGCTATGTCGCGGTGCAGGCGGCCCGGCAGCGCGCGCTGGTGATCCCGCAAGTCGGCATCAGCGATCCGACCCAAACCACCGCCGCGCCGGTGACAAGCGGGGCCACGGTGACCGATCAGGAAACCGGAGCGCAGATTCCGGTGATCCTGGTCACTCCGGCGCAGAGCTCGGTCCCGGTGGTCCAGCCGGTCGCCAAGGACGCCCCCAAGCAGGGCACCCAATAGCTCACAAAACCGCTTCCATCGCGCGGGGCCGTTCGCTAAGGCGCGCGCTCGCTGCGGGGTGGCCTTCACTGCCTCGGGCGAAATCACCTGGGACGGGGCCGTAGCTCAGTTGGGAGAGCGCGTCGTTCGCAATGACGAGGTCAGCGGTTCGATCCCGCTCGGCTCCACCAGGTCATTTCTCCGAAATGACCTGGTTCTTTGTCCCCGCACGCGCTCCGCGCGTTCGATTTCCTCGCGCCTGCGGCGCTGCGGGCGGCCGGTCGGCCTTGCGGACCCTTTGGGTCCGTTTCGTCCCAACGGCGATGCCGCGTGCTGGTTCGGGCCGCGACCAGCGGACCGCAAGCGCGACCGCGCGCCCGCAGGCCCGCGAGGGCCGAGGACATCGCACCTGCGGAGGCAGGTGCGGAAAACAAAAGACTCCGCTAGGAACCCTCCCATGCATTTTCTCGATCAAGCCAAAGTCTATCTCAAATCCGGCGGGGGCGGGCCCGGCGCGGTCAGCTTCCGGCGTGAGAAATATGTCGAATATGGCGGTCCCGACGGCGGCAATGGCGGCAAGGGCGGGGACATCGTGTTAGTTGCGGTTGCCGGACTCAACACTCTCATCGACTTCCGCTATGCCCAGCATTTCAAGGCGTTGCGCGGTTCGCATGGCATGGGCAAGGACCGCACCGGCGCGGGTGCCCCTATGCTTGAGATCAAGGTGCCCGTCGGCACGCAGGTCCTGTCCGAAGACAAGGAGCAGGTGCTCGCCGACTTCACCGAGGTGGGCCAGCGGATCGTGTTCATCGAAGGCGGCATGGGCGGGCGCGGCAACGCCAGTTACAAGACCAGCACCAACCGCGCCCCGCACCAGCACCAGCAGGGCATTCCCGGCACCGAAATGTGGGTTTGGCTGCGGCTGAAGCTGCTCGCCGACGTCGGCCTGCTCGGGTTGCCCAATGCGGGCAAATCGACCTTCATCAACCAGGTTTCCAACGCCCAGGCCAAGGTCGGCGATTATGCCTTCACCACGCTGGTGCCCAAGCTGGGCGTGGTCCGCCACAAGAACCGCGAGTTCGTGATCGCCGATATTCCCGGGCTGATCGAGGGCGCGGCGGAGGGCGCGGGGATCGGCGACCGCTTCCTCGGCCATATCGAGCGCTGCCGGGTGTTGATCCATTTGATCGACATCGCAGGCGTCGATCCGGTCGAGGCGATGCGGATCGTCGAGGGCGAGCTCGAAGCCTATGGGTCAGGCCTGGAGGACAAGCCGCGACTGGTGGCACTCAACAAGCTCGACCTCGCCGATGCCGAGCTGGGCGAGGACTTCGCCGCCGAACTGAAAGCGGCCGGCGCCGCGGAGGTGTTCCCGATTTCCGGTGCGACCGGCGCGGGAGTGGAGCGGCTGATGGACGCGATCCTGGGTTATCTGCCCGACGCCACCACCACGGAGACCAAGGGCAGCGAGGTGGAGGACACCAGCGACGAAAGCCGTCCCGACTGGTCGCCCATCTGAAGTCATGGCTCCCGGTACGATCAGCGAGTTCGCGCGGGCGCGCCGGCTGGTGGTCAAGGTCGGCTCGTCGCTGCTGGTCGAGCAGGGCGAGGCGCGAGCGACCTGGCTTGCCTCGCTGGCGGAGGATATCGCGGCGCTCCGCGAGGGCGGCACGCAGGTCGTGGTCGTCAGCTCGGGCGCGATCGCGCTCGGCGCGGCGCGGCTCAAGCTGACGCGCGGCGGGCGCGGCAGCCTCGCCGATGCGCAGGCCGCGGCTTCCGTGGGCCAGATCGCACTCGCCGGGCTGTGGTCGCAGGCACTGGCGGCGCATGGGCTGGTCGCGGCGCAGATGCTGCTCACGCTCGACGATCTGGAGGACCGCCGCCGCTACCTCAACGCTTCCGCTACCTTCGAACGACTGCTGGAGGCGGGCGCGGTGCCGGTGGTCAACGAGAACGACAGCGTCGCCACCGAGGAAATCCGCTTCGGCGACAACGACCGGCTGGCGGCGCGCGTGGCGCAGGCGGCGGGGGCGGACGCGGTGCTGCTGCTGAGCGATGTCGACGGCCTCTACGACCGCGATCCGCGCAAACCGGATGCTACTCTGGTGCCGCGCGTGGAAGGTGTGACCGAAACGATCATGGCGATGGCGAGCAGCGCCTCGTCCTCGGGGCTGGGCTCGGGCGGGATGGCCTCCAAGCTCCAGGCCGCGCGCATCGCCGAGCGGGCGGGGATAGCGCTCGCCATCGTCAACGGCATGCACGAGAGCCCGATCGCCAATGCGCTTGCCAGCAACACCGGTACGATCTTCGTGCCGCAGCGCAGCTCCAGTGCGCGGCAGGCATGGCTGGGCGGGCGGCTCTCGCCGAGCGGTGTGCTGAGCGTGGACGCAGGCTGCGCGGCGGCGCTGCAGGGCGGGGCGAGCCTGCTCGCCGCAGGGGTCACCGAAGTGACGGGCGAGTTCAAACGCGGCGATCTCGTCACCATTCATGGGCCCAAGGGCGACCGGCTGGCCCAAGGCTTGGTCGAATATTCCGCCGCCGAGTGCCGTGCGATCATGGGCGTGCGGCAGGAGGCGCAAGGCGAGAAGCTCGGCTATGTCCCGCGCGCCGCAATGATCCATCGCGACCATTTGGTGCGCCTATGACGATTGCCCTTACCGGCGCGACGGGCTTCGTTGGCCAAGCCCTGCTGGACGAGGTCGAGGCGCGCGGATTGTCGATCCGCGCGCTGACGCGGCGCCAGCAGGAACCACGTGAAGGTGTGACCTGGGTCGAGGGGAGTCTGACCGACCCGGTCTCGCTAGCGGCGCTGGTGCAAGGCGCGGATGCGGTGCTCCATGTTGCCGCGCTCACCACCGCGCCCGATGCCGCCAGCTTCACCGCCGCCAACGTCACCGGCACCGAAGACGTGCTCGCCGCCGCAGCCGCCGCCAAGGCCAAGCGTTTCGTCTTCGTCTCGTCGCTCTCCGCGCGCGAGCCCGCGCTGTCGGTGTATGGCGCGTCCAAGGCCGAGGCGGAGAAGCTGGTCGCCGCCAGCAAGCTCGACTGGACCGTGGTGCGCCCACCCGGCGTCTATGGCCCGCGCGATATCGATTATTTCGAGATGTTCCGCACCGCCAGGCTGGGCTTCGTCCCGCTGCCGCCGCGCGGCGCCAGTTCGATCATCCACGTCCACGATCTCGCCCGCTTGCTGCTCGATCTGGTGGACGCGCCCCCCGCGCTGGTGCGCCACCGCCTGTTCGAACCCGACGACGGCCGCGTGGGCGGCTGGTCGCACCAGGAACTGGCGCAAGCGATCGGGCGGGCGGTGGGGCGACAGCGCGTGTTCGCGCCGCACCTGCCCGCTGCGCTCCTGCGAGTCGCCGCGAAAATCGACGGCGCGCTGCGCGGCCCGAGGGCGCGGCTCACAACAGACCGCGTGGGCTACATGACTCACCCCAACTGGGTCGCACGCTCCGCCTTCGCGGTGCCGCCGCAAGTGTGGAAGCCGAGCATCGAGGGGTCGGACGGACTTGCCCGGACTGCCGCCTGGTACCGCGAAAACGACTGGCTTTAGCCTCCCGCGAAGGAATGGCCAACGGCTGCTTTCAATAAAGCGCCGTGGACTGCGCGACGGCCGCTATGGGGTGTATTGTGTTGAAAAACTCCCGCTTGCAGCCCTGTTGAAGCCGTGATTCTATCGTCTGGGATCAGGCGGAGACAGGCTGATGATGGGTGAGCGGACGGTGATGCAGGAAGCGCTGTTCTACAGCTTCAGCATCGAGGAC
>JANNOJ010000040.1:0-2337 GCA_031399025.1 Erythrobacteraceae bacterium | reverse complement strand
GTGCCCTTCGCACCCGGCGGCACACCCGACATCGCGGCGCGGCTGATGGCGCCGAAGATTGGCGAGTTCCTGGGCCAGACCGTCGCCGTCGAGAATCGCACCGGCGCCGGATCCACCATCGGCACGCGGGCCGTGGTGCAGGCGCGGCCGGACGGGCTGACCGTGCTGATGGGCTCGATCTCGTTCCTGATCGCGCCGCTGGTGATGCAGCCGATGCCGTTCGACCCGGTGGCGGCGCTGCGGGTCGTCAGTCTGGTGTCGACCTCGCCCTATATCCTGATCGTGCGGGCCGATAGCGCGGCGCGGGATATCGCGGGCTTCCACGCGATGACGCGGGCGCAGGGGGCAAAGCTGAACTACGGCTCGGCGGGCAACGGCACGCCGCTGCACCTTGGTGCCGAACTCTACAAGCTCTCGATGGGCGTCGACCTGACGCATATCGCCTATCGCGGCACCGGGCCGGCGATCACCGCGCTGCTGGCCGGCGAGGTGGACATGGTGTTCGCCGACGTTCCCGGTGCCACGGCGTTCATCCGCAGCGGCCAGGTGCGGCCGTTGGCGACGATGGTGCGGGAGCGCATCGCGCAGTTCCCCGACGTGCCGACGCTGGCGGAGAGCGACCGGCGGCTGGCCGACTACGACGTGTACACCTGGGCGATGCTGGCGGTGCCGAAGGCGACGCCCGACGCACCCGTTGCCCGGCTGCAGGAAGCGGCGCTGCACGCGGCGCAGGCGCCGGACGTGAAGCAACGCTTCGCCGAACTGGGCTTCGACCACGTGGGCTCGACGCCGGCGGAGGGCGATGCGCGGCTGGCCCGCGAGAAGACCAAGTGGGTGGACGTCATCGCGCGCGGCAACATCCGCGTCGACCTGTAGCTGTCGCAGGCTGCGCCTGGTCACCGCGCGCGCGCGATAACGCTTACGGTCGTGCAACGACCAGAATGCGGTCGTCGGGCAGACGATGGGTCACGTCGCCAACCTAACGATCCCGCAGCGTGCCCGTCCGTCAGCAGGGCGGCGGGCGGCCGGTGCTGCAGGTCACGGTGGCGCCTGGCGGCAAGACGATGATTTCGGTGGAGCGACCGCCACCGCCGCCAGAACTCGGGCTGGGGCTACAGGCGGCCAGCGTCGCGGCGGCGCCGAGCACGACCAGGAGCCCAGCCAGTTCACGAAAATGCTTCACCGCTATCCCCTGGGTGGTCCGGCCGCATCGTTGGCCGGACAGTGTCATTTGAGGCGACCTGTCGTCAGCCACCCCACTGTCGCACGGCTCGATGGCGCGGGTCAGGCGCTCTGGCCGGACTTCATTCCGCCCTGCTGCATCAGGCTCTCGACCACGCTCCAGTCGACCAGCTTGTCGAGGAAGTTCTGCAGGTAGTTCGGGCGGACATTGCGGAAGTCGAGGTAGTAGGCGTGCTCCCACACGTCGCAGCCCAGGATCGGCGTGCCTTCGCCGGTCGAGACCGGGTTGGCGCCGTTCGGTGTCTTGGTCACCTTCAGCTTGCCGTCGGTGCCGAGGATCAGCCAGGCCCAACCGGAACCGAACTGGGTCACACCGGCCTGCTTGAAGGCTTCCTTGAACTGCGCAAGGCCGCCGAAATCCTGATCGATCTTGGCGCCAAGGCTGGCCGGCAGCTGGTCGCCACCGCCCTTCGGCGACATCACCTGCCAGAACAGCATGTGGTTCCAATGCTGGCCGGCCTGGTTGAGCACGGGCAGGCCGTCCGTGCCCGCCTTGCCCGCCTCGGCAACGATAGTCTCGAGCGACTTGCCGGACAGCCCCTTGCTTTCGACCATCCCGTTCAGCGCCACCACATAGGCATTGTGGTGCTTGCCGAGGTGCAGCTCGAGCGTTTCCTGGCACATGCCCTGGCCGGCAAGGGCACTCACGTCATACGGCAGCGGCGGCAGGCTGAAGGCCATGGGGGTCTCTCCCGGTTTTGGGTCGGTTGCATGATGGAGCTAAGCGTCGGCTTCCGGCCGGTCAAGCAACGCGGCATGACGTTCGCGGATGCCAGCGCTCAGCGAAATCGGCGCCTTCGCGCGCCGCCACGACCCGGACCGCTTCCTGTGCGCGTTGTTCGCGCCGGCGGCGCGGAGGGAGGCGATTTTCGCGCTGATCGGCTTCAACCACGAGCTTGCCCGGGCGCGGGAAGCAGCGCGGACGCCGCTGGCGGCGCTGGTGCGGCTGCAATGGTGGCGCGAGTTGGTGGAGGGGGCGGAGCGGCGGCACGAGGTGGCGACGCCGCTGCGCGCGGCGATCGCCGCCGGCGCGTTCGACCCCGCCGACCTGCTGGCGATGATCGATGCCCGAGAGATCGAGGCGGACGAGGCGGG
>JANNOJ010000064.1:0-15192 GCA_031399025.1 Erythrobacteraceae bacterium | reverse complement strand
GGGGCAGCAAGAAGCTATTCGAGCTGAAGGTTTCCAATATTTTCATCAGATCATCCTCCAATCATGTTACCCGTGTAATTGCCCTCAATCATGCTCCCGGTCCCCAGCGCCCATATAGAGCTCGCGCCCGGTTTGTCCTCGCTTCGTTCGTTCGCGTCGGGCGCTTGCGCCCTCGGCTCCGTCATAGACCTTGCTCATCTCGGCCATGCTCATTTCGGCGCCGCTTCCACCACCGTCAGTTTCTCTTCTGTCGCCGCCGTTACATTGGCGTTGCGATCCGTAACCGTAATCCGCACGGTGTAATCGCCGAGCTTTTCTCCGTCTTCGATCACAAGCGTGGGACCGATGGGGGACAGCCTGAGATTATATCCGTCAAGCACAGGCCCGCTCCAGATATCGACGTCTTTATGTTCGCCATAAACCTTGCCGTCGGGGTCGCGGAACTCAATGCTGCCGTGCAGATTGCATTTCCCTGCCGCATCGCCCTTGCATCCTGCAAAGATGATGAAGGCGGTGATTGGCTTATTGCGTTCAATCTTGGTGGTCGTCCTCAAGCTGGGCGGACTGGGCTGTTTCCATGCGGTCAGGAATTCTTCTGAATTGTTGGACCATAGTTGAACGACCATCAGATTTTCAACCTTGGCCTGGTTGGTCAGAGCTGGCGCGGCGGCGGGCGAAGTTGCCTGCGCCAAAATGGCAAGGATTGTTGTCAGCATCAGTCGTGCTCCCTATCGCCCTGGCCCATATAGAGTTCGCGTCCGGTTTCTTCATAGACCTCGCTCATTTGCGCCATTCCCTTCTCTGCCTCATCGACCGCGATAAAGCCTTCAGCAGGCTGGTTCTGCAACCGCGCGAACTCCCGCACCTCCTGGCTGATCTTCATCGAGCAGAATTTCGGTCCGCACATGCTACAGAAATGCGCGGTCTTGGCGCCCTCGGCTGGCAGCGTCTGGTCGTGATATTGCTCCGCCGTATCGGGGTCGAGGCTCAGGTTGAACTGGTCGCGCCAGCGGAATTCGAAGCGGGCTTTGCTGAGCGCGTCGTCGCGGACTTGCGCTGCCGGGTGGCCCTTGGCCAAGTCCGCTGCGTGCGCGGCGAGCTTGTAGGTAACGACGCCGACCTTCACATCGTCGCGGTCGGGCAGGCCCAGATGCTCCTTGGGGCGTGACGTAGCAGAGCATCGCGGTGCCATACCAACCGATCTGCGCAGCCCCGATGCCGCTGGTGATGTGGTCATAGCCGGGCGCGATGTCGGTGACGAGCGGCCCGAGGGTGTAGAACGGCGCCTCGCCGCAGGCGGCGAGCTGTTTGTCCATGTTCTCCTTGATCTTGTGCATCGGCACGTGACCGGGGCCTTCGATCATGACCTGCACGTCCTTGGCCCAGGCACGTTTCGTTAACTCGCCCAGCGTATAGAGTTCGGCGAACTGAGCCTCGTCGTTGGCGTCGGCGATGGAACCGGGGCGCAGGCCGTCGCCCAGCGAATAGGCGATGTCGTAGGCGGCGCAGATCTCGGAAATGTCGTCGAAATGCTCGTAGAGGAAGCTCTCCCGGTGGTGCGCCAGGCACCACTTGGCCATGATCGAGCCGCCGCGGCTGACGATGCCGGTGACGCGACGGGCGGTCATGGGGATGAAGGGCAGGCGCACGCCGGCGTGGATGGTGAAATAGTCGACGCCCTGCTCGGCCTGCTCGATCAGGGTGTCGCGGAAGATTTCCCAGGTGAGGTCCTCGGCGACGCCGCCCACTTTCTCCAGCGCCTGGTAGATGGGGACGGTGCCGATGGGGACGGGGGAATTGCGGATGATCCACTCGCGGGTGTCGTGGATGTTGCGGCCGGTGGAGAGATCCATCACGGTGTCGGCGCCCCAGCGGATGGCCCAGACCAGCTTGTCCACTTCGCTGGCGACGTCGGAGGCGACCGCGGAACTGCCGATATTGGCGTTGATCTTGACGAGGAAGTTGCGGCCGATCGCCATCGGCTCGGCCTCGGGGTGGTTGACGTTGCTGGGGATGATGGCGCGCCCGCGAGCGACTTCGCTGCGGACGAATTCGGGGGTGACGTGGTCGGGGATGGCGGCGCCGAAGCTCTCGCCGTCTCTGGCATTGCCGTCGCGGGTGAGGGGTTCGCGGGCGGCCGTGCGGCCGGGGTGTTCGCGGCCGAGATTCTCCCTGACGGCGACGTATTCCATCTCGGGGGTGATGATGCCGCGGCGGGCATAGTGCATCTGGGTGATGTTGCCGCCCGCAATGGCGCGGTAGGGGCGGCGGATCACGTTGGGGAAGGCGGGCACGCCGGCCGAGCGGTCGGGGCCCCTGCTTCCAGGACGCTGGCCGTTATCCTCGGGGCGAAGTTCGCGCGCGGCGTAATCCTCGATGTCGCCGCGCGCGAGTTGCCAGTCGCGGCGCAGCAGAGGGAGCCCGGCGGCGATGTCGATGCTGGCGGCCGGGTCGGTATAGGGGCCGGAGGTGTCGTAGACGCGCAAGGGCGGCTCGTTGGCGGAGGGCTCGAGGGCGATCTCGCGCATGGCGACGTGGCAGCCGTGCAGCGGGGTCGGGCCGACCTGCGCCTTGCGGCTGCCGCGGATCGGCCCGGTGGTGACGGCGACCGGCGCGCCGGGCCGGGGAGCGGCGGCGGCGGGAGTGTGGCGCGGCGAATCGATGTCGGTCATTGGTGCTCTCCTCGAGAGGCGGAGCCCGGGATGACCTTGGCGCAGATCGGCCCGCTCCCTCCGCCCGTGCTAACGGGTTCAGGTTCGACGGGTCGTGGGGCGCACCGGTGGCACGAAAGGGATCCTTTCGAGCCACCTGCGGCACCCACCTCTCAGCCCAACTGGCTCCCCGGGGATGCGCCCTGCTTAGGCCCGGCCGGGCGCTTCAGCAACAATTCAGCATGCCCGACGTTGTTTGCCGCCATGAGAAAGATCATCCTTGCCGCCCTGCTCGCTGCCGCCCCGGCCGCCGCGCACAACGGCGTGCCGCACGACCAGGGCCTGACGCCGGCCACGATCAACCAGCTCCACGCCGTCGCCGAGGCGATCGCGCCCTATCACGACGTGCGCCATGCCGAGGCTGCGGGGTGGAAGAAGTCCGGCGGCGACGAGCCGCTGATGGGCGAGCACTGGTACCACCCCGACGGCGCCGACTACACCGGCAGCGACGCGCCGCTCGATTTCACCCGCCCGTCCAACCTCATCTATACGCTGATCGCCGGCGAGCGGGTGCTGACGGGCGTCACCTTCAACGTGCGCCTGGGCGAGGGCGAGGCGGCGCCGGACGGTTTCGCGGGCGATGCCGACCGCTGGCACGTTCACGACCTGGCGCGCGCGATCGCGGCGGCGCTACCGGACCGGCCGGGGCTCCGCTCGCCGGCCGATGGCTGGCTCGAAGCCAATTCCCGCAGCAGGGGCGACGAGCGCGGGCGGCTGGCGATGGTGCATGTCTGGCTTGGCATCGACAACCCCGACGGGGTGTTCGCCGACCACCACCGGGTGGTCCCCTACCTGAAGCTGGGCTTGCCGGCGAGCCACGCGCGCGGCGCGGGGCTGGCGGCGGCGCACGGACTCGCGCTCGCCGCCGAGGGGGGCTGCGCCGCGCGGATCGACGGCCGGCTGTGGCTCGCCAACGTACCGCCCGCCACGACGCAGGCGCTTCACGCCGCCTGCGCCCAGGAGGCGCAGCGCATCCGCGAGGAACTCGGCGCTTCGCCCGCGCGGCTAAACGAGGTCGCCGCGGCAGGCTGGCAGCGGTTCGACGCGCTCTGGGATCGCTCGCTGAGCGCCGAGGAGCGCGAGCGGATCGCGGCGATCGTCGAGCATGGCGGCCCCGCCGGCCCGACCCCCGCCACGGCGGCGCACGGCCGGCATTGAGGCCCGCCGAGCGGCTGGCGGTCTCGCGCCGAGGCGCAGACGCGCCGCTGGCGGGGCGCAGGTGGGGATCGGCAGGGTGCCGGCGGCGTACCGAGCGGGCCTGGCTCGGGGGGCGATCGGCGCGCGGGCCGGGTTGCGGGGCAGCTTGGCCAAGGTCGGCGGTGACGGCGAGGCGAGCATGTGCTAGCTTCGTGGGCGAAACGGGGGCGTGAAAGGAATGACGCGATGAACCGCATGAGCCATTTCATCCTTGCTACCGCCACCGCGCTCGCCCTGCCCGCCGCGGCGCTGGCGCACCACGGCTGGGGCTGGACCGACCAGGCCGAGACGCGCCTGGTCGGCACGATCGAGGAGATCAGCTTCGGCAACCCGCACATGAACCTGCGGCTGCGCTCGGAAGCAGGCAACACGTGGCAGGTGGATCTGTCGCCGCCGATCCAGGCGCAGCGCTCGGGGTTCGGGCCGGGCGCGGCGAAAGCGGGCGACCGGGTGGTGCTCACCGGCCACCGCGCGCGCGACCCCGAGGTCCGCGGCTTCAAGGCCGAGACGATCACCGTGGGGGAGCGGACCTACGACGTCTATCCCAACCGCGAGAAGACGCTGTCGCGGAGCTGATCGGGGGGGGGGTCACTAGCGGCCGAGCGTGGTGGCGGCGGGGGCTCAGCGGGCGCTCGCAAGCGCCGGCCGAGCCCCGGCCAGCGCGCGCTCGCGGGCGGCATGCGCGGCGCGCGAGGCTGACGCCCGCCGCCGTCAGCACCGGCCTATCGGCCAGCAGCCCGGCGCCGATAGCGCTGACCGGGATCGCCCAAGGGTTGCCCGCCACCCACCCACTCGCCCGATCCCCCCGGCCTCTCCAGCCAGCGGGCGCCGGGCCGCGCGGGCGGCGCTCGGCTGGAGCGGTGTGGCCTGCCATGATGGCAGCGAACAGCCTGTAGGACAGCCCGCGCGCGACCGGCGCGGCGAGCGCTCCCGGCAGGGGACGGCGGATCGCGGCGGCGGCGGGCGCGGGGCGGGCGCTGCCCCTTCCCGGCCGCGTCGACGGGCGGCGGGCCGGCTAGCGGGGCGCGGCGGCGAGAAGGAGGCCGGTGACTTCGCGGCGGGCGAACTTCGAGGCGCCGTCCTCGCGCACGAGCCGGTCGCGGTAGGACGCCATCAGCGCCGCCTCGGGCCGCCCGCCCCCCTCCTGGTCCACCGGGCCCGGCACCATGAACAGCGACTTGGAGGTGACCGTCGCGCTGTCCGGCCCGGTGAAGGTGACCACCTCGTTGAAGAACAGGTGGTAATTGGGCTCGCCCAGCCCGAGCACGTTGGCCGCGAAGGTGCGCTCGAGCGCCTCTGCCGCCCGGGTTCCCGACTCCCCCGCCCCGCCCGCCCCGCCGGCATAGTTGCCCTCTTCGGCGAACAGTGCGGCGAAGCCGTCGAAGTCGCGCGCGTCGATGGTCTCGCCATAGGCGACGAGCAGCGCGTGGATGGCGGCGCGGTCTTCGCTGCGGTCGGGTTGTTGCGCGATGGTGGGGTGGCGAGGAGGAGAAATAGCAAAGTAAAGACAAGGGTGAGGTAACACTCGGGCTTTCGCCGTGAGGACGACTTCAGACCTGTCATTGTTGTCTAGAACATGCCCAAGAGGGGTGCCCACAGTGGAGCAGCAGCAATCGCGCTACCTGCTGCGCCTCCGATTGCTCCCTCAATAATGCGTTTCAACGACTTACCGGCAGCCTCAATGATCGTCGGATCAGGTTCGTCAATAAGCTGTGCCTCGATGGTTGCGACTTGCGCATCCGCTCGGCGACGCTGGGCGGGGTCGAGATCAAGCTCATCAACTTTCTGTCTGTAAAGGTCCACTACCGACCTAAGGTCTCGAGATGAGTAGGAAACTGTCTGGGAGCCGCTTCCCCCTACCCCAATATGTTGTAGCGGCGAGTTATGCATAGAACCGATGTTGTAAGTTACTGAATTACCCGGGCTACCGTCCTCGCTCGTCGCGCCAGGACAATTCTCATTCACATAAACTGCAAAGTCCCTGTTGAATGGAATTATAACAGCAGACGTTATTTTGCGAAGACCAGCGACAATCATTGATCCGCTATAGTAATAGGTATGCGCCAGTTGAAGAAACCAACTCGGCTTTTTTGCGGCGCGTTCAATTAGCTGAATTGTTAATCCAAGCTCCTCTTGGCGATTGGACGGCCAAATTAGCCGAGTGCCGCCGCCCTTGTGGGCGCGGTCAAGGAACTCGTCTAAATCGCCCTTTGCCTTAAGCTCGTCTGTAGTTTGCTTAAGTACGGGAAGATTCAGGGCTGCTGCAAGCCGCTCAAGCGGCCTCTCGAACGTATTGTACTCTGCCGACTGCAAGTCCAAGACTGAGTTGTTTACCTCTCGCAAAGCCGCCTTTATGCTCATGAGGACTCTTCCCCTGACATTCGACCCTCAGCCGCCCGCTCGAGTATTGCTTGTCGGCCTCGTTCTTTCATTTCACTAACTAGTCCGTCGACCATGTCGTTTCTGCTGTAGTCGCCAACCCGTTGGTCGATTGCGGCCTCCATCTGCTGGATGGCTAGGTCAACGCTTTGTGGGTCATCTGGATCGAAACTCACACTAGCGAGATCGCCGTCCAAGGCCGCAATTGCCCTTTCGAGTTCCTTCAATTTTCGTTGGAGCTCATCTAATCCCTTCATCCCCATCTTCATGCCTCCGCAAGCTGCAATTATTTCTTCCTAAAGCGCGCGAGAGTGGTCTGCTCGGACGACGGTCAAAACACCGACCTAATCAAGGGACCTAACAGGTGTCTATAGAGCAATTCTGGATTTGAGGGACGGCTGACCTGATCTCTACAACGGGTTCCCATCCCGATCCCGGAAGATCTCCCGCCGCCCAACATGGTTCGCCGGCCCGACCAGCCCATCTTCCTCCATGCGTTCGATGAACTTGGCCGCGGTGTTGTAGCCGATGCCCAGCTGGCGCTGGAGCCAGGAGCCCGACGCCTTCTGCGCCTCGAACACCACCTGGCAGGCCTGGCGGTACTTGCGCTCCTCGGGGTTGTCGCTGGCGGTGAACTCGTCCTCGAAGCCGAAGCCGCCGTCGCCGGGTTCCTCGGTGACGCTGTCGACATAGGCGGGGGCGCCCTGGCTGCGCCAGTGTTGCGCCACGCGTTCCACCTCCTCGTCGCTCACGAACGGGCCGTGGACGCGGATGAGCGCGCCGGAGCTGGGCTTGTAGAGCATGTCGCCCTTGCCCAGCAGCTGTTCGGCGCCCTGTTCGCCGATGATGGTGCGGCTGTCGATGCGGCTGGTGACGTGGAAGCTGATGCGGGTGGGCAGGTTCGCCTTGATGACGCCGGTGATGACGTCGACCGAGGGGCGCTGCGTCGCCATGATGAGGTGGATGCCGGCGGCGCGCGACTTCTGCGACAGGCGCTGGATGAGGACCTCGATCTCCTTGCCGACGGTGACCATGAGGTCGGCCAGCTCGTCGACGATGAGGACGATCTGGGGGAGCACTTCGAGGTCGAGCGTCTCCTCCTCGATCAGCTCCTCGCCGGTGTCGGGGTCGAAGCCGGTCTGCACCCGGCGGCCCAATGGCTTGCCCTTGGCCTGGGCGGCGCGGACCTTCTCGTTGAAGCCGGCGAGGCTGCGCACGCCGATGTCGCTCATCATCCGGTAGCGGCGTTCCATCTCCTCGACCGCCCATTTGAGCGCGCGGACCGATTTGGCGGGCTCGGTGACGACGGGGCTGAGGAGGTGGGGGATGTCGTCGTAGCTCTTGAGTTCGAGCACCTTGGGATCGACCAGGATGAGGCGCACCTCGGCGGGCGTGAAGCGGTAGAGCAGCGAGAGCAGGATGGTGTTGAGGCCGACCGACTTGCCCGAGCCGGTGGTGCCCGCGACCAGCAGGTGCGGCATGGCGGCGAGGTCGGCGACGATGGGTTCGCCGGCGATGTCCTTGCCCAGGATGATGGGGAGGTTGCCCTTGTTCTCGGCGAAGGCTTCGGAGGCGACCAGCTCCTTGAAGCTGACCGTGGCGCGCCGGGCGTTGGGCAGCTCGATGCCCATGACGGTACGCCCCGGGATGGAGGAAACCCGCGCGGAGATGGCGCTCATGTTGCGGGCGATGTCTTCGGCGAGGCCGATGACGCGCACCGCCTTGGTGCCGGGAGCGGGCTCGAGCTCGTACATGGTGACGACCGGGCCTGTTCTGACCGCGGTGACCTCGCCCTTGACGTTGAAGTCGTCGAGCACGCTTTCGAGCAGGCGGGCGTTGCGTTCGAGCGCGAGCTTGTCGAGCGGCGGGGCCTTGTCGACGGGCGGGTCCTCGAGCAGGTCGAGCGAGGGGAGCTCGTGGGCGGCGAACAGGTCCTTCTGCTTGGGCGCGAGCGGCTGGGCCGGGCGCGGGGGGGCGGATGGATCGCTGATCTCGGGGGCGCGGCGCTCGGCCTCGGCAGGGTCCATCGCGGTCGCGGGCCGCCGGGCGGCGCGGCGGGCGGCGCGGGGGAGGTCGCGGTCGTGGTCGCGGTCGCGGCGGCGGGCGCGCCGGCGCGCGCCGAGGAGGTCGGGCGCGGTGAGCAGCTGCGCCAGGTCGAGCGCGAACACGCGGGCGGCGAGCAGGACGCCGCCGGCGAGCGCGACCAGGCCGAGGCCGAGCATGACCCAGGCGCGGTATTCGGCCGGCGCCAGGGCGGCGAGCGCGGCGATGGCGTTCTCGCCCAAGAGGCCGGCGAGACCGCCGGTGGAGGCGGGCAGCTCCCAATCGGCGGGCGTGGTGGCGAGCGCGAGGACGGTGGCGAGCAGCGCCATGGCGGCCAGCAGAAGCGCGGTGGTGCGCAGCCAGTGGCGGCCGGGACGGTCTATCGCCCGATCTTCGGCGCGGGCTTCACCCGGATTGCCGGCTTCGCGCCACAGCTTGCGGCCGTAGGCGTAGAGCAGCGGCACCAGCAGCGCCGAGACGAAGCCGAAGGCGATGAGCGCGCGGTCGGCGGCAAAGGCGCCGGCGGGGCCCATCCAATTGGCCGCCCGCCCGCCCGCGGCGGTGGACCAGGAGGGATCGGTCTGCTCGTAGCTGACCAGCGCCAAAGCGAGGAACAGCGCGGCGGCAAACAAAGCGAGCGCGCCCGCCAGGCGCCCCGCTCGCAGCAGGGAGGCGCCGAGCGCCGCCCGCCAGTCGGCGGCGGTGCCAGCCTTGCGCGCCTGGGTCGCCATGTGCGTGTTCCCTTTTCGTTGGCGGGAGGTTGCGCCGGGTACATCATCGCTCCGGAGCGACTCGGCGTCAAGAATCGCCGCGTGGACGAGCGGGGGAGCGCGGTTGCGAGAGCCCGTCGATGGCCGCCCAGCGCGCCCAGCGCAGGCGGCGGGCGGCGGCGCGGGTCATGCCGCCCAGCGCGACGACGGGGGCGGCGGCGCGATTTGCGAGGAGGCGGAAGCGGAGCGGGCCCAGTGTGGGTGCGCCCGGGTGCGAGCGGGTGGGGAAAACGGGCGAGAGCAGCGTGGCATCGACGCGGGCGCGGTTGGCGGCGGCGATCTCGCGCAGATCGTGGGCGGTGGCGAGGCGCAGCAGGCCGGCGCGGCGCAAGGCGAGTGCGGCGGGTGGGCCGCAGCTGCCGTCCGCCCGCCAGGCGCGCGCCTGGGCCGGGCTGCCGGCGAGGATCACGCCGTGGCCGAGGCGGCGGCAGAGGCGGCGCAGGGCGCTGAAGCGGGCGCGGCGCTGGGCGGGCGCGAGGTGGTGGTGGCGGAACACCAGGCCGCTGCCGCGCGGCAGGCGGGCGAGCGCGGCCTGGAGCAGGTGATCGTTGCGCGCGTCCGACACCAGCCAGCGGCGCGGCAGGGCCTTTCGACCGGGCTCAGGACGGGTCTGGCGCGGCGGCATTGCGGGCCTATAGCGCCTTCATGACGACAAAAGCGAGATCGCCGGGCGAGGCGCTGGCGGGGGTGCGCGGGCGGATCGGCCAGGCCTGCGCCATCGCCCGGCGCGAGGTGGCCGAGGTGACGCTGGTGGCGGTGAGCAAGACCCACGGGGCGGAGGCGATCCTGCCGCTGATCGCGGCCGGCCAGCTTGTGTTCGGCGAGAACCGGGTGCAGGAGGCAATGGCCAAGTGGCCCGCGCTGCGCGAGAGGACGCCCGGGCTGGAACTGCACCTGGTCGGCAGCCTGCAATCGAACAAGGCGCAGGACGCCGTGGCGCTGTTCGACGCCATCCACTCGCTCGACCGGCCGAGCCTGGTGACGGCGCTGGCGAAGGCGATGGCCAAGACCGGGCGGCTTGTGCGGTGCTTCGTCCAGGTGGATATCGGCGATGAACCGCAGAAGGGCGGCTGCGCGATCCCCGCGCTGCCATCGCTGCTGGCGGCGGCGCGCGGGGCGGACATCCCGCTCGCCGGGCTGATGTGCGTGCCGCCCGCCGGGATCGAGCCGGCGCCGTTCTTCGCGCTGCTCGACAGACTGGCGCGCGACCATGGCCCGGCCGATGATCGTTGGGGCCGCAGCATGGGCATGAGCGGCGACTTCGAGACCGCGATCATGCTGGGCGCCACGCATGTGCGCGTGGGGACGGCGCTGTTCGGGGCGCGCGGGAGCTGAGGCCGGTCTGCGGCCCGGTGCGGCCGTTCAGCCCGTTCGCGGCGTATCCGGCGAACGGTGGAGGCCGCCGGCGGCGATCGTTGACCCGGCGCTACTTCGCTTGGCGTGGCGCGGGATAGCTCGCGAACTCGGCCCCGATCGCTTGGAAGTGCCGTGGACCTCACCGCTATGGCTCACCAGGCTTGACCATGTTCCTCTTTCGTTCGAATGCCGGCGCATGCCCGAATCGCCATTCCGCGCCGCTATCGCCACCCCGCCCCCGGACCGCCGCTCCGCCGCTGTCGCGCGCGGCATCTGCCGGTTGCTCGCGCGCAACGACATCTGGTGCCTCACCGAAATGCCGCTGCGCAACGGCCGCCGCGCCGACCTGATGGGCATCGATCCGGCCGGCTCAATCGTCATCGTCGAGATCAAGACCGCGCGCGCCGATCTGCTGGGCGATGGCAAGTGGCCCGACTATCTCGAGTTCTGCGACCGGTTCTACTGGGGCCTGTCGCCCGACCTCGACCGCGCGGTGCTCGAGCGGCCCGACTACAAGCCCGAGTGCTGCGGGGTGATCGTGGCCGACGAATACGACGCCGAGATCCTGCGCCCGGCGCCCAGCCATCCCCTCGCCCCGGCGCGCCGCCGGGTGGAGGTGGAGCGGCTGGCCCGGGCATCGCTGCGGCGCCAGCTTGTTGCCCGCGATCCACACTGTTCGCACATGCAGGACGGCGAGCCCGGCTAGGGCTGGCGGCTTGCCTGTCCGCAGGGCATAAGGCATGGACCATGCTGCCCGCCATCCTGCTTTCGGCCCTCGCCATGACGGCGATCGTGGGCTTGCGCTATCTGGCGGCGAGCGGCGCCTTCGCGCTGGCCACGCGCTATGTGCGCCCCGGCCTCTACCACGGACTCGATGCCCAGATCCGCCGCGAGATCGGCTGGTCGCTGCTCTCGGCGGCGATCTACGGCGTGCCCGCCGGCGTGGTCGCCTGGGGCTGGCAGGAGCGCGGCTGGACGCAGATCTACCCCGGCTGGACCGATTATCCGCTCTGGTATCTCCCGCTATCGGTGCTCGTCTACCTGCTCGCGCACGACACCTGGTTCTACTGGACCCATCGGCTGATGCACCGCCCGGCCTGGTTCCGCCGCGCCCATGCCGTGCACCACGCCAGCCGCCCGCCGACCGCCTGGGCGGCGATGAGCTTCCACCCGATCGAGGCGCTCACCGGCGCGCTGGTCATCCCGGCGCTGGTGCTGCTGGTGCCGATCCATCCGGCCATGCTCGGCCTGGTGCTGGCGGTGATGACGGTGATGGGGATCACCAACCACATGGGCTGGGAGATGTTTCCGCGCCGCCTCGTTCATTCGCGGGTCGGGGAGTGGCTGATAACGGCCAGCCACCATCAGCGCCATCATGACGAGTACCGATGCAATTACGGCCTCTATTTCCGCGGGTGGGATCGCCTGTGCGGCACCGATCGGGGCCTATCCGTGCGGGTCGGCGCGGGCTTGCCCGAAGCGCGGGTGGAAACAGGGGTGGCAGCATGATTTGGCGACCGGTCACGGCACTCCTGGCCGCTCCTGCGCTGCTGAGCGCCGCCCCGCCGACCACGATCGACGTGCGCGTGGCGATCACCGAACTGCGCTCCGAGCGCGGCGTGGTGCGCGCCTGCATGACCTCCGACCCGGTGCGCTTTCCGCGCTGCCGCGGCGATGCGGACGCCTATTCGATCGTCGTGCAGGCGAGCCAGGCCACGGTGCTCGATTTCGCGGGAGTGCGCCCCGGCACCTACGCCATCGCCCTGCTGCATGACGAGAACGACAACGGCAAGGCCGATCGCGCGCTCGGCTTGATGCCGCGCGAGGGCTTCGGCTTCTCGCGCGATGCCCGCATCCGCATGGGGCCACCCTCGTTCGGCGATGCCGCCTTCACCGTGGGCGACGCGTCGGTGCGGCAGACCATTCGCATGCGCTACATGCTCTAGCATACTCCGGCAGATCTTGGAGTGTGGATCCAGGGCGCGGCGGGCGATCGGCCTCCCGGGCGTGTCGGTGCGCTCCGCTTGCCGTGATCGGCTTTCGCAGTGATCGGGGCCGAGTTCTTCCCTGAGTTGGCCGATGACCCTGTTCGCAGGCCCACCGGGCCGTTACGGCCGCCGAGCGCGGATGGGGGGAAGGGCTGGCAGATCGGCGTGCGTGGTCAGTCGCGCTCGCCTGACCCAGGCAATTGGCTCGCGCGTCCCTTGAACCCCTGCGCCACCACGTACCATTCCGACGAGCCCTTGCGGCTCGCCGGTGGCTTGGCGTGCTTCACGGTGGCGAAATGGCGCTTCAGGAGCGCGAGCAGCTCGGTGTCGGTGCCGCCGGCGAGCACCTTGGCGACGAAGGCCCCGCCCGGCGCCAGCACGTCGAGGGCGAAAGCGGCGGCGGCTTCCACCAGGCCCATGGTGCGCAGGTGGTCGGTCTGCTTGTGGCCCACGGTGTTGGCGGCCATGTCCGACAGCACCAGGTCGGGCGCGCCGCCCAGCTCGGCGAGCAGCCGGGCGGGCGCGGCCGGATCGAGGAAATCGAGCTGGAGGATGGCGACCCCGGCGATCGGCTCGACTTCGAGCAGGTCGATGCCCACGATTCTTGCGCCGGCCGCGCGCTGGCGCACCACCTGCGCCCAGCCGCCGGGGGCAAGGCCCAGATCGACCACCCGGCGCCCGCCGGCGAGCAGGCGGAAGCGCTCGTCGAGCTCGATCAGCTTGTAGGCGGCGCGGCTGCGGTAGCCCTCGGCCCGGGCCTGGCGGACATAGGGATCGTCGAGCTGGCGCTGCAGCCAGGCGGTGGACGAGGCGGTGCGCTTGCGCGCGGTCTTCACCCGGCGGTCGCCATCGGCGCGCGCGCGGGTCATGCGCCCAGGGCGCCGTTGCCGGCGCCTGCGCGCCCGCCCGCCTGGATCCGCTGCAACGCGGCCTGCGCTTCCAGCCCCTCGGCATCGGCGGCCATCAGGCTGCGCAGGATGCCTTCGCGGATGCCGCGATCGGCCACCCCGAGGCGCGGGGCCGGCCAGATGTCGAGGATGGCTTCCAGGATGGCGCAGCCGGCCACCACCAGATCGGCCCGTTCGTTGCCGATGCACGGCAGCAGGCTGCGCTCGGCCGGCGCCAGCGCGGACAGGCGGGCGGCGATGCTGCGCATGGCGCGGGCCGGAACGATGAGCCCGTCCACCGCCGCGCGGTCGTATTGCGGCAGGTCGAGGTGGACGCTGGCGAGCGTGGTCACGGTGCCGCTGGTGCCCAACAGGCGCAAATCGGACGTGCGGCTGGGGGCGATCCGGGCGGCGAATTCGGCGAAGCTGTCGGTCACCAGGCGCTTCATCCGGGCGTAGCGGGCGAGGCGGGCGGCATCGTCCTCACCGGGCTGGTCGGGTACGGTCTCGCTGAGCGAGACGACCCCCCAGGGCACCGATTGCCAATCGAGGATGCGCGGCACCGGCCCGCCGGGCTCGATCAGCACCAGCTCGGTCGAGCCGCCGCCGATGTCGAAGATGACCGCCGGGCCGACGCCGTCCTCCAACAGGATGTGGCAGCCCAGCACCGCCAGCCGCGCCTCCTCCTGGGCGGAGATGACGTCGAGCACGATGCCGGTCTCGCGCCGCACCCGATCGATGAACGCCTCGCCGTTCGCCGCCCTTCGGCAGGCCTCGGTCGCGACCGAGCGGGCCAGGTGGACGCTGCGTCGGCGCAGCTTCTCGGCGCAGATCCTGAGCGCGCCCACCGCCCGGTCCATCGCCGCGTCGCTGAGGCGACCGGTCTGCGCCAGCCCTTCGCCCAGGCGCACCACGCGGCTGAAGGCATCGATCACGACGAAATTGGCATCGGCCGGGCGGGCGATGAGCAGGCGGCAATTGTTGGTGCCAAGATCGATCGCGGCGTAGGCCTGCTGCGGCCGCCGTCGCCCGGGTTGGTGGTCCGCGATCTTGTCGCTAGCGGGCTCGTGCCCGTTGTCGCCACCGGCGGCGCCGCCGGGACCCTGGCCCGCTGCCCGGGGCGCATCGTTGCTGCCCCGCGCGGAGCCGGCCGGCCCGCCGCACCCGACCGGCGGAGTAAAATCCGCCATGACCGAACGCTACTTTCTTCACTCTTTCCACCCGTCAGATACGGGAACCTACGTTCAGGTTAACGTAATGTGGCGCTCTCGGCAAGTTCACGCTCGCCGGGGCCCTGCCCCGGGTGATTCAGCGGCGCTTGCAGGCAGCGGGATGGGGGCGGGCGCCACGAGCGCAAGCGGCGATGGCGCTTGACCCGCCAGCCGCCGGCGGGTTAGGGGCGCGCGCCTTTTGCCCTGTCGTCTAATGGTAAGACTACGGACTCTGACTCCGTCAATCGAGGTTCGAATCCTCGCGGGGCATCCAGTCGCATCGATCCTCGCTTGCCTCTGAGCGACGTGCGCACCTATCGTTCCGGCCGAATAACCTGGGAGCCAAGAACGTGCGGCTAATCGGGCAGTATGACTCACCTTTCGTGCGGCGCGTGGCGGTCGCCATGCGGCTGTTCGGTGTTGCCTACCAGCATCTGCCCTGGTCGGTGTTTGCCGATGGCGACAAGATCGCGCGCTATAATCCGCTGCGCCGGGTGCCGGTATTGGTGCTCGATGAAGGGGATTCGCTCATCGAGAGCGCCGCCATTATCGAACATCTCGAAGCTATGTCGCGCGGCACGCTTTGGCCTGAGACGCCACTGGAGCGGCGGGCAGCGATCCGGATCACCTGCCTCGCAACCGGCGCCGCG
>JANNOJ010000056.1:0-50976 GCA_031399025.1 Erythrobacteraceae bacterium | reverse complement strand
GTCGTCGAGCGATACTTCTGCAAGCTCAAGCACTTCCGGCGCATCGCAACCCGCTTCGACAAGCTGGCCCGAAACTTCCTCGCCGCCGTGCTGATCGCTTCAGCCCGACTATGGCTCAGAGCTTATGAGTCCAGAACCTAGGCCTGCCGAATGATTGCCCGGATCCATGAAAACATGGCGCGAGTGACGGGACTTGAACCCGCGACCTCCGGCGTGACAGGCCGGCGCTCTAACCAACTGAGCTACACCCGCGCAGCGCCCCGACCGTTTCGCCGGAGGTATGCGTTCCGCTCGGGAAGCGGGCCTCTAAGTCAGGGGTCGCGGGGTGTCAATGCCGCCGCGGGCGCTGGCTGCGCCGCGGCGGATCAGCCCGCCAGGATGAGCGCCGGGGCCTCGATCAGCCGCTTGATCTCCTGCACGAAGCCGGCCGCATCGTAGCCGTCGACCACCCGGTGGTCGCAACTGAGCGACAGGTTCATCAGCTTGCGCTTCTCGATCCGCTCGCCGCCCACGCTGTCGGCCACGAAGACGGGTCGCTCGACGATCCGGTTGGGCGCCAGGATCGCCACCTCGGGGCGGTTGATGACCGGTGTGGAGGCGATCCCGCCCAGCGGACCTAGCGAGGAGATGGTCATGGTGGAGCCGGACAGTTCCTCGACCCTGGCGCTCCCGCCCCGCGCCGCCTCGGCCAGGCGGGTGATCTCGCGCGCCAGCTGCCACAGGTTCCTGGCCTGCGCATCGTGGATGACGGGCGCCATCAGCCCGCCGGCGGTCATCGTCGCCAGGCCCATATGCACCGCGCCGTGACGGGTGACGAGGTTGGCCTGGTCGTCAAAGCGCGCGTTGAGCATGGGGAAGCGCGGCACGGCGCGGCACATAGCGGTGATCAGCAGCGGCAGCAGCGTGAGCCGGGGCCGATCGGCATGGCCGGAATTGAGCTGGGCGCGCAGCGTCTCCAGCTCGGTGACGTCGCATTCCTCGACATAGGTGAAGTGCGGGATGTGGCGCTTGGCGGCGGCCATGTTCTCGGCGATGCGGCGCCTGAGGCCGATGACCTTTATGGTCTCATCCGCCCGCGACTGGCCGGCGATGGCGAAGCCCTGATCGGCGTTGTAGGCCAGGAAGGCATCGAGATCGGCATGGCGGATGCGGCCGTGCTCGGTGGGTCTGACCCGGGCCAGATCGACCCCAAGGTCTCGGGCGCGCTGGCGTACCGCGGGGCTGGCGAGGACTTTGGGGATTTCACGACTTTTTCCGTAACCTTCTCGCCCCGAGCTTGTCGCAGGGCTGTCCCGTTCTGCCTGGGGTGAGTCCGGCGGTAAGTCCGAACGAGGGGACGGTGCTTCGACAAGCTCAGCCCGAGCAGGTTGGGGAGTTGGGTCCGACGCCTCTGCCGCCTCGGCAATCTGGGACGAACCAGCCGCCACCTCGCCAGCGGTCTCGATTACCACCAGCGCCGCGCCGATGGCGATCACCTCGCCCTCCTCACCGGCGACCTCGAGCACGCGGCCGGCGACCGGGCTTTCCATCTCCACGGTCGCCTTGTCGGTCATCAGGTCGGCGAGGCGGCCATCCTCGGCGACCATGTCGCCCGGCCTGACGTGCCAGGCGACGATCTCGGCCTCGGTGATGCCCTCGCCGATATCGGGCAGGTTGAAGGTGAAGCGCGCCATCCCCGGGTCCTTCAATTCGCCGCCAGCAGCCGGTCGACCGCCTCGCCGATGCGGACGGGCCCCGGGAAATACGCCCATTCCAGGCTGTGGGGATAGGGCGTGTCGAAGCCGGTGACGCGCTCGATCGGCGCTTCCAGGTGGTAGAAGCAGCGCTCGCCCACCAGCGCGGCGAGCTCGGCGCCGAACCCGGAGGTCCGGGTCGCCTCGTGCACGATCAGGCATTTGCCGGTCTTCTGCACAGACTTTTCCACCGCCTCGATATCGAGGGGCACCAGCGTGCGCAGGTCCAGGATCTCGGCATCCACGCCCTTCTCGCGGCACACCCCTTCGGCCACGTGGACCATGGTGCCGTAGGCCAGGATGGTCATCGCCTCGCCCTCGCGAACCACCCGCGCCCGGCCCAGCTCGATGCGGTAATGGCCTTCGGGCACTGCGGCGGCGGCATGGCCCTTCCAAGGCTTGGCCGGCCGGTCGTAATAGCCGTCGAACGGGCCGTTGTAGATCCGCTTGGGCTCGAAGAAGACCACCGGATCGTTGTCCTCGATCGCGGCGATGAGCAGGCCCTTCGCGTCGTAGGGCGTGCTGGGCACCACGGTCTTGATGCCGCAGACGTGGGTGAACATCGCCTCCGGGCTCTGGCTGTGGGTCTGGCCGCCGAAGATGCCGCCGCCGAACGGGCTGCGGATGGTCATCGGCGCGATGAACTCGGCCGCCGAGCGATAGCGCAGCCGCCCCGCCTCGCTGACGATCTGGTCGAGCCCGGGGTAGATGTAATCGGCGAACTGGATCTCGGGCACCGGGCGCAGGCCGTAGGCGCACATGCCCACGGCAGCGGCGATGATGCCGTTCTCGCTGATCGGCGTATCGAACACGCGGGTCCTGCCGAACCGCTCCTGCAGGCCGGCGGTGCAGCGGAACACGCCGCCGAAATAGCCGATGTCCTCGCCCATCAGGACGACGTCGGGGTCGCGCTCGAGCATGACGGCGAGGGCATCGCTGATCGCCTCGATCATGGTCAGCTCGCGAGTGGGGCTCGCGGGGCCCGGATCGGCGAGGCCGGGACCAGCGGGTGTCTGATCGTCGGGGCGCGGGTCGGCGGAGCGTGCTGGGGCGTTGGTGGCCATCAGCGGCGCCTCTCGGCTTCGCTAAGCCGCTCGGCGTGGCCATCGGGATATTTCACCCGGCGCTCGTGCATGGCCTGGGCGGCCTGTTCCCTGAGGTGCCAGGGCATGGTCTCGTAGACGTCCTCGAACATGGTCTCGAACGGTTGGTGCAGACCATGGCCCAGGATGCCGTTCTGCTCCGCCGCGCGGATCGCCGCCTTGACCTCGGCGTCGAGCTCGGTGTCCATCGCCTCGTGCGCCTCGTCGGTCCACTCGCCCAGCGCCACCAGGTGGCGCTTGAGGCGGGCGATCGGATCGCCCAGCGGCCATTCCGCCCGTTCCTGCGCGCTGCGATAGACGGTGGGATCGTCCGAGGTGGAATGCCCTTCCGCCCGGTAGGTGAAGAACTCGATGAGCGTGGGGCCCGCGTTCATCCGCGCCCGGTCCGCCGCCCAGCGCTCGGCGGCATACACCGCCAGCGCATCGTTGCCATCGACCCTGAGCCCGGCGATGCCATAGCCGATCGCGCGCGCGGCGAAGGTGGTGCGCTCGGCGCCGGCGAAGCCCGAGAAGCTGCTGATCGCCCACTGGTTGTTGACCACGTTGACGATGCACGGCGCGTTGTAGACCGCGTTGAAGGTGAGCGCGGAGTGGAAATCGCCCTCCGCGGTCGAGCCTTCGCCGACAAAGGCGACGCCGAGCCTGCTGTCGCCGCGGATCGCGCTGGCCATGGCAAAGCCGGTGGCCTGCGGCACCTGGGTCGCCAGATTGCCGCTGATGGTGAAGAAATTCACCTCCCGCGCCGAATAGAGGATCGGCAGCTGGCGGCCTTTCAGCTTGTCGGCGCGGTTGGAGAAGATCTGGTTGATCATCTCCACCAGCGGATAGCCGCGCGCGATGAGACACCCCTGCTGGCGGTAGGAGGGGAAGATCATGTCGTCGAAATCGAGCGCATGGGTGGCGACCACCGAGGTCGCCTCCTCGCCGGTGCACTTGAGGTAGAAGCTGGTCTTGCCCTGCCGCTGGAGGCGGTACATCCGGTTGTCGAAGGCGCGCACCAGCGCCATCTCGCGCAGGAACTGCCGCAGCCTCTCGGACGCCAGCTGCGGGTTCCAGGGGCCGTGCGCGAGGTCGTCCGCGTCCAGCACGCGGACGAGATCGGTGCACAACGGCCAGGTCTCGGCCGGGGGGCAACCTTCGTCAGGGCGCGGCTGGGCGCCGGTGGGAGGAATGTGCAAATGCGCGAAGTCGACCGCGTCGCCGGGGCGGAAGCGGGGCTCGGGCACGTGCAGCGACAGCAAGGGGCGATTGCGCCCGTCCGGCGCCGGTGCATCAGCCATCGCTCACTCCCGAAGCATGCTCGTGGGCGTCCGTACTTGGTCGCACCCGAAACCGTCACGCGGCGCGCTAGACCGCCACCGGAGCGCGGATCGCCGCCTGTGGCGCATAGTCGCGAACCGCGAAATCCTCGAAGCGGTAATCGAACATCGTCTCAGGTCGCCTGTGGATAGCAAGCACGGGGTTACCCGCCGGTTCCCGCGCGAGCTGCTCGGCCACCAGGTCGGCGTGGTTGAGATACAGGTGCGTGTCGCCGCCGGTCCAGACCAGTTCGCCGGGCTGGTAGCCGGTCTGTTGCGCGATCATCCGGGTGAGCAGCGCGGCGCCGAACAGATTGAACGGCAGGCCGAGCGCCACGTCGCAGCTCCTCTGGTAGAGCAGGCAGTTGAGTCGTGCCGCGCTCCCCTGGCCGGCGACGTGGAACTGGTAGGTCTTGTGGCACGGCGGCAGCGCCATCCGCGGCAGCTCGGCCACGTTCCAGCCCTCGATGATGTGGCGCCGGCCGCCCGGATTGCGGCGCAGGCTATCGACCACCTGCGCCACCTGGTTGATGCCAGGCGCGGCGCGGTAAGAGCCATCGCCGGTCGGCTCGTAGGTGGGCCAGTCGACCCACTGCTTGCCGTAGACCGGGCCAAGCTCGCCCCACTGCCCGGCGAAGTCGACATCCTCCACGATGCGGCGCTCGAACGCCTCCTGCGCGATAGCCGCGCCTGTCTCGCGGCGATAGCGTGCGAGCGGCCAGTCGCTCCAGATCGTCACGCCCTGGGTCAACAACGGCCTGATGCTGGTGCTGCCGGTCAGGAACCACAGCATTTCGCGCGCCGCGGCCTTCCAGAACACGCGCTTGGTGGTGAGCAGCGGCACCCGCCCGCCCGCCAGGTCGAAGCGCAGCGTGGTGCCGAACAGTGAACGCGTGCCCACGCCCGTGCGGTCGATGCGCTCGTCGCCGGTCTCCCAGACGCGGCGCATGAGCTCAAGATATTGCCACTCCCAATGGCGCGGATCTTCCCCACGGGAGAGCGGATCGAGCGCGCGGGCGGAATGGCTCATGCGCCCCGCGCTAGCACCGGAAAAGCCCGCTTGCCACCCCACGGCACGCGCCCTATAGGCCCGCTCCTGCCGCACCCGTCCCAGCGCCTGTCTGGATGCGGGCCCGCTCCGGTCGGGGAGTAGCTCAGCCTGGTAGAGCACTGTCTTCGGGAGGCAGGGGCCGGAGGTTCGAATCCTCTCTCCCCGACCAACTTGGCGCGAATGCATCGATCAGGGTGTCGCTTTGACCAGGAAGCGTTCGACCGGGAGCAGCGAGCCCGCCGGGTCCTCCTCGAACGGCAGGTGCCCCAGGTTCGCCAGGCGCACCAGCGAGGCATCGGGCAAGTAGCGCAGATAATCGTCAGCGTTGCGGATCGGGATCATGCCGTCCTCCTCGCCCCACAGCAGGAGCGTCGGCGCGGTGATGCGGGCCAGGGTCGGAGCCGGGTCGCGCAGGATCGTCTGCTCCGTCCGGTCCAGGATCGCGCGGCGGACGCCAGGCGCCAGCAGCAGGTCGCGATACCGGGTCAAGGTCGCCTCGCTGAGGGCTTCCGGGCGGTGGTAGGCGGCGGCCAGGTTGGCTTTCAACATGCTGCGCGGTGCGACATAGGGCAGCGCCTGCAGCGTGAGCGGCACCTGCGGCGCCCGGCCATAGGTGAAGCCGGCGCTGGCGAAGCCGTCCGGCGATATCAGCACGAGCCGGGCCACGCGATCGGGATGGCGGGCCGCGAAGTTCCAGGCGATGCGTCCGCCCAGCGAGTTGCCGACCAGGCTGGCACGCTCGATGCGCAACTGGTCCATCAGGCCGACCAGGAGCTCTAGCTGGCGGGCATCGGAATAGTCGCCGCTCGGGTCGGGGCCGGTCAGGCCGAAGCCCGGCAGGTCGAGCCGAATCACCCGGAACCGCGCCGACAACGCCTCCGCCCAAGGCTCCCAGGTCTCCAGGCTCGCGCCAAAGCCGTGCAGCAGGATTACCGCGGGAGCGTCGCGCTGGCCGGTGTCGCGCAGGCGCAGGCGCACTCCTTCGACGATGCGATATTCGCCCGGGTAGCTCGCCTCCAGCTCGGCGCGGGATTTGTCGGGAGCGTAGTAGAAGAACGCGAGGACCACGGCACCAAGAGCCACGCCGGCCCCTGCCCAGGCAAGGATCTTGCGTGCCGCTGTCGTTCGTGCGGACACCGGCGTCGGCAGCCCTTCAGAAGACGGCATGATCGCCCCGTTCCGGCGCCGTGGCGCCTGCGAGGACCGCGCGGTAGTAATCAAACAAGGTCTCGGTCCCCGTCGCGGGCGTGGCGGCGGCGTCGTAGCGACCTGTTTGCGGATCGAGCACCAGCATGGACTGGGTGGCGTAATAGCGGCCGATGCGGGCGAGTTCGGCCTTCTTGGCCATCGCCGGCATCAGGCGGCCGAGCGCGCCAAGGCTGCCGGCGACGCCGTCGAGGAGAGCTACCGGGACCGAGCGGAACCGAGGGCGGCGTCCCAGCAGCGCGAACAGGGTTTCGCCCTGCTGCCGCGGGGTGATGGCCTCACCCGGCCCGCCGATCGGCAGGATGCGGTTCCAGCGGCTCTGGTCGGCCAGGCAAGCGGCGAGGTACTCGGCCAGATCGTCATCGCTGATCGGCTTGCAGGCGGTGAGGGTGCCATCGCCGAAGACCACAAAGGAGCGGCCCTGCCGGACGCGCTCGATCTGGCCCGAAAGCGACTTGAACAAGGCGGTCGGTCGCACGATCGAATAACGCATGCCGGAGGCGATCAGCGCCGCCTCGAAGGCCAGCTTGGCATGCTGGAAGGCGAGCAGCGGCCGCTGTACGCAGATGGCGGACAGCAGCACGAAGTGGCTCACGCCCGCCGTCCGTGCCGCCTCCAACGCATGCAGGTGCGCGCGGTAGTCGATGGCCCAGGCATCGCTCGGCGCCCCGGTTCGCGAGGCCATGCAGGATACCAGAGCATCGAACCGCTCGCCGGCGAACCCGTCGCGGGCCAGCGATCGCGGATCGATGACGTCAACGTGCTTGACCCTGACACCGGCGAACCGCCCGGGGATGTCCGTCTGCGCACTCGCGCTGGCATCGCCGAGCGGAGCGCGGACGAGACAGACGACCTCGTACCCCCGGTGCGTCAGCGCGGCGAGGGTTGCCCGGCCGATCGTCCCGGTGGCGCCGAGCAAGCATACGCGTCGGCGGGCCATCGGGTCGAACAATCCCGGATTTGCCGTCGGTGCCCGGAAGATGCCCGGCGAGGATCCCTGAAATGGGTGGGTGCCTGTCACGTTGTCCTGTCCGCCAGTGCGACGATGCCGCCCGCCAACCGCACGGTGATCGAGAGGAGCCGCCTTGTCATCCCATCTTGCGCCGGTCCGAAAGGCCATGCCGTGGGCTTCCTGGAAGCGCCTATTGGAACCGCGCTGTGCCTTCCTGGAGGCGCCCTGTGAACCCATTCGGATAACTCTTTCAATCGGCGCGCATTTCGTTCATGGCGGCGCGCCAATTGTCAATTGAGGCTGTCGCCAAAGGCTGTATGTTGCGCCGGCAAGCGAATGCTCGGGAGGATGAGAATGCAGAGTTACGGTAAGGCAATATTCAATGCAGGCGCGGCTTTCATGATCGCGTTGACCGCGGGCTGTTCCGGCGGCGCCGAGGAGGAGAGCGCCGAGGCCCCGGCTGCAGCTCCCGAAACAGCAGCGCCGGCGGCGGCAGCCGCAGCGCCCGCTCCCGACGATACCACCACGCTTACCGGCGCGACGCTGGCCGAATTCACCGGCGATGCGGCGGCGGGCGAGACGGTGTTCATCCAGTGCCAGACCTGCCATGTGACCGAAGCGGGCGTGAACCGGATCGGCCCGAGCCTGGCCGGGATCGTCGGCCGCGAGGCCGGCACGGTTCCCGGTTTCGAGTATACTCCGGCCAATGCCAATAGCGGCATTACCTGGTCGCCCGAGAAGCTCTTCCAATATCTGGAGAACCCGCAGCGGATCGTTCCCGGCACCAAGATGGCGTTCGCCGGCATCCCCGATCCGCAGCAGCGGGCCGATGTGATTGCCTGGCTCGCCACCCAGAGCTGATCGACCGGGGCTCACCGGCGGGTGGCGAACGCCCGCCGGTGAGCCAGGTCCGCCAGATGCGCCGGAAACGAGGCAGCCAGCAGCCCGGCGATCCATACTCCGTCCAACCCGGCTAGCGCAGCCCGCAGCGCCAGCAGCAGGATCACCCCGGGCAGGAGGGCCAGCATCACTTGCGCGGGCCGAAGGCGGCGCGCAGCCAGCAGCCAGGCCGCCTCGAGAGCGACCACGAGCAGCACCAGATCCACCATCGAGGGGGATGAGAGCCAGGTGGTCATGGTCGATGGTTCAGCAGACCGGCGCGTTCATGCGAACGGCCAGTTCAGCCGCACGATTTCCCAGTTGAGGAAGCCGGCAAAGGCGACCCAGGCGAGATACGGCGCGAGCAACAGCCCCGCCGCCAGCCTGATCCGCGCGGCAAAGGCGATCAGCACGATGATCGATGCGGCGAGCGCGAACACCTCGACCAGCGCCCAGTCGGGCCGCTCGAGGCGAAAGAACAGCAGGCTCCACACGATGTTGAGGAACCCGCTCAACGCGAACAAGCCGACCATCATCTCGGCCGCGCGCCGCGTCGGCGCGGCCTCCCAGCCCAGGACGGCGGACAGCGCCGCGAGCGCGTAGATGACCGTCCAGACGATCGCGTAAAGCGCATCGGGCGGGGCCCATTCGGGCTTCGCCAGGTCCAGGTACCAGGGGCCGATCGTGGTCATGGTCGCACCCACCGCCGCTACCGCAAGCGCAGTGAGCGCGGCAAACATTGCCGGCAGGAGCCAGGTCCGGCTCATCGTGGTGCCGGCACCAGGCCCAGCAGGTGCGCCGTGTCCTTGAGGAAGATCCGCAGGTGGGCGCCGGGTTTCGCGCGGACCAGCCGCTTGTTCATATAGGCCTGCCAGGTCAGTTCCTGCACGTCGGGATCGGCGCAGATCTTGACGAAGCGTTCGCGCCGCTGGTCGTTCTTGTACCAGAAATACTGCATCATGCCGAGCACCCAGAAGGTGCGGCCGTGCTCCTTCATGAAGCGCCTGCGGGCGGTGGCGAGCACCCGCGCGTCGCCGGTGGTGAGGAAGGTGTCGACTGCGGTGGCGACCATCCGCGCCGAGGCCATCGCGTAATAGATGCCTTCGCCGGAGGCCGGGGCGACGACGCCGGCGGCGTCGCCGGTGACGATGGTGTCGCGCCGGTCGTCCCAGCGCTTCAAGGGCTTGAGCGGGATCGGCGCGCCTTCGCGGCGCAGCGTCTCGCAACCCTCCAACCCCGTGCGGCGGCGCATCCGCTGCACTGCATCGCGCAGGGCGAAGCCCTTATCGGCGCTGCCGACACCGACACTGGCGGTATCGCCGTGGGGGAAGATCCAGGCGTAGAAATCGGGCGAGAGATCACCCTGGTAGAACACGTCGCAGCGGCTGCCCTCGTACCCGCCGGCGCCATCCGCGGGTGCGCGAATGACCTCGTGATAGGCGTAGACGCAGGGCACGCGCTTGGCCCCCAGCGCCTGCCTGGCCACCGCCGAGCGCGCGCCGTCCGCCCCGATCACCGCGCGGGTGCGCACCCGGTGCGCAACGCCGCCACGCTCGGTTCGATAGCACACGACCGCGGTGCCGTCGGTATCCCGCTCCAGCGCCTCGAAGGCGCCGGTGCGCCGCTCGGCGCCCAGGCTAGCCGCGCGCGCGCGCAGATATTCGTCGAATGCATCGCGGTCCACCATGCCGACGAACCCGTCGCCCACCGGCATGTCGACATTGCGCGAGGAGGGCGAGATCATGCGGGCCGAACGCGCCCGCGCCACCACCTGGCTGTCCGGAATGGCGAAATCAGCCAGCAGGCGCGGCGGTACGGCCCCGCCGCACGGCTTGATCCGGCCGGCCCGGTCGAGCAGCAGCACGTTGCGCCCTGCTCCCGCGAGGTCGGCAGCGGCGGTCGCACCGGCGGGGCCGCCACCGATCACCACGGCGTCGTACGTCATGCCCAATCCTCCGCAATTGCCCGTGGTGCCAGTACCGGTGCGGTCGACACTCGCAACGCCAGCATGGCGGCCACGAGGAACAGGGCAGCCTCGGCCGTGAAGACGATGCCGAAGCCCGCTGCGTCCGATCCCGCCGCCCAGCGCGCGAGATCGGCCCCCACCGCGCCGATCAGCCCGCCAAGGCCGAACGCCGCCGCCTGCGCAGCGCCCCACACTCCCATGCGGATGCCTTCGCTCGGCCGCTCGCCCGCGCCGGCCAGCCCCATCATCGCCCCGATTGCCGCAACCGCGAACACCCCGTTGGCAATGCCGAGCAGTACCACGTTGAGCGTCAGCGGCCACACCGCGCCGACACTTGCCGAGACGGCGAGCCCGGCCAATGCGAGCGCCGAGCCCAGGCAACCGGCCACGATCCAGCCTTCCAGATCGTGCGACCGGCGCCGGCTGAAGGCACTGCCAGCGAGGCCGGCGAACAGCATTCCCGCCAGCACCCCGCCATGCTGCGCGCCGGCCAACTGCGTCGACTCCCCGGGCGTGAGCGCGAAGACCAGACCGGCGTATGGCTCCAGGATCAGATCCTGCATGCTGTAGGCGAGCATCGAGACGAAGACGAAGGCGGTGAAGCGGCGCGCCCGGGGATCGTCAAGAACGCTGCCCAGCGCTTCGCGGAAGGAGGGCGGGCGCGCTTGCCGGACCGGCGGATCGGGCAGTGCCACGGCGGCACGCCGCAAGCCGGCCTCGACCCCGCGCACCGCCACCAGCGTGAGCAGCAGCGCCCCCAGCGCAATGCCACCGGTGACGACCGCCAGGCGCCCCTGGGAGAAGGGTTCGAGCAGGCTGCCGGCGAGCCCCGCCGAGCCGGCGATGCCGGCCACCATCATGATCCAGGTGATCGCCGCGGCCGCGGGGCGCCGCTCGGGCGCCACCGCGCTGGCGAGCAGCGCGAGGAGCGAGGTTCCGGCCGCACCGACGCCCGCGCCGATCATGGTGAAGGCGCCGATCCCCAAGAGCAGCCCCGTCACGGCATTGGTCGCTGCCAGGATGGTGGCATTCACCGCCAGCAGCGCCCCCAGCGCCAACCCCGCCATTCCCCCCACGACCCAAAAGGTGCGCTCGCCGCCACGGTCCGAGCCGTGACCCCACAGCGGGCGCGAGAGCTGGACCGCGTAATGCCAGGCGATCAGGCCTGCCGGGATCGCCGCGGCCAGGCCGAGTTCGACCACCATCACCCGGTTGAGGAGCGAGGTGGTCAGCATGACGATCGACCCGATCGCGGCCTGCACGAGGCCGAGCCGGACGACGCCGAGCCAGTTGAGCCCGGCGCCGATCATGCGGCGCTTCCCAGGGCGGCCGCCGCCGCGGCCATGCCCAACACGTACAGCGTGGTGCCGGTGGCGTTGTACCAGGGCGCCAACCGCTTGGGATCGCTGAGCAGCCGGCGCATCAACACCAGCTGGATGGCCAACGACAACGCCACCGCCGCGGCGCCGAGCACGAAGTCCCAGCGCCACAACAGCACGACCACCGCCAGCTGGGGCACGGCCATGGCGGCACAGGCGATCCTCCCCGCGCGCGCAGGCCCCATCACGGCCGGGAGCGAGCGCACGCCCGTGACCCGGTCGCCGGTGATCGATTTGAAGTCGTTGAGGGTCATGATCCCGTACGCGCCCGCGCTGTAAAGCAGGAGGACCGCCAGCCCGCGCACGTCCGGCAGCGCGCCGGCCATCACCGCCGCCCCGGTGAACCAGGGCAGGCCCTCGTAGCACAGGGCCACCACCGCCGGGCCGACCCGGCCATCGGCCTTGAGGCGCAGCGGCGGCGCGCTGTAGACCCAGGCGAAGACCAGCCCGAGCACGGTGGCGGCGAACACCCAGAACCCGGCGGCCCATCCCACCATCAGCGCCAGGCAGGTGCCGATGACCGCGATTGCCAGGCCCCAGCGGCCCGGGATGCGCCCGGAGGGGATGGGCCGGTCGGGCTCGTTGATGGCGTCGACATGGCGGTCGAACCAGTCGTTCACCGCCTGGCTGGTGCCGCACACCAGCGGGCCGGTCAGCAACAGGCCGGCGATGAGGAATTGCCAGCGATCCGCGACCGGAATTCCCGACGACAACACCCCGCAGCCGAACGCCCACATCGGTGGAAACCAGGTGATCGGCTTGGACAGCGCCAGGATGTCAGCGGCAGCCGGGATCGCCTGGGGCGAGGATTGCAACGCACGCCGAGTCACCGATGTACGTTATGGTGGACGGGTAGGAGCGTCAACCCAATTGGACGCAACAAGCGCCCCTCAGCGGTCCCCCGCTTCGCCGCGAACCAGGCCGTGGCGATGCAGCTTGGAATAGAGACTCTGCCGGCTGAGGCCGAGGATTTCGGCGGCCGAGGCGCGGTTGTTGGCGGTGAACGCCAGCGCGGCCTCGATGCACAGCCGTTCGATCAGGTCGGTGCTCTCGCGCACGATGTCCTTGAGCGGCATGCGGCCGACCAGATCGGTCAACTGCTCGACCGAGCGCGGCAGGTCGCGGGCCGCCGGCGGCAGGTCGCGCAGCCGGCGGCCGACGATGCGAAGGCTGAAGCCGAATACCTCGTCCGGCCCCGTGACGTGCACCGCCGACAGCTCGACTTCCTCGTGGCCGCCATCGGTGCCGCGCAGGATCGTGGCCACGTTGCGGGCCGCGTCGAACTCGGCAAGCTGCGCGCGGATGAGTTCCAGGTCGATGCCTGGCCGGCCGATGAACTCGCCGAGCGGGCGCCCGCGCAGCTGGTCGAGCGACAGCGCGTGAACCGCCTCGACGAACGCCGAATTGGCGGTGAGGATGGTATGGTCGGGACCAGTCAGGACGAAGGCGTCGGGCATCCGCTCGACCACCGCGACCAGCCGCCGGTTCTCCTCGGGCGCGACCGAGACGTCCTGTGCGGGGGCCAGGCGCAGGAGGAAGTAGTTCGCTCCGCCCTGCCGGAAGGCGCCGACCGAGAGCCGGGCCATGCCGCCGCCCTCGGCGAGCTCCACCTCGATCGGCGACACATCGGCGCCGGCCGAGATGGCGCCCAGCACGCCCGCGACCCGCTCGACTTCCTTGCCGGCGAAGCGGGAGGACAATTGCTGCCCGGCAAAGCTCCCGGGCGCCCCGCCGAACATCCGGCGGGCGGCCGGGTTGATCTCACGGATCTGGCGCGAAGTGGCGTCGGCGATGATCATCGGCTCGGCGGTGGTTTCGAACAGCAGGCGATAGCGCGCCTCCGCCTGGCGCAGCCGCAGATAATCACGCTCGAGCGATTGCTGGGCGCGCAACAGCCGCTGCTGGAGCGCGGCGGCGGTCCGCACATCGCGGCCGATCGCGACCAGCCGCTCGCCGCCGTCGAGCCGGATCACCAGATAGCGATAGGGAACATCGCCGCCTTCGCCGGGGTGATTGATCTGGCGCCAGCGCGGCGGCCCGGTCCCGTTGAGCATTTCTGTCACCTTGGGCCGGCTTTCGATCGTCACCAGCGCGGCCCATTCGCGCCCGACCCAATCGGCCAGGTCCGCCAGGCCACCCCCTTCGCCGGCGACATCCTTGATCTGGCCGGCATGGTCGAGCACCAGCACGACGTCGCCGGCCGCAGTGGCAAGCGCCGCTACCGTGGCCGCATCGAAGCCGCGCAGCCAGCGGTCGGCATCCGCAAAGCGCAGCGGAGGCGACAGCACCTCATCACCGGGAAGGACGGTCATGGCGCAACCCGCTCAGGCGGCGGCGTTGCATGCGGAAACATCGACGAGCATCGCGGCCGTGGCCACTGCCTCGATCGCGGTCGCGGCCGTGCCATCCGCCCCAACGAGCACCGAGAGGCCGGGATGCGCAAGCGGAATGCAACCACCGATCATGATCTTGACGTCCGGGTTCCTAGACACGCTGCGAAGGGCGTTGATCATCGAAGGAAGGCGCTCGATATGGACATCCTGGGTGATAGTCAATGCGACGAGGTCGAACCGGCGGGTGGACACATTCGCCAGCAAATCGCGGCGCGTCTCGTCGATCAGCAACAACGTGTCCCAGCCAGCGCGGGCGAAGCATTCCTCGAGCATGGCGGTGCCAAAAGTGTGCTGGTCGCCGGGCATCGGCGTGAACAGGCCCGAACGGGGGAGATCGGGCCGCAAAAGCGGGCGCGGCGAGTGCGAAGCCACCTCGCGCAACACTTCCTGCAGGCGCCACAGCGCCATCGTCACCTCGATAAAGTCGAGGCTGTCGTCTTCCCAGCCGGCGCCCATCCGCCGAGCGGTCGGGGCGAGCAGCTCGACGAAGATAGTCTCCAGCGAAACCCCGCGCGCCAGCCACCGCTCGACCGCCTCGAGCACTTCATCAGCCCGCGCGGTCAGGACCAGATGCGAGAAGTTCATGACCTCTTCGGGCGCGATGGTGTCCGCCGTCTCGCGGGCCGGCATGGCGGGCTCGCTATGCGCTACCAGGAGGCGCGGGATGACCTCGCTTTCGATCACCCGATCGAGGCGCTCGAGGGTCATTCGACCGGCGACCTGACGATTGGACACCCAGCGGGAAACACGCGGTTGGGTCTCGCGTCCTACACCCATAACGGAGGCCATATCAGCTGCTCCCCAAGCCGCCGAACACCCGGCGGCAAGGATGTCAGGTCGCTGTTCTTCGACTCCGGCCATCCCTGATGCTTGGCAACGTATGACAGCCGGATGAACCTGTCCATCCGCAAAAAAGCGCACGTGTCAGTGTGATTTTACGTCAAGCTGCATTGACACTCCATCGAGGCCTCCATACGATCCGGGACAAGGAGAGTGGATGTCCAATCAGGGTTCAGGCATCGGCACGACGGCCCTTCCGGTCTACAGCCCGGAGGAACGCCGGCGGCGCGATGCCTCACCCTGGACCCTGGTCCAAGGCGTGCTCGCCATCGCGCAGTTTGCGATCTTTTTCGCCAGCCTGGCGCTGGTGCTGCGTTATCTGTTCACCGGCGAGGGCCTCTTTGCCGCCGATCTTTCCATCCTGACCAAGACCGCCGCGCTCTACGCCATCATGGTCACGGGCTCGATTTGGGAAAAGGAGGTCTTCGGCCGTTACCTGTTCGCCCGCGCCTTCTTCTGGGAAGACGCGGTGAGCATGATCGTCATCGCGTTGCATACCGCGTATCTGGTGATGCTGCTCGGCGGCATCGGCAGCCCGGAAGTTCGCCTGTGGGTGGCGCTGTCCGGCTACGCCTTCTACCTTGTCAATGCGGGCCAGTTCCTGATCAAGATGAAAGTGGCGCGCAGCCAGGCGCCCGCTCAAACGCACGACCGGGCGGTAGCGGCATGAACGCGGCGCCCTCGACCGCCGCGGTCGCTCCCGCCGAGCGGCCGATCCTGCGCGAGCGCGGGCAGCGCGAGGTGTTCTGCGGGCTCACCGGCATCGTCTGGCTGCACCGCAAGATGCCCGACGCCTTCTTCCTCGTCGTCGGCTCGCGCACCTGCGCCCATCTGCTGCAATCGGCCGCCGGGGTGATGATCTTCGCCGAGCCGCGCTTCGCCACCGCCATCATCGAGGAGCGCGACCTGGCCGGCATGGCCGATCTCGACGTCGAGCTCGACCGGACCGTCACCCGCCTGCTCGAGCGCCGGCCCGAGATCGCGACCCTGTTCCTGGTCGGCTCCTGCCCCTCCGAGGTGATCAAGCTCGACCTCGCCCGCGCCGCGGTGCGGCTGGGGAGCACCCGCCCGCAGGTGCGCTTCCTCGCCTATTCGGGCAGCGGGATCGAGACCACCTTCACCGAGGGCGAGGACGCCTGCCTCGCCGCCATCGTCCCGGTGCTGCCCAAGGCGGCGCCCGAGGCCGCCTCGCTGGTGATCGTGGGCGCGCTGCCCGACATCGTGGAAGACCAGTTCGCGCGCCTGTTCGCCGAGATCGGCATCCCCGACGTGGCCTTCCTGCCGGGCCGCAGCGTGCGCGACCTGCCGCCGGTCGGCCCGGGCACGCGCTACCTGCTCGCCCAACCGTTCCTGGGCGCCACCGCGCAGGCGCTGGAGGAGCGCGGCGCGCGGCGCATCGCCGCCCCGTTCCCCTTCGGAGCGGAAGGCACCGCGGCCTGGGTGGGCGCCGCCGCCGCCGCCTTCGGCATCGACGAGTTCAGCGTGCGCCGCGCCGTTGCCCCCGCCCGCGAGCGGGCCAAGCGCGCGCTCGAGCGCTACCGCGCGGTGCTCGCGGGCAAGACCGTGTTCTTCATGCCCGACTCGCAGCTCGAAGTGCCGCTGGCGCGCTTCCTCGCCACCGAGCTGGGGATGGTGCCGATCGAGGTCGGCACCCCCTTCCTCCACCGCGCCCACCTCGCCGAGGAGCTGGCGCTGCTGCCCGCCGACGTGGTGGTGAGCGAGGGCCAGGATGTCGAGCGCCAGCTCGACCGGGTGCGCGCCGCGCGGCCCGATCTCACCGTCTGCGGCCTAGGCCTCGCCAATCCGCTCGAGGCCGAGGGCCTCGCCACCAAGTGGGCGATCGAGCTCGTGTTCTCGCCGATCCACGGTTTCGAGCAGGCGGGTGACCTCGCCGAATTGTTCGCCCGGCCGCTGCGCCGGCGCGACGTGTTGAAGGTGTAGCGCGATGCAGCTGGCCGTCTGGACCTACGAGGGACCGCCGCATGTCGGGGCGATGCGCGTCGCGACCTCGATGCGCGGCGTCCACTACGTGCTCCACGCCCCGCAGGGCGACACCTATGCCGACCTGCTGTTCACCATGATCGAGCGCCGCCGCCAGCGCCCTCCCGTCACCTATACCACCTTCCAGGCGCGGGACCTCGGCACCGACACCGCCGCGCTGTTCCGCGATGCGGTGATTTCCGCCTACGATCGCTTCCAGCCGGACCTGATGCTGGTCGGCTCGTCCTGCACCGCCGAGCTGATCCAGGACGATCCCGGCGGCCTCGCCGAAGCGATCGGCCTGCCGATCCCGGTGGTGGCGCTCGAGCTCCCCAGCTACCAGCGCAAGGAGCACTGGGGCGCGGCCGAGACCTTTCTCGCCATCGTCAAGAAGATGTGCGGCCGGATCGCGCGCGCCACCGCGCGCGCGCCCGGCCCGCCGCGCGCCAATATCCTCGGCCCCACCGCGCTGGGCTTCCGCCACCGCGACGATTTGGCCGAGATCACCGCGCTCCTTGGGCGCCTGGGCGTCGCGATCAACGTCACCGCGCCGCTCGGCGCCTCGCCCGCGGACATCGCCCGGCTGCCGCAAGCGGATTTCAACATCGTGCTCTATCCCGAGACCGGCGACGATGCCGCGCGCTGGCTGGAGAAGAAGTTCGGCCAGCCCGCCATTCGCACCGTGCCGCTCGGCGTCAACGCCACCAGCCAGTTCGTCGAGGAAGTCGCCGCGCTGGCCGGGGTCGACGCCTCGCAGGTGCTGGCGGACCGCGATTCCAACATGCCCTGGTGGAGCCGCTCGGTCGATTCCACCTACCTCACCGGCAAGCGCGTGTTCGTGTTCGGCGATGCCACCCACGCCATCGCCGCCGCCCGCGTGGCGCGCGACGAGCTGGGTTTCGCGGTCGCCGGGATCGGCTGCTACAATCGCGAATTCGCCCGTGAGATGCGCGCCGCCGCCGCGCTCTACGGGCTCGAGCCGCTGATCACCGACGATCACCTCGCGGTGGAGGAGCAGATCACCGCGCTGCAGCCCGAGCTGGTGCTGGGCACGCAGATGGAACGCCACATCGCCAAGCGGCTGGGCATCCCCTGCGCGGTCATCTCCGCGCCCGCCCACGTGCAGGATTTCCCCGCCCGCCACAGCCCGCAGATGGGCTTCGAAGGCGCCAACGTGCTGTTCGACGATTGGGTGCACCCGCTGGCGATGGGGCTGGAGGAGCACTTGCTCGCCATGTTCCGCGACGATTTCGAGTTCAGCGACGATGCCGGCGCCTCGCACCTGGGGCAGGCGGCGTTCGTGCCGCAGCCCGATGCGCCCGTCCCCGCGGATGGCCGCTGGACCGCCGAGGCCGAGGCGGAACTGCGCAAGATCCCGTTCTTCGTGCGCGGCAAGGCCCGCCGCAACACCGAGGCCTTCGCGCTGGCCGAAGGCCGCGCCTCGATCGACCTCGCCACGCTGTACGACGCCAAGGCTCACCATGGCCGGTGAGGACCGCCTCGCCCGCGACCAGCTCGCCAATCCGCCGGTGCGCCCACCTGTCCGGGTCGTCATCGTCACGCTCGACAACCACCTCGCCGGCGCCGCCGAGCGCGCTGCCGCGATCCTCGCCGACGATCGCATCTCCATCGGCTTCCACGCGGCGTGCGACTGGGATCGCGACCCGGCCGCGCTCGTGCGCGCCTGCGAGGATATCGGCCATGGCGACATCGTCATCGCCACGATGCTGTTCCTCGATCCGCATATCCGCGCGGTCCTTCCGGCACTGACCGCGCGCCGCGACCATTGCGATGCGATGCTCGGCCTGATGTCGGGCGGCGAGGTCGTGCGGCTCACGCGGCTGGGCAATTTCTGCATGGACGCGCCCGCGAAGGGGCCGATGGCGCTGCTCAAGAAGCTGCGCGGCGCCAAAAAACCGGGCGGCAGTTCGGGCGCCGGGCAGATGAAGATGCTGCGCCGCCTGCCCAAGATCCTGCGCTTTGTGCCGGGCAAGGCGCAGGATCTGCGGGCCTATTTCCTCACCTTGCAATACTGGCTCGCCGGCTCGGACGACAATGTGGTGGCGATGGTTCGGGCGCTGGTCGATCGTTATGCCGATGGCGAGCGCCGCGTACTGCGCGGCAAGCTGCCGGCCGACCCGCCGCGCGATTATCCCGAGGTCGGCGTCTATCATCCCGCGCTCGAGGGGCGCTTCGCCGAGCGCGTCGCGGCGCTGCCGCGCACCGGCGGCGAGGCGGGCACGGTGGGCCTGCTGCTGCTGCGCTCCTACCTGCTCGGCCGCGATGCCGGCCATTACGACGGGGTGATCGCGGCAATGGAGGCCAAGGGCCTGCGCGTCATCCCCGCCTTTGCCAGCGGGCTCGATGCGCGCCCGGCGATCGGGCGGTTCTTCCACGAAGACGGCAAGCCGGTGGTGGACGCCATCGTCAGCCTCACGGGCTTCTCGCTGGTGGGAGGCCCGGCCTATAACGACAGCGCCGGCGCAGTGGCGACGCTGGCCGGGGTCGACGTGCCTTACATCGCCGCGCTGCCGATCGAGTTCCAGCCGCTGGAGGACTGGCGCGCCAGCCGCCAGGGCCTGCTGCCGATCGAAGCGACCATGATGGTGGCGCTGCCCGAGCTCGACGGCGCCACCAGCCCCACCGTGTTCGGCGGCCGCGCCGCGCTGGCGGTGGACGGCGTGCGCGCGATGGTCGCTTGCCCCGAGCGCTCCGCCGCGCTCGCCGCGCGCGTCGCCAGGCTGGTGGCGCTGCGCCGCAGCGAGAAGGCGCAGCGCAAGCTCGCGATCGTTTTGTTCAACTTCCCGCCCAATGCCGGCGCTACCGGGACCGCTGCCTTCCTCGCGGTGTTCGAATCGCTTCATGCCGTGCTCACCCGCCTGGCGCGCGAAGGCTACGCCGTGGAGGTGCCCCACGATGTCACCGCGCTGCGCGAAGCGCTGCTGGGCGGCAATTCGGAGCGCTTCTACGCCGACGCCAATGTCGAGGCGCGCATCGCGACCGACGATCACATCCGCCGCGAGCCCCACCTGGCCGCCATCGAGGCGCAATGGGGGCCCGCGCCCGGGCGCCAGCAGGCCGACGGCGCCTCGATTCACGTGCTCGGCAAGAGCTTCGGCAACGTCTTTGTGGGCGTGCAGCCCGCCTTCGGCTTCGAGGGCGATCCGATGCGGCTGCTGTTCGAGGGCAGCTTTGCGCCGACGCACGCCTTTTCCGCCTTCTACCGCTGGATCCGCGAGGATTTCGGCGCGCACTGCGTGCTGCATTTCGGCACTCACGGCGCGCTCGAATTCATGCCCGGCAAGCAGACCGGCCTGACCGGCGATTGCTGGCCCGAGCGGCTCTTGGGCGACCTGCCCAATTTCTACCTCTACGCCGCCAACAACCCCTCCGAAGGGCTGATCGCCAAGCGCCGCTCGGCCGCCACGCTGGTGAGCTATCTCACCCCCCCGCTTGCCGAAGCGGGTCTCTACAAGGCGCTCGCCGACCTCAAGGCGCTGGTCGAGCGCTGGCGTACCCTGCCCGCCGATGCCGACGAGGAGCGCGCCGATCTCGAAGCGATGATCCGCGACGCGGCCGAAACCGCCGATCTCGCCCCGGCCCCGCCCGCAACCCTGGCCGCCCGCCTCTACGAGATCGAATGCGAACTGATCCCGCACGGCCTCCACGTGTTGGGCGCCAATCCCACGGGCGAGGCGCTGGAACGGTTGCTCGCCACCGTGCCCGAGGCGGACCGGGCGCTGTTCGCGGAGCGGCTCGACGCCTGCGACGAGCTCGGCGCGCTGGTCCACGCGCTCGACGCAGGCTATGTCAGCCCGGCGCCCGGCGGCGACATCATCGCCAATCCCGACGTGCTGCCCACCGGCCGCAATTTGCACGGTTTCGACCCGCTGCGCATGCCCACTGCCTACGCCGTCTCGCAGGGCAACGCCGCCGCCGACCGCCTGCTCGATCGCCACCTGGAGACGGGCGCCGCCTTCCCCGAGAGCCTGGCGATGGTGCTGTGGGGGACCGACAACCTCAAGTCCGAAGGCGCGCCGATCGCCCAGGCGCTAGCGCTGATGGGCGCGCGCCCGCGGCTCGATGGCTACGGTCGCCTCGCCGGGGCCGAGCTGATCCCGCTGGCCGAGCTTGGCCGCCCGCGCATCGACGTGGTCATCACGCTCTCGGGGATTTTCCGCGACCTGCTGCCGCTCCAGACGCGGATGCTCGCCGAGGCCGCTTACCTCGCCAGCATGGAAGACGAGCCGGCCGAGCACAATTTCGTCCGCAAGCACACCCTCGCGCACATGGCCGAGCACGATTGCGACCTGGAATCCGCCGCCTTACGCGTCTTCTCCAATGCCGAAGGGGCCTACGGCGCCAACGTCAACCAGCTGGTCGATGCCGGTGCCTGGACCGACCCGAACGAGCTGGCCGAGGTGTTCGAGCGCCGCAAGGGCTTCGCCTATGGCCGCGAGGGGCCGCCGGTGGCCAGCCGGGAGTTGCTGAAGAGCGCGCTCGCGGGCGTCGAGTTCACCTTCCAGAACCTGGAATCGGCCGAGCTGGGCGTCACCGACATCGATCACTACGTCGACGCGCTGGGCGGCATGGCGCGCTCGGTGGAACGCGCCCGGGGTTCCAAGGCGCCGGTCTACATCGTCGATTCCACCCGCGGCCAGGCCCGGGTGCGCACCCTGTCCGAGCAGGTCGAGCTGGAGACGCGGACCAGAGTGCTCAACCCTGAATGGTACGAAGCGATGCTCGAGCACGGCTTCGAGGGCGTCCGCAACATCGAGAGCCACGTCACCAACACGATGGGCTGGTCGGCCACCACCGGCCAGGTCGCGCCCTGGGTCTACCAGCGGATCAGCGAGACCTTCGTGCTCGACCCAGAGATGCGCGCGCGGCTCACCGCGCTCAATCCCAAGGCCTGCGCGCGCGTCGCCGACCGGCTGATGGAGGCTTGCGAGCGCGATTTCTGGCAACCCGACGAAGCGACGCTTGGCGCCCTGCGCGAAGCCAGCGACGAGATCGAAGACCGGCTCGAGGGCCTGTTGATCGCGGCCGAATGAGAGAGGATCTGTAGATGGTATTGCTCGATCAGCACGTTGCCACCCCGCCCGACGGGGAAGGCAGCGTGCAATTCCACCCCGACGGCGACCTCGCGATCAAGGGCGCCAAGGTGTTCGCGGTCTATGGCAAGGGCGGGATCGGCAAGTCGACCACCTCGTCCAACCTCTCGGCCGCTTTCTCCAAGCTCGGCCAGCGGGTGCTGCAGATCGGCTGCGATCCCAAGCACGACAGCACCTTCACTCTCACCAAGAAGCTGATGCCCACCGTCATCGACGTGCTCGAGAGCGTGAACTTCCATTCCGAGGAGCTGCGGCCCGAGGACTATATGTTCGAAGGCTATAACGGCGTCATGTGCGTCGAGGCGGGCGGGCCTCCCGCCGGCACCGGCTGCGGCGGCTATGTGGTGGGCCAGACGGTCAAGCTCTTGAAGCAGCACCACCTGCTCGACGAAACCGACGTGGTCATCTTCGACGTGCTGGGCGATGTGGTCTGCGGCGGGTTCGCCGCCCCGCTCCAGCACGCCGACCGGGCGCTGATCGTGGCGGCCAACGATTTCGATTCCATCTTCGCGATGAACCGCATCATCGCCGCCATCGGCGCCAAGGCCAAGAGCTACGACGTGCGGCTCGCGGGCGTGGTCGCCAACCGTTCGGCCCAGACCGACGAGATCGACCGCTTCGCCGAAGCCACCGGCCTGAAACGGCTCGCCCACTTCAAGGACCTGGATGCGATCCGCCGCTCGCGCCTGAAGAAGTGCACCTTGTTCGAGATGGACGATTCGCCCGAGGTGGAGGCGGCGCGCAACGAATACATGAAGCTGGCGGCGACCTTGTGGGCCGGGGTCGAGCCGCTCGCGGCGCGGCCGATGAAGGACCGCGACATCTTTGACTTTCTGGGCTTCGAATGACGCCATCCGCTCCCCCAGGCATGACCGCGAACTACGCCGTGCAGCGCACCGCGCTCGAGCGCTATTTCGATGGCACCGCGCGCCAGGCCTGGGCTGACCTTACCTCCAATGTGCCCGTCAGCGGCATCCGCGCGACGGTCCGTGCGGGGCGCGACCGGATGCGCGCCACGCTCCTCGACTGGCTGCCGGCCGACCTTTCCGGCGCGCGCATCCTCGATGCGGGCTGCGGCACCGGCGCGCTCGCGGGAGAGGCGGCGCGGCGCGGGGCGCAGGTGCTGGCGGTGGACATCGCGGGCGGGCTCGTCGACCTCGCCGACCAGCGCACCGGGACCGACACCGGCGCGGGGACCATCGAGTGGCGCGTAGGCGACATGCTCGACCCTGCCTTCGGCCGTTTCGACTACGTGGTGGCGATGGATTCGTTGATCCACTACCCGCTGGCCGAGATCGCCGACGCGCTGACCGGCCTGGCGCACCGCACCGAGCGGGCGATGCTGTTCACCTTCGCCCCGCGCACCCCCGCGCTCGCGCTGCTGCACGCGGCGGGCAAGTTCTTTCCCCGCGCCGACCGCGCGCCGGCGATCCAGCCGGTCGAGCCCGCGCGCCTGCGCCGCCGCCTGGCCGCCTTCCCGGGCTGGCATGCGGGCCGCGACCAGCGCATCGCCAGCGGCTTTTACACCTCGCACGCGCTCGAACTGGTGCGCGGCTGATGGAGCCGCGGCAGCATTCCGGCCAGCCCCTCGCGTCGCGCTGGACCCGCGTGGCGAGCGCCTGGCTGCCCTTCGCCGACGCGGCCAGCGCCGACCTGCCGCTCGGGCGCCTGCTGCGCCTCTCGCTGTTCCAGGTGAGCGTGGGCATGACCATGGTGCTGCTCAACGGCACGCTCAACCGGGTCATGATCGTCGAACTCGGCCTGCCCGCCTGGCTGGTGGCGACGATGATCGCGCTGCCGCTGCTGTTCGCCCCGGCGCGTGCGCTGGTGGGCCATCGGTCCGATCACCATCGCTCGGCGATCGGCTGGCGGCGGGTGCCCTACATCTGGACCGGCACCATGCTGCAGTTCGGCGGCCTAGCGATCATGCCCTTCGCCCTCCTGCTGCTGACGCGCGCCGACACCGAGACGGCCGGCGCAATTGCCGCCGCGCTCGCCTTCCTGCTCGCCGGCGCCGGGCTGCACACCACCCAGACCGCCGGCCTGGCGCTCGCCGCCGACCTCGCGCCCGAGGACGCGCGGCCGCGCGCGGTGGCGCTGCTCTACGTCATGCTGCTCGTGGGCATGATGGTCTCGGCGTTCGCGATCGGCGGCGCCCTCGCCGACTTCACTCCCACGCGGCTCGTCCAGGTGATCCAGGGCGCCGCAGTGGTGGTGGCGGTGATGAACTTCATCGCGCTGTGGAAACAGGAAGCGCGCAATCCGCAGCGCACCGCCAGGGCCCCTGCCCGCCCCTCGTTCTCCGACACCTGGCGTGATTTCGTCGCCGAGCCTCGCACTGCGCGGCTGCTGATCGCCACGGGCCTGGGGGCGGCGGCGTATTCGATGCAGGACGTGCTGCTCGAGCCTTACGGCGGCGAGATCCTCGGCCTGGGCGTCGGCGCCACCACCGCCCTCACCGGCCTGTGGGCGTTGGGCACCCTCATCGGCTTCTCGCTGGCCGGCAACCGACTCGCCCGCGGCGCCGAGCCGCACCGCCTGGCCGGCGCGGGCGGCGTCGCCGGCATCGCCGCCTTCATGATGGTGCTGTTCGCCGCGCCGCTCGGCTCCCCCTTACTCCTCTATCTGGGTGCTGCCGCGATCGGGTTTGGGGGCGGCATGTTCTTGGTCGGCACGCTCATCGCCGCGATGGCGCTGGCGGGCAATGGCAACGGTTCCGGCCTCGCGCTCGGCGCCTGGGGCGCGGTGCAGGCAAGCGCCGCGGGGCTCGCGATTGCTGCGGGCGGGATCGGCCGCGATCTCCTCACCGGCCTGGCGCTGACGGATCAGCTCGGCCCGACGCTGGCCCACCGCGCCACCGGTTATGGCGGCATCTACCTTATCGAGATCGCGCTGCTGCTGCTCACCCTGGTGGTGCTGGGGCCGCTGGTCCGCTCGCGCGACGTCCCTCACCTGCCTGTACCCGCCCGTTTCGGGCTCAGCCAGTTTCCCACCTGACGGGAAGGAAGAAGCCGATGTTCAGTCCCTTTTTGGCCGGCAGTCTCGATGTTGCAGAACTCGTGTTCTGGGCCTTCGTGCTGTTCTTCATCGGCCTCGTGTTCTACCTGCGGCGCGAGGACCGCCGCGAAGGCTATCCGCTTGAGGACGAGATGACCGGGCGGGTCGACAGCGCCTGGGGGCCGCTCAGCCACTCGCTGGTCAAGACCTTCAACCTGCCCTTCGACAAGGGCGTCGTCACCACGCCGACCAAGTTGCGCGAGCCGGTCGACATCGCGGGACGCCGGATCGACCGCTTCGCCGGCGCGCCGTACACGCCCACCGGCAATCCGCTGCTCGACGGCATCGGCCCGGCCGCCTGGGCCGACCGCGCCCCCTGGCCCGATTACGACATGACGGGCCGGGCGCGCATCGTACCCATCGGCGACGAGCCGCATTTCAGCGTCTCCAAGAACGATCCGCAGCTCATCGGCTGGCCGGTCATCGCTGCCGACGGCAAGCGCGCGGGAACGATCAGCGATCTGTGGATCGATCGCGCCGATCACTGCATCCGCTTCCTGGCGATCACCACCGATGCGGGGCGCGAAGTCCTCGCGCCGATGGGTATGGCGACGGTCAAGCGCAGCCGCGGGCTCGTCGAGATCGATGCACTGTCCGCCGACCAGTTCGACGGCGCCCCGGCCATCGCCAGCCCACGCGAGATCACCCGCTACGAGGAAGAGCGGGTTATGGCCTATTTCGGCGGCGGCTATCTCTACGGTCTCGCCGGGCGGACGGAACCGCTGATATGATGGAATATGATAGCGAGCCGATCCGCGGCCTGCCCGGATATCTTCCGCCGGGCGAAGCGATTCTGTGGCAAAGCGCGCCCGACTGGCGGCTCCTGGCCCGCAGCGCGTTTCACCTGCCCCTGGTGGCCGTCTACTTCGCCGCCCTGTTCGTGGCCGGGCTGATCGCCGGCAGCACGAGCGGCGCGCTGCTGACCTTGGCCTCGGGCGCCGCTTGCCTCGCTCTGCTCGCTTTCCTGGCTTGGGCGATCGCGCGCAGCACCGTCTATACCCTCACCGATCGCCGGATCGTGATGCGCTTCGGCATCGCGCTGCCCAAGTGCGTGAACCTGCCGCTGCCGCTGATCGGCGCCGCCGACCTGCGCCCGCAAGGTCATGGGCGCGGCGATGTCGCGCTGCGCATGACCGCGCCCCCCCCGCTGTCGTGGCTGCTCATGTGGCCGCATGTCCGCCCATGGCGGGTGCGAAATGCCGAACCGATGCTGCGCTCGCTGCCCAATGCCGAGGGCTTTGCCGAGCTCCTCGCCCGCGCGGTGGCCAAGCACGCGCCGATTACCGTCGCCGACGCCACGGCTGTGCCATCGAACCAACCCGTGCCCGCCGGAGCCCCGGCCGGATTTGGCGCATGAGCGCGCACACCCATGACCGGATGGTGCCGCCCGGAGCGCTCGCGGCCGCTGGTGCGCTGGTGCTGGTATCGCTCGGGCTGGTGAGCGCGGTGCGCCTGGGCTTGGTCGATCCCGCGCCGGGCGCCGAAGTGGTGCGGGCCGATGCCGGCACCCGGCCCACCGCCGAGCGAATGCTGCGCTTTGAGGACCAGGCCGACGGGACCGTGCGGGTATCCGATGCCTCCGCCGGCGAAACCGTGGCGCTGATCGGCCAGGAAGGCAGCGGCTTCATCCGCGGCGTGATGCGCGGCCTCGCCCGCGAACGGCGGATGTACGGCGCCGGCTCCGAGGCGGCCTTCCGCCTGACGATGTGGGGCAACGGCATGCTGTCGCTGACCGATCCGGTGACCGGGCGGACGGTCGAACTCAGCGGCTTTGGTCCCGACAATCGCGCGGCCTTCGCCCGCCTGCTGGAGCCCGTGGCATGAGCCTGCGCCTGGCCCCCGCGCCGTTCGAGACCAATTGCACCATCTCGGTGGAGCAGAGCGAGAGCGCCTTTCACGCCCATGTCGAGCTGGAGGGCGATATCGCAATGGGTCCGGGTGACCGGGTGCAGGTCCATGGCGAGCCGGTGATCGTGCCGTTCGGCCAGAGCGCCAGCTTCCGCCGCACCGCCACCGTACGCCCGGCCGGTGCGCTGCGCCGCGCCTGGACTCGCACCGCGGCCTATTTCGACCTTGGCGAGCTTTACGAGGTCAGCTTCTCTTCCGGGAAATTGTCATGAACGCCCACACCCGCATCAACGCCGAAGCCGAGACTTTCGCGCCCGATACGCTGGCGATGGCGCGGGTGGACACCGTGCTCAGCCCCCGCTTCTACACCACCGATTTCGCCAAGCTCGACCGCACCGACGTCTCCTCGGTACGCGCCGAATGGGACGCGCTGATCGCCGAGATGGAGAGCGACCCCAACAAGGATCACTTCAAGCGGACCACGGCGTTCGAAGGCGTGCTGGAATCGCTCGAACCCGAATTGCGCCGCGAGTTCACCGATTTCCTCGTCAGCTCGCTCACCTCGGAGTTCTCGGGCTGCATCCTCTATGCCGAGATCGCCAAGCGGACGAAGAATCCCGACGTCAAGGCGCTGTTCCGCCTGCTCGCGCGCGACGAGAGCCGCCATGCCGGCTTCATCAACCACGTGCTCAAGGATGCCGGGCTGGGCGTCGACCTCGGCTTCCTGACCAAGACCAAGAAATACACGTTCTTCCGGCCCAAGTTCATCTTCTACGCGGTCTATCTGTCCGAGAAGATCGGTTATGCGCGCTACATCACCATCTACCGCCAGCTCGCCCGCCACCCGGAGCTGCAGTTCCATCCGATCTTCACCTGGTTCGAGAACTGGTGCAATGACGAGTTCCGCCACGGCGAGGCGTTCGCGCTGCTGCTGCGCTCGGACCCCAGGCTGCTGACGGGCGCGAACCGGCTGTGGATCCGCTTCTTCGTGCTCTCGGTCTACGCCACCATGTATGTGCGCGACCATGCCCGGCCGGTGTTCCATGCCGCGCTCGGCATGGACCCCAGGGATTACGACTACCGCGTGTTCACGATCTGCTCGCAGATCAGCCGGCAGGTCTTCCCCGACACCCTGCCCACCGATGACCCGCGCTTCCGCCGCGGCATGGATATGATGCTGGCGATGGCCGAGCGGATCGAGGCGGGCCGCGCCCAGGGCGGCATCGGCGGCTGGTTCAAGCGGATCGGCGGGATCGCCGGCGCGGGCCTTACCTTCGCGCGGCTCTACCTGCTGCGGCCCGAAACCCGTGCGCTGCCCGCTTCGGTGCGGATGGCGCCATCGTGGTGAGCCTGGCCGAGCACCTGCTCCCGGCAAGCGCGGTCCTGGTGCTGTGGTTCGCGGGCACGGCGCTGATCGTGTGGGCGGCCAACCGCCCGCGCGAGACCTATCGCCGCAGCCTGGCGATCGGCGGCGTGGCCGGGGCTGCTGGGTTGCTGGTGGTGGCCCTCGCTGGGCATTCGAATACCACCGCGGCGGTCTATCTCTCCTTCTGCGGCGCGCTGGCGGTCTGGGGCTGGCAGGAGCTGGCTTTTCTCACCGGTGCCGTCGGTGGTCCGCGCCGCGGCGATGCCGAGCCAGGCGCGGCCGGCTGGCGCAGGTTCACGCAGGCCACCGCTACGGTGATCCATCACGAGATCGCGCTCGCCGCCACGCTGGCGTTGTTGCTGCTGGTCACCTGGGGCGCGCCCAACCAGACCGGTGCCGCCACCTTCGCGCTGCTGTTCGGCCTGCGGCTCAGCGCCAAGCTCAATTTGTTCGCCGGCGTGCCCAACTTCTCGCACGAGCTGCTGCCCGCGCAGCTGCGCTACCTGACGAGCTACTTCGGCCCGAGCCGGTTCGGGCCCTGGCTGCTGGTCTCGCTGGTGGCGACGGTGGCGCTCGCCGCCTGGCTGGGCGCGCGCGCCGCGGCCGCGCCGGCCGGTGCGGACACCGCTGCCGCCGGCCTGTTGTTCGCGCTCGCGGCGCTCGGCGCACTCGAGCACTTTTTCCTCGCTTTGCCCCTGCGCGACGGTGCGTTGTGGCGCTGGGCGTTGCCCGCCCGGACGGGCGCAGAAATCAAGGGGGGCCCTTATGGACTTTGAGCAGTTTTTCCGCGCCGAGCTAGACGGCTTGCGCGACGAAGGCAATTACCGCATCTTCGCCGAGCTCGAGCGCCGCGCCGGCGCCTTCCCGCGCGCGACCCGGCACCATGAGGGGGACCGGCAGGAGGTCACCGTCTGGTGCTCGAACGATTATCTGGGCATGGGTCAGCATCCTGCGGTGGTCGGCGCGATGCACGCGGCGCTCGATCGCTGCGGCGCGGGCGCCGGGGGCACGCGCAACATTTCCGGAACCACGCACCAGCACGTGCAGCTCGAGGCCGAGCTGGCGGACCTGCACGGCAAGCAGGCGGCGCTGCTGTTCACTTCGGGCTATGTCTCGAACTGGGCTGCGCTGGGCACCCTCGCCGCCCGGCTGCCCGGCTGCGTGGTGCTGTCCGACGCCGGCAACCACGCCTCGATGATCGAGGGCATCCGCCACAGCCGGGCCGAGCGGCAGATCTTCGCGCATAACGACTGGCGCGATCTCGACCGCCGGCTGGCCGCGCTCGACCCCGCAATCCCCAAGCTGGTGGCGTTCGAGAGCATCTATTCGATGGATGGCGACATCGCCCCGATCGAGGAGATCATCGAGGTGTGCGAAGCGCACGGCGCGCTGTCGTACATCGACGAAGTCCATGCGGTGGGGCTGTACGGGGCGCGTGGGGGCGGGGTGGCCGAAGAGCGCGGGCTGATGGACCGGATCGACGTGATCGAGGGCACGCTGGGCAAGGCGTTCGGGGTGATGGGCGGCTACATCGCGTCCTCCGATGCGCTGTGCGACTTCGTGCGCAGCTTTGCTTCCGGCTTCATCTTCACCACCGCGCTGCCGCCGGCGCTTGCCGCGGGGGCGTGCGCGAGCGTGCGGCACCTGAAAGACAGCTCGGCCGAGCGCGAGACGCATCGCGACCGGGTGGCCAAGGTGCGGGCGCGGCTGAAGATGCTCGGCATCCCGATGCTCGACAATCCCAGCCACATCATCCCGGTGATGGTCGGCGACCCGCACCATACCAAGCGGATCAGCGACTGGCTGCTCGAGGAGCACGGCATCTACGTGCAACCGATCAACTATCCCACGGTGCCGCGCGGCACCGAGCGGCTGCGGATCACCCCCTCGCCGGTCCATTCCGACGACGACATCGACCGGCTGGTCGCGGCGCTCAGCGAATTGTGGTCGCGCTGCGCCCTCAACCGGATCGCCATCGCTGCCTAACTCGATGATGGGAATGAAAAAATCGGGGAACCCGCGTTGCGGATGCGGGTTCGCCCTGCATGACAGATTATGGCATTACCGGCGTTCTTGCCCTGGTCACACTCGGCATCGTCTTACTGGTGGCGGTGGTGTACTTCATCTGGTTCCAGCGTAAGCCCGAGAACCGCCATCCGATGGATTCGCCCGCCGGGCACGTAGCCGACGATGAACGGCGCGAGGCCGTTCTTCATGCGCGCGAGGAAGATCCTTCCCTCGACCCGGAGGGCGCGTCGCCTAACCGAACGACCTGACGGCCGATCCCAGCGCTAGGTGGGACGACTTACTGGGTGTTGGGCGGAGCAGGCACGCCGCTCTCGTCGGTCATTTCCTCAGGCTCTGCCAGAACCTCTGAAATGATCGCATCAGCCGGCGATTGCATCGACGCGGCGACCACGCCCGGCGGGTGGAGATACGGATAGTCCGCGATCATCGACTGCCCGTTGAGCGGCTTGGCTTGCCCCTGGTGGCACGTCAGACAATTGGCCTTGTACGGATCGCCCAGCGGTCCCTTGCGGTTGGCCGGGAAGATCGGCGCCAGTGGGGTAATATAGCCTTCGTTGATGTCGCGCACCATCTGGATGCCGTACCAGGCGGTCGCCCGCTGCGCGCTGCTCTGGCTCCACGACTGGAACGACTGGCTGTTATGGCAATAGGTGCAATTGATCCCCAGCGCCTGGCTGAGGTGCATCATCACCCCGTAGCTGTCTTCCGCCGCCATCGTTGACACGGTGTGCTGCGCGGACGGGTAGGCGCTGGTCGAGGCAACCCGCACGACGCTGGGATTTCCGGAGAAGTACCGGTTGAAGATGTCGGAAGGCAGCGAGGCGTAACCCACGTTGGGATCGGGCGCGTTCTGGCCGCGGCGCTGGTTGCGGACCGATTGCTGATTGCCGACGGGAGTCTGCGCCCACACGGCGCTGGGCACCGGCTCGCCACGATGGCAGGTGTAGCAGGTGACCCCGGTCTGCCCGGTATGGCTGTCCCATTCGCCGTTGAGCGCGCGGGTCATCTGCAGCATCCGCCGGGCGACGTCCTTGGTGTAGACGCTGTCGTCGGCCATGTCGGCCGGGTTGTGGCAATAGGCGCAGCCCTGTTCGGGCGAGACCCATTCGGTGATCGCGGCCATGAGGTGGTTGAACTGTTCGGTGTTCATGTCGGTGAGCACCTGGACGTTCTGGTAGGTCTCGGTCGCCAGCGGACCGCCCGCCGGCGGCAGCGGGTACGGCGGCGCGGGCACCTGGTCGCCTTCTGCGTAAGTGTTGACATCGTAGATCTGCGCCACGCCGGTGCCGCGGTAACCGGTCTGCTGCGATACTTTCGGGCCGAGCTCGCAGCCCCCGAGCAGCAGGGCCAGCGAGGCGGCAGCGAGCGGGACGGTGCGGCTCATTGTGCTGCCTCCGATTGCGAGGACGGATCGATCACGCCGGTATCGGGGTAGGACGGCGCGTAATGGTGCTCCACCGCCCACAGGTACCAATTGTCGACCACCGTGCCGGTGAGCAGGATGCCGATCCCGCCGGTGAGCGTAGTCAGCACCGCGAACCACCAGGCCCAGCGATGGATCGATTCAGCCGTCGCGTTGAAGCCCATCGTCCAGCGCCAGAACAGCATGCCGCGTTCGAAGCCCGTGCCCCGGTCGGTGATCTGCTCGACCTCGCGCTCGGAGCCGTAGCGCGCGGTCGCCAGGATCGTTGCGCCGTGCATGGCGAACAACAAGGTCGAGCCGTAGAGGAAGGTGATCGAGAGGCAGTGGAACGGGTTGTAGAACAGGTTGCCGTAGCGGATGGAGAACGCGGCGGTCCAATCGAGGTGCGGGAAGATGCCGAACGGCACCGCCTCGGCCCAGCTACCCATCAGCAGCGGGCGGATGAAGCCGAGCACCAGGTACAGCCAGATGGCCGACAGGAACGCCCACGAGACATGGGTGCCCATGCCGAGCGCCCGCGCCCTGGCATAGGTGCGCGCCCACCATAGCAGGATCGAGACGGTGAGGAAGAAGCCGGCCATCTGCCACCAGCCGCCCTGAGCCAGGGGCACGAAGAGGGTGAAGCCCCATTGCGGCCCGGGCGGCTCGAGCGCCAGCCAGGGGAGCTGGCGAACGAACTGGACCGGATCCCAGTTCACGCTCGCCCACATGTTGAGGCCGATGATCTCGATGGCGAGGAAACCGAAGATCAGCGAGGCGGTGCCCAGCCGGCCGAGATAGATCGGCCCCACTTGCGCGGCCCCCAGCTTGCCCAGCCAGTAATACAGCGCGCCCTGGCCGCTGCGCCGATCGTCGCCGTAAGGAAGCGGCGGCCCAGCCTCGGGCAAGGCGACCAGCTGGACCTGGGTGAGGATGTTCTGGTAGCGTGCCATCAGACGTCAGCTCCCTGGGACCAGATCGGCAGGTCGAGCCACCAGGTCCACCATTCCGGCCAGCCCTGGGTCCACATCGGGCCCGAAATGATGATGCATACCGCGCTCCAGAAGCCCGCGTTGAGCGCCAGCAGCAGCCCGACCCGGTGGATGCCCAGGGTGCCGACCGAATAGCCCATCAGGTCGCGGAAGAAGGTGTCCTCGTATTCGGTCGTCTTCACCGTTTCGCCCTTACCCGGGTTGGCCGCGGCAAGGATGGCGCCGCCGTGCAGGCCCAGCGCGAAGGTGGTGGTGAAGAAGAACGAGACGGCGAGCATGTGCGCCGGGTTGTAGTGGAAATGGAGATACTGGTAGCCGGTGTTCGACACCCAGTCCAAATGGCTGAAGATGCCATAGGGAAAGCCGTGTCCCCAGGCGCCCAGCAGCAAGGGGCGGATGACAACGAGGCTGGCATAGGCGAAAATCGCGACCCCGAAGGCGACCGGGACGTGGTAGCCGATGCCCAGCTTGCGGCAGATCTCCGCCTCGCGGAGCGCCCAGCTGATGAAGGCCCCGAGCGCGCACACCGTGATGATCTGCCAGAAGCCGCCTTCGCGCAAAGGTGCCAGGGCGAGGCCGTAGGACAGGTCGGGCGGGGCGATCGAGATCAGCCAGGGGTTCCAAGTCGGTCCCAAGGAGGCAGAGTAGAAGATCAACAGAGTGCCGAGCAGCGCGAACAGCGCCGTCGTCACCCCGAAGAACCCGACGTAGAACGGACCCACCCAGAAGTCGAACAGGTCGCCGCCGATGAAGGTGCCGCCGCGAACCCGGTATTTACGCTCGAAGCTCAGTAGCATGTCGCACCTCTCCCCCCGCTCTAGAACGGAATCGTATTCTCAGCAGCGGGCGAGAAGAGCCTGGCGCTTCATCGCCCGCCCGCGTCCCTTCATCAGGGCGCTGTCTGGTCCGTCGCGACGACCGGAGCGGCCGCCGGGGCGGCCACGGTCGCCGGCGCGCCGGCCGGCAGCGCGGTTGCCACCGCCTGGTCTCCGCGGGGGCCATCGAGCCAGTTGAACCGGTCGGTGCTGAGCAGGATGAAGTGAATCAACAGCGCCAGCACAAACAGGAAGACGAACAATGCGACCAGCGTCCGGCGCGGGTCGAAGATAAGCCATACTCTCCACATGATGGTGGCTCCTTATGCCAAGAGGTTCATTGCCAGGGCGGCGTATTGCGTCCCGGTTTCGAGGGCAGCGTAGCCTTCGTCGCCGGGCAGCCACGGGCGCCACATCCAGGCGAGGACGTGGGCGATGATCGCCACCACGGTGAAGATGATGAAGTTCGTCACGAACAGCTTGTGGAACTCCTTTGCTTCTTCCGGGGTCAGGTACGTCCCCGGTCCGAAGCGATCGTCTCGCTGATTCAAATCGCTCATCTTCCGTCTCCAATCTGCCCAACCGAATAGGAAGGGGCACTTGCGCCGCGCAGGCGGCCTCCCCGAGGCGAATGGCGCCGCGAAGTCGATTTGGCCCGGGCGTGCCGGGCGAATCTGTGAAGCATGGTCATGCGGAAAGCTCCGCGACCGCCAAGGCAGGCAGCCGGTCCACGCCGACCGTGCGCTCACCGGCGCGGCGGGTGGCCGCCTCAGCCTCATCGCGCAGCTGCTTGGCCGCCGAGATGCGCACCAGCACGGGCATCGCTTCGACCAGTTCGTCGAGCCGGGCCTGCGCCGCGGCGGTCCAGGCCAGCTGGCGCTCCACCCGGGCCGGGGTCGGCTCCACCTTGTCGAGCTCGGTGCTGAGCGGGATGATGTCGAACAGCGCATCGAACATCGCGTTCACCACTTCCTGGATCAACCAGGTGGCGCCAGAATAGCCCATCACCGGCGTGCCGGTGTGGCGGCGGATGGCCGCGCCCGGGAAGGAGGCGGGGATGTATACCCCCCGCGAGCCGCACTCGGCCATGTACATGCGCTCGTTGTAGCTGCCGAACACCACCAGCGGCGCCTTGGCGCGGATCGCCTCGCGCACCGCGGCATTATCGGGCTTGACCCCGGCGGAGCGCGAGAAGGCGAAGGCGCAGGGCAGGCCCATGTCCTCTTCGAGGAAATTGCGGATGCCGCGCGCGTAGGTCTCGGTGGCGTGGATGCCGAAGCTGGCGGTGGCGAAGAAGTCCTGCGTCACCGAGCGCCACAGGTCCCACAGCGGTTTGATGGTGGTGTGCTTTTCGCGGCTGATGAACGGCTCGGGGTCGAGCCCGGTGAGCTCGCCCAGCTGGCGCAGGAAGGCGGTGGTGGAGGCGAGGCCAATGGGCGCCTGGAGGTAGGGCCGCTCGAGCACCTCGCACAGCTTGCGCCCGAACTCGCGGTACAGGCAGACGTTGACGCTGGCGTCGGCGAGCTTGCGCACGTCGTCGAGGTGCGCGGCCATGGGGAACACCATGTTCACCTCGGCGCCGATGCCTTCCACCAGGCGGCGGATCTCGGCGAGATCGGAGGCCATGTTGAAGGTGCCGTAGATGGCGCCCAGGATATTGACCTTGGGCTTGACGCCCTCCTTGCGCGGCTTGACCGGCAGCACCTTCTTGGGGCCGAATTCCGACCACAGCCAGGCGAGCGCGCGGTCGGCCGCCTGCCACTGGTCCTCGTCGATCGTGCGCGGCAGGAAGCGGCGGATGTTGGTGCCCTGCGGGGTCACCCCGCCGCCGATCATCTCGGCGATAGAGCCGGTGACGACCACGCTCGGCAGGTCGGGGTCGAGCGTCGCCCAGGCGCGCTTCATCGCGCCTTCGGTGCCGTCGCGGCCCAGCTCCTGTTCGGAGAGGCCGGTGACGCGGATCGGCAGCTCGTGCGGAGGCAGCGCGTCGGTATAGTGCAGCACCGAGGTGACGGGCAGGTTCTCGCAGCCCACCGGGCCGTCGATGATGACCTGCAGCCCCTTGATGGCGGTGAAGGTGTAGACCGCGCCCCAGTAGCCGCCGGCCCGATCATGATCGAGGACGAGCGTCACGAGCCCACCGCGCTTTCCGCCTTCTCGGCGGCGATCCGGCGGGCGGCGAACTTGGCCTTGAACTCGGGCCGGTCGCGGGGGACATCCTCCCAGATGCCGGCCGACGGGCCATCGCCAACGCCTTCGAAAAACTCGCGCATGGCTGCCATGCGCCCGCGCGAGGCCATGGCGGCGTTGACGACGTCGGCCAGGCTGCCCGCGCCGGCGGGGCCGAGCAGGGGGCGGGCGGAGATGAGGTTGGTGAAGTACAGCGCCGGCATCGCGCGCGCCTTGGCGTGCTGCACGACGGGCGTGGTGCCGATGGCGAGATCGGGCTCGAACTCCTCGACCGCGTTGATGTCGTCTTCCAAGCTGGCGCGGAAGTTGACGCGGGTGCCGCGGGCCTCCAGCCATTCGCGGTCGGTGTCGGAAAAACGTGTCCGGGGGCAGGCGCTGCCCACATACGGCACCTGCGCCCCGCTCTCCACCAGCAGCCTGGCGACCAGCAGCTCGGAGCCCTCGTAGCCCGAGACGGTGATGCGGCCCTTGATCGGCTTGGCGGCCAGCGCCCCGGCGATGGCGGGCAGGAAGCGGTCCTTGGCCGCCGCGACCTTGTCGGCGGCGATGCCGCAGAGCTCGCCCACCGCATCGAGCCAGGCGGCGGTGCCTTCGACGCCCACGGGCGCGGAGCCGAACACCGGGCGGCCCGCGCTCTCGAACTCGCGCACGCTGGCGGTGTAGAACGGGTGGATCGCGGCGACCGCGGCGCAATCGAGCGCGGCATAGAGCTCGCGCCATTCGCGGGTGGGGACCACCGGGCCGGCAGCGAGGCCCATCGGCTCGAGCATGGCGCCCACCATCACCGGATCGACCGGGAACATCTCGCCCAACAGCGTGATCGAAGGCCGGTCGTCGCGATGGCGCGGCGCGGCCACCGGGCCGGCCTCGGCTTCGCGGCGGGCGTAGGCGAGCATGGCGCCCGCCAGCACGTCCTTGGCCTCGGCATGGGTGGGAATGCCGAAGCCGGGCACGTCGATGCCGACGATCCGCACGCCCTTGATCGCCTTGGGCAGCAATTGCAGCGGCACGCCGCTTGCCGTGGGCACGCACAGATTGGTGACGACGATGGCATCGTACAGCGCCGGGTCGGCCAGCTCGTGGACCGCGTCGCGGATGTCCTCGAACAGCTTGCCGGTGACGAGCGATTCCGAATTGAACGGCACGTAGCCCACCGTCCGCCGCGCGCCGTAGAAATGCGCGGTGAAGGTGAGGCCATAGACGCAGCAGGCCGAGCCCGAGAGAATGGTCGCGGTGCGCCGCATCCGCAGCCCCACGCGCAGCGAGCCGAAGGCCGGGCACATGCTCTGCGGCTGGTCGTGCGGGCCCTTGGGATAGTCGCGCTCGAACCCGGCGAGGATGTCGCGCTTGCCCGCGCGCTCGGCCGACTGCCGCAGCTCCGCGCCGTTGCTGCACGCGCCGGCTGCCAGGTCGACGGGGGCATCGGCGGCCTTGTCCGGCAGCAGGGCCACCTCAGACGGCATCGTAGATCACTTCCAGGCTCGGCTTGGGCTCGAAGGAACCGCCGCGCATGTCAGACTGGGAGGCGGGCACCAGCGTCACGTTGGCGCCGGTCTCCTCGGCCGAGAACAGGCCCAGCAGGCCATCCTGGTCGAGCGGGGCGGGCTGGATCGGCGGGGCGGTGGCGACATTCAGCGCCAGTTCCTCGAACAAGGGCGCCCATTCGCCGCCGGGGACGCCGATGATCTGGTAATTGGCCGACTTGCGGCGGATGTCGTCATTGGCCGGAATGGCGCACAGCACCGGGATGCCCACCGCCTTGGCGAAGGCCTTGGCCTCGCCGGTGCCGTCGTCCTTGTTCACGATCATGCCGGCGACGCCGACATTGCCGCCGAGGCGGCGGAAATATTCCACCGCCTTGCAGACATTGTTGGCGACGTAGAGCGATTGCAGGTCGTTCGAACCGACCACGATCACCTTCTGGCACATGTCGCGGGCGATCGGCAGGCCGAAGCCGCCGCACACCACGTCGCCCAGGAAATCGAGCAGCACGTAGTCGAAGCCCCATTCGTGGAAGCCCAGCTTCTCCAAGAGCTCGAAGCCGTGGATGATGCCGCGCCCGCCGCAGCCGCGGCCCACTTCCGGCCCGCCCAGTTCCATCGCGAAGACGCCGTCGCGCTGGAAGCACACATCCTCGATCCGTACCTCCTCGCCGCTCAGCTTGAGCCGGGCGGAGGTCTCGATGATGGTGGGGCAGGACCGGCCGCCGAACAGCAGGCTGGTGGTGTCGGACTTGGGATCGCAGCCGATCAACAGCACGCGCTTGCCCTGGCGCGCCATCATGTAGCTGAGGTTGGCTAGCGCGAAGCTCTTGCCCGAGCCGCCCTTGCCGTAGATCGCGATGATCTGCGTTTCGTGGGCGGGCTCTTCCGGCGCGGGCGTGAAGCCCGAGATGTCGACCATCGTCATGACCAGCTCCTCCAGTCGAGCACCAGCTTGAGGCAGCGGCTATCGGCGAATGCGTAGGGGTAGGCTTCGGGCGCCTCTTCGGCGGGGCGGACGTCGCTGACGAGGCCCGCCAGGTCGAGGCTGCCATCGACGACCATGTCGCGCACTTCGGCAAGGTCATCGGGCTGCCATTCGGCGGCGACGCGCAGCCGCGCCTCGCGCATGAAGGCGGGCGGGAAGGCGAAGCTGATGGGCGCGCGGTAGAAGCCGCCCAGGACCAGTTCGCCGCCGCGCGCCAGGCGCTTGATGAGGGTGTCGATGAGGCCAGCATCGCCGCTGACATCGCAAATGGTGCGATAGTCGGCGCGCTCGTCGGCTTCGGGGTGGACCACCTGGTAGCCCTGCGCGCCGCTCTGGCGGATGGGGTCGGTCTCCCACACCATCGGCGGCGGGGCGCCACGGGCCATGGCGATGCGGGCGATCAGCCGGGCGAGCACGCCGTGGCCGACGATCAGTTCGGGAGCGGCGCCGCCCTTGACGAGATGCAGCGCGGTCGCGGCGAGCGCCAAGAGGACGCCACGCTCGCCCAGCGCGTCGGGGATGGTCGTCGCCCGCTCGGCCGGGACCATCAGCCGCTGCGCATTGCCGCCGAATAGCGCATGGGCATCGGGATAGCACCGCGCGCCGGGGACGAAGACGAATTCGCCCACCCGCGCTTTGGCGCCCTTGCCGGCATCCACCACCCGGCCAACCGCTTCGTAGCCGGGCACCAGCGGGTAGCCCATGCCGGGAAAGGGGGGCATTTCGCCGGTCCACAGCAGCTTCTCGGTGCCGGTGCTGACGCCACTCCAGGCAGTGTCGACCAGCACGTCGTCAGAGCCCGGCGCGTCGATCCGAAGCGAGCGGAGAGAGAGCCTCTCCGGTGCCTCGATGATGACCGCCAGTGACTCCATATCCCCAAACCGTTCTGCCGCTTCACGGCTGACAATCGCTTCTTCGTATCTAGCGTCACTCTAACCTTACACTTAGGAGTGTCAATCCCAGTAGACGGTTAATTGCGGTGGGCAACCAGCGCCCGCGCAATGAGCGGAACCGGGGTGCGCAGCAGCTTGGATCGGGCAAACCCGGCATCGCGCAGCATCGCCGCGATCTGCGCCGGCCGACGCGGCCGCCCGGAGCCCATCGCCGCCAGGTACATGCCGAAGTAGGCGTCGCCCGCGCGCTCGGCACCGGGGGTGCCGGCCATCGGCTCGACGATCAGCAGCCGGCCGTGCGATGGCAGCGCCTCGCGGATCGCGCTCAGCAACGTTTCGGCGACCGGATCGTCATGGTCGTGCAGCACCCGGACCAGGGTGATGAGATCATGGCCCCGCGGTATCGGATCGTGGCGGAAGTCACCGGGATGGATGGTAATGCGGCCGTCGGCTTCTGCCTGGCCGCGAGCAAGCCCGGCGACGATGGGCAAGTCGAACACTGCAATGTCCAGCCGGGGGGCCGCGCGGGCCACCCGGGCGGCGAAGGCGCCCTCCCCGCCGCCGATGTCGAGCATCCGCCGGTGACGCCGGAAGGGGTACGCTGCCAACGCCTGGTCTGCCACCATCGGCTGGGATTCGCGCATCAGCCGGGAATAGGCCGCAACCGCTTCCGGATCGGCCTGCGCGCCGTAGCTCCACAGCTGCGCCAGCCGGCCCCCGCCCCGGCGCAGCATGGCCAGCGGATCGGCGAGATCGGCATAAAGCAGCCGGTGATGAGCGAACATCGCCAGCGCGCCGGGATTGCCGGCCAGCGCCGCGCCGCGCACCGCCAGCGCCCAGCGATCCTCCCCGGCAGGTTCGACCAGGTCAAGCGCGGCGCCCGCGAGCAACAGGGTCCGGGCGCTCGTCGGCGACAGGTCGGCCACGGCCGCGGCTGCGGCGGTGTCCATCTCCCGCCCGGCGAGCACCGCCAGCAGGCCGCTCTCGACCAGCGCCGAGGCAGTTTGCGCATAGATGAAGCCCGCGCCCAGATCGAACAGCTCGCCGGCGTGCTTGCGCGCCGTGCGGCGCAGCAGCGGGTTGGCCGCGGCATGGCGCTGGAAGGCGGCGCTGCGCACGAGCCGGTTGCGCCAGTGCCGCCAGGCCGCCCGCCAATCCTCCACGTCCGCAATTCCTGACTCTTGTGCTGTAATACGATCTTTACACATGCTAGATTGCTTCGCGCAAAGAGGAAACGGATGTGGCGGGGGAGAAAGCCGTGGTCGTGGGCGCGGGGATCGGCGGGCTGACCGCCGCCGTGCTGCTCGCCGCGCGCGGCGTGGCGGTCACCGTGGTGGAGAAGGAGGCGACGCCCGGCGGCAAGATCCGCCTGGCGCCGGTGAACGCCACGCTGATCGACGCCGGCCCCACCGTGTTCACCATGCGCTCGGTGTTCGACGAACTCTTCGCCGACGCAGGCGCCAGGCTCGATGACGCAGTGCGCATCACGCCCGCGGCAACCATCGCCCGCCACTGGTGGGGGCATCACGAGTGCCTCGACCTGCCTGCCGATGCCGCAGGGCGCGAGGCGGCAATCGGCGCCTTTGCCGGCCACGCCGCGGCAGCTGGCTACCGCGCCTTCGCTGCCGAGGCGCGCCGCATCCACGACATCCTGGACCAGCCCTTCATGCGCAACTCGCGCGTCTATCCGCCCGGATTGATTTGCCGGATCGGCCTCGGCCGGATGGGCGATCTGCGCGCGATCCGGCCGTACGAGAGCTTGTGGCAGGTGCTCGGCGAGCATTTCGCCGACCAGCGCCTGCGCCAATTGTTCGCCCGCTACGCCACCTATTGCGGCTCCTCGCCGCTGCGCGCGCCGGCGACGCTGATGCTGGTCGCCGATGTCGAAGCGCAGGGAACCTGGGAGATCGAGGGCGGGCTTAGCGCGCTGGCGGTGGCGATGGAGCGGCTGGCCCGCGCGCAGGGCGTGGTGTTTCGCTATGGCGAGGCCGTGCGCGAGGTGCTGGCCGACGCTCGCGCCACCGGCGTGTGGCTGGCTGGCGGCGACCGAATCGCGGCCGATGTGGTGATCGTCAATGCCGATCCGGCCGCGCTGGGCAGCGGACGGTTGGGGCCGGTCGGTCGCCAGGCAGTGCGCCGGCTGGCGCCGCGCAACCGCTCGCTCTCGGCGGTCACCTGGATGATGGAGGCGCGCACCAGCGGCGCCGACCTGCTTCGCCACAACGTGTTCTTCTCGCGCGATTATCCGGCCGAATTCGCCGCTCTCGCCGAGGGCCGCGTGCCGGGCGATCCCAGCGTCTACCTGTGCGCGCTCGACCGCCGCGCGGGCGGCGAGGCCCCTCCCCCCGGCCGCCCCGAGCGGCTGCAGATCATCGTCAACGCGCCGGCCAATGGCGATACCCACGACTACACGCACGAGGAGATCGAAGAATGCACCAGGCGGATGCTGGCGCGGCTCACAGCCTGCGGCCTCTCGCTCGAACCGGTGGGAAGCCCGGTAGTGGCCAGCCCGGCGACGTACGAACGGCTGTTTCCGTCGACGGGTGGAGCCCTTTATGGACGGGCCTCGCACGGGTGGGCGGCGTCCTTCCTGCGCCAGAGCGCCCGCACGAAGATCCCTGGGCTCTATTGCGCGGGCGGGAGCACCCATCCGGGCGCGGGAGTGCCGATGGCCGCCTTGTCCGGGCGCCTGGCAGCGCACACGGCGCTGAAGGACCTTGTTTCGACCGCCCGGTGGCGCCCTGCGGCTATGCCTGGTGGTATGTCGACGCGGTCGCGGACGCAGGAAGCGGCTTCGGCCTGACCATCATCGGCTTCGTGGGCAGCGTGTTCTCGCCCTATTACCGCGCCAGCGGGCGCCGCGATCCGATCGACCACAGCTGCATCAACGTGGCGCTCTACGGCCCGCGCGCCTCGCGCTGGACCATGACCGAGCGCTCCAGCGCCTACGTGGAGCGCGGCGGCGACCACCTGGCCATCGGCCCCAGTTCGCTGCGCTGGATGGGCGACCGGCTCGTGATCGACCTCGACGAGCGCGCGGTGGCGCTGGGCTCGCCATTCCATCCGCCGGTTCGCGGGCGGGTGATAGTGCATCCCGAGTGCATCGCCCCCGCCGCCTTCGCGCTCGACCGCCAGCGCCTCCACCATTGGCGCGGCATCGCCCCACGGGCGCGGGTGGAGGTCGAGATGACCGAGCCCGCGCTGTCGTGGCGGGGCGCGGGCTATTTCGACACCAATTGGGGCGCCGAGCCGCTCGAGGACGGCTTTGCGGACTGGCAATGGTCGCGCGCCCATTGCGGGCGCGAGGCGGCGGTCCTGTACGAGGGCGTGCGGCGCGACGGCACGGGCTTCGCCTCGGCGCTGCGCTTCGACGCCTCGGGCGCGGCGCACGAAGAAGAACTGCCGCCGGCCGTGGCCCTGCCGCGGACCTGGTGGGCGATGGGCCGCACCACGCGCTCGGACGGCCCGGCCAGGGTGACCAAGACCTGGGAGGATGCGCCCTTCTACGCCCGCTCTACCCTGCGCAGCCGGCTGCTGGGCAGCGACGTGGAGGCGGTGCACGAGAGCCTGTCGCTCGCCCGACTGCGCTCACCGGTCGTCCAGTGGATGCTCCCCTACAAGATGCCGCGTATCGTCTGAGCGTCGCTGCTGCCGCTTCTTCTCACGATCGCGGCGGATCTCGCGATTGATCGAGAACAGTTGCCAGAAGCCGACGCCCAGCGCGATGACCGCCACGAAGACGATCTCGATCCAGCCGAGATTGTCGCTGCTCATGCCGCCACCCGCGCGGCCGCCGCCGCGGCGATGATCGCCTGGGCGGCCAAGTCGGGGCGCTCCTCATGCGCAAGGTGGCCAAGGCCCGGCAGTAGCTGGAAGGCGGCGTTGGCGCGCTGCGCCGCCTCGCGCGCCCGGGCGACCGGGATGGAGGCGTCGCGCTCGCCGTGCAACACGCTCATCGGCACGGGAAGGTTCGGCAGGTCGCGGGCGAGCGGGACGAGGTCCCAGTCGGCCATCATCTCAAGCGCGCCCGCACAATGGCGCGAGGACGCGAACAGCCGGCCGTAGAGGTCCACCCCGCGCGCGTCGATCGCCGAGCCGGTGGTGCGGCGCAGGAAGGCCTCGGTGCCGCCGAGTTGCGCCACTTTCGCAAACAGCGAGGGCACGATCGGGTTAACCAGCAGCAGGCCCGCCAGCGTGGTGAAGAACGGCCCCGTCATGCCGGGAAAGGGCAGGAGCGCCGGGCAGAAGGCTACGATCGGCGCCCGGTGAGCGCCATCGAGCGCCATGCGCGCGGCGATGGCGGCGCCGGCAGAATGCGCGCCGATCGCCGCTTCGGGCGGGCCACTCTCGGCGAAGAGCGCGGCGAGCGCCTCGGCCATTTGCCGCATCCCCAGGCCACGGCGCGGCCGCCCGGAGGTGAAGCCGTGGCCAGGCAGGTCCATGGCGATGACCCGGTTGGTGGTCGCCAGCAGCGGCATGACGTCGCGCCAGCTGTGCGTGGAGGCGCCGGTGCCGTGGATCAGCCACAGGCGCGGGCCATCGCCCATTTCCTGCACGTGCCATTCCAGCCCGCCCGCGCGCACGAAGCGGCTGGCTTCGCGGTTGGGCCAATCGCGTGCGTCGGTTTCCCAGCGCAGCGCGCTCATGCGGCGGCGATCGCGTGCATCGCCGCACCCGGCACGCGCGGCAGGTGCAGGTAGCGCGCGTTCATCTGCCCGGCCACCTTGCTCGCTTCGGGCTGTGGACGCGGCGAGATGTCGATCAGCGTGGCGGCCAACGACGCGGCGGCAATGCGGCCCGCGGCAGCGGCGGCATCCTCGGTGGCCCGCGGCCGGCCCGGCGAGCCGTCGGCGGCGATATTCGCCTTGCCATCGGTGAGCAGGAGAATGCGCGGGGTGCGCCCGCGCCGGCGCGAGGCCTCGGCCAGCAGCCGGGCGGCGTCCAGACCCATGGCGAGCGGTGTGCCGCCCCCGCCGGGCAATTCGGCCAGCAGCCGCCGCGCGCGAGTGAGCGAACGGGTGGGCGGGAGCAGCAGGTCCACGCTGGTGCCGCGAAAGGCGAGCAGCGCCACCTCGGCGCGTTCGGAGTGCGCCCGCTCGAGCAGCAGCTCGACCGCGCCCTTGGCCTCGGCCAGGCGGGCGAAGGCGGCCGAGCCCGAGGCGTCGACCGCGAAGATGGTGAGCGTCTCGGCGCGCGCCTCGAAGCGGCGCACGCGCAGGTCCTCGCGTCGCAGGCGGACCCGACGTTCCTCCTGGGCGCGCTGGCGCAGCCGCTGCCAGGGCGCCGCGGCGCGCAGCGTTTCGACCAGCGCCAGCCGGCATTGCCCGCCGGGCTGGCCCGCGCGCGAGCCGATCACCCGGCCCCGCACCGGCGAGCGGCGCTTCTCCCCGGCCCCGCCGCGCGGGCCCGCTTCCTGGCGCGAGCGCCCTTCCGCCAGCCCCTCCAGCCCTTCCGGCAAGGCGGCGCGGGCGGCTTGGAGGACGATATCCTCCAGCGCCCGGGTCGGCTCGCGGACCGGCTGCTCGGGATCGGATTGCTCGGGCGGTGGCGGCGGCTCCGGGGGCTGCTCGGCCGGGATCTGGGTGGCTCGGGGGGCGAGCACCAGCTGCGCGGCCTCGGCCGCATCCTGCGGCGCGACCGCCCGGCGGCCCGCCAGCCCGGCGGCGGCGGCGGCGGTCCGCAAGGCGAGCAGCAGCGGCCTGGTGCCCGCAACGCCCAGCAGGCGGGCGGTGCTCTCGAGGGCGCGGAGTAGGTCCGGCTCGGTCGGTGCAAGGCGCGCGGGTGCGGCGGACCGATCGGGCGCGGCGGGCGCGCCTGCCAGAGCCGATCCCGGCGTCACGTCGAACGCCAATCGCTCGGTGAGCGCCGAGGGCGGCGCCTCGTCCGGGCAGCTCTCGTCCAGCACCACCAGCGCGAAGCCATGCGCCTCCATCCCGGCTCCTATCCGCGCGGCGACAGCGGGGGCGATCCGCTCCGCGCTCGCGGCGATGAGCAGCCCCCCGGCCACTTCGGCCAACAGACCGACGCAATCCACCTTGCGACCCGCGGCGAGGCTGGCGGCGACGTCGATCCCGCCGCTCAGCCGGTCGCTGTCGATGTGGATGGGGAGGCGCCGCACCGGCCGCCCGGCAAAGGCGGCGGCGAGCGCCGCGAGAAACGCCTCGGTCCCCGGTCCCGGCGCACCGCGCAGGCGGACACCGCCCAGTCCCGCTGGGTCGCGCGCGAGAAGTGCGGCGATGCGCGCGGCATCGACCGCGGCCGGCGCCCGGCTCTCGCTCACAGCCCCTCGCGCAAGGCCCTCGCTCACGGCCACAGCTCGGCCATGGCCCGCTCGATCCGCGTGGTGGAGCCGGTCTCATCGAGCACGTTGCGGCGCAGCCGATGGCGCAGCGCCATCGGCGCCGCCGCGCGCAGGTACGATCGGTCGAGCCGGGTCGCATCATCAAGCGCCGCCAGCGCCCGGCCTGCGCGGATCAGCGCCAGCTCGCCGCGCAACCCATCGGCGCCCACGGCCTGGCACAGCCGCGCGGCGTCGGCGAGCGCGCTATCGGGCACCTCGATCGCGTCGAGCCGCGCCCGCGCGGCGGCGATCTGGCGCACGATCTTGCGATCGGCGCGGCGCCAGCGGTCGGCAAAGCCCGCCGGATCACGGTCCTGTGCATCGCAGCGGCGCATGATCTCCACGCGCGTGTCGATCTCCTGCGGCGTGCGTACCTCGACCGACAGTCCGAACCGGTCGAGCAGCTGGGGCCGCAGTTCACCCTCTTCCGGATTGCCCGAGCCGATCAGGACGAAGCGCGCGTCATGCCGCACACTGAGCCCCTCGCGCTCGACCACGTTCTGCGCCGAGGCGGAGACGTCGAGCAGCAGGTCGACCAGGTGGTCCTCGAGCAGGTTGATCTCGTCGATGTAGAGGAAGCCCCGGTGGGCGCGCGCCAGCAGCCCGGGCTCGAAGCGCTTCTCGCCCGCCACCAGCGCGCGTTCGATGTCGAGCGCGCCGACGATCCGGTCCTCGGTCGCGCCCAGCGGCAGGTCGACGAACGGCACCGGCGCCTTGGCCACCTTGCCATTGCCGCCATGCGTGCAGGCGGCAGCGCCGGGCTCGCAGTGGAAGGCGCAGCCCACGACCACCGCCATCGGCGGCAGCAGCGCGGCGAGCGCGCGCGCCGCGGTCGATTTGCCGGTGCCCCGGTCGCCGAAGATCATCACCCCGCCGATCCGCGGCTCGACGGCCGCCACCAGCAAAGCGCGCTTCATCTCGTCCTGACCGACGATCGCTGAAAAGGGAAATCCGCCCATATGGCAGCAGGCTATCGCACCGATCGGGCTATTGTCCAACCTGCATTACAGGCGTAGATGCCAGCAAGGCAATGGGTGCGGCAATGACCTACGCGACAGGCGAAATCCGGTTCACCAGCGCGTCGGCGCGCGGCCGATGAGCGGCATTTCGGCTGCCGGCGATCAGGCCCGGACGCAGGCGCGCGAAGCGGTGCTCCAGGTCCGCACAATCGGCTCGCAAGAGCTTGGCGCGGCACTGCGGGAGGGGTGGGACGATTTCCTCGCGCGGCGCGGGGATCTGATCTTCCTGGGGATCCTGTATCCGATCATCGGGCTACTTGCCGCCGCCCTGTCGCTGGGTGGCAACCTGCTGCCGCTGCTGTTCCCGCTGGTCGCCGGAATCACCCTGCTCGGGCCCGTCGCGGCAACCGGCTTCTACGAGCTCGCGCGCCAGCGGGAAGCGGGCCAGGAGGCGACCTGGCGCGACTTTCTCGACGTGCGCAAGCGCCCCTCGCGCAATGGCATCGCGTTGTTGACCGGCATCCTGGTGGTCATCTTCGGGATCTGGATCAGCACGGCGGCGATCCTCTATCTGGCGGTGATCGGCCCGTTCCCCGACACTGCGGCCGAGTTCCTCACCCTCGTCTTCACCACGCCGCAAGGCTGGCTGCTGATCGCGCTTGGCATGCTGGTGGGCCTTGCCTTTGCCGCGCTCGTGCTGACGATCACCGTGGTTTCGATGCCGATGCTGGTGGACCGCGACGTCGGGCTGGGCGATGCCATGGGCACCTCCGTCAGGGCCGTAATGGCCAACAAGAGCGCGATGGTGCGTTGGGGCCTGCTCGTCGCGGGGCTGCTGGCGATCGGCTCGGTGCCGCTGTTCCTGGGCCTCGCCGTGGTCCTGCCGGTCCTCGGCTATGCGACCTGGCACCTCTACACCCGGCTGGTGATCCGCTGACGCAGCCTCGCCCGTCGTTGCGGGCACTGGTGGGCTGCATTCCCCTGACGGATGTCTTGCGCCGCTCGCGCCCAAAGCTAGCGAGAGGTCAAGCGCGGACCTCGCCCAGGTACGGCGCCCCCCAGATCGGCGGGGATCGAGCGGATGCTGGTGGATCTTGGGCTCGAGCGCGACCGGCCCAGGCGCCTTGCCCGTTGGTTCCGTCCGGTACATGCCGGGTGCGGCGCCCGGCCTCGAGGTCGCTTTGCGGAACAAGCCGACCGGCGGGCGGCCCATGACTTCAAGACCTGATGGCGGCGGCGGAACGAGAGCAGAGCTAGTGCCCGGCGGATTGCGGTCCTTCGACCAAGCGGCGTTTCTGCGCGATTGCTGGCAGAAGCAGGCGCTGCTCATCCGCAATCCGTGGGCGCGGTGGCGCAACCCGCTCGAGCCCGATGAACTGGCCGGCCTGGCCTGCGAGAGCGGCCTCGATTCGCGCCTGATCATCGCGGGCGAGCCCATGGAGGTCGAGTTCGGACCGCTCGACCCGAGCCGGTTCCGCCAGCTCGGCGCGAAGCCGTGGACGCTGCTGGTGCAGGCGGTCGATCATCACGTTCCAGCGGTCGCCGCGCTCATCGAGCCGTTTCGTTTCATCCCCAACTGGCGGATCGACGACGTGATGGTGAGCTACGCGGTCGATGGCGGTGGCGTGGGCGCGCATTTCGACCATTACGACGTGTTCCTGATCCAGGGCCTCGGCCGACGCCGCTGGCAGATGGGTGCGGCGTGCGATTCCGCCACCGCGCTGGTACCGCATGACGGCCTGCGCTTGCTGGCCGATTTCGTGCCGACCTCCGAGTGGATCCTGGAGCCCGGCGACATCCTCTACGTGCCGCCCGGCATCGCCCACAATGGTCTTGCGGTGGGAGATGAATGCATGACCTATTCGGTCGGCTTTCGCGCGCCCTCACGCCGCGAGCTGCTCACCGAATGGATCGAGAGCCTGGCGGACGATCTTGCGGAGGATGATCGCTACGTCGATCCCGACCTCCGACACCAGGAAAACCCCGGCGAGATCACCGCCGAGGCGATCACCCGGCTGCACGCCATGATCACCGAGAAAGTGGGCGATCGCGCGGCATTCACGCACTGGTTCGGCGGGCACAGCACCGCGCCCAAGAATCGGGAAATCGATTGGCGTCCCGAACGCGCGATCGGCGCCGAACACGCGCGGGCCATGCTCGTCGGAGGAATTGCGCTGCTGCGCAACCCGGCCAGCCGATTTTCGTTCGTGCGCCAGGATGCCGCCGCGGTGCTGTTGTTCGTGGATGGCGAGTGCTTCGCCTGCACCCGAGCGACGGCTTCGTTCGCAATGCGGCTGAGCGCTTGCGATCGCCTCGTCGTGGCGCCGGGCGAGCTGACATCCCCCACCGTGGCGCTGGTCGCAGACCTGTTCAACCGCGGCAGCGTGGCATTCGACGTCGGGACCTGAGCCCGCCGCTGCCGCGAGCGCATCACCCGGCCTCGACGCAACCCGCTCGCCACTCACCCACCGCAAGCCCTTCGATCGTCCAGCCGCCGATGGACCAGCGCACGAGCCGAAGGGTGGGGTGACCAACGGCCGCCGTCATGCGCCGTACCTGCCGGTTGCGGCCTTCACGGATGGTCAGCTTCAGCCAGCTTTCGGGCACGCTCCGGCGCACGCGGATCGGCGGATCGCGCGGCCACAGACCAGGCTCGGAGATCCGCTCGACGTCGGCCGGGCGGGTGGGACCGTCCTGCAGACGCACTCCCGCGGCGAGTAGGCCGAGGCTGGCTGCGTCGGGCTCGCCTTCCACCTGCACCAGATAGGTCTTGGGCAGCTTGAATCGGGGATCTGCGATGCGCGCCTGCAGCCGGCCGTCATCGCACAGCAGGAGCAGGCCCTCGCTGTCGCGGTCGAGGCGGCCGGCCGGGTAGACGCCGGGCACGTCGATGAAATCCGCCAGGGTGCGGCGTGCGCCCTCGCCTGCCCGATCCGTGAATTGGCACAGCACGCCGTATGGCTTGTTGAACAGGATCAATCGCGCCATGCCGGCAGCTCAGGCGCGACCTGTCGCGGCCGCGATCAATGCAGCTTGAGCCGCGGCCGGACGATCTGGTTCACGCGCCCGACCAGCAGCAGCGCCATGCCCTTGAGCCAGCCATGGACGGCGATCAGGTGCATCCGATAGAGCGACTTGTAGACGAACCGGGCGAGGCGCCCCTCGATGGCCATGCGTCCTCCGACCAGATTGCCCATCAGGCTACCCACGGTCGAGAACCGGCTGAGCGACACCAGCGATCCATGATCTCGATAAGTGAACGTCTTCAGCGGCTTGCCCGCCATGGCGCGGACCAGATTGGCGTAGACCGTCTGCGCCATCTGGTGCGCGGCCTGGGCGCGGGGCGGGATCGGCGACTGCGCCCCGGGCGGCGTGTAAGAGCAGCAATCGCCCAGTGCATAGATCCGCTCGTCCTGCGTCGTCTGCAGCGTGCCGCGAACCACCAGCTGACCGTTGCGATTGCTTTCGAGACCAAGCCCTTGCAGCAGCGGCGGCGCCCGCACCCCGGCCGCCCAGACGATGAGATCACCATCGACCCGCTGTCCATCGCGGGTGAGGATCGCGCCGGGCAAGGCTTCGGTTACGCGCACGTCGCACCGCACCTGCACTCCCAGCGCTTCGAGCTCGCCGTGGGCGGCCGCCGCCAGTTCGATGGGGAGCGCGGGCAGGATGCGCGGGCCCGCTTCCACCAGGGTGATCTCGAGCCGGCTCTCATCGAACACTTCGAGGCCATAATGCCGCAGCGCCGCGGCAGCGTTGTAGAGTTCGGCCGCCAGTTCCACCCCCGTCGCGCCGCCGCCGACGATGGCGATGCGCACGTGTTCATCGGCGGCCGGGTCGTTGCTCATGGCGCGCGAGACGCGCAGGCAGTGGTTCAGCAGGCGATTGCGGAAGCGATCGGCGCCCACGCGATCGTCGAGGAACAGGCAGTTCTGCGCCACTCCCGGAGTGCCGAAATCATTGGCGATCGCGCCGATGGCGATGACCAGGTAATCGTAGCGGATCGCATGGCGGCCGACGAGCTCGGTGCCGTCCTCGTCGAGCATCGGCGCCAGGATCACCTGCCGGGCGGTACGATCGACGGTCTCGAGCGCGCCCAGGAAATAGCGGTAGCCCCACCGATGGCAGTGGCTGCGGTAGCCCACCTCGTCGAGGTTGGCATCGAGCGATCCGGCCGCGACCTCGTGCAGCAGCGGCTTCCAGATATGGGTCCTGTTCTTCTCGACCAGGATGATGTCATGGTGCTTGCGCCCGTAGCGCGCGCCCAGCCGCCGGACCAGTTCGAGCCCGCCCACGCCTCCGCCCACTACGACGATCTGTGTCTTGCGTTGCACAAGGTTCCCTGATGAACCGGTCGCGATTGCGCACCGCGGCAATGGGCCTACACATGTCCGTGGCCGTGTAACACCGATTTATAGCGGCTGGTCAGCATGCGCCGGATTTGCGTCGACGTTGCAGGACGGGGCCGGCAACCGCTCGCGAAACCTGAGCCGCGCGCAGAACAGCGGTAACCGGATTCGCCGACGATATCCTGTTCCGCGACGCTCCAGCTCAGGTGCTCGCAAGGACGGCGGATGATCTGCTTAACAGGCTGATGAAAAAGGGCTTGGCTATCGCGCCGTGAGGTGATTCATCGTGGCAAGACGCGATGAACGAGGTCGATGGATGCGCGGGACGGACGAACGATCGGGCAAGCTGTTTTCCTATGTCGATCTGGAGCAAC
>JANNOJ010000043.1:0-27929 GCA_031399025.1 Erythrobacteraceae bacterium | reverse complement strand
CGCGTGCTTCTCATCGGCCTTGCCGCCGCCGGCGCGCTGGCGGGGTGCCGCTCGCAAGGCGACCTCGTGATCGAACAGGGCGTGGGCATCACCGCGTTGCGGAGCCCCTGTCCGGCGGCGGGCGTGCCGCTATACCTGGGCGATGTGACGCTGTTCTCCCCCGCCGATGCCCGCACCGCCGACGCCATCGACCTCACCGCCACCATCACCAAGGTGCGCAGCGCGTGCGACGATACCACCGACCAGGTCTACGCCACCGCCAGTTTCGAGGTGCAGGCCCAGCGCCGCGACACCACCGGCGCGCGCCGGGTGGAGCTGCCCTATTTTTCTACCGTGGTGCGCGGCGGCAACGCGGTCGTGGCCAAGCGGGTCGGCACGGTCGTGCTCGAGTTCGCCGACGGCCAGGCGCGGGCGCAGGGCGCGGGCACCGCCGGCGCCTATGTCGAGCGTGCTGCGGCGACGCTGCCCGGCGAGATCCGCGAGCGCATCACCCGCCGGCGCGAGGCGGGCGACGAGGATGCCGCGGTCGATCCGCTGACCCAGCCCGATGTGCGCGCGGCGCTGGCCCGCGCCACGTTCGAGTTGCTGGTCGGCTTCCAGCTGACCGAGGACCAATTGCGCCACAACGTCGCGAGATAGGCCAAGCCCGGATCGTTGCCGACATGGCCGCAGCCATGCGCTCGTTCGTCCGCCTGCGGCTCTGGAAGGCCCGCCTTTCCCGGGCTCGGCAAACGCGCTAACGGCCCGCAATGGCTCAACACCAGACCGTGTACGCGGTTTACGCGGCCAAGATCGATAAGGTGCTCGCGGCCCTCCAGGAGGCGGGGGTTTTGCCGTTCGGAGCGCCGCGCGATGCCGTCACCCTCGAGCCGCCGCGCGACGCCGCGCATGGCGACCTCGCCACCAACGCGGCCATGATGCTGGCCAAGGGGGCCGGCGTCAATCCGCGCGCACTCGCCGAGACGATCATCGCCCGCCTGGCCGCCGATCCGCTGATCGAGAGCGCCACCCTCGCCGGCCCCGGCTTTATCAACCTGCGCCTCGCGGACGTCGCCTGGCGCACCGAACTCGCGGTGATCGCCGGGCTCGGCGCCGATTACGGCCGCTCCGCGATGGGGGCGGGGCGGCGGGTGAATGTCGAATACGTCTCGGCCAATCCGACGGGCCCCATGCACATGGGCCATTGCCGCGGCGCGGTGGTGGGCGATGCGCTGGCCAACCTGCTCGAGTTCGCCGGGCATCAGGTGACGCGCGAGTACTACGTCAACGATGCGGGCGGCCAGGTGGATACGCTGGCCCATTCGGTCCACCTGCGCTACCGCGAGGCGCTGGGCGAGGATATCGGCGTGATCCCCGAGGGGCTCTATCCGGGCGATTACCTGGTGCCGGTAGGCACGGCGCTGGCCGGCGAGTTCGGCGTTCGTTACGCCGATGCGCCCGCAGCCGAGTGGCTGGCTACCTTCCGCCAGCGCGCGGTCGCGGCGATGCTGGACATGATCCGCGCGGACCTCGCGCTGCTGGGGATCGAGCACGATTTGTTCGCCTCCGAGGCCGAACTGCAGCGCGCCGGCAAGCCCGCGGCCGCCGAGACCTGGCTGCGCGCACACGGGCTCGTCTATGACGGCGTGCTCGAGCAGCCCAAGGGCAAGGTGGTCGAGGATTGGGAGCCGGTCGAGCTGCCGCTGTTCCGCTCGACCAGGTTCGGCGACGACCAGGACCGGCCGATCCGCAAGTCCGACGGCGAATGGACCTATTTCGGCGCCGACCTCGCCTATCACATGCAGAAGGCCGAAAACGCCGACGAGCTGATCGACATCTGGGGCGCCGACCACGCCGGTACGGTCAAGCGCATCAGGGCCGCGGTGGCCGCGCTCGGCGAGGGGCAGGGCCGGCCGATCCCGTTCGACGTCAAGCTGGTGCAGATGGTCCAGCTGCTGCGCGCCGGCGAGCCGGTGAAGATGTCCAAGCGTTCGGGCAATTTCGTGCGCCTCGCCGATATGGTCGAGGAGGTGGGCGCGGACGTGGTGCGCTTCACCATGCTCACCCGCAAGCCCGAGGCGCAGATGGATTTCGATTTCGCCAAGGTGGTCGAAGCCTCGCGCGAAAACCCGGTGTTCTACGTCCAGTATGCGCACGCCCGCATCCACTCGACGGTGCGCAAGGCGGCGGCGGAAGGGCTTGCGCCTTCAGCCGCCCGGCTCGACCTGCTCGGTCCTGCCGAGCTGGCGCTCGTCAAGCAGGCGGCGCAGTTCCCGCGCGAGGTGGAGGCGGCGGTCAGGGCGCGCGAGCCGCACCGTATCGCCTTCTATCTGAACCAGCTGGCCTCCGCCTTCCACGGCTATTGGAGCATGGGCAACGATGACCCGCAGCATCGGATCATCCGCCCGGATCAGCCCGCTGAGACCGAGGCCCGGCTGTTCCTGGTGACGCAGGTCGGTCAGGTCATCCGCAATGGGCTCGCGCTGCTCGGCGTCCGGGCGGTCGAGGAATTGTAGGGTGCGCGAGGTGGGGCGTGGTCCTGGCGGCGGAGTCGCGGCCGACGGCGAGCGGCGCAAAGGCGGCGCACTCTTCCGCCCTGACCAGCCGGCCCGCCGCCCGCCCTGGCTCGAGCCCGATGAGGACGACGAGGACAGCGAGGGGGCGGGGCTCGATACGGGCCGCATCCTGACGGTGTTCCTGGGTGGCCTGATGCTGCTGGCCGCGCTCGCCGCGGGCGCCTTCTGGCTGCTCGATGGGCCGGACGATCCGGCGGTCGTAGCCGATGGCAGCATCATTGCGGCGCCTGCCGGGCCATATAAGGTGCGCCCGGCCGATCCGGGCGGGGCCAGGGTGGCGGGCACCGGCGATAGCAGCTTCGCGGTCGCCGAGGGAGAAGTGCGCGAGGGCAGCATTGCCGAGGAGATCGTCGCTGCGCCCGCGGAAGGGGGGATCGGCGTACAGATCGGCGCATTCGCCTCGCGCGAGGAGGCGAGCGCGGCCTGGGGCCGGCTCGGCGTGCGCATTCCGGCGCTCGCGGGGCGCGGCCACCGCGTCGTCGAGGGCACCGCCGACAGCGGCGCCATCTTCCGCCTCCAGGCGGTTGCCGGCAGCGCGGCCGATGCCGCGGCCTTGTGCGCGGCGATCCGCGCCGAGGGCGGCGACTGCCAGGTCAAGGATTGAGGCGTGGCCGGTGCCACCGCCGGCCGAGTAGCACCGCCTGTCCACACCGCAGAGCAGGCGCAAACTTGCCTGACCTGTACAAAACTGCGACTCGTCCGAAATGACCCCCGCCATCTTCGGCCTTGCGGGAGCCCGCCTGACCGCGGACGAGCGCGCCTTCTTCCGCGATTGCGACCCCGCCGGCTATGTCCTGTTCGCCCGCAACATCGAGGGGCGCGAACAGCTTCGCGCGCTCACCGAGGAACTGCGCGGCCTTCGTGGTCGCGATCGGCTGCTGATCTCGGTCGACCAGGAAGGCGGCCGCGTGGCGCGTCTGAAGCCGCCGCACTGGCCCGCCTACCCGCCCGGCCAGGCGTTCGCCGAGCTCTACGCGACCGCGCCTATGAGCGCCATCGAAGCGGCCCGGGTGAATGCCGAGCTCCTCGGGCGCGACCTTGCAGAGATGGGCATCACGCTCGATTACTGGCCGCTGCTCGATCTGCGCCAGGCGGGCGCTCATGACGTGATCGGCGACCGGGCGCTCGGCAGCGAGCCGATGCAGGTGGCGGCGCTGGGCCGGGCGATCCTGGACGGGCTCGCCCGCGCCGGCGTTGCCGGCTGCATCAAGCACATGCCCGGCCACGGCCGTACCGAGGCCGACAGCCACCAGGAGCTGCCGGTGGTGCACGCGAGTGCTGCGGAACTGGAGGAGGACCTCGCCCCCTTCCGCCGGCTGGCCGACACCCCGGTCGGCATGACCGCCCATATCCGCTACCCCGCTTGGGACGCGGACCAGCCGGCCACCTTGTCACGCACCATCGTGGGCGAGATCATCCGGCGCCGGATCGGCTTTGCCGGCCTCTTGTTGACCGATGACATCGACATGGCGGCGCTAGCCGGCAGCGTGCCGGAACGGGCGGAGCGGGCGATCGCGGCGGGCTGCGATATCGTGCTCAATTGCTGGGCGAAGATGGCGGACATGGTCGCGATCGCCGCGCGGGTTCCGGCGATGAGCGAGTTGGCGCACGAACGTCTCGAACGCGCGCTCGCGACTCCGCAGGCGATTGAAACGCTTGGCGGAACCAAGGTTGATCGCGCCGAACTGCTGGCCAAGCGCGATGCCCTGCTCGCGCTGGCGGCCAGCGCCGCCTGAAGATGGAGGAAGCGGGCCTCTTCCTGCCGGCCGATAGCGGCGCGCAGGAGGCCTGGGACCTGTTCGCGCCGCCAGCGCCCGAGAGCGACCAGCTTTACCTGCGGCTGGAGAGCTGGGAGGGGCCGCTCGACCTGCTGCTCGACCTGGCGCGGCGGCAGAAGGTGGACCTGCGGCAGATCTCGCTGCTCGCGCTGGTCGATCAGTACCTGGCCTATATCGGGCAGGCCGAAGCGCTCAAGCTCGAGCTCGCCGCCGATTACCTGGTGATGGCGGCCTGGCTCGCCTATCTCAAGTCCGCGCTGCTGCTGCCGCGCGACGAGCAGCCCGACCCCGATCCCGAGGAATTGGCGCTGCGCCTGCAGCTGCGGCTCGAGCGACTGGCCGCGATGCGAGCGGCGGCCGCCAGGCTGATGGCGCGCGATCGGCTGGGCCGCGATGTCTTTGCCCGCGGCATGCCGGAAGGGCTGCGCGTGCTGCGCCGCCACGCCTGGCAGTGTGAATGGTACGCGCTCGTCCACGCCTACGGCCAAGTGCGGCTGCGGACCGAGCCGGTGGTGCACATGGTGCGCGAACGGCCGGTGATGACGCTCGATTCGGCGCTCGCGCGGCTATCGGCCATGCTTGGCGTCTCGCTCGACTGGGTGGAATTGCGCTCGTTTCTGCCCGCCGGGGCCGAGCCGCGCCTGCGGCGCTCGGCGCTTGCATCCAGCTTTGTCGCCGCGTTGGAACTGGCGCGGCTGGGCCGGGCCGAGCTGCGCCAGGAACACACGTTTGGTCCCTTGCACCTGCGCCGGGTGGCCGCATGAGCGAGTTGCCAACCGCGCCGCCCGCCGACCTAGCCCGCGCACTCGAGGCCCTGCTGTTCGCTGCCGAGGAACCGCTCACCGCCGAGCAGATCGCCGCTCACCTTGCCGGCTGCTTCCCCGCTTGTGACGTGCGGGCGGAGCTTGAGGAGCTTGCGCGCAGCTACGCGACCCGCGGCGTCCACCTGGTGGAGCGCGGGCGGCGCTGGCAGTTCCAGACCGCGCCCGATCTCGCCTATTTACTCCGACGCGAGCGGGCACAGGTGCGCCGTCTGTCGCGAGCCGCCATGGAGGTGCTGGCGATCGTCGCCTATCACGAGCCGGTCAGTCGCGCCGAGATCGAGGCCGTGCGCGGCGTGCAGACCGCCCGGGGCACGCTCGATGTGCTGCTCGAAGCGGGCTGGGTGCGCGTGACCGGGCGGCGCGAAGTGCCCGGCAGGCCCGTGATCTATGCCACCACGCCCGATTTCCTCAGCCATTTCGGCCTCACCAGCCGGCGCGACCTGCCGGGTATCGACGAGCTCAAGGCCGCCGGGCTGCTCGACCCGGTGGACGACGCCTATGGCGATCTCGTGGCGTCCGCGGCGGCAACCGGCGCCGCCGCGGGCGAGGAAAGCGGGGCCTCGCCCGAGTGACGACACGCCACCGCGGCCTCGCGGCGCTGGTAATGGCGCCGCAAACCGCCTAGATGAGGTGAAATCACCAACGGAGAATTCCTGTGGGCGCTATCGGTCCCGTCCAGATCCTGATCATCGCGGTCGTGATCCTTATCCTGTTCGGCCGCGGCCGGATCAGCGAGATGATGGGCGATTTCGGCAAGGGCGTGAAGAGCTTCCGCACCGGCCTCAGCGATGACGACGAGCCAAGGCCGCAGCCCGCCCGCTTGGAGGCACCGGCGCCCGAGGCCAAGCCGGCCGGCGAGAAAGTCGAAAGCGCCAAGCCTATCGACCAGACCCCCGGCTGATCCAGGCCGGAGCGCTGCCGCATGCTTGATCTTGGCGCATCCGAACTCCTGCTGATCGTGATCGTGGCCGTCCTCGTGATCGGCCCGAAGGACCTGCCGCTGGCGCTGCGGACCGCAGGCAAGTGGATCGGCAAGCTGCGGCGCCTCTCGGGCCATTTCCGCACCGGCCTCGATGCCATGATCCGCGAGGCGGAAATGGACGAGATGGAGAAGAAGTGGAAAGCGCAGAACGAGCAGATCATGCGCCAGGATCCGGCAACCTTGCCGATCGAGGGCGAACCGACCGGCGCGCTGCCGGCGCGACCGGCGCTGATCGCGCCCGCTCCCTCCACCATTCCCGCGACCGAGCCGGTATCGGCGATGCCCCTGCCGATCGACTTGCCGGCATCTCGGCCCGGCGCTGGGACCCATCCGGGAGCTTCGGACGAGCGCCAGCCCGACGCGCTGGCCGGCATGGATGAGGGGACGAACGCCGGCGCCGATCCGTCGCCGCGGCGGCCAGGAGCAGGCTGACAATGGGCATCGCCTTCAAGATCAAGGACCTGGACGATACGCAGGCGCCGTTGCTCGACCATCTCATCGAGCTGCGCCGGCGGCTGGTGCGCGCGGTCATCGCGCTGGTGTTGGCCTTTTGCGTCTGCCTCTATTTCGCCGACCATATCTTCGGCTTCCTGGTCCGCCCGCTGACCCAGGCGTTCGCCGAGACGCCGGGGGCGGGCCGGCTCGTCTACACCAAGCTTTACGAAGCGTTCTTCGTGCAGATCAAGGTAGCGATGTTCGCCGCCTTCCTGGTCAGCTTTCCGATCATCGCCAACCAGCTGTGGGCGTTCATCGCGCCGGGTCTCTATGCCCGCGAGAAGAAGGCGTTCCTGCCGTTCCTGATCGCCACGCCGGTGCTGTTCACCATGGGCGCGAGCCTGGCTTACTTCATGGTGATGCCCACCGCCTTCGAATGGTTCCTGGGCTTCGAGGGCGTGTCCGGCGGCCTGCCGCAGGAGGCGCTGCCGGCGATGGGGGACTATCTCGACCTCGTGATGCGCTTCATCCTGGCCTTCGGGATCAGCTTCCTGCTGCCGGTGCTGCTGATGCTGCTCAATACCGCGGGTCTGGTCACGCGCGACCAGCTGGTGGCGACGCGGCGCTATATCATCGTGCTGGTCTTCGTCGTCGCTGCAGTGGTTACGCCGCCTGACGTGATCTCGCAGCTGCTCCTGGCAATCCCCCTGCTGCTCCTGTTCGAAGCTTCGATGGTGCTGATGCTGTTCAGCGAGCGCCGCCGCGCGCGGGAGGCTGCCGCCGAACAAGCAAGCAACCTGGATGCGAGCTAAGCCGACAAAGCTGCGAACGTGCTCACGCCGTTTGACCCCGTGGGCTGACACGCGCGGGTCCCTGCGACACGCAACCAAAACGGGGGAATGCTACGAAAACGGGGTCCAAATCGACCCCGCCCGAACGTTACCGCCCCAAACGTTATCGGCCGCGTCGGCCAGCCTACGGGCTGACCGCCTCGTCTTCGTCCTCGACCGCGATGATGATGCCGCCGATCACCGCCGCCAGGCCGAGCAAGGCGATGATCGTCCCGCTGCCGCCCATGGCTTCGGATTCGCCAACCGGCGAAGCGTCGCGGGTCAGGGGGGCGCCGGCCGCCTGCGCGACCAGCGGGGTCACGACCAGACCGAAAGCCCCGATCGCGGTGGCCATTTTGCTCAAACGCATGGTCTTGATCTCCCGCCTGTAGTCGCGCGCCGCCTCGATTGGCGGTACGCCGAGACTACGTGACACTCGGCATTCGGTTTCCAGAATTTCATCCCGCTCGCAAGCAAAAAGAAAATCTGCGGTAAGGAAGCGTTTACCGGCGCTCAGCGGGGGCTTCGATGTTTGCCTGGTAGAGCTTGCGTCCCCCGACCCAGGTCTCGAGCACGCGGATGGCCCGCAGGTCTTGCGCGGTGGCCAGCAGCGGATCGCGATCAACCAGCACGAAATCGGCGCGCTCACCGACCGCCAGGGTGCCGAATCGGCCTTCGCCGAACCCGGCATGGGCGGCCGCGGCCGTATAGGCGGCGAGCGCGGCCTCGCGGCTCACCGTTTCGCCGGGCAGCCAGCCGCCGAACGGCTCGCCCGCGGCATCGGTGCGGCTGATCGCCGCGGCCATGCCCGCGAACGGATCGGGCGCCTCGACCGGCGCGTCCGAGCCGAAGGCTAGGGCAGACCCGGTGGCGGCGATCGAGCGCCAGGCATAAGCGCCGGCGAGACGCGCCGAATTGGGCGGGGTGCCGAGCCGCGCTTCGGCCATGAGCCGGTCCGAGGTCTGGTGGACGGGCTGCATCGAGGCGACGATGCCGTGCTCGCCGAATCGCGACAGATCGGCCGGATCCACCACCTGGGCATGTTCGATCCGCCAGCGCCGATCGCCGCCGTAATCCCTCGCCAGCTCGTTGATCGCGGTCAGGGCCTCGTAATTGGCGGCATCGCCGATGGCGTGGATGGCCACCTGGAAATCGGCCATCGCGGCGCGGCTCAGCAGGTTGCGCAATTGCGTGCCGTCGAGCAGCGCCAGGCCGCGATTGCCCGGATCGTCGCTGTAATCATCCTTCAGCGTCGCCCCGCGCGAGCCCAGCGCGCCATCGAGATAGAGCTTGACGCCGTTCAGCCGCAGCCGGTCGTCGTACAGCCAGGGGGTGGGGCCGGTGCCGCCGATCAGCAGCATCTCGGGCACGCTCGCGGCGTAGGCCATGATGCGGATGCGCAGCCGCCCCGCGTCGCCGGCGCGGCGGAAGGTCATCCAGTCCTCGATGCTGGTGCCCATGTCGGCGGCGGCGGTGACGCCGTTCGCCAGCAGCAGCTCCTGCGCCTCGTGCAGCGCGAGGTCGCGGTCCTGCGCGCGGGGTGGGGGCACCTGCGCGGCGACGAGCGCCATCGCATTGTCGACCAGCACCCCGGCCGGCGCGCGCGAGCCGGCGGCCCGCTCGATCCGGCCGCCGGCGGGATCGGCGGTGGCGGCGGTGACGCCCGCGGCCGCGAGCGCGGCGCTGTTGGCCCAGCCAGCGTGGCCGTCCACGCGCTCCAGCCAGACCGGGCGGTCGCTCACCACCGCGTCGAGCTCGGCGGCGGTGGGGAAGCGGCCCAGGCCCCAGCGCTCCTGGTTCCAGCCGCGGCCCACCAGCCAGGGCCGGTCGGGATTGGCCGCGGCGTAGGCGGCGATGCGCGACAGCGCCTCGTCGAGCGTGCGGGTGGGCGACAGGTCGAGCGTCAGCCGGCCCAGGCCAAGGCTCATGACGTGCAGGTGCGCGTCGACCAGGCCGGGCAGCATCACCCGGCCGTTGCCGTCCTCGCGGAACTCCACCTCCTCGGGCGGGTCGTCGCCGAAGTCGAGCAGGTGGGTGATGACGCCATCCTTATCGAACACGAGCCCGGCGAAGCGCTCGACCTCGCCTTCGCGGTTGATCGAGATGCCCTCGATATTGTCGACGAGCGTGTCGGCGAGCGCGTGGGTCGAGGCCCCGAGCAGCACGATCGCCGCGAGCGGCCAGCGGGTCATCGCCGCGCCTCGGGCAAGTGGCGCACCAGGGCGCTGCTATCCTGCCGCCCGCCGCCTTGAGCTTGCACCCCGGCGTAGAAGTGGTCGACGAGCGCGGTAACCGGCAGCGTCAGCCCCGCCGCGCGCGCCTGGGCGAGGGCGATGGCGAGATCCTTGCGCATCCAGTCGATCGCGAAACCGAAGTCGAACTCGCCGCGGGCCATGCTCGCCCAGCGATTGTCCAGCTGCCAGCTCCGGGCCGCGCCGCCGCCGATCGCCTCGAGCACGCGGGCCGGATCGAGCCCGCTCGCCTGCGCCAGCCGCAGCGCTTCGGCGAGGCCTGCGAGCACCCCGGCGATGCAGACCTGGTTGACCGCCTTGGCGGCCTGGCCCGCGCCCGCCTCGCCGACATGGACGATGCGCGCGGCATAGGCGGCGAGCACCGGCCGCGCCGCCGCCATGGCCGCCTCGCCGCCGCCGCACATGATCGCCAGCGCGCCCTGTTCGGCGCCGGCCTGGCCGCCCGAGACGGGCGCGTCGAGGGCGAGCACGCCGCCCCCGGCCGCCGCCTCGGCGAGCCGTTGCGCCAGGGCGGGCGAGACGGTGGTGTGGTCGAGGAACAGCGCGCCCGGCCGCATCGCCGCCAGCGCGCCGCCCTCGCCCAGCACCACCTGCGCCAGGTCGTCGTCGTTGCCGACGCAGGTGAGGATCACATCCTGGCCCGCCGCGGCCGCGCCCGGAGTGGGTGCGCGCCTCACCCGGTAGCCCGCCGCGGCCGATCGCTCCACGAACCCCTCGGCCTTAGCCGGGCTGCGGTTGTACACGGTGAGCCGATGACCGGCGCGCGCGAGGTGGCCGGCCATGGGTGCGCCCATCACTCCCAGCCCCAGGAATGCGATCGAAAGCTGTTCTGCCATGCCTCGCCCTGCCGCTTGCGGCCGCGCAAGGCAACATCGCCAGGCCGGTCGATGCGCGCATTTCCCTTGGCGGCGAAAGTGCGATAGGCGCGTTCGCCTGATGACCCCGACCCAGACCATGGCCGCCGAACTCGCCCTCTCCGACGTGCACGCCGCCGCCGACCGGATCGCCGGGGCGGTGGTGCACACCCCCACGCTCTATTCGCGCACCTTGTCGCGCATCACCGGCGCCGAGATCTGGCTCAAGTTCGAGAACCTGCAGTTCACCGCCGCCTACAAGGAACGCGGGGCGCTCAACGCGCTGCTGCTGCTGACCGAGGAACAGCGCCGGCGCGGGGTGATCGCCGCGAGCGCGGGCAACCATTCGCAAGGCCTGTCGTACCACGGCACCCGGCTCGGGGTGCCGGTGACGATCGTCATGCCGCGCACCACGCCGGCGGTGAAGGTGATGCAGACCGAGAGCGTGGGCGGCAAGGTGGTGCTGGAAGGCGAGACCTTCGATGACGCCTACGCCCATGCGCGCACGCTCGAGGCCGAGCTGGGCCTCACCTTCGTCCACCCCTTCGACGATCCGCACGTCGCCGCCGGGGCCGGCACGGTGGCGCTGGAGATGCTGGCCGACGCCCCGCAGATCGAGACGCTGGTGGTGCCGATCGGCGGCGGCGGGCTGATCTCGGGCATGGGCACGGTGGCCAAAGCCGCCGGCCGGCCGATCGCGGTGATCGGCGCCCAGGCCAGGCTGTTCCCCTCCGCCTACGCGCGGCTGAAGGGCGAGGAGCTGCCGTGCGGCGGCGACACGCTGGCCGAGGGCATCGCGGTCAAGCAGCCGGGCGAGTTCACCTCGCGCGTGATCCGGCAGGTGGTCGACGACATCGTGCTGGTCGGCGAGCGCAACCTCGAGGAAGCGGTCTCGCTGCTGCTGCAGATCGAGAAGACGGTGGTGGAAGGCGCCGGCGCGGCGGGGCTGGCGGCGCTGCTGGCGCACCGCGAGCGGTTCGCCGGGCAGAAGATCGGCCTCGTCCTGTGCGGCGGCAACATCGATACGCGCCTGCTGGCCAACGTGCTGCTGCGCGACCTGGCCCGGTCGGGCCGCTTGGCGCGGCTGCAGATCACGCTGCAGGACCGCCCCGGCGCACTCTACAAGGTGATGCGCGAATTCGACCGGCACCAGGTCAACATTCTGGAGATCTACCACCAGCGAATCTTCACCAACCTGCCGGCCAAGGGCCTCATCACCGATATCGAGTGCGAGGCGCGCGACCCCGAGCAGCTCGAGGCGTTGATCGCCAGCCTGCGCGAGCGCGGCTATTGGGTCACCCGCGTCGAGCTGAACTAGGCTCATCGCCCCTGGGAAGTTGTTTCGAGATGGGGCGGTCGTGGCGCAGCACCCGAAAATGCGCCGCAATTTGCGTTCGACATGGTTAAGCCCCTTTCACCATCGCCAAGCTGTGGCATAGTCGTTCGCGCCCCGACGCTCGCTGTCGCCAATCCGTGGGCCTGTTGAGAGGATCGCCAGCGCCGTGACGGCACCTGTGAGATTTCCGAGATTCTTCGTCACCAGTCCGGCGCCGTGTCCCTATCTGCCGGGCCGGACCGAGCGCAAGGTGTTCACCGAGCTCAAGGGACCGCACGCCGAACCGCTCAACGATGCGTTGGGGCGGATCGGCTTTCGCCGCAGCCAGACCGTCGCCTATCGCCCCTCGTGCCTCGACTGCCGGTCCTGCGTCTCGGTGCGGGTGGTGGCCGCCGAATTCCGCCCCTCGGCCACCCAGCGGCGCGATCTCAAGCGCCATGCCGATCTCGCCAGCGCCGAATGCCGCCCCTGGGCGACCGGCGAGCAGTTCGACCTGCTGCAGCGCTACCTGTCGCAGCGGCACCCCGGCGGGGGCATGGCAGCGATGGACGAGGTCGATTATGCGGACATGGTGGAACACACCAATGTTTCCAGCTACGTGGTTGAATATAGAGAACCTTCTGCAGGATGCAGGCCCGGCCGGCTGGTCGCGGCCTGCCTGACCGACCGGCAGGGGGATGGGTTGTCGATGATCTACAGTTTCTACGACCCGGAACATGAGGCGCGAAGCGGGCTTGGAAACTACGTCATCCTCGACCACATCCGGCGCGCGGCGGCTGCGGGGCTGCCCTACGTGTACCTGGGCTACTGGGTCGAAGGGGCCCGGGCGATGCAGTACAAGGTGCGATACCGCCCGATCGAGCGGCTTGGCCAGAACGGCTGGGTGCGCATGTCCGATGCCGAGCAGACCGGCTTCATCGCCGGCGCGGCTGGCCGCCAGCGGGGTGATGCCCTCGAGGTCGACGGCGGCGGCAAGGACGGCACCCCTGGCGGCCAGGGCCAATATCGGATCGCCTGACAAGCGCCGCCTCAATCCAATGCGAAGCAGTGCGGGCGCGATCGTGGCCCTCCTTTCGGTCGTCGCGCCGTGCCTCACCGGGCCCTTGGCGGCGCAGGATATCGAGGCGCCGCTCACGCTCGAGGAGCTGATCCCCGACGAGGCGGTGGCCAATCCGGAAGCCTGGGCGCAGCAGGGCCTGCCCGCCGACGAGGCGGCCACCGATCCAGCCGATGCCGTGGCCGAGCTGGAGTTCGACGCCGCCGCGCCGATGGCCGACATGCCGCTGATCACGGTGCCCTGGCCCGAGGACATCGAGCTGCCGCAGCTCGCGCCACTGGCGCCCGAGGAGGCGATCGAGTTGGCCGAGTTCGACGACGTCCTGCCCCAACTGCCGGAGGGTACCGATGTCGAGATATCCGACGAACTGGTGCTTTCCTTCCCCACCGACCAGGCGCTGTTCCCCTATACCGATGCCTTTCTCGACCGTTTCAAGTCGCTCTCCTCGATCGAAACGCTGGAAGACGAGGACAATGTCGCCCGCCTCGCCGCCCAGGGGCGCGAGGACGAGGCGCTGCTCAACCGCATGCTGCGGGTCTACGGCTATTACGACGCACAGGTCATCCGCTCGGTCGCGGGCATCCAGCCGGGCGAGGTGACGGCGGGTGAAACCGAGGACGATCGCTCGGCCGTCCGGTTCGACGTCATCCCCGGCCCGCAATACACGATCGGCGCGGTTGACCTTGGCGCGCTCGATCAGACCGGCGAGGATTTCCCGCTGCTGCGCGAGACCTATGGCGTGTTCCCCGGCGAGCCGCTGCTGATGGACCCGATCGAGACCGAACGCTTCGACCTCGACCTGGCGCTGGGCGAGAACGGCTATCCCTTTGCGGCCATCGAGGATCCCGAGATCCTGGTCGACCACGCGCGGGCCCAGGGCGACGTGACCATGCCGGTCGCGCCCGGCGGCAAGTACAGGTTCGGCACCGTAATCAGCTCGGACCCCGAGTTCCTGTCGGGCGAGCACCTGGCCGACATCGCCCGCTTCGAGCCCGGCGACCTGTACATGCGCAGCGACGAGCTCGACCTGCGCCAGGCGATCCTGGCCACCGGCCTGGTCGGCAGCGTCACCATCACCCCGGTCGCGGTCGCGGAGCCGGCGGGCGGCCAGCCGGGCACCGTGGACATGCAGGTCGACGTCACCCGGGCGCCGCTGCGCACGCTGGCGGGCTCGATCGGCTACGGCACCGAGGAAGGCATCCGCCTGGAAGGCAGCTGGGAGCACCGCAACCTGTTCCCGCCCGAGGGCCTGCTGCGCATCCGCGGCATCCTGGGCACGCAGGAACAGCTGGCGGGCGTCACCTTCCGGAAGAACAATTTCACCGGCCGCGACAAGATCCTCACCCTCGACGCCTTCGCCAGCACGCTCGATTACGACGCCTACGACGCGCGCACCGTCTCGTTGGTGGGCACCTTCGAGCGGGTGAGCAACCTGCTGTTCCAGAAGCCGTTCAGCTGGTCGGTCGGGCTCGAGCTCGTCGCCACGGGCGAGCGCGAGGCCGATGCTGACGGCGATTTCGGCCCCCGCCAGACCTTCTTCATCGCCGCCATCCCGCTCTACGCGCAGCTCGACACCTCCGACAATCTGCTCGATCCCACCCAGGGTTTCCGCCTCGCCACCCGCCTGTCGCCCGAGGTGTCGCGGACCGATGGGGCGCAAAGCTTCTACCTGCGCAGCGAGATCGACGCGCGCTACTACCAGCGGGTCACCGAGCGGGTGGTCATCGCCGGCCGCGGGCGGGTCGCGAGCATTCCAGGCGCCGGGATCGACGATATCGCCCCCTCGCGCCGGCTCTATGCCGGCGGCGGCGGCTCGGTGCGCGGCTACGGCTACCAGGAAATCGGCCCGCAGAATTCGGAAGGCGATCCCACCGGGGGCCGCTCGCTGGTCGAACTCTCGCTCGAGGCGCGGATCCGCACCGGGTTCATGGACGGGGCGATCGCCGTGGTGCCGTTCGTCGATGCGGGCTCGGTGGGCAGCGGCACCACGCCCGATTTCGCCGAGATCCAGTTCGGCGCGGGCATCGGCGTGCGCTACCACAGCAGCTTCGGTCCGATCCGCCTGGATGTCGCCGTGCCGCTCAACCCCGGCCCGGGCGATTCGCCGGTGGCCGTCTATGTCGGCCTGGGGCAGGCGTTCTGATGGCGGCGGACACGGTAGACGATCGGCCGGGTCCCGATTTGCCGGCCAATCTGCAGGGCACGGGTGCCGAAACCCGCCAACACGCCCTCTCAGGGCGGATCGCCCGCTGGCTCGGCATCGCCCTGCTGGCCCTCCTGGCGCTGATTGTGGTGTTGATCGGCTTCCTGCATACCGCGCCCGGGCGTCAGTTCATCGTCGATCAGATCACCAGCTACGCCCCCGCCTCGGGCCTCTCGGTCGAGGTGGGCGAGATCGAGGGCTCCATCCTGTGGAGCGCCACGCTCAACGACGTGCGCTTCCGCGATGCGGACGGCGTGCTGTTTCTCGAAGTGCCCCAGGTCGACCTCAATTGGCGGCCTTACCGCTTCGTGTGGAGCGGGCTCGACATCCGCGCGCTGGTGCTCACCGGCGGCACGCTCTATGCCGCACCCGAATTGATCCCCGGCGATCCCGACGCGCCCACGCTGCCCGATTTCGACATCCGCATCGACCGGCTGGTGATCGACGACCTCACCATCGCGCAAGGCATGATCGGCGATGCGCGGGTGATCGACTTTCGCGCCCGCACCGACATCCGCGAGGGCCTGGTGTTCCTCGATGCCGAGGGCGAACTGGGCGGCGGCGACGTGTTCGACGCGCTGGTCTATGCCGAGCCCGACGGCAACCGCTTCGACCTCGATCTCGATTATCGCGCGCCGGCCGGCGGCTTCCTTGCCGCGCTGATCGGCGCCGAAGAAGACCTGGCGATTCGCCTCGCGGGCGATGGCACCTGGACCGGCTGGCGCGGCCGGTTCGACGCAGTGCAGGGCGGTGCCGACCTCGCTGACCTGGCGATTACCAATCGCGAGGGCGAATACCGCATCGCCGGCCAGGTGCGCCCGGGCCCGTACCTCGCGGGGCTGCCGGCCGACGCCTTGGGCGCGAGCGTGGGCCTGGATGCGCGCGGTCGGCTGGCGGACAGCGTGCTCACCGGCAGCTTCGCGCTGCGCGGCCGCGCCGTCGAAGCCGATGCGCGCGGGGCGATCGACCTTGGCCAGAATGTCTTTCGCCGCGTCACCGTGGCTGCTCGCCTCACCGACCCCGCGCTGTTCGGCGAAGCGATCACGCTCGAGGATGCCGGCCTCCAGGCGCGGCTCGACGGGCCGTTCGCCGATTTCACCGTGCCCCACGTGCTCACCATTGGGGAGCTGAATGCCAACGGCACGATCGTGCGGGGCCTCGCCCAGCGCGGCACGCTGACCTACGACGGGACTCGCTTCACCCTGCCGCTCAACGCCACCGTTTCACGCATCGTCAGCGGCAACCAGCTGGCCGATCCGCGGCTGGTGGACGGCACGGTTCGCGGCACGATCGTCTATGCCGGAGACCGTGTCCTCTCGGACGACCTGGCCATCCGCTTCCAGGGCCTGACTGCCGACCTGGCGCTTCAGGCCGACCTCGCCCGCGGAGTGATCGGGCTGGCTGGGCCGGTCGCGGCGCAGGGCCTCGCCTTCGACGGCATCGGCACGGTGGATGCGCGCGCCGGCATCCGCTTCGCGTTCGGCGGCGCGCCCTGGCGCCTGTCCGCCGATGTCGAAGGAGCCGTGCGCAACGTCACCAACGACACGCTGGTCAATCTCACCGGCCAGCCGATCCGCTTCCGCGGCGGGGTGACGCTGGGCGAGGCCACGCCGATCGTCTTTCGCAACGCCCGCGTCACCGCGCCGCTGCTGCAGCTCACCCTCGATGGGCGGGTGGCGGAGGGCCGGACCACGCTCGCCGGGCGCGGCAGCCATACCCAGTATGGTGCGTTCACGGTCGAGGGAGAGATGGCGGCCGACGGCCCGCGCGCGGTGCTGGTGTTCGCCGATCCCCTGCCCGCCGCGGGCCTTGCCGATGTGCGCGTGGCGCTCTCGCCGACCGATGAGGGTTTTCGAATAGAGACCGAGGGCGGCTCGCTGCTCGGGCCGTTCGCCGGGCTGGTGAACCTGACCATCCCCGAGCAGGGCGACATCCGCATCGGCATCGAACGCTTCGATGTTTCCGCGACTCGGGTCACCGGCAATCTGGCGTTGGCCGACGGCGGCGTGGCGGGGACGCTGCAATTCGCCCGCGGCGGGGTCGATGGCACGCTCGCGCTCGCCACCCGCGGAGGCGGCCAGGCGTTCGAGGCCGACATCACGTTCGCCAATGCCCGCTTCGGCGGCGCCACGCCGCTGGCGATCAACCAGGGCACGTTCGATGCCACCGGCTTCATCGGTAATGGCGGCTGGACGATCCAGGGGAACACCCGCCTCGCCGGGCTCGGCTACGGCTCGCTGTTTCTGCGCCGTTTGGCCGCGCAGGCGCAGATCACCGACGGCACCGGCACCTTCGATGCCGCCATTGCCGGCCAGCGCGGCAGCCGCTTCGAGCTGCTGGTGGGCGGCCAGGTGGCGCCCGAGCGGATCGCGGTCGCGGCGCGCGGCGAGTATGCCGGGCGCGACATCATCATGCCGCGCCGGGCCGTGCTCACCCGCACCTCCGATGGCGGCTGGCAGCTCGCCCGGACGCAGATCGGCTATGCCGGCGGCTTCACGCTGGTCGAGGGCCGGATGGGCGGCACTCAGCCGATGGCGGGCACGGTCAGCCTGTCGGCCATGCCGCTCTCGCTCATCGATGCCTTGGGCGGAGATCTTGGCCTGGGCGGCACCGTCTCAGGCGTGGTCGAGATGCGTGCGGACGCCAACGGCCAGCCGGTCGGCGCGGCGCGGGTGACGGTGGACGACCTCACCCGCTCGGGTCTCGTGCTCACCTCGCGGCCGATCGACGTGGCGCTGGTCGCCGAGCTGTCGACCACGTTGGCGCAGGTCCGCGCGGTTATGGACGACGACGGCAGCGTGAACGGCCGGCTGCAGGGGCGGGTCGCCAACATGCCCCCTGGTGGTACGCTCACCGAACGTCTGTTCGCCGGCGACCTGTTGGCCCAGTTCCGCTACCAGGGGCCGGCGGCCACACTCTGGCGCCTGGCGGCGATCGACCTCATCGACATCACCGGGCCGGTAAACGTGGCGGCCAATGCGCGCGGCTCGCTCGGCAACCCGCTGGTCCAGGGCTCGCTGGCGGGAGATGCGCTGCGCGTCCAGAGCGCGCTGACCGGAACCGACATTTCCGGCGCGCGGGCGCGGGGCCGGTTTTCTGGTTCGCGCCTCACCCTCACCAGCTTTGCAGGTACGGCGCCGAACGGCGGGCGGGTGAGCGGCAGCGGCACGGTCGACCTGGCGCAGATGTCGGCCGGACGGGGTCCGCGCATCGACCTGCGTATGGCCGCGCGCAATGCCGAGATCCTCGATCTGCCGACCATGGGCGCTACGGTCACCGGGCCGATGCGCATCGTTTCCAACGGTGTGGGCGGCACGCTCGCGGGGCGGCTCGGCCTCAACCAAGCGCGTTGGCAGCTGGGCAGCGCGGCGGCCACCGAGGACCTGCCCAACGTGACGGTGCGCGAGATCAACCTGCCGCCCGACCGCATGTCAGCCGCGGCGGTGAGTTCGCCGTGGCGCTACCTCATCGATGTCAGCGCCGACGACAACATCGAAGTGGACGGCATGGGCCTGGAAAGCGAATGGCGCGGCGACATCCGGCTACGCGGCACCACCGACGATCCGCGGATCGGCGGCCAGGTGCAGATCGTGCCGCGGCGAGGCTTCTACGAATTCGCCGGCGCGCGCTTCGAGATCAGCCGCGGGCGGATCCAGTTCGACGAAGCAACAGCGCCCAACCCGCAGATCGACCTGGTGGCGGAGGCCGACTTCGACGGCACCGAAGTCTCCGTGAACGTCAGCGGCACGGCTCTCCAGCCGGACATCACCTTCAGCTCGGTGCCCGCGCTGCCCGAGGAGGAACTGCTCGCCCGGATCCTGTTCGGCGGCTCGGTGACCGAGCTTTCGGCCACCGACGCGCTCCAGCTCGGCTCGGCGCTCGCGTCCCTGCGCGGCGGCGGTGGGATGGGGCCGATCAACCAGCTGCGAAACGCTATCGGACTCGACCGCCTGCGCCTCGTCCCGGCCGACCCCGCGCTCAACCGCGGCACCTCGGTGGCGCTGGGCAAGAACATCACCCGCCGCTTCTATGCCGAGCTCATCACCGACGGGGCGGATTACAGCGCCACCGAGGTCGAGTTCCGGGTGACCAGCTGGCTCTCGCTGCTCGGCACCATCAGCACGATCGGCCGGCAGAGCGTCGCGGCCGAATACAGCCGGGATTACTGAGGCCCGGGTGGTGCGGCGCCGCCTAGCTGCCCGAGCGGTATAGCGCCGCTTCGGCCTCCCGGCGGCGCGCCAGGCCCTTCATCACCCGGCCACCGGCGCGGTTCCAGCGGGCGAATTCGCGGGCGGCGCCGGTGCAGTCTCCGCCGCAATGCCTCTTGGTCAGCGTCGCGCGGGCGATCGCGCCGGTGTTGTAGTGGAAGCACACCAGGGCATCGAACTGCGCCTGGCTGGTCGGCGCATCGCCGAGCGCGGCGCAGACCTGCGCCGAGTAGCTGGCGAGATGCTCCACCAGCAGCGCGTCGGCCTCGGCCTGGGAGATGATATCGCCCGGCCGCACCCTGCGCCCGTGCATGTGCGTCGCGCCCCAGCCGATCGTCCACGGCTCGCCGCCGGTGCCGGGGTCGGGATAGGCCTCGATCTGCCCGTCGCGTCGGCGCTTGGCGCAGCCCTCGAATTGCTTGACGAGCGCAATGCCCTGGTCGCTAATCCGCGTGGGCAGGGCGGCGGAACCGGGCAGGCCGAGGCCCTGGTCGATGGCGGTATCGATCATCGACACCTCGCGCGGCATGAACCCGCGGCCGAGCAGCTTGCGGATGGCGTCGAACACCGGCTTGCGATCCATGCACTTCCCCCGCATCGCTTTCGAGGGATGCGCAGTTGGCATGAGAAGCCATTGTAGGAAAATACTTTTTATAAGCGCAGCAGGTCGGCAGGCGAAGCAAACGAGCGATACCGACGGGCGGGCGCCCGGTCTCCCGGACGCCCCTTGCTGCAACGCGATCAGCTCAGCTGCTGTAATACATGTCGAATTCGACGGGGCTGGGCGTCGTCTCCCAGCGCATCACCTCTTCCCACTTGATCTCCACGTAGGCTTCGATCTGGTCCTTGGTGAACACATCGCCCTTCAGCAGGTAATCGTGGTCGGCCATCAGGCAATCGAGCGCCTCACGCAGGGAACCGCATACGGTGGGCACCTCGGCCAGCTCGGACGGCGGCAGGTCGTAGAGGTTCTTGTCCATCGGCTCGCCCGGGTGAATCCGGTTCAGGATGCCGTCGAGGCCCGCCATCAGCAGCGCCGAGTAGCACAGGTACGGATTGGCCATGGCGTCGGGGAAGCGGAACTCCACCCGGCGCGACTTCTCGCCCGAGCCATAGGGGATGCGGCACGAAGCCGAGCGGTTGCGCGCCGAATAGGCCAGCAGCACCGGCGCCTCGTAGCCGGGCACCAGCCGCTTGTAGCTGTTGGTGGTGGGGTTGGTGAAGGCGTTCAATGACTTGGCATGCTTGATGACGCCGCCGATGAAGAACAGACAGGTTTCCGACAGGCCGGCATAGCCGTTGCCGGCGAAGGTGGGCTTGCCGCCGTCCCAGATCGAGATGTGCGTGTGCATGCCCGAGCCGTTGTCCTTGGCGATGGGCTTGGCCATGAAGGTCGCGGTCTTGCCGTAGGCGTTGGCGACCATGTGGACCACGTACTTGTAGATCTGCATCCGGTCGGCGGTCTGCACCAGCGTGCCGAAGGTGAGGCCGAGCTCGTGCTGGGCGGCGGCGACCTCGTGGTGGTGCTTGTCGCAGGGGAGGCCCATTTCGAGCATGGTCGAGACCATCTCGCCGCGAATGTCGACCGCGCTGTCGACCGGCGCCACCGGGAAATAGCCGCCCTTGGCCCGCGGCCGGTGCGCCAGATTGCCCGATTCCATCTCGGTGCCGGTGTTGGTCGGCAGTTCGATGTCGTCGATCTGGTAGCCCGAGCCGGCGTAGCCGTCTTCGAAGCGCACGTCGTCGAACATGAAGAACTCGGCCTCGGGACCGACATAGACGGTATCGCCCACACCGGTGGTCTTGAGGAAGGCCTCGGCGCGCTTGGCGGTGGAGCGCGGATCGCGCGAGTACAGCTCGCCCGTCGAAGGCTCGACGATGTCGCACACGATGATCATCATCGGCGTGGCCGAGAACGGATCGATCCACACCTCGGTAAGGTCGGGCTTGAGGATCATGTCGCTCTCATTGATCGTCTTCCAGCCGATGATCGAGGAGCCGTCGAACATCAGGCCCTCTTCCAGCTCGTCCTCGCCCAGGATGCCGGCGACCATGGTCAGATGCTGCCATTTGCCCTTGGGATCGGTGAACCGCAGGTCGACCCACTCGATCTCCTCGTCCTTGATGCGCTTCACGATGTCCGATGCGGCTGACATAAGCTTCCTTCCTTGGTAATCGGGTTCAATGAGCGCGAACGATAGGCCCGCGGGCTGGTGACGGGTGAGTGCCCCGGCCGGGCGGGATCAGAGGGCCGCCTCGTTCTGCTCGCCGGTGCGGATCCGCAGGGCTGATTCGATCGGCACCACGAAGATCTTGCCATCGCCGATCCGCCCGGTCCGCGCGGCCGAGGCAATCGCCTCGACCACCCGTTCGACCTGGGCGTCGGCCACGATCACCTCGAGTTTCACCTTGGGCAGGAAGTCGACCACGTATTCGGCCCCGCGATAAAGCTCGGTATGGCCCTTCTGCCGGCCGAAGCCGCGGGCCTCGATCACGGTGATGCCCGACACGCCGACTTCGTGCAGCGCCTCCTTCACCTCATCGAGCTTGAAGGGCTTGATGATCGCTTCGATCTTCTTCACGTGACCCCTGCCAATCAACGCTCGCGGCGGCTTGGCCAGCCGTTTCGCCGGCCGGCCGAGATATCCGCTGCGCGCATTTGGACCATTCCCCCAGCCTGTCGCTTCAGTACCCGCTTGTGGCGATTTTCAAGAATCATGCCAGGAACCCAGCTTGAGGAGTAGATCATCGACGCGGCAGGCGAAAGGCGGCAATTGCAGCATTCGGTCGGCGTCATGCGCGCAGGCGCAGCATCCCCAATGCCTGTGTATCCAACCGATGTTTAAAATTCTGGCACGCGTGCCCGGTTTTCCAGCAATCACGCGTCACAACAGCAGGCCGGCTGTCTCCTCGCCGCCGGCCATCAGGTTGAGCGACTGCACCGCTGCCCCGCTCGCGCCCTTGCCCAAATTGTCGAGCATCGCCACGAGCCGCGCCTCGCGTCCCCGGGGATCGGCAAAGACGCGCAGCACCAGCGCGTCGCTCGGCGGTGCCCCTGCACGCACAAGCAGCTCGTCGGGCCGGTCGCCCGGCACGCGCACGCCCGGACTGCCGGCGTAGAACCGCGCCAGCTCGTCGCCCATCGCGTCCGGCGAAGCGGCGGCCGGCATGGCCGCGAGCGGCAGCGGCACCTCGACCACCATGCCGCGATGCGCCGGCACCACCGCGGGGCAGAACACCGGCGGCTGCGCGAGGCCCGCCCAGCGCTGCATTTCGGCCACGTGCTTGTGCCCCATGCCAAGCGCATAGGCGCGAAAGGCGATGTCGCGGTCGGTCTCGAAGCGCTCGATCAGGCCCTTGCCCCCGCCCGAATAGCCCGAGACCGCGTGCACGGTGTAGGGCCAGTCGGCCGGCAGCATCCCCGCCCGGACCAGCGGGGCGACGAGCGCCAGGAAGCCGGTCGGATAGCAGCCAGGATTGCTCACCCGCCGCGCCTGGGCGACCGTCTCGCGACCGACCAATTCGGGAAAGCCGTAGGTCCAGCCGGCGGCCGTGCGATGTGCGCTCGAAGCGTCAATCACCCGCGTGGCGCTCGCCGGGTCGATCAGCGCCACCGCCTCGCGCGCGGCGTCGTCGGGCAGGCATAGAATTGCGAAGTCGGTCTCGTTCAACGCCTCGCGCCGGGCGGCGCGATCCTTGCGCCGATCTTCGTCAAGCGTCACGACCCGGTAGCCGCCGTGTCCGGCCAGGCGTGCGGCGATCTCGAGCCCGGTGGTGCCCGCCGCTCCGTCGATAAACACGCTCGGCCCCATCAAGGTAGGGCCTCAAGGCGCTCGGCATGGACATAGCCGGTCGGCCCGTCAAGCGACAGGCAGCCCCAAGCCCATTCACCGGTGAGGTCCAACAGCTCGAAGCTGTCGCCTTCGCGCATTTGGCCCACAATGGCCGAGCGGCCGTCAGGCGCCAGGTGGATCGCCGCGCCCCCCGGCATCACCGCGCGCGGCTGGGGCACGGCGTAGTGCGGCACGAAGAACCGGCCGGCAAGGGCGACATGGGCCAGGTCGCCGCGCACCGGCAGGTGTTCGATCCCGCGGCGGTCGAGCGGCCCGGTCAGGGCGAATTGCCGATGCGCACGGTTGTCCGGTGCGCGCTCACGGTCCGCCTGCTTCCTCGCCGTCTTGCCCGTGCCACGCATCGGCGGCGACTAGTCTCTCGCCCCGCCGGGGGCAAGGGTGCCGGCCGGCTGGGGCCGCGTCAGGAAAAGCGAGTCTGGAGCATGTGGAAAGCCGCGCGCAAGCCGAGCGCCGCGCCGCCCTTGGACCGGCCGGGCTTGGCTGCCGGGCGCCAGGCGAAGGTGTCGAAATGCGCCCAGTCGATCGGCTGGCCATCGGCGCCTCCGCCCACGAACCGGTCGAGGAACAGGCCGGCCACGCTGGCGCCGGCGTAACCGTTGTCGGGTGCGTTGCCGAGATCGGCGATGTCGGATTTGAGCCACTCGGCATAGGCCTTGGGCAGCGGCAGGCGCCAGACCTCGTCGTCGTGCGCCACGCCGGCGGCGATAATTGCCGCCGCGGTGGCGTCACGCCGGGTCATCAATGCCGGCAGGTCAGGGCCGAGCGCCACGCGCGCCGCGCCGGTCAGCGTGGCGAAGTCGATCACCAGTTCGGGCGCCTGCTCGCTCGCCAGGGTGAGCGCGTCGGCCAGCACCAGGCGGCCCTCGGCATCGGTATTGCCGATCTCCACGGTGAGGCCCTGGCGGCTCTTCAGCACGTCGCCGGGGCGAAAGGCGTTGCCCGCGATGGCGTTCTCCACCGCCGGCACCAGCAGGTGCAGCCGGATGTCCAAACCGGCATGCATCACCAGCTCGGCAAGCGCCAGCGCGTGGGCGGCGCCGCCCATGTCCTTCTTCATCAGCCGCATCCCGCTGGCCGGCTTGATGTCGAGTCCGCCCGAATCGAAGCACACCCCCTTGCCAACCAGCGCCACGCGCGGCGCATCCTCGCGGCCCCAGGCAAGCTCGATCAGCCGCGGGGCGTGCCTGTGTGCGGCGGCGCGGCCGACCGCGTGGATCATCGGAAAGCCCTGCTCGAGCGCGTCGCCGGTGGTGACGGTGAGCCTGCCGCCGCGCCTTGCCGCGAGCTTGCCGGCCTCCTCCTCGAGCGCCGCCGGACCCATGTCCTCGGCCGGCGTATTGACCAGGTCGGCCACCATCGCTGCCGCGCGCGCCTCGGCCAACGCGCCCTCGATGCGGCCGACCTCGCCCGTCAGCAGCAGCCGTGGTCCCTCGGGCATGGTCTCTGCGCGGTACCGGGTGAAGCGGTACTGTGCGGTCTGCCAGCCATGCAGCGCAGCGCCTGCCTTGGTGCCGGCCAGGCGATAAGTGCCGGCGGGCAAGGCTTCGGCCAGCTTGGCCAGGCACCAGCTCGACAGCTCGGCGGGATCGGCGACGCCGCCCACCGCGAACCAGCCGGGGCTGCCGGCGGCCGTATCTGGCACGATCCCCACCTCGTACCGATCGCCGGTGAACTTCTGCGCCCCGAGCGCCGCCCGTTGGGGGTCGCTGAGGGCACTGGCGAAGGCTTCGAAGCCAGCCTTGTTCACGAGATGGATGTCGGTTGCCGGCTGGCCGCGATCGGCCGCCAGCAGATCGGCCGGGGTGCTCATCGAATAGCGCTTGCCCGTTACCGGCAAGTTTGGGAAGGCGCATCGCGATGAAGCGCACGGTCCTGGTTGGCGTTGCTCTGGCCCTCGCGGCGGCATGTACCGATCGCGAGGCAGGCGAAGGCGCAGCCGGCGATTCCACCCCCGCGGCGTCGGCGCCGGCAACGGCATCGGCATCGGCATCGGCATCGGCTGGGTCTGCCGCGCCTAACGCCTCGCCAACAAGTGCGGAGGCGCCGAGCAGCGGAGCGCGCTCGGTGGCTGAGGAAACCGACGATTTCGTGTTCGATTATGCCTACCCCGCCGCGGCAGGCGACATCCCCGAGCTCGCCGCGCTGCTCGATCGCCGGCTGGAGCGCGCCCGGGCCTTGCTGGCGGAGCAGGCCGCAAGCGGGCGACGCGAAGCCCGCGAAAACGGCTTTCCCTACAACAAGTATTCTCATGGCATGGAATGGCAGGTGGTCGCCGAGCTTCCCGAATGGCTCAGCCTATCGGGCGAACAGACCTCGTATACCGGCGGGGCGCATGGCAATTACGGCGTCCAGTCGCTGCTGTGGAACAAGGCCGCGCGCCAGGCGATGCGCGGGATCGACTTGTTCACCTCACCCCAGGCACTCGGCGCCGCGCTGGGCCAGCGCTATTGCGACGCCCTGGCAGCCTTGCGCATCGAACGCGGCGCGCCTGAAGTGATTGAGGGCGATTCGGTGTTCGCCGCCTGTCCGTCGGTCGACGAGCTCACGGTTCTGGTGGGCTCGTCCAACGGGCGCGCATTCAACCGGCTGACGCTTTATGCCGGGCCTTATGTCGCCGGCTCCTATGCCGAGGGAGCCTACGCGGTGGATCTCGATATCGACGAGGCGGTGCTCGCCGCCCTCCGGCCCGAATATCGCGAAAGCTTTGCCGCCCGCCGCTGAGACGGCTCGTAATCGGCGCCATCTCTCGCTAGCTTAGCGGGCATGGTGGAATATCAGCACGTCGAAGGCAGCGGCTCCGTCTATCGCGACGGCACCATCAAGCTGCACGGGCCGGACGGCTTTGCCGGCATGCGGCGCGCCGGTCGCCTGGCCGCGGAAATCCTCGATGCCTTGTACGAGCATGTCCGGCCCGGCGCGACCACCGCCGAACTCGACCGCCGCGTGCGCGAGATGATGCTGGATGGCGGCGCGGTGCCCGCCACGCTCGGCTACCGCGGCTACACGCACAGCTGCTGCATCTCGGTGGGGCATGTCGTGTGCCATGGGATACCCGGGCCCCGCACGCTGAAGGATGGTGACATCGTCAACATCGATGTCACCCCGCTACTTGACGGCTGGCACGGCGACACCAGCCGCATGTACATCGCCGGCGACGCGCCGCTCAAGGCGCGGCGGCTGGTCGAGATCACTTACGAATGCCTGATGATCGGGATCGCGCAGGCGCGGCCCGGCGCGCGGCTGGGCGATATCGGCGCCGCGATCCAGGAGCATGCCGAGAGCCACCGCTACGGCGTGGTGCGCGATTTCTGCGGCCTGCCAATTTTGTGCCAGCTATCGAAAAACTCCACTTTGTAAATGCGGCTGTCAGCATCAGGATCAGAAACAGTGGCCTCAAGTATTAACTCATCGGTAACAGTTCCGGCATTGGTTTTTCGGGCTGTCATTTTATCAACTGTGGGTTTTTGGTTGGCCATATAAGTTCCAGAGGTAGTATCGCATAAGAATCCATACGTCACTGCATTCAGGATGGTATTTTGATGAATGGTAAATTCAGCATTCATCGGACTGGTATAATTGCCGAACCAGCGCTCATGCCCAGGCCAGTTGGTAACTGCGGTGGGATAGATGCTCTTGAATGCCCAGGCCATTTCCCATGGCCCTGATCCCGTTTCATAAGACTCTTTACGCCAAGGGCCATAAGGAGTAATTCCGGGAGCCATTTCATCTTTGCCGTTGTACCATGAATCCATATGAAAAACACGTTCAGGCCTGCGCAATCCCAAGCCAGTGATCCAGGTAGTATTGAGCGGATTATTGCCTAAGAAGTAATCTGCAGTATTTTGCACACAGGTTTTATAATCTTTTGCCCGTGCAGCATCTGTGTCTTTATAGATGTACCATGCCATCATGACTTCGAACACCTTGGGAGTGGTTGACTGACCAACCAACATAGGCATATTGAAATTCCCACCCCAACGACATGCTCTCTTGTTTGCGGAAGTGACCATTTCATCGGCAGTTGCCTTGATAGCCGAAATGAGTTTGGTTTTCAATGTAGCATCGGTCGGCTGATTTTTCATGGCAGCATACACAAATGACCCATTCCGATTTTCCTCACCCAGTATACCGTTTGTTGAAATGGTAGCCAAGTCAATTTTAAGCTGATCGTGGTATTTGCTTTCCCCGGTTAACTGGTACAAGCTGGCAGCAGCAAAGCTACGGATGTCTTTCAGAAAGCTCCCCATGGCGGGCTTTGTACCCTCATCGCCCGTTCTGGTATTGGCTTTTGCCCAGTCATAAGCTTCAATCGCTTCCTTCTCCCAATCAACGCCTTCCGGGTCGGCTACATTGATCGTTTTCAGACAGAAAGCCAACTGTGCAGCCAGGGCAGCGTATTTATAGGTCGTATGGGGATCTTCGCCCGAAATAATGTAAGTACGTTCAACATCTTCGTAGGAGGGTTTACCATCGCCATCGCCTCCGAAATGATCACCGCACACACGGCCTCCCATTCCACCGGTGCCATAACCTTTCGCAATCAATTCCTGGCGGGTACGGTAAAAGTAACGCACCAGCCAGCTTGCCTCATCCAGAATATCGGGAATTTCATTTTTGCCTTCAGGAATACTCAACTCCCCATCGGCATAATTTTCAGGGGTCATCTGCCAGGTCATCAATAACATGGAAGGAATCGACATGTGGGTATAATAGCCATCCCAATCACCTGCATCCTGGTACCATCCCCAGGAATCAATGGAG
>JANNOJ010000023.1:0-17161 GCA_031399025.1 Erythrobacteraceae bacterium | reverse complement strand
CGCGGCTTGTTCGGCAGCAACGGCTCGATCAGCCGCCACTCAACCTCGCTCAGATCGTATCGCGCCATGCCAAGGCTCCTTTCGGAATCCTTGAATCAGCCAAAGCAACCACTCGCAAGCTTTATGAGTTCAGAACCTAGTGCTTACGGAAGTCAGGCCGCTAGCTTTGCGCGCCGTCAGGTGCCGCGGGTGTCGCCGAACAGGTGAATGTGGAGCCGGTCGCTCAGGCGGTAACCGTGTTCGAGGCACAGCGGCGCCAGCCAGGCCAGCCGGGCGCGGATGGTGGCGCTGTCGGTGCCCTCGGGCATCAGCCAGATGCGCTGCGGGGCGATGGCGTGCGCGGCGGCGAGCGCCCGGACCTCGACGAGGTCGGCGGGGTCGGCGATCACGAACTTGAACTGGGCGCGGGGGTCGGCGGCCCAGGCGGCGAGGCGCTCGGGCGGCAGGGCGAGCCCGGCCGGATTGCCGCTGTGGGCGAGCTTGGGGCTGACGTTGAACTGGCGGACCAGCGGATCGAGCGCCGGGGGCAGGGGCACGGTGCCGTTGGTCTCGATCTCCACCTGCATCCCCGGCAGCAGCGCTAGCAGCGCGGCGAGCGGGGCGGCCTGGAGCAGCGGCTCGCCGCCGGTGACGACGAGGCGCGGCTGGCCCAGCGCCCGGATGCGGGCGGCGACCTCGGCTTCGGGCAGGGTGACCTGGTTGGCGCGGCGATCGTAGGTCAGGCCGGCGCGGTGGGGGCGGGGGTCGCCGTCGAAATGCCAGGTGTAGGCGGTGTCGCACCACACGCAGGCCAGGTTGCAGCGCGACAGGCGGACGAAGGCGACCGGAAGCCCGGCACTGGGCCCCTCGCCCTGGATCGAGGCGAAGATTTCTGGCTCGCCGGGGGTGGTGACGGCGAGTGTCAGCGGCACGGTGGCGGGCCGGGCGAAGGTGACGAAGGTGACACGGTGTCACCCGGCCAATATGAAGCTAACCATCTGTATTCAAACGCAAAAACAGGCATGGACGTCAGGTGACACTTGTTCGCTGCGATAGCCTTCCCACCACTCTTGCGGCGGGCCGATCGGGTGTGGGTCATGCCACAAGGACGGCGGGTAGGAAAATCGCTTAGCCCAGCCGCGCCAGCGCCGCTTCGAGGCGGGTGACCTCGGCGGCGTGATGCGCGTGGTCGGCGCGGGCCTTGTCCACCGCCTCGGGCTTGGCTTTTTCCACGAAGCTGGGGTTGTCGAGGCGCTTAGCAAGGGCGTCGCGTTCCTTTTCGGAGGCCGCACGGGCCTTGGCGAGGCGTGACTTCTCGGCGTCAAGATCGATGATGCCTTCGAGCGGAAGCAAATAGGTTACGTCTTGTACCACCAACTGAGGGCCTAGCGTCTTTTTCGGCCCGCTGGAGGGAACGTCCTTTCTAAGACGCGTTCCGTCCTTCAATCTTATGCGAATGCCCGTATTAAGAAAGTCGGCCTCTTCAATCCGAGCCATCCGATAAAGGATGGCGCGATTGCGATCGAAGCGCTCCACCAACGTGGTTGGAACAGGCGGCGGTTTCGAGGCGTCAATGCCACCGTAAATCGTAGTCAGAATGAAGATGTCAGTTCGCACGGACGGAGGAATCGCGATTTCGCTGCGAGCCGACCGTACAGCAGTGATTAACGCGATCAGCCATTCGACTTCGGCTGCGGCTTCGCGGTCGGGTGCGGCGCGCGGCTCGGGCCATTTGGCGAGGATCAGGTCGTACTTGCGCGCGCGGCCCGCGAAGGCGGCCTGGGCGTGCCACAGCTCCTCGGTGACGAAGGGCATGAAGGGGTGGAGCATGACCAGGATTTGGTCGAGCGCCCAACCGGCTACGGCGCGGGTTTCCTCGTCCACCTGGCCCCCCTCGACCCTGCTCAGGGCAGGCTTGATGAGTTCCAGGTACCAGTCGCAGAAGCGGTCCCAGGTGAAGTGGTAGATGGAATTGGCGGCGGCGTCGAAGCGCAGGTCGGCCATGGCCTGGTCGAGCGCGGTTTGCGTGGCGACGATCTCGCCGATGATCCAGCGGTTGACGGCCAGCGTCGCGGGCGGGGCGGCGAGCGTGGTGGAGGCGCCGATGCCGTTGGCCTGGCAGAAGCGGGCGGCGTTCCACAGCTTGGTGGCGAAGTTGCGGTAGCCCTCGAGGCGGCTCTCATCCATCTTGATGTCGCGGCCCTGGCTCTCCATCGCGGCCATGAAGAAGCGCAGCGCGTCGGCGCCGTAGCGGTCGATGAGGCCGAGCGGATCGACCACGTTGCCCTTGGATTTGCTCATCTTCTGCCCGTCGGGCGCGCGGACGAGGCCATGAAGGTAGAGCCGCTTCCAAGGGTCCTGGCCGGTGAGATGGCGGCCGAACATCATCATCCGCGCATCCCAGAAGAACAGGATGTCGAAGCCGGAGATGAGCAGCGAGTTGGGGTAATGTCTCTTTAACAGCTCGGTGCTATCAGGCCAGCCGAGGGTGGCGAATGGCCACAGCGCGGAGGAGAACCAGGTATCGAGGACGTCGGGGTCGCGGCGCAGGCGAATGGTCTCGTGGTCGCTGCGTGCGTTAGGATCGTCAGTGAACTCGATCGTGAAGCGCGGCGGATAGAGCGCGCGCGCTTGGGCTAGCACTTCGCTTCCAGTTTCTGCAACAAATGGGCGAACGTCCATCCGCGTACGAGCGACGGCGACGAGCTCTCCGTCAAGGACGCCCGCGGTTATAATGTCACCGACTTGCGGGTTACCGTCCCTATCGATCGATGGACCATACCAAGCCGGTATCCTGTGCCCCCACCACAGCTGGCGTGACACGCACCAAGGCTGGATGTTCTCCATCCAGTTGAAAAAAGTCCTCTCCCAGGTTTTGGGCACGATCTCGACCGCGCCGTCGCGCACCGCCTGCATCGGGGCGACGGCGAGCTTCTCGGCGTCGACCCACCACTGGTCGGTGAGCATGGGCTCGATGACCACGCCGCCGCGGTCGCCGAAGGGCTGCATGATGGGCTTGTCCTCCACGGCCAGCATCAGGCCCTCGGCGGCGATGTCGGCCACCACGCGCGCCCGCGCCGCGTAGCGGTCGAGGCCGCGGTACTCGTCGGGGACGAGGTTGAGCGCGTCGATCTCGGCCGCGCTTGTCGCCGCGCCGCGGGCGATCTCCACCGCGCGGGCCGCCGCCTGGGCGTAGGGCAGGCCGTCGGTGCGCATGGCGGCGACCTCGTCCATCAGCCGGTACATCGGGATGTTGTTGCGCTGGGCGACGGCGTAGTCGTTCTGGTCGTGCGCGCCGGTGATCTTGACCGCGCCCGAGCCGAACTCGGGATCGGGGTATTCGTCGGTAATGATGGGGATGAGGCGGCGGTGCTCCCTGGGGCCCACCGGGATCTCGCACAGCATCCCCACGATGGGGGCGTAGCGCTGGTCCGAGGGGTGGACCGCAACCGCGCCGTCGCCGAGCATCGTCTCGGGCCGGGTAGTGGCGATGGCGATGTAATCGCGTTCTTCCTCCAGCACCACGGCGCCGTCGGCGTCGCGCTCGACGTAGGTGTAGGTGGCGCCGTTCGCGAGCGGGTACTTGAAGTGCCACATGTGGCCGGGCACCTCGCGGCTCTCCACCTCGAGGTCGGAGATGGCGGTCTTGAGCGCCGGATCCCAGTTCACCAGCCGCTTGGCGCGATAGATCAGCCCCTCGTTGTACAATCGTACAAATGTATGCACCACCGCGCGGGAGAAATGCGGGTCCATGGTGAACTGCTCGCGCGACCAGTCCATCGAGCAGCCGAGGCGGCGCAGCTGGCGGGTGATGGCGCCGCCGCTCTCCTCCTTCCACTCCCACACCTTGGCGACGAACTCCTCGCGCGAATAGTTGGCGCGCTTGTCCTGGCGCCTTTCCAGCTCGCGCTCGACCACCATCTGGGTGGCGATGCCGGCGTGGTCGGTGCCCACCACCCACAGCGCGTCCTTGCCGCGGAGGCGCTCGTAGCGGATGGCGACGTCCTGCAGCGTGTTGTCGAGCGCGTGGCCGATATGCAGCGAGCCGGTGACGTTAGGCGGCGGGTTGACGATGGTGAACGGCTCGGCCCGGGGCCGGTCCGGAGTGGGGGCGGGACGGAAGGCGCCGCTCTGCTCCCAGTGCGCGTACCACTTCGCCTCGATGGCAGCGGGATCGAAGGTTTTGGGCAGCTCGCTGGTCATAGGCGGCCGCGTTTGCCAGCGGCGGGCGAACGGGGCAACCTTCCTTGCTGGCCCGATAGGGTGCCGTCACCGTGGCTGGCCAGCTGGCCGGCCCCGCCTTGCTCGCAGGCGAACTTCGCTTGCCGCACCCGCCATTTCTGACGCATAGCTTGCCGCATGCGCGAATGGGCCAGCTACGAGTTGCAGGAAGCGGGCGGCGCGCGCACCGTTCGCCTGCAGGGCCCGCTGCGGGTATCCTCGATCGGCGCGCTCGATCGCGCGCTGCGTGCGCTGCCGGGGCCGGTGCAGGAGGTTGACCTGAGCGGCTCGCCGGAGATCGACACGGTGGGCGCCTGGCTGGTGCTGCGCTTCGCCGGCGAGCACCAGGCGCAGGTGACCGGCGCCAGCCGGCAGGCGCAGGTGCTGATGGATGCGGTCCGCAGCAGCGAGAGCAGCGCCGCGATCGAGGCGCCGCGCCAGGCGCTGTTCCCGCGGGTGTCCGAGCATGTCGGGGCGAAGGTCGCCGAGCTGGCGCGCGGCACCCGCAACGTCATCGGCTTCCTGGGCGCGATCATCGCCGCCTTCGGCCGCGCCGTCGTCAATCGCCGGTTCCGGTTCCGCGCGCTGGTCCACCAGATGGAGCTGGTGGGCGTCTCCTCGCTGCCGATCATCGGCCTGATGAGCTTCCTCATCGGCGTGGTCATCGCCCAGCAGGGGGCGGTGCAGCTGGCGCAATTCGGCGCCGAGACGCTGACGATCAACCTGGTCGGGCGCCTCACCTTGCGCGAGCTGGGCGTGCTGATGACCGCGATCATGGTCGCGGGCCGCTCGGGCAGCGCCTTCGCCGCGCAAATCGGGACGATGAAGCTGACCGAGGAGGTGGACGCGATGCGCACGATCGGCGTCTCGCCGATCGAGGCGCTGGTGCTGCCGCGCATCCTGGCCGCGGTGCTGATGATGCCGCTGCTCGGCTTCTTCGCCAGCTTGATGTCGATCCTGGGCGGCGCGGTGGTCGGCGACGTGCTGCTGGGCATCCCCTTCCTGACCTTCCTGGCGCGGATCCAGGAGGTGGTGCCGCTGTACGATTTCTACGTCGGCATGGCGAAGGCCCCGGTGTTCGGCCTGATCGTGGCGCTGACCGGGTGCTACCAGGGCATGCAGGTGGAAGGCGATGCCGAGCAGGCGGGCCTGCGCACCACCAAGGCGGTGGTGCAGGCGATCTTCATGGTCATCGTGCTCGACGCCTTCTTCGCGGTGTTCTTCTCCAGCATCGGCTGGGAATGATGATGGCTGAGGACGACCACGATCACGACCGGCAGATCCTGGAGGCGGTGATCGCCGAGGCGCACGGGGATGTGCCCGAGCGCTTCGAGGGCGCGTTTCCGATCCGCGTTCGCGGCCTCACCAACGCCTTTGGCGAGCAGGTGGTGCACGAGCAACTGGACCTGGACGTGCGCCGGGGCGAGATCCTGGGGGTGGTGGGCGGTTCGGGCACCGGCAAGTCGGTGCTGATGCGCTCGATCATCGGGCTGCAGCAGGCGACCGCGGGGCACATCGAGGTGTTCGGCCAGGAGCTCGATGCCGACACGCCCAGGGGCGAGATCAACCTGCGCAGCCGCTGGGGCGTCCTGTTCCAGGGCGGCGCGCTGTTCTCCACGCTGACGGTGGGCGAAAACGTGCAGGTGCCGCTCAAGGAGTTCTATCCCGAACTCGACTGGCGATTGCTCGACGAGATCGCCCGCTACAAGGTGGTGCTGGCCGGGCTGCCGCAGGAGGCCGCCAGCAAGTACCCGTCCGAGCTGTCGGGCGGCATGGTCAAGCGCGCATCGCTGGCGCGGGCGCTGTCGCTCGACCCTGAGCTGCTGTTCCTCGACGAGCCCACCGCCGGTCTCGACCCGATCGCCGCGGCCAAGTTCGACGAGCTGATCCGCGAGCTGACCGACACGCTGGGCCTCACCGTGTTCCTCATCACCCACGATCTCGACACGCTCTACGCCATCTGCGACCGGGTGGCGGTGCTGGCGGACAGGCGGGTGATCGAGGAGGGTACGATTCCCGAACTGCTCCGCAGCGACCATCCCTGGATCCAGGAGTATTTCAACGGTCCCCGGGCGAGAGCGGCGCACGACACCCACGCCCGCGGCAACGGGGCGCAGGGCGCGGCCCGGCGAGCGGCGCCGGGGAAAGAATTGGACAATCGCGCGGGCGGGGGAGCATAGGCCGGACGGATGGAAACACGGGCAAATCACGTCTGGGTCGGCGCGATCACACTGCTGCTGCTGGCTGGCCTGGCGGTGTTCTTCGTCTGGCTGGCGCGGCTGGGCAACACCGATCGCAAGGAATACGACATTTTCTTCTCGCAGAGTGTGGGCGGCCTGGCGAATGGGTCGAACGTAACCTTTGCCGGCGTGCCCGCTGGTCAGGTGACGGCCATCGAATTGTGGCCGCAGGATCCCGAATTCGTCCGCGTGCGCATCTCGATCCAGCAGGAAATCCCCATTCTGCAGGGCACCGTCGCTTCGATCTCGGCGAGCTTCACCGGGGTGTCCGACGTGACGCTCGACGGGGCCGTGCGCGGGGCCCCGCCGATCACCGAGCCGGGCCCCGAGGGCGTGCCGGTCATCCCCACCCAGCCGGGCGCGCTGGGCGAGATCCTGGCGAGCGCGCCGCTGCTGCTCGAACGGCTCGCCACGCTGACCGAGCGGCTCACCCGCGTGCTCGACGACGACAACCAGGCCTCCATCCAAGGCATCCTCGCCAATACCAACGTGATCAGCCGCGAACTGGCCGAAACCGCGCCGGAATTGCGCGGCGTGCTGCGCCAATCGGAGGCGGCGCTGGCCGAGGGGACCCAGGCGCTCGACGAATTCGAGCGGACTTTGGCAACCACCAACAGACTGCTCGACCAGGAAGGCGCCAGCCTGGCGGCCGAGCTGCGCACCACCCTGCAGGCGGCCCAATCGGTGACCGACGACCTGGAGGCCACGCTGCAGGGCGTGCAGCCGATTACCCGGGAGCTTTCGGAAACGACGCTCCCGGCCGCTACGGCCACGCTGCGCGACCTGCGGCGCACGAGCGAATCGCTGCGCGCCATTACCGACCAGATCGAAAGCGAGGGCGCGAGTTCGCTGCTGGGCGGGCCGTCGCTGCCGACCTACGAGGCGGATTGAGGATGCGGCGCAAGTGTGGGTACAGGGTGCGAGGCACGGGAGCGAGTGGATGGCGATGATGGCTAGGTGGGCGCTCGCATTGGCCCCGCTGGCGCTGGCCGGCTGCATCAGCTTCGGCGCCGAACCGCCCGAACGGTTGCTGACGCTGACGCCGACATCTTCGGTTCCCGCCGGCGCGGCCAGCACCGGCATGGCCGCCGCCGCGATCGCGGTGATCGAGCCCGGCACCCCGCAGCGGCTCAACGTGGCCCGGGTGCCGGTGCAGGTGGATGCCACCTCGCTCGCCTACCTGGAGGATGCGCTCTGGGTGGAAAAGCCCTCGCGGCTGTTCCGCACGCTGCTGGCCGAGACCATCCGCGCGCGCGGCAACCGGCTGGTGGTGGGCGGCGGCGAGCTGGAATATGCCGCCGCCACGCAGCTCTCGGGCCAATTGGTCGAGATGGGCTATGACGCCCCCACCGGCAGCGTGATCGTGCGCTTCGATGCAGTGCTGGCGCTGCCTGGCGGCGAGATCCGCACCCGGCGGTTCGAGAACTCGGTGTTCGGAGTGGCGGCGGCGGCCGATGCGGTCGGCCCGGCGCTCAATCAGGCGGCCAACGTGGTCGCCGGCGAAGTCGCCGCCTGGGTGGGCTGAGCGGGCGGTCGAGGCTTAGGCGGGAGATCGCGCCAGCTGGATGAAGCGCGCCGCGTGGCCAAACGCGGCCAGGTTCGCCGCGCGGGCCGTTTCCGCCTCGAACTCCCAGCCCCACCGCTCCGCCTGCCAGTCCTGCTCCAGGTTGGCGGCGGCGAATAGCACCTCGGGATCAGCCGCCGGGTCGAGCACGGCCAGGCCGATGGTGAGCGAGGCGGCGAGCGAGGCCAGCGTCACCACGCCGGCGAGGGTGAAATCGTCCATCCTCGCCAGTTCGCTGCGCAGCCTGGCGAGCGCGGCCTGCGGCTGCGGCCGGTGGATGATGCCGCTGATCCGCTCCAGCCGAATGCCATGCGCCGCCTCGCAGGCGGCGACCAGCGGCTCCCATATAGCCTGCTGGCGGTGGAACAGCGGCTCGTCCGGGCCGGCGCGGTAGCACAGCGTGTCCGTCTCGGCGAAGCCAAGCGCCCTGGCGAGTGCGGACTCGCGGTCCTTCGCGACATGGTCGAGCGCGTAATCGGCGAGCCCTCGCAGGGGAAAGGCGCGCGGGTCGATCCGCTCGGGCTGGGCGCGCCATTCAGCCGCCAGGGCCTCGGCGAGCGCTGCGGTGGGGACGATCTGGGGCGCGCCGCCCCGGGTGCGGACTGGCTTGCCGTCGAGCAGCACCCGGTGGCCCTGGGCGTCCTGCGCCACCCCGACTTCCGTGTGGAACCGCTTCATCGCCGCCGCCGCGAACTCCAGCGCCGCGCCAGCAGCACCGGCGCCAGGAAGGCGCCTATCGCACCTGCCACCACCAGTGCCGTCCCCAGCGCAAAGGACCAGGCGAGCGCACCGGCAATTACGGCAATGCCGGCCAGCAACAGCGCCACGCCGGCAAGCCGTACCACGCCGATCAGGGCGAACCGGCGCATGGCCAGCGCCTCGTCGGGCGCCTGGTCTTGTGGGGGCTGGGTCATGCGAGCAGCGCGCGCAGCTGCGCCGGAGTCGCGGCGACCGCCTGCGCTCCGGCGGCGAGCAGCTCGGCCGGCTCGTGATAGCCCCAGGCCACGCCCAGCGCGCGGGTCCCGGCGACCTGCGCCATCTCCATGTCGTAGACGGTATCGCCGATCATGACGGTGTCGCCGGGCTCGGCCAGCGCCTCGTCCATCGCCGCCAGGAGCATGGCCGGGTGCGGCTTGGACGGGTGGCGGTCGGCGGTCTGGAGGGTGGCGAACAGGTCGGCGAGGCCATGCCCAGCGAGCAACGAGGTCAGCCCGCGATCGGACTTGCCGGTGGCGATGCCCAGCTGCCAGCCGGTTGTCGCAAGGTCGTGCAGCAGGTCGGCGATGCCGGCGAACAGCGGCTCGCTCAGCCGGCCTTCGCGCCGCGCCTGGCGGAAGGCCTCCTGGTAAGCTTCGACCGCCTGGCGCTGCTGCTCGCCGGGGCTGCCGGGGGCTAGCGCCGCGACCGCCTGCGGCAGGCTGAGGCCGACGGTCCGGCGCACCTCGACGGGCGCGGGCGCCGGCAGGCCGGCCCGGGCGAAGGCGCGCTCCATCGCCGCGCAGACCGCGCCCTGGCCATCGCTCAGCGTGCCGTCGCAATCGAACACCGCCAGACGTCTATGGGCCGCCAACCGGCTCAACCTTCCGGCTGCGGATCGAACCCGCGCATCAGCTGGGCCAGCGCCGGGGCGCCCTCCTCCTCCAGCGCGTCCGCCACCCGCGCGCGATCCACGGCCGACCTGTTCTGCGACAGCTTGAAGGTGGGCCGCCGGTCGAACACCTCCAGTTCGAACCCGGTAATGGCGTTGAACAGCGCGTTCCAGCGCGCGGGCGGCACATCTTTGGGAAGCCACGGCGTATCGCCCCCGAGGCGCGCCTCGTGCCGAGCGCCGATCTCGCCCAGGAGATCGGCCAGGGCTTCGGGCGGCAGCCGGCGGACGGTGCCTTCCACCTCCAGCGCCACGTAGTTCCAGGTGGGGACCTGGCCCCGGTCCTCGTACCAGCGCGGGCTGACGTAGGCGTCGGGACCGTTGACCAGGACCAGCGCCTTGGCCCCGTCCAGGTGCGGAGCGAGCGCATTATTGTTGGCCAGGTGGAAGCGCACCTGCCCTTCGGGCGTTGCGACCAGCGGCGTGTGTGCCACCTTGAGGCCGCCGGGGGTTGGCGCGAAGACCATGCCAAAGCCGATCGTGCCGATCAGCAGGCGGCAAAGCTCCGGATCGTCGATATGGAAGCGCGGATTGGGGTGCATCAGCGCCGGCCCCCGCGCGGCGGCGGCTTCGCGCCCGGTTTGGGCGCTGGGCGGCCGCCGGTGGGCTTGTCAGCGGGCTTGCCAGGCGGCTTGCGGGGGGCTGGTGCATCCGCGCGGCCGGTGGGTCGGCCCGAACCAGGTCGCTCATCTTTGAGCCTGTTGCGGCTGGGCGTCTCCCGACCGGACGCGGCGCGAGCGGGCCGATCGGCGGCCGGTTTGCCCCGCGAGGGCGGCTTGTCCGAGCGTCGGCCGCGGACGGACTTGCCCGCCATCGCCTTGTCCGTGCCCCGGTCGGCGCCTCCACGCGGCCGGCGCGCCTCCTGCTTGCCGCCGGTCGCGTCCGGCTCGGCCCCTCGGCGATGGCGCTCGCCGCGGCGGGCCTTGCGATATTGCTTGGCGTGCTGGCGCGCGGCCTGCTTCAGTTCCTCGCGGTTCCTTTCGGGCGGCCCTTCGTCGGGCGCCGCATCGCTGGCGGCGGGATCGAAGCCCAATTGCGCCATGCTGGCGGCGAAATGCGCGGGCAGCTCGGCGGTGACGTCGAGCCGCCCCTCGCCCTGGCCGTCGCTCTTCGCATCAGGCTGCTCGATCACCAGCCGGCGCGCGTGCAGGTGCAGCTTGCGGCTGATCGAGCCGGTCAGGAACGCCTCGGGGCCGCCGTATTTGCCATCGCCTACGATCGGGTGGCCGATCGCCGCCAGGTGGACGCGCAGCTGGTGGGTGCGGCCGGTGAGCGGCTGCAGCTCGACCCAGGCGGCGCTGTTGCCGGCCCGGTCGACGACGCGGTAGAGCGTCCGCGCCGGCTGCCCGTTCTCCAGGTCGACCTGCATCTTCTCGCCGCCGGTGCCCGGCTGCTTGGCCATGGGCGCGTCGATCGAGCCCTGGGCCACCTGGGGAATGCCGACCACCAGCGCCCAGTAGATCTTCTTGGCGCTGCGCCCGGCGAAGCGCTTGGAGAAGTAGGCCGCGCTGCCCGGCGTGCGGGCCACCAGCAGCGCGCCGCTGGTGTCCTTGTCGAGCCGGTGGACGAGGCGCGGGCGCGGCTCGTTGGCTTGGGCAAAGGCGTCGAGCAGGCCATCGACGTGGCGCGTGGTCTTGGTCCCGCCCTGGGTGGCGAGGCCGGGAGGCTTGTTGAGCACCAGGGCGGCCTCGGTGCGGCGAATGAGCATGGCGGCCGCCGCCGCCCGGTCTTCGGCTGACAGGGTACGCCTAACCAGCGCCGCCGTTTCGCCGCGATCGCCGGGCCTGTCACCACCCGGAGGCACGCGCAGCACCTGGCCGGCGGCGAGGCGCTCGTCGGGCTTGACCCGGCCGCCGTCGACCCGGATCTGCCCGGTACGCGCCCAGCGCGACACGGTCGCGAAGCCGACCTGTGGCAGGTGCCGCTTGAACCAGCGGTCGAGGCGGATGCCGTCGTCGTCGGCCTGGACGGTGAACTGCCGCACCGCCTCGCCGGCCGGGTGGCCGGCTTTCTGGCGCGCGCTCACCTTCCGAGCGGTCATTGGGTGAGCCGCGACAAGGTCAGACCGAAGACCAGGCCGGTGACGCCCAGCGAAACCGAGAGCACGACATAGAGCAGCGCGATCAGCAATTGGCCGCGCTGGAGCAGCATGGTGAGCTCGAGGCTGAAGGCGGAGAAGGTGGTGAACCCGCCGAGCAGGCCGACGCCCAACAGCAGCCGCATCTGGTCGCCGCCTGCGCCTCCTGCCTGGCCCTGGCGGGCGAGCCAGCCGGCCAGCACGCCCATCAGCACGCTCCCCAGCGCATTCACCGCCAGCGTGGCCCAGGGGAACACCGACATCGCCGGCGCGCCCAGCCAGGCGGTCATCGCCCGGCCCATCTGGTAGCGCAGCAGCGCGCCGATCCCACCGCCCAGGGCGACCGAGAGCGAGGCGTAGAGCTGGGGGGTCGCCGACATCCGCGACGCTGTAGCGGGCGCGGGGGTATCGATAAAGCGTGTCGTTCCCAGCGGTGAGGGGCTGGGTCGGCCGGCTGGCTCGGTGCTTGCCTTTGCGATAGGATTGGCATACTCCGCGCCATACGGGAGCCGGTCCGCATGGATTCGGCTTTATTTTCATTTGTGGCATCATCGGCAGACCCGCGCTCTGCTTGCGGGCTCCTGCCGCTCATACGAAAGAGGGTGCGTACCTTTATGCAGATCATCGTCCGCGACAACAATGTCGAGCAGGCCCTGCGCGCGCTCAAGAAGAAGCTGCAGCGCGAGGGCGTCTATCGCGAGATGAAGCTGCGCCGCCATTACGAGAAGCCCAGCGAACGCCGTGCCCGCGAAAAGGCCGCCGCTGTGCGCCGGGCGCGCAAGCTGGAGCGCAAGCGCGCCGAGCGCGACGGGGTGAAGTAGCGGCATGGCTTTCGTCCCGGAGATGGTCCGGGATCGGGAGGCTCCGCTCCGGCAGCTTGTAAGCGCAGGGCCATTACGCCAAAGGGCGCGGGACACCCCTCCCGCGCCCTTCGCGTCTCAGGATCTGTAGCAAATGACCCAGATCACCCGCCTACCGCTGCAGCCGATCGCCAGGGGATCGCTCACCAAGCTGTGGCTGGCGCTGGCGGCGGCGGTGCTCGCCGCCGCGGCCATCGCCTGGGCCAACATCCCCGCCGGCGTGACCGTGGAGGAGGTGCAGGCCGGCGAGGGCGGCTATCCGGGCGCGACCGACGTGGTGTTCGTCAACTATACCGGGCGGCTGGCGGATGGCACGGTGTTCGACCAGTCGCAGCCGCTGCCGTTGCCGCCGCAGGCCGCCGGACTGTTGCCCCAAGGCACGCCGCTGCCGCTCGCCGATATGCTCCCCGGCTTTGGCGAGGCGCTGCGCCAGATGCAGCGCGGCGGCACCTATGTGGCCGAGATCCCCGCCGCCAAGGCCTATGGCGACACCCCGCCCGAAGGCGCGCCGATCCCGCCCGGCGCCGACTTGTCATTCACTATCGAGCTGCTCGATTTCATGCCCAGCGAGGAATTCGAGGGCCGCGTGCGGGCGATCCAGCAGGTCATGGCCCAGCAGCAGATGATGGCGCCGCCAGGTGGCGAGGGGGGGCCGGGTGGCGCCGGGAGTAGCGCTCCGGGCGGGCCTCCGCCGGGTCCTGGCGCGCCGGAAGAATAGGCCGTGAGCACGGCGCCCGCTCTCGCAACCGAGACCGGATCCGTCGTCCACGAACACGCCGAATGGGCGGCGCGGCCCTGGCTGGTGGCCGGGGGCTCGGCGCGCTGGCCGGGAGCGCCGCCTACCTGCTCCTCGATGGCGGCGGCGATCAGGCGCCCTGGCTGGCGGGATCGTTCGGCGCGGCGCTGGGGGTGGTGCGCAACAACCTCTAAGGTGATCGGCACGCCGCAATCGGTGGTCCTGCTCGCGGTGCCGCTGGCGCTGGCGCTGCGGGTGTTCCTGGCCGCGCTCATCCTCTCGGGCGGCGCGGCGCTGTGGGAGGCGACCGACAGCGCCACGCCGGTGTTGCTCGCCTGCGCTGCTGGCTGCTTCGTCTTCGCCCACGCCGTGATCCGCGACGACGATGCCGCCAGGAGCCCCAACCGGGTGATGCAGGCCGCTGGTGCTGACGCTCGGGATTCTCCCGTTGGCGGTGTTCGCCGCGATCTCGAGGGGCGTGCGGATCGGCCAGTACGGCCTCGCGCCCGAGCGCTTGTGGGCGCTCGTGGCGATCGGCGTGGCGGTGGCCTTTGGGATCGCCTACCTCGTGGCCGTGGTCCGCGGACGCCGGCCCGGCTGGACCGAGCACCTGCGCGCCGCCAATCTGCGCCTCGCGGCCGCGGTGAGCGTGCTTGCATTGCCGCTGGCGCTCCCATTTCTCGACTTTGGGCGCCATCTCGGCGCGCAACCAGCTGGCCGGTTGGAGACGGGCAGGGTGGATGTGGAGCGGTTCGACTTCGAAGCCCTGCGATGGGATTTCGGCGCCGCAATTGGTGACGGCGCGGACTTTGGTGTTGCGACCGCCCCGGCTGCCGCTGATCGCCTGAATGTGCGCCCCCCTCGGCTTGTTCGGCAACCGCGCCCACCCAGTGTCGTCCGACCAGGACTCGCCTGCCGTCTCGCACCGCCGAGACCTCGGACGCCTCAATCACACCTCAGCCCGCCTGGAAACCACGTTTATAGGTCTTGCGTAGCGAGAATGCTCGGAGCGGCGAAGGTCAGCGGGCGCTGTCGGCGGCCTCGCTGGCAAGGCGGTCGACGCGCTCGTTCTCGGGGTGACCGGAATGGCCACGCACCCATTCCCAGCGGATCACGTGCGGCGCCGTTGCCGCCTCGAGCATGCGCCACAGATCGGCGTTGGCGACCGGCTTCTTGGCGGCATTGACCCAGCCGCGCCGCTTCCACCCCTCGATCCACTGGGTGATGCCGTCGATGACGTAACGACTGTCGGTGTACAGCGTCACCGCGCAAGGTTCCTTGAGCGCGCCCAGGCCGCGGATCGCCGCGGTCAGCTCCATGCGATTGTTGGTGGTGTGGCTTTCCGCGCCGGACAGCTCCTTCTCGCGCGCGCCCTCGCCGCTGGCCATGCGCAGCAGCACGCCCCAGCCGCCGCGCCCGGGATTGCCCTTGCAGGCGCCGTCGGTGAAGATCTCGACCTGCTTCACGCTCCTGGATTCCTTAGTGGCCTGGATTCCTTACTGGCCTCAATTCCTTACTGGAATGCCGCCGCGCCCGCGCGGGCGTAGAAATCGTGGCGGCGCAGGAACGCCAGCGGGTCCTTGCGGTCCACCAGCGCGCCGGCGGGGGTGTCGATCCAGTCTTCGGCGCGGCTGGCGACGAAGCGCAGGGCCGCGCCGCGCGCGAGCAGCGGCAACGCCTGGCGCTCGCGCGGCGCGAGCGGGCGGACGGAATGATACCCTGCCACCAGCGCCCGGCCGACCGCCGGCTCGAAACGCCGGCCGGCCTTGTCGAAGCCCCAGGCTGCGTGCGTGACCGCCAGGTCGTAGGCCATCGCATCGCTGCAGGCGAAGTAGAAGTCGATCATGCCGGTGACCCGAGCGTCCAGCATCAGCACGTTGTCGGGAAACAGGTCGGAATGGATCACCGATTGCGGCAGGTCGGCAGGCCACGCCTGGCGGACCTCCTCGGTCAGCGCCACAACCCGCGGCAGGTCGGGATCGATCGCGGCCAGCGCCGCGGGTCCGCAGGCGCGCAGGGTGCGCGCGCTGGCGGCGGGGTCGAGCCGGTTCGGGCGGGACATGGCGAAATCGCGGGCGGCCAGGTGGACCTGCGCCAGCGCCCCGCCCACTGCGCGCGCCTGGGCGGCGGTGGGACGGTCGGGCGAGACGCCGGGCAGGAACTCGATCAGCGCCACCGCCTTGCCCCCCACGATGCGCGAGGCGGCGCCGTCGCGGTCGTGGATCGTGCGCGGGACGGGGCAGCCGCGGGCGGAGAGGTGGTCGAGCAGGCCGAGGAAGAAGGGCAGGTCGGCAATGTCGATCCGCCGCTCGTACATGGTGAGGATGTAGCGCGCCCCTTGCCTGCCGGCCCCGTGACCGGCACCTTGCCCGCCCCCCTGAGCGCTCTTGCGGCCGGTGGTCTCGATCAGCCAATTGCTGTTCGACACGCCCTCGGCGATGCCCTTGGCCGAGACCAGTGCGCCCACGTCGTAACAGGCGATGAGCTCGGCCAGCGCCTCGGCGGCCAGCTGGGTGTAGACTGCCACGCGGCTGGCGCCCGGCGGCCGCGGTCAGCTGGAGGGATCGGTCAGCTGCCGGGGCAGCTTGAAGATCATCTTCTCCTCGGCGGTGAGGATCGTGTGCTCGGTCACCGCGCGCCAGCGGGCGAGCGTATCCACCACTTCGCGCACCAGCTCCTCGGGCGCGGAGGCGCCGGCGGTGACGCCGATCGTGCCCACGCCGTCCAGCCAGGCAGGGTCGATCTCGGCGGCCCGCTGGATCAGCCGCGCGTCGGTGCCGCAGCGCTCGGCAACCTCGACCAGGCGCATGGAATTGGACGAATTGGGCGCGCCGATCACCAGCACCAGGTCGCTGCCGGGCGCCACCATCTTCACCGCCGCCTGGCGATTGGAGGTGGCGTAGCAGATATCCTCCGCCCTGGGGCTGACGATCTGCGGAAAGCGGGCCTTCAGCGCGGCGATAACGTGGGCGGTGTCGTCGACCGAAAGCGTGGTCTGGGTGAGCAGGGCCAGCGGCTGCTCGGGCGCCAACTCGAGCCGTTCGACGTCCTCGAGCGTTTCCACCAGCGTCATGGCGCCGGGGGGCACCTGACCGAAGGTGCCGATCACCTCGGGATGGCCCGCATGCCCGATGAACAGAAGGTGCCGCCCGGCCTCGAGCTGCCGCTCGGCCTGGCGATGCACCTTGCTGACCAGCGGGCAGGTGGCGTCGAGATAGTCGAGCTGGCGGCGATCGGCCTCGGCGGGCACCGATTTGGGCACGCCGTGCGCGCTGAAGATGACCGGCGCGCCATCGGGCACGGCATCGAGTTCCTCGACGAAGATCGCGCCGCGCGCCTTGAGCTTGTCCACCACGTAGCGGTTGTGGACGATCTCGTGGCGGACGTAGACCGGCGCGCCGTAGCGCTCGAGCGCCCGCTCGACGATCTCGATGGCGCGGTCGACCCCAGCGCAAAAGCCGCGCGGAGCGGCAATCAGCACGGTCAGCGGCAGCCTGCCGGCGGCGGCGCTGCGGTCTTGAGCCGGCTCGGGAGTGGCGTCGGGAGTGGGGCGAAAGGGGGCGTTCATGCCCGGCTCTCTAGCGGTTGTAGCTCCCGGGCGAAAGGGCTAGGGCCGGCCGCTCGATTCAAGGCGGGCCGCGCCATCCTCGCTAGCCGCTCGATTTGACCAAGGACCTGCCGACATGATCCCTGCCCGCGTGCTTCTCATCGGCCTTGCCGCCGCCGGCGCGCTGGCGGGGTGCCGCTCGCAAGGCGACCTCGTGATCGAACAGGGCGTGGGCATCACCGCGTTGCGGAGCCCCTGTCCGGCGGCGGGCGTGCCGCTATACCTGGGC
>JANNOJ010000073.1:0-44221 GCA_031399025.1 Erythrobacteraceae bacterium | reverse complement strand
CGCGGCTTGTTCGGCAGCAACGGCTCGATCAGCCGCCACTCAACCTCGCTCAGATCGTATCGCGCCATGCCAAGGCTCCTTTCGGAATCCTTGAATCAGCCAAAGCAACCACTCGCAAGCTTTATGAGTTCAGAACCTAGCCGGCCCGGGCGAGCAGCCGCCGGGCCTGCGCCAGGTGCGGCTGGTCGAGCATGCGCCCCTCGAGCTGGAGCGCGCCGACGCCCGGCTCGGCAGCGAAGGCGGCGACGATGGCGCGCGCCCGCGCCAGTTCGGTCTCATCCGGGGTGAAGGCCGCGTTGATGACGGGCACCTGTGCCGGATGGATGGCGAGCATGGCGGCGAATCCATCAGCGTAGGAAGAACGCGCCGCACGCTCCAGCCCGGCGAGGTCATGGAACTCGGCGAACAGCGTGTCGATCGGCGCCACGCCGGCCGCATGGGCGGTGAGCAGCACCTGGGCACGAACGTTGCGAAACAGGTCGGTCCATTCCCCCTCCGTCCCCCGCTTGCGGCCCGCCCCGATTGCGGCGGACAGGTCTTCGGCGCCCCAGGTGAGGCCGGCCAGGCGCGGCAGCTCGGCACCGGCATAGGCGGCGATGCCGAGCGCGGCGGCCGGCGTCTCGCTTACCAGCGGCAAGATGCGCGTGGCGCCCGGCGCCATGGCGTGCAGATGTTCAAGCGCACTCAGCTCATCCGAGAAGGCCGCCAATTGTGCCGGACCGGCGGCCTTGGGCACCATGATCCCGGCCGGGGCGCCGGCGATGATCGCCGCCACGTCATCGCGCCACAGCTCGCCGTCGAGTGGATTGATCCGCACCCAGCGCGCCGGGCCGCTACCCGCCGGCGCATCTTGTGGGCGTCCGTCGAGCAGCCATTGCGCCGCCATGGTGCGGGCCTGCGCCTTGTTCTGGGGCGCCACCGCGTCTTCGAGATCGACGATGACCACGTCGGCCCCCGCCTCGGCGGCCCTGGCCAGCTTGCGCGCGCTGTCGCCGGGCACGAACAGCCAGGATCGCAGCGCCATCGTCTCTCGCTCCACGCCTCCGGTCACTCCAACGTAAGGTAGGTCAGGATCAGCAGGCCGTAAATCGGCAGTCGGATCGTCGCGACAACCGTGCCGAAGGCGAGCCAAACGGCACCGTGCGAGTTGAACGATTTGACGATCTCGGCAAGTGCTTCCCATTTGTTCATGGAACCACCTCCAGAATCACGCCGCCAAATTACGTACAGAACCGAATGTAGGAAAATGCTTTGTGTAAAACTAATGTTATATGCTTGAGTATGGCGTCTCGAATTGGAACATTTGCTCGGCGGTCAGATCGATCCGCCGATGCTCATGGTGAGGGCGTTGCTCACACCCGCCCCAGATCGCCCATGCCGATGGTGCCGCTGGCCATCGCCAGCATCGCGTCCAGGCTCTTCTTGGCGCGCCGCCGCAGCCCTTCCTCGATCTCGATGCGCGGCGTGAGGTCGCGCAGCGCGACGTAGAGCTTCTCCATCGTGTTGAGCGCCATGTAGGGGCAGATATTGCAGTTGCAGTTGCCGTCCGCGCCCGGCGCGCCGATGAAGGTTTTTTGCGGCAGCGCCCTGCTCATCTGGTGGATGATGTGCGGCTCGGTGGCCACGATCAGCGTGTCGCCCACGAAGGTCTTGGCAAATTGCAGGATCGCGCTGGTCGAACCCACCAGCTCGGCATGCTCGATGATATGCGGGGGGCATTCGGGGTGCGCCGCCACCGGCGCGCCGGGGTGCTGCGCCTTGAGCTTGATGAGCTCGCTCTCCGAGAACGCCTCGTGGACGATGCACACGCCCGGCCACAGCAGCATCTCGCGGTCGAACTTGCGGTTGAGATAGCCGCCAAGGTGCCGGTCCGGCCCGAAGATGATCGGCTGGTCCTTGGGGATCTGCGACAGGATCGTCTCGGCGCTGGAGGAGGTGACGATGACGTCGCTCAATGCCTTCACCTCGGTCGAGCAATTGATGTAGGTGAGCGCGATATGGTGCGGGTGCGCAGCGCGGAAGGCGGCGAACTTGTCGGGCGGGCAGCTGTCTTCAAGGCTGCAGCCAGCGTCCATGTCGGGCAAGACCACGATCTTGTTGGGCGAGAGGATCTTGGCGGTATCGGCCATGAACTTGACGCCGCAAAAGGCGATGACCTCGGCGTCGGTATCCGCCGCCTTGCGCGAAAGCTCGAGCGAATCGCCGACGAAATCGGCGATGTCCTGCAGTTCAGGCCGCTGGTAGTAATGCGCTAGGATAACCGCCTTGCGTGTCTGCCGCAGACGGTCGATCTCCTCGCGCAGATCGGCGCCGGCAAGCGGGTCGGGGGGCTGGCTGGTCATGTTCGGCAGATAGTCGCGCCGGCGCCTGCCGACAACCGCACCCCGCCCGCATGTTGCGGGTCCCACGCACCTGCGACGGCGCCGGTCCGCAAGCGTGCCGGCCGAGCTTGGAGCGAAACCGGGCGACCATGGTCAGTACCATGGCACCGGCTATGATTGATCTCTCCCCAGGACCAGTCACGGGGACACAGAACACGCTCATCGACAGCGCGACGACAATCATGATTTCTACGGCGCCGCCGCGCGCTCCCCGTCGAAGCGGACGGTCACCGTGACGTCGCCGAAGCCTGCGACTTCGAGCGGGATGGCCAGGTTCTGCGTCACCGCGGTGCGGGCAGCGCTGCGAGCCAGGTTCATCAGCACCGGGTTGGCGGCCTGCTGCACCGCCTGCTGTTCGGCCAGGCGGGTGTTGTCGCGGGTGAGTTGGTCCTGCGCCTCGCGGGTGATCCACAGGCCTTCGCGCAGATATTGGGCGCGCGCCTCGTCGAGATTGGGCGTGCCCACCTGGATGGGCGGCAGCTGCACGCTCAGCGTCCGGGTCGCTTCCTCCCAGCGCAGGCGGCTGGCGGTGACCTGCGACAGGTCGAGCGTATAGTCGACCCGGGCGGGGATCACCGCCACCTGCCGGCTGGTGAGAGCGCCGAACAGCCGCGAATCCTCGCTCGCCACCACCGGGGAGAGTTGGGCGCTGAACACGGTGAGTTCATTCTGCGCCTCGAAGGCGACGAGGCTGGTGGCGAGCGGATCGCCCAGATCTTCCGTCGCAAAGGCGCGCCAGGCCAGCCAGGCCACCGTCGCCAGGAGGAGGATGACGATGAGCCAAGGAACCGCCTGCACCATGGCGAGATTTTGCCGGCGGGCGGGCGGTTCTCCCGCCGCTGCAACGGAGCCCGGTGCGGTGCGGTCCGCCTCTTCGCGGGTCAGCGGCGGGCGGCTCAGATGGCGATCGTCCATAGCTCCCCCGAACGGGCGACGCGCCCGCGGCGTTCCAGTTCGATGAGGTGGGCCAGCACGGACTGCCCGGCCGCCGGCCAGAGCGCGGGGTCGAGGCCCGCATACAGTGCCGGCACCATGTCCTGCGCCCGGTGTCCGCGCTGCTCCAGCAGCTTGACGACCTGCCGCTCGCGCTGGCGGCGATGACCGATGAGACCGCGCAGCAGCTGCGCCGGCCGCTGCGCGGGCGGGCCGTGGGCAGGGTAGTAAATGCGGTCCGCGCGCGTGGCGAGCTTCTCCAGGCTGGCGAGGTATGCGCCCATGTCGCCATCGGGCGGCGAGATCACCGTGGTGGACCAGGCCATCACATGGTCGCCGGTGAACAGCGCTTCGCCTTCTTCGAGCGCGAAGCACAAGTGGTTGGAGGTGTGGCCGGGGGTGGCGATGGCACGGAGCGTCCAGCGGGGACCGGCGATCCGCTCGCCATCGGCCAGGACGCGGGTGGGGGCGTAGCTGCGGTCGAACGATTCCTCGGTTTGCGGAGTTTGCCCAGGCGGCGCGGACAGGGCCGCGCCGCCGATCACCGGCGCGCCGGTCAACCGGGCGAGCGGCGCCGCGGCGGGCGAGTGGTCGCGGTGCGTGTGGGTGCAGGCGATGGCGACCACCGGCGCGCCGCCGATGGCCGTTTGCAGCGCCGTCAGATGGGCCGGATCGTCCGGTCCGGGATCGATCACCGCGACGCCGTCCGGCCCGCCAACGAGATAGGTCTGCGTGCCGGTGTAGGTGAAGCGTGAGCCGTTGGGCGCCAGCACGCGCGCCACCAGCGGTTCGAGCCGCTCGGCCATGCCGGTGGGCCAGGGTTGCGGCGGCAGGGGCATGGGCTGGCTATGCCCGGCCCAGGCGCTAGTGTCGAGCAAGCGCTGGATAACGCGCCGGGAGAGATTATGGCCGATGAGCTGATCCTGGTCCTCGACGAGGGCACCACCTCCACCCGGGCCATGCTGCTCGATGCCGCCGGGCGGCCGCACGGCTGCGCGCAGCAGGCCCTGGCGCAGCATTACCCGCAGCCCGGCTGGGTGGAGCACGACGCCGGCGAGAGTTGGGAGCGGACGCTCGCCTGCGCCCGGGCAATGGTGGCGCAGGCGGGTGGGGCGCAACGCATTGCCGCGATCGGCATCACGAACCAGCGGGAGACCGTGATCGCCTGGGACAAGGCCACCGGCGAGCCGCTGGCGCGCGCGATCGTCTGGCAGGACCGGCGGACCGCGGCGGCCTGCGCCCAGCTCAAAGCGGCCGGCCATGAGCCCGCGGTGCGGGAGGCGACCGGACTGGTGCTCGACCCCTATTTCTCCGCCACCAAGATGCGCTGGCTGCTCGATCACGTACCCGCCGTGGCCGCCGCGGCCAGCGCGGGGCGGCTGGCGCTGGGCACCGTCGAAAGCTGGCTGGTCTACAAGCTCACCGGCGCGCACCTCACCGACGCCGGCAACGCCAGCCGCACGCTGCTCCTGCCACTGACCGCGCCCAGCTGGGACGAGGGCCTGTGCGACCTGTTCGGCGTGCCGCGCGCCGCTTTGGGCGAGGTCGTCGACAGCATCCCGGCGGACCTCGCCACGCTGCCCGAGCTGCTCGGCGCGGCGATCCCGGTGGGCGGCCTGGCCGGCGACCAGCAGGCGGCCACGATCGGCCAGGGGTGCCTGGCGCCCGGCGAGGCCAAGGCGACCTACGGCACCGGCGCCTTCATCCTGACCAATGCCGGCACCCGGCCGCCGCATTCGGCGCACCGGCTGCTGTCCACCGTGCTCATGCAGCTGGGCGGCGTGCGGCATTATGCGCTGGAAGGCTCGGTATTCGTCGCCGGCAGCCTGATGCACTGGCTGCGCGACACGCTGGGGCTGATCGACTGCGCGGCCGACAGCGAGGCATTGGCCCGCACGGTCAGCGACAGCGGCGGCGTGGTGGTGATCCCGGCGCTCAGCGGCCTGGGCGCGCCGCACTGGCAGCCCGAGGCGCGCGCCAGCATCACCGGCCTCAGCTTCGCCACCACCCGCGCGCATATCGTGCGCGCCGCGCTCGAGGCGATGGCGCACCAGACGCACGATCTCGCCCGCGCCTTCGCCGATGATGGCGCGCGCTGGACGCACCTCAAGGTGGATGGCGGCATGGTCGCCAACGACTGGATGGCGCAGGACATCGCCGACATCACTGGCCTGGTGGTGACCCGGCCCGAATTCATCGAAACGACCGCGCTGGGCGCCGCGATGCTGGCCGCCACCGGGGCCGGGCTCCATCCCACGCTCGCCCAAGCCGCTGAGGCGATGACCGGCCCGGCCCGCGATTTCGTGCCCGCGATGGACCAGCCGACCCGCCACGAGCGGGTGTCCGGCTGGGAGCGGGCGCTCGCCACGCTGATCCCCGGCCGCACCGCGCCACCCCCCGCTGCCGCCGAGCCGGAAGTCAGGCGATGATGTCGGGCGTGAGGTAGTCCTCGAAGATGGCGATCTGGTCCTTGAGGCGCAGCTTGCGCTTCTTGAGCCGAGCTACCTGCAACTGGTCGGGCCCGCCGTTGTCGCTGAGTGCGGCGATCGCGGCGTCGAGATCGCGGTGCTCGATCCTGAGCGCGGCCAGCCGCTTCCTCATTTCGTCCTCGGTCACGCGCGACACCCCCGTGGACCGAAGCTGCCGGCCGGCGCGCGGCATAGCAAAGGCAAAGGGTGATGTCGCGGGCCACCAACGCCCTGGCGCAGCATGGTTTGCAGCGCATCAGCAAACGTGTTTTCCTGATCATTGCGCGACCCTCCTTCGCGGTGAGTCGCGCCGGGCCCGCAACCCGGGCCATCGACTGACGAAAAGGAGAACGCTTATGGAATCCTCGCATGTCCACGCCCTCCAGGCAAAGCACGCAGGGATCGAGATCCGGCTCCGCGAAGAGCTCAGCCGGCCCTCACCCGACAGCGCGAAAATCCAGCTCCTCAAGAAGCAGAAGCTCAGGATCAAGGAAGAGATCGCCCTGCACTGAGCGGCGCGCTTGACGACGGGCGCGAGTGAGAGGGGGCTCGCGCCACTCGGTCCAACCATCTGGCGCAGCACGAACCCGGCGCGCCGCCACACCCGGCCAGGCGCCTGCGTTCCGGCAGCCATTCCCCAGCGCCGAACCGTGCTGTAGGTGCCGGCCATGACCGCTTCCGCCGCCGCCCGCTCGATCCTGACCCAGCTGCACGAGCTGATGGCCTCCAAGACCCATGCCCAGGCCAAGCTCAACCAGGTCACCGACATCATCGGCAACGCGCTCGATAGCGAGGTGTGCTCGATCTACCTGCTGCGCGAAGGCATGCTCGAGCTGTTCGCCACCCGCGGGCTGGAGCAGGGCGCGGTACATGTCACCAAGCTGGGCGTGGGCGAGGGGCTGACGGGCACCATCGCCCAGAACATCGAGACGCTCAACCTCGACGAGGCGGCCACCCATCCCGAGTTCCAGTACCGGCCCGAGACCGGCGAGGAGCGGTTCCATTCCTTCGCCGGCGTGCCGATCGTGCGGCGCGAGCGGGCGATCGGCGTGCTCACCGTCCAGCATGTCGAGCCGCGCCGCTACGACGATGTCGAGATCGAGGCTCTGCAGACCGTCGCCATGGTGCTGGCCGAGCTCATCCACAATGCCGGCCTGGTCGATACCGAGGAGCTGAACCGGCTCTCGGGCGCGCACCAGGGGCAGCTGGTGCTGGACGGCCTGCAGCTGGTGAAGGGGCTCGCCACCGGCCAGGCGGTGTTCCACCAGCCGCGCATCACCATCGAGCAGACGGTCGCCGAGGACACCGAGGCCGAGCGCCAGCGCGTGTACCTGGCCTTCGACCGGATGCGCGAGCAGATCGATAACATGTCGAGCCAGGCCGAATTCGGCGTCGGCGGCGAGCACGAGGAGGTGCTCGCGACCTACCGGATGTTCGCCTACGACGAGGGTTGGAGCCGGCGCATCAACGAGGCGATCGACAGCGGCCTCACCGCCGAGGCCGCGATCGAGCGCGTCCAGCAGCGCACGAGGATGCGCATGCGCGCGATCGCCGACCCGCTGCTGGCCGATCGCATGCACGATCTGGAGGACCTGGCGAACCGGCTGCTGCGGATCGTCTCCGGCCAGCTGGGCACCGCGGCCAACGTGGGGCTGCGCGGCGATACCATCCTCATCGCCAAGAACTTGGGGCCCGCCGAGCTGCTCGAATACGACAAGCGCCGGCTCAAGGGCGTGGTGCTCGAGCAGGGCTCGCTCACCGCCCATGTGGTGATCGTGGCGCGGGCGATGGGCGTGCCGGTAATCGGCCGGGTGCGCAACGTGCGCGGCATCATCCGCGAAGGCGATGCGCTGCTGCTCGATGGCGACAACGCCAAGCTCACCGTCCGCCCGACGCAGAGCGTGGTCGAGGCGTTCGACGCCCGCTTCGTGCGCAGCCGGGAAAAGCAGGCCGCTTATGCGCGCCAGCGCGATGTCGAGCCGTTCACCCGCGACGGCACGCGCATCCAGGTGATGATGAACGCCGGGCTGCGCGACGACATCGCCATGCTCGGCCTGACCGGCGCCGACGGCATCGGGCTGTTCCGCACCGAATTCCAGTTCCTCGTCTCGGCCACGCTGCCCTCGCGCGAGCGGCAGACGCGGCTCTATCGCGACGTGCTGGATGCGGCGGGCGGCAAGCCGGTCATCTTCCGCACGGTGGACATCGGCGGCGACAAGGCGCTGCCTTATCTGCAAAGCGAGTCCAATCGCGAGGACGAGAACCCGGCGATGGGCTGGCGCGCGCTGCGCCTGGCGCTCGAGCGCGAGGGGCTGCTCAAGGCCCAGGCCCGGGCATTGCTGGAAGCCGCCGCCGGGCGGGAGCTTTACGTGATGTTCCCGATGGTCTCCGAACCCTGGGAGTTCGACGCCGCCTGCGCCGTGTTCGAAAGCCAGGTCGCCCATCTCAAGAAGCACCGCCACCAGCTGCCCAATGCCATTCGTTACGGAGCGATGCTCGAGGTGCCCTCGCTGGCCGAACTGCTCGACGTGCTCACCCCGCGGCTGGCGTTCCTGTCGATCGGCACCAACGATCTCACCCAGTTCCTGTTCGCCGCCGACCGCTCGAACCCGCGCCTGGCCGAGCGCTACGACTGGCTGAGCCCGGCGATCCTGCGGTTCCTCGCCCGGGTCGTGGAGCAGATGCGCGGCACCCGCGTGCCGGTCGGCGTATGCGGCGAGATGGGCGGCCGGCGGCTGGAGGCGCTGGCGTTGATGGGGCTGGGGATCCACCGCTTTTCGATCACCCCGGCCGCGGTCGGCCCGATCAAGGAGCTGGTCCGCAAGGTGGACCTGGGCGAAATCGGCGCGGCGATGCGGCTGTGGCTGGCCAAGCCGCCCGGCAATTTGCGCGCCGAATTGCAGGCCTGGGCGGCGGAGCGCGCGATCGACGTCGAATAGAAGTGGCGCTGAATCGCCGCGGTTGCGCGCGCTCGCCTTGGTCGGCCGCGATGACTTTCGCCTGTAACGCCGCCTTTGCATGGGTTAAGGGGCGCAGATACGCGGCAGCGTGCATGACGGTTGAAAGGAACCCGAGTGATCGAGGAAGGGCCCGTCGCAGGCTCAATTCCGGCGCAAGTGGGACTGGGTGAGCAGCTGCGCGCGGCGCGCGAGGCCGCCGGCCTCACGCTCGATCAGATCGCGCAGCAGACGCGCGTCTCCAGCCGCTACTTGGTGAATATCGAGGCGGGGCAATTCAGCGAACTTCCCGGCCGAACCTATGCCATCGGCTTTTCCAAGAGCTATGCCAAGGCGGTCGGGCTCGATCCGGGCGATGTCGCGGCAATGGTGGCGGCCGAGATGGATGCCCGGCAGCCGAGCGCCGTCGTGCGCCAGCCCGCCTTCGAGCCGGGCGATCCGGCGCGCGTTCCTTCCGCCAGGCTAGGTCGGCTCTCGGTGGTGGCGGTCGCGGTGTTGCTCGTCGGCCTGTTCTTCGCCGCGCGACAGATGTTCGCCCCGGCCGCGCAGCTGCCCTCGCTGATCGAGCCGCAGGATGTGGCGCAGCGCACCGCCCAGCAGCCGGCCGCGATCCGCCCGGCGCGGCAACCACAGCCGGCCGCCGCCTCCGCCGGCCCGGTGGTGTTCACCGCGCTGGAGGAAGGGATCTGGGTCCGGTTCTACACCGCCCAAGGCGTCCAGCTGATGCAGAAACTGATGGCCGAGGGCGAGCGCTACACCGTGCCCGGCGATGTCGCGGCGCCTTTGCTGTGGACCGGGCGGCCCGACGCTCTCGCCATCACGGTGGGCGGTCGGCCGATTGCGCGGCTGGCCGAGGGCGTGGAGATCATCCGCGATGTGCCGGTGACCGCCCAGGCGTTGCTGGCGCGCGGCGCAGCGCCAGCAGCATCGGGGGACGGGCCGGGGTCAGCTCCGGCCAACTGACTCTTCCCGCAACTCAAACGCCGCAAGGCCCGCTTTCCCCGGCAAAGCGTATGCCACGCGCTTGGCTTCGCGCACCTCGGCGGTTAACTCGCCGTTCGGTGGCGATCTGCAACGACGCCCGTCGCGACAATTGGCGCAACGCATGGAGATGAGCGCGCATGGCCTCCCAGTTCCGATTTCCTGGCCCCGGTTCGCTGCGCGTAGGTCTCGCCGTCACCGCCGCAATGGCGCTCGCCTTCGGACTGTCGCCAGGACCGGCGGGTGCGCAGGAGGATGATCGCGTACGCCGGCTGGAAGCAGAGGTGCGCGCGTTGCAGCGGGCGGTGTTCCCCGGCGGCGATGGGCGGTTCTTCGAGCCGGAGATCTCGACCGTGCCGCAGGCGACCCCCGCGCCACCTGTGGGCACGCCGGGCGAAAGTGCCTTGGGCGACGTGCTCGCCCGCCTGGCGGCCATCGAAGCGCAGCTCGCTCGGCTCACCGCTGCGAGCGAGGTGAACGCCAATGCGCTCGAGCAGCTTGAGACGCGGGTTGAAGGAATTCAGACCGCCCGGGCCAGCGCGGCGCAGCCGATCGGGCCGATCCCGGTACCGATCGACGGCCCGCCAGGCGAATTGGCGCCCGTCGGCCAGCAGGCGCTCGCGCCGCCGCCGGCGCCCGGCGCGGCGGCGAGCGCCCCCACGCCCGAGCGCGTCGCCGCGGTCCAGGCCATCGCCAAGCCCGCCACCGACGATCCGGGTGACGACGAATACACCTACGGCTTCCGCCTGTGGGAAGCAGGCTTCTACCCCGAGGCGCAGCAGCAGCTGGCGCTGTTCCTCGAACGCCACCCCAGCCACCCGCGCGCCAGCTACGGCCGCAATCTGCTCGGCCGGGCCTACCTCGATGCCGGCAACGCGCGCACCGCGGCCAATTTCTTTCTCGAGAACTACCAGGCGGACAAGCAGGCGGCCCGGGCGCCCGACAGCCTGCTGTACCTGGCCCAGAGCATGATCGCGCTGGGCGACACCAGCCGCGCCTGCATCGCGCTGGCCGAGTTCGGTGACACGTTCCCCGCCCTGGCCACCGGGCGGCTCCGGCAGCAATATGATGCCAACCGCGCCCGGATCGACTGCGACTGAGGCGGCTGCGCCGGCGGACCTGGTTGCCAGGTTCGCCGCCGCGCTCGCCCGGCTGCTCCCCGAGCGCGGCAGGATCGGCCTGGCCGTTTCGGGCGGACCGGACTCGATGGCCATGCTGCTGCTCGCAGAGGCGGCGGCGCCGGGCCAATTCGAAGTCGCCGCGGTAGATCACGGCCTGCGCCCCGAGGCGGCGGCGGAATGCGCGCTGGTCGAGACAGCCTGCGCCGAACGGAACATCGCGTGCACGGTGCTCAAGGCGAAGGTCGGCGAAGGCAATCTCCAGGCCCAGGCGCGCAAGGCGCGCTACGCCGCGCTCGCTGAATGGGCAGTGGAGCGAGGTCTCGCCGCCCTTGCCACCGCTCACCACGCCGACGACCAAGCCGAGACGCTCCTCATGCGTCTGAACCGCGGAAGCGGAGTGGCGGGGCTCGCGGGGGTCCGCGAGGCGAGCTGGCTGGAGGATCATGAGGGCATCAGGCTGATCCGCCCGGTCCTCTACTTCCGCCGCGCCGAGCTTGCCCAGGTCGTGCAGGCAGCCGGCATCAACCCGGTCGACGACCCGAGCAACCAGGACGAGAGCTTCGGGCGGGTCCGGATCCGACGGGCATTGGCGCAATCCGACTGGCTCGATGCCCTCGCGCTGGCGCAATCCGCCGGCCATCTCGCAGAAGCGGAAGAAGTTCTGGAATGCGTCACGTCGATGTTCTGGAAAACCAACGCGACGTGCGAGCCGGACTGCATCGTCTTCCGCTGCGAGGGCTGGCGCGCCATCCACCTGCGCATCATCGAACGGGCGATCACCAGGCTCGGATCGCCGCCAAGAGGTCAGGATGTGGCGCGGCTGCTTAACCGGCTGGAGGCGGGGCAAGGGGGCAACATCGCCGGCGTCCTTGTCACCACCGATGACGCGGCGGGGCAGGGCCGGCGCTGGATCTTCCGCCCCGAACCCCCCAGGCGGGCCTAGCGCTCGGCGAGCATGTCGTAATGGCGGTTGATGCCGAACTTGCGGAAGCGGCGGAACCCGGCGGCCTCAAGCACGGCCCGCAAGGCGGTTGGGTCGGCCCAGCGTTCGTCCGCCTCATAGAAGATCGCCACGATGCGCGCCGCGTGGCGCGATTTCAGCAGTTCGCCGATCACCGTCGGCTCGTGCCCTTCGACATCCACCTTGACGATGATCGGCAAGTCGCCGGGCAACAATTCGTCGAGCTCGGCATGGGTGATGAGCCGGATCGTCTCGCTCGCCCCCATCCCGCCGCCTGGCCGTCGCGCGAGCGAGGCGACGCCGCTGTGGTGCGCCTTGGTGGCGATTTGCGCCACCCCCGCACGATCCGACAAGGCCGCCGGGACCAGCTCGATCTTGCCCGCGACGCCGTTCGCCAGCGTGTTCAGCCGCAGCAGGGAGTGGGTCCGCGGCACCGGCTCGATCGCCACGACCTGGCGGATATGCGGATTGCGCGCCGCGATCAGCGCGAACAACCCCTGGTTGGCGCCGATGTCGAGGAACGCCACCTCGGCATCCTGCTGCTCCAGATAGCCTGACAGATGCCGACCGTACGTTCCGTAAAGGCAGTACCGGAAAGTCCAGTCGGCGAAATTGGCGTGCAACTGCACTCCGTAGGCCGAAAGCCTCGGACCCTGGGCAAGGTGCGGTCGCAGCTTCTGCAGCAGGCACACCAGATTACCGCGCAAGAGGGCCAGCACCACCCGAAATTTGTGAACGACGGCGAACTCGAGATAGAGCGCCAGGGCAGCCGCGGGCGATGCCAGTGCTCCCGGGCGCTCAAGCAAAACAGGGCGCCGTCGTATCAGCCATGGGCGCCGAACTCGTTGGCGATGGCGGTGGAAATCCGCAAGCTCAGTCGCCAGGCGCGTTCGATGGGTTCGACGCATCCGCGGCGGATAGCCTCGTAGCCCTCGTCGGCGCTGTCGGGATAATCCGTCGGCTGCTTGAGTTGGAAATCGGCGATCCGCGGGAAATCGGTCGGGAAGGCGCGGCGCAACTGGTCCAGCGCCTCCTCGACCCGCAGCGTGAAGACCATCTCCAGCACGTCCTCGCGGCTGATGTCGTTGGCCCGGCTGAACACCGGCACGCTGATGGCGCGGATGAACATGTGCTGCAACAGCGCCAGTCGCAGCCCCTGGAGCACGCCGATCCGCCGGCGCACGTCCTCGCGCTCGGCGCCGCTTCCTGAACTTGCGGGCTCTGCAGGAACGCGGTCGAGCAGCCGGCGGAGTTTGAGCGCATCCACCCGCAACAGGCTGGCAAGGCGGCGGAACTCGCCGATCCGGTCGTCATGCACCAGGTATTCGGCCAGCGCGGCGCAAGGGCCGGCCAGGTGGCTTTCGGTGCCGCGATAGGGCCGGCTGGCCCAATAGGCCGAATTGAACAGCTCGCCGTAGGCGGCCACCGTCTTCACGCTGGCGAGCGCATCGGCGCTGCGCACCAGGCGGATGAGCTGGCGCCCGCGCGCGCTCTCGGAGACAAGCGCGGCCAGCTCCTCGTAATTGCCCTGCGCGGCCGTGCCGATGCCGGCGATCACGTTCACCGGATAGCCCAGCTGCTGCAGGATGGCGTTGTGCGGAATTGCGCGGATCTGGCGCAACGACATCTCGCGGTCGGCGGAGATGTCCGATTGGCGGCGCGACACGCGGCTGCCGGTGGGGTTGAGGAGGCCCAGGCCGAAGGCGGTCACCGCGCGGGCGTAAGTGCGGCTTTCCAGGTGTTCGCGCTGGTGGTCGCGGATGGAACGGTAGAAATCGAGGCTGAGATCGGTCCGCTCGTAGAATGGATCGGGCGACCCCTCCGGCTCGGCCTCGGCCGGGCGCAGGCGGGCGATGCGGGTCAGCGTGGCCAGCGCCAGTTCGGGCGTGGCGAACCACAGATAGCCATCCCCGCCCTGGAAGCTGACCTCCGGCTCGAGCCGTACGCCGGCTTCGGCGAACCGGCGCCGCGCCCAGGGGCTGAGCGGCCAGGCGAGGCGATCGGCGAAGCTGGCGGGATGCGCCCCGCGGCCCATGCTCTCGCCATGCGTGTTGAACACCAGCGCCGCGGTGTCGCCCGGGTTGCCCAGCTCGGCCATCGCCCGGGCGAAGCGGCCCTGCAGCCGCTCGATGGCCAGGCTCGCGGGCACCTGGCCCACGAAGCGCCCGGCATCCGAGAACCCGGTCTGGATCGCCACCCGGCCGCGCTTGCGGGCGTAGGCGCGATAGGCCTCCTCGGCGAGCAGCGCGTCGAGGAAGCGGCCGCCGTGCTCGAGCGCCTGCTCGGTCTCGAACAGCGGCGAGACATCCACCTTGCCATCCACCCCGAACAGCTTGGCGAAATATAGCGCGGCGAGCACCGTGGCGGGCTCCTCGCATTCGGCCACCAGCATGCGGATCGGCTGGTCGGCATCGATGTGGCCGAGGATCTGCGCCATGGCGAGGAACTGGCGGGTAGCGGTGGAAGCCTCGATCGCCAGCGCGGCGAAATTGCTGCGGACCGGCCGCACCTCGGCGATCGCCTTGCGTAGGTGGACGATGGCGCCCTTGCTGGCGAGGTCGATCTCGCCAGCGGGGTCGATCCGGCGGCGAATGGCGTTGTGGAGTTGCTTGGCGTTCACCCGGAAGTGGATCCAACCCATGCCCAGGCCGTCGGCGCGCATCGCCGCCGCCAGCGTCTTGAGCGCCACCGCCCGCGCGCCATCGTCGGCCGCATCCGCCATGCGCGCTTCGGCCTCGAACTGGTCGATGTACTGCGACAGGGTGAGCAGCCGCCGAGGGTCGGTGGAGGTGAGCCGGTTGGCGGCGACCGACAGCGCCGCCGGCTCGGTCAGATCGACCGCGAAATCCTGCGCCCGCTCCTGGGCATAGGCGGTCGCGTGGCGCATCTCCGACAGCAGCGAATGGCCCGTGTCGATGGCGGCGAGCGCTGCGGTGTAGCGCGCCAACCGCTCGGCCTTTTCCGCCAGGCGGAAGCCGATCGACTTGGACCAGTCGATGTCGGTCCGCCCGTCCATGTCGTAGCCCACCCAGCTGGCGAAGCGGAACGGCAGCGGCTGGAAGTCGAGCCAGTCCTGCGGCCAGTGCTCGCGCGCGTGCTCGAGCAGGCGCGTGACGATCGCGTCGCGGGCGCCCTGCGCATGGCCGATCGCGCGCATGGCCTGGGCGTGTTCGTGATCGAGCGTGATCGGCGCCCGCTCGCCCAGGGCAATGCAGGCGGCATCGATCGGCCCGTCGTGCGAGGCGCTGCGCGCGACCGCGTCAGACTGGTCGGGGGTCAGCAGGAAGGTGGGATGAGCGGTGAACACCGCGTGCAGCAATGGGCGTTCCCACCGGGCGCGGAAGGTGGTGAAATCGACCCTGTCGGGCGCGCCCGCCAGCAGGTCGGCGTCGGGCTCGCCGGCCACGGGGGCGGTCAGCCGCCGCAGCCGCGCCGCGCGCGATTGCAGCGCGTGGCATTCCAGCTCGGCGATGAGCCCGGCGCATTGCTCGAGCGGCAGCGCGCCGCTCTCGATCTGCCGCGACAAATCGAGCGAGAGCTGGAACACCGGGTTGAACAGCGGCGTCTCTTCCGTCCGCCCGTGCAGCGCCTGGAGGCGCGCGAGCAGATCGGCGAGGCTGGTCACGGCCGCAGGCTGGCGGCGGCGCGCGCCAGATGCTCGATCTCGGCGGCCGAGGCGCCGCCGGGCGCCACCCAGCTGCCGCCCACGCACAGCACCGGCTCCAGCGCCAGCCACTCGGCGGCGTTGGCGGCGCCGATCCCCCCGGTCGGGCAGAAGCGCACCTGCGCGAACGGCGCGGCGAGGGCCTTCAGGGCGGCGATCCCGCCCGACGCCATCGCCGGGAAGAACTTGAAGTACGCGAGCCCCAGGTCGAGCCCGCGCATGATGTCGCCGGCATTGGCGATCCCGGGCAGGAAGGGCGCGCCCGCGGCCATCGCGGCGTGCCCGAGCGGCTCGGTAAGGCCAGGCGAAACGATGAACTCGGCGCCCGCGCCCAGCGCCTCGTCGAGCTGGCGCGGATTGAGCACCGTGCCGGCGCCCACCACCGCGCCCGGCACTTGCTTCATCGCGCGGATGATGTCGAGCGCCGCGGGGGTCCGCAGCGTCACCTCGAGCGCCGGCAGGCCGCCCGCCACCAGCGCCTGCGCCATGGTCTGGGCTTGCGCCACCTCCTCCACCACCAGCACCGGGATCACCGGCGCCAGACGCATGATCTCGCCGATATCGCTCATGCTGCCGCTCCATTTCGCGCCTGAAAGAACGCCGCCGCGGCGCCGTAGAGACCGGGTTGGGGGTGGGTGATAAGCCGCACCGGGATGGCTGCCATCATCTGTTCGTAGCGGCCCTTGAAGGTGAAGCGCGCCGCGAAACCCGAGCGGGGGAGCCGGTTGCGCAAACGATAGCCCAGGCCACCGGCGATCACGACTGCGCTAGCCCCGTGCGCCAGCGCGTAATCGCCCGCGACGCTGCCGAGCGACTGGCAGAAGCGCTCGACCGCCGCGGCGCACAGCGGATCGGCCGGCACGCCCTCGGTGCCCAGTCCGCGCTCCCAGATGGTGCGATCGTCCAGCTCGGCGAGCGCCGTCTTCTCCAGCGCGGCGAGCGTGCGGCGGATCTCGACGATCCCCGGCCCGGCGACCACGCGCTCGGTGGAAACGCGGCGATGGCGGGCGCGCAGCGACGCCAGCAGCAGATCATCGATGTGGTCGACCGGCGCGAAATCGACATGCCCGCCCTCGGTCGCCTGGACATGGTAGCTGCCGAGGGGGGCGCTACCGAACCGGTGGAAATGGGCCACCCCCAGGCCCGTGCCGGGGCCGATCACGCTCACCGTGCCGCGCTCGGGCAGAGGTCGGTCGGGGCCGGCCAGGTGAACCAACTCGGCCGGTGTCGCACAGGCCACGGCATGGGCGACCGCGTGGAAATCATTGAGCACGGTGACCTGGTCGAGCCCCAGCTGCGCGTCGAGCGCGCCGGTGTCGAGCACCCAGGAATTGTTGGTCATCCGGACGATCTCGCCCGTCACCGGCCCGGCGATGGCGATGGCGGCGGCACCGGGCAGCGGCGTCGGGGAGCGGGCGGCGAAGTCGGCCCAGGCGCGTTCGAGGCTGACATAGTCCGAGGTCTTCAGCGTCGTCACCTCGCCCAGCGCAATCGCGCCATCGGCGCCGAGGCTGGCGAGGGCGAAGCGCGCGTGCGTGCCGCCGATGTCGACGGTGACGAGGTCGCTCACGCGGGGCTCACAGGCCTGCCATCGCGAGCATGGCGCAAGCGCCCCGCTCGGCCTCGTCGGCACCGCTGCGCATCAGGGCGAACAGTTCGCGGCCGGTCCCCGGCGCGGGGTGCGGAGCGGGTGCGGGATCGCGCGAGGAGAGATCGGCGGCGGTGGCGAGCGTGCCGTCCTCGGCGCTGAGGCGCACCACGTCGCCATCGCGCAGGTACGCCAGCGGACCCCAGCCGCCGCTCGCATCGGCCAGCGCCTCGGGGCTGACATGGATGGCGGCGGGCACCTTGCCGCTGGCGCCGCTCATCCGCCCATCGGTGACCAGCGCCACCTGGTAGCCGCGGTCCTGCAGCACGCCCAGGACCGGGGTCAGCTTGTGCAGTTCGGGCATGCCGTTGGCGCGGGGACCCTGGAAGCGGACCACTACCACCACGTCGCGGTCGAGCTCACCGGCGGCAAAGGCGTGAGCGACCTGCGTCTGCTCGTCGAACACCCGGCACGGCGCCTCCACGGTCCAGCGCTCGGCGTCCACCGCGCTGGTCTTGAAGCAGGCGCGCCCCAGATTGCCCTGGACCAGCCGCATGCCCCCATCCGCCTGGAACGGCGCGGATGGCGGGCGCAGGATGTCCTCGTCGGCGGAAGGCCCGATCTCGCGCCAGCACAGCTCGTCGCCGTCGAGCCAGGGCTCGTTGCGGTAGGCGCTCATGCCCTCGTCCATCACGGTCATGATGTCGGCGTGGATGAGTCCGGCGTCGAGCAGTTCGCGGATGACGAAGCCGATGCCGCCCGCGGCGTGGAAGTGGTTCACATCGCCCGAGCCGTTGGGGTAAACCCGCGCGAGCAGCGGCACCGCGTGGCTGAGTTCGGCGAAATCGTCCCAATCGACCTGGATTCCGGCGGCGCGAGCGATCGCGGGGATGTGGATCATGTGGTTGGTCGAACCGCCCGTGGCCAGCAGGCCGACGATGGCGTTGACCACCGCCTTCTCATCCACGCATTGCGCCAGCGGGCGGCGATCATTACCCTCGCCCGAGAGCGCGGCGATCCGCTGCACGGCGGCGCGGGTGAGCGCTGCGCGCAGCGGCGTGCCGGGGTTGACGAAGGGCGCGCCGGGCACTTCCAGCCCCATCAGCTCCAGCATCATCTGGTTGGTGTTGGCGGTGCCGTAGAAGGTGCACACGCCGGGCGAATGGTAGCTCTTGCTCTCGCTTTCGAGCAGCTCGGCGCGGGTCGCCTTGCCTTCCGCGTAGAGCTGGCGGATGCGCTGCTTTTCCTTGTTGGCGATACCGGTGGGCATGGGCCCCGCGGGCACGAAGATGGTCGGCAGCCAGCCGAAGCGCAGCCCGCCGATGAGCAGGCCAGGCACGATCTTGTCGCACATGCCCAGCATTGCGACGCCGTCGTACATGGCATGGCTAAGGCTGACGGCGGTGGCCATGGCGATGACGTCGCGGCTGAACAGCGACAGCTCCATGCCCGCCATGCCCTGGGTGACGCCGTCGCACATCGCCGGGGTGGCGCCGGCGACCTGGCAGGTGGCGCCCACTTCGCGCGCCCACAGCTTCATCTGCGGCGGATAGGCGGCGTAGGGCTGATGCGAGGAGATGGTGTCGTTATAGGCGGTGACGATCCCGATATTCGGCCCGCGGCGGGTGGCGATGCTGGCCTTATCCTCGCCCATGGCCGCAAAGCCGTGCGCCAGGTTGGAGCAGGGCAGAGCGCTATTGCGATCGTGGTGGCGATCCCCCTCATCGCGCATCAGCTCCAGGTAGGCGGAGCGGCTGGCGCGCGAGCGTTCGACGATGCGGTCGGTGACCTGCGCCACCGCGGATTTGAGGTTACTCATTCCAGCTCACTCCGTCACGTTCGGCCAGCGCGATGGCCGCGCTCGGACCCCAACTGCCCGCGTTGTAGGCCCGGGGGGTGAGGCCCTCGCTCGCCCACAGCGCCCGGATGGCGTCGATCCAGGTCCATTGCGCCTCCACCTCGTCGCGCCGGACGAACAGCGTCTGGTCGCCGTGCAGCAGGTCGAGCAGCAGCCGTTCGTAGGCGATGCGCCGGTGCTTGCCGGTGAAGGCGTGCGGCATGGCGATGTCGAGCGGCACCGGGCGCAGCACCAGGCCATCCTGCTCGAGCCCGGGCACCTTGGCCATCAGCGTGAGGGTGACGTTTTCCTTGGGCTGGATGCCGATGAGCAGCCGGTTGGCCCGCGCCTTGGCAGTCCCGAAGATGGAGTGGGGGACAGGGCGGAACTGCACCAGGATTTCGGTCACGCGGTCGTGCAGCCGCTTGCCGGTGCGCAGGTAGAAGGGCACGCCCTTCCAGCGCCAGTTGTCGACATGTGCCTTGAGCGCCACGAAGGTCTCGACGTTGCTGTCGCGGCCCAGCTCCTCGTCGTAGCCGGGCACGATCTGGCCCTCCACCCCGCCGCCGCGATATTGCCCGGTGACGCTCTCGCCCGGACCCAGCGGCCGCAGCGCGCGCAACACCTTGACCTTCTCGTCGCGCACTGCGGGCGCCTCGAAATGCGTGGGCGGCTCCATCGCCACCAGCGCCAGCAATTGGAGCATGTGGTTTTGCACCATGTCGCGCAGCGCGCCGGTGCCCTCGTAGAAATCGGCGCGGTTTTCGAGGCCGACCGCCTCGGCGACGGTGATCTGCACGTGCTCGATGTGCTGGGCATTCCACAGCGGCTCGAACAGCAGATTGGCAAAGCGCAGCGCCAAGAGGTTCTGCACCGTCTCCTTGCCCAGGTAATGGTCGATGCGAAAGATGCGGTCCTCGCTGAAGGCGGCGGCCACCGCGTCGTTGATCGCCTTGCTGGAGGCAAGATCAGTGCCGAGCGGCTTTTCCAGGCTGATGCGCGCGCCATCCGCCGTGAGGCCGGCCGCCTGCAGTCCGCCGATGGTGGCCTCGAACAAGGTGGGCGCGGTGGACAGGAAGATCGCCAGCCGGCCGGGCCCGCCGACCGCCCGGGCCAGTTCGTCGAAGCCGCCGGTCTTGGTCACGTCGCAGGCCTGGTAGGACAGGCGGTTGAGGAAATCCGCCATCCGCCCGCGGCGCTCGGCGGGCAGGTATTTCTCCAGCGCGGCGCGGGCGAAATTGCGGAACTTGCCGTCGGTCATCGCGGTGCGCGCGGTGCCCACGATCCGCAGCGATGGCGGCACCAGGCCATCGGCATGGAGCGCGGCGAGCGAGGGCAGCAGCATGCGCTGCGCCAGGTCGCCGGTGGCGCCGAACAGGAGCAGCGTCTCGGCCACCGGACCCTGCGCGCGCTCGCCTGCCGTCATCCGGTACTCCTGTCGCCCATCGCGGCAGGCCTACGCCGCCGCGGCTCATGCCGCAATGCAAGAGAAGCCGGGGCAAGCCGCCTGCCGCAACATCATCAGTCGACCGGCCGGACCGAGACCAGCTTGTCGCCGAACTGGGCCATGCCGAACACGGTCATGAAGCTCACGTCGGCCGCATCACGGCCGATGCCGATCTTAACGGTGTGGGCGGGATCGGCCATGCCGGTGGCATCGACGATGTGCCAAGCGCCGCCGCCGACGATGGTGGGATCGGCCAGGAACACTTCGGCCACGGCATGGAAATCGGGCGGATCGACGCCGGGGGCGTAGCAGCTGACGAACCGCGCCGGGATGCCGCTGGCCCGGGCGAGCGCGACCATCACATGGGCATAATCGCGGCAGATGCCACGCCGCTCCACGAAGGTGTCGATGGCGGTGGTGTCGGACGTGCTGCTGCCCGGCGTGTAGACGAAGTTTGCCGCCACCCAATCGCGCATCGCGACGATGCGGGCGCCGCCGTTCAGCTGGCCGAACTCGTCCTGGACGAAGCTCTGCAGCTTGTCGGCCTGGACGTAGCGCGAATCGAACAGGTACTCGACCGCCTCGCCCGGCAGCTTGTGCGGCTCGAGCCGCTGGAGCTTGGTGCAGTCCGACAGCAGCCGGTCGACCTGGACGCTGGCGGTGTAGTCCACCCGGAATTCGCGCTCGATCCTGAGCCAGATGCGCTCGCCGATGTTATCTTGCGCCGGCACGCGGGCCATATGCTGCGAGGCGCCGAGCAGCGTCTCGTTCGCCAGGATGGTCTGCTCGGGGATCGCTGCCGCCTCGAACTGCAGCAGCACGTCGCTCGGGCGTTCCAGCGTGAACGTGAAATGGGCGACGATGTCGATGGGCATATCGGGCTCAACTGCCTTTGCCGTGTTGCGGTTTCGCGGCTGCACAAAGAAATCGGCCGGCGGCCTTCGCCCTGGTTCGGCCCGGGCTACTCGCCCAGCAGGTGCGCCGCCACCTGGCGCTGGTGCGGCGCGGTGCGGTGTTCGGCGAGGTAGAGCCCCTGCCAGGTTCCCAGCAGCATCCGCCCGCCCGCCACCGGCACCGTCAGGCTGGTGCCGGTCAGCATGGCGCGGATATGGGCGGGCATGTCGTCGGGCCCTTCGTCGTCGTGCTCGTAGCGCGCGCCTTCGGGCACCGCCCGGTCCAGCCAGCGCACGAGGTCGCGGCGCACGGCGGGGGCGGCGTTCTCGTTGACGAGCAGGCTGGCGGAGGTGTGGCGGCAGAACAGCGTCAGCAGCCCGGCGGCGATCGGCCCGGCGGCGATCCAGGTCGCGACTTCCTGGGTGAAGTCGTGCAGCGCCTTGCCGCTCGTCCGGATCGTCAAGGTGGTCATCATCTGCTGCATGGCCCCTACATAGGCCGGGATGGCGCGGCAGTTCGACCTCTTTTCCGATCCGGCCGACGCAGCCGCGAGGTTGCCGCCCGGCCTCTCGCTGGTGCCCGAGGCGATCACACCGGCGCAGGAGGCCGCGTTCGCCGAGCGGATCGACGCGACGCCGCTCGAGCCGTTCCGCTTCGGCCAGTGGACCGGGCGGCGCCTGACCTTCTCCTACGGCACCGGCTATGATTACACGCGGGGCCAACCCACGCCCGCGCCGCCGCTGCCCGATTGGCTGCTGGCCCTGCGCGAGAGGCTGGCCCCGCTTACCGGGCTGGATGCGGCGGCGCTCGCGCAGGCGCTGCTCATCCGCTACGATCCGGGCGCGGGGATCGGCTGGCACCGCGATCGGCCCGTCTACGGCGACGTGCTGGGGCTCTCGCTCTCGGCCGCGTGCACACTGCGCCTGCGGCGGCGGACCGCGACCGGCTTCGAGCGGGCCAGCCTCCTTCTGCCCCGCCGCGCGCTCTACCGCCTGGCGGGCGAGGCGCGGCAGGAATGGGAGCATTCCATCGCGCCGATGGACGAAGTGCGCCGGTCGATCACTCTGCGAACGATGACGGCCGCGTCGCGCTGAATGAGCCCTACTTGGGCGCCAGCACCATCAGCATCTGCCGGCCTTCGAGCCGGGGGAACGCCTCGACCTTGGCCACTTGCGCCACATCGTCCTGCACGCGCTTCAAGAGGTCCATGCCAAGGTGCTGATGCGCCATCTCGCGGCCACGGAAGCGCAGGGTCATCTTGACCTTGTCCCCTTCCTCGATGAACTTGTGGACGCTGCGCATCTTCACGTCGTAATCGTGATCGTCGATGTTCGGACGCATCTTGATCTCCTTGATCTGCTGCGTCTTCTGCGACTTGCGCGCGATGTTGGCCTTCTTCTGCGCCTCGTAGCGGTACTTGCCGACATCGAGGAACTTGCAGACCGGCGGATCGGCGTTGGGGGAGACCTCGACGAGGTTCATCCCCGCCTCGTTGGCCTGCTCGATCGCCTCGCTTGTGTACATGACGCCGAGATTTTCACCGTTCTCGTCGATGACGCGAACCTTCTCGGACTGGATCATTTCATCGAACCGGGGGCCGGACTTGACCGGCGGCGCCATCATGCGCCTAGGTGGACGGGGTATGGGGCGTTCTCCTGTAGGTTGCCGCTGAGGCCACATCATAGTGCGCATTGCCCGGCGCGGCTAGGGGTTGCGGCTTATCGGGCATGCCGGGCAACGCCGCAGCTTGGCCCCGACCTAGCAGGCATAGGCGCGCCACAGCGGGAAACGGGCGAGGCGGCCGCTCGCCGGAACGACCGCGTCGATGGCGGTGGCGGGCTGCATCGCGGCCAGGATCGCCGGATCGGCCGCGTCCATGCCGCCGGTGAGCGCGCCGAACGCGGGCAGGATCATCCGCCCGCAGCCATCGCCATCGGTGCTGACCACGGCGCAGGGGCGGCGGATGCGGCGGCGGTGGATCGTCAGTTGCAGCCGCGGATGGTAGTGGCCCGAGAGTTCGGGCCGGCACTCGCCCGCTTTGGCCCGGTGGCGCAGGACCAGGCCGGCGATCTCCAGCTCGGCCACCGGTGTTCCGCCCACTCCCGGCGCGAGCCGCTCGTCGTGATTGCCGGTGATCCACACCCACTCGGCCGCCCGGGTCAGTGCCGCGAGCATGCCGGCCGCATAGGGCTCGAGCCGCGCGGGCCCGGCGCTGTCGTGGAAATTGTCGCCGAGCGTGAACACCCGCCGGGCGCCGGTCGCACGGATGGCATCGGCCAGGCGGGCCAGCGTCTCGCGGCTGTCGTAGGGCGGCAGGTGCTGGCCGGTGGCGGCGTAGAAGCTGGCTTTTTCGAGGTGCAGATCGGCCACCAGCAGCGCCTGCTCGCGCGGCCAATAGAGCGCCTTGCCGGCGGTGAGGACGAATTCCTCGCCGCAGAACGGGTAGGTGAACGAAAGGGGAACCATTCGCCGGCTGATGAACCGGTGGCGGTGGTTTGGCAAGCCCTCGCCACCGCCGCTCCGCCGGTCCTGAGCTTGTCGAGGGACTGCTTTGTCCTCTAGCGTAACCGACGAGCAAAGGCGGCCCTTCGTCAAGCTCAGGCGAGCGGCCAGGAGAGGTGAAACCCGACAGATGACCGACCCGAGCCCACAAACCCAGGCCGCGCGCGCCTGGTTCGAAGCCTTGCGCGACCGCATCTGCGCCGAGTTCGAGGCCATCGAGCGCGAGGCGGGATCGGATGCCCGGTTCGACTACACGCCCTGGGACCGCGAGACCGAGGAGAGCTCCCCCGGCGGTGGCGGCGTGCGGGGGGTGATGAAGGGCGCGGTGTTCGAGAAGGTGGGGGTGAACGTCTCCACCGTCATGGGCGAGTTCGCGCCCCAGTTCGCCGGCACCATCAACGGCGCCGATGCGGCCAACCCCGGCTTCACCGCCACCGGCATCAGCCTGGTGGCGCACATGGCCAATCCGCACGTGCCCGCGGTGCACATGAACACGCGTTTCCTGACGACCAGCAAGGCCTGGTTCGGCGGCGCCGCCGATCTTAACCCGCCGATCCCCTATGAGGAGGACACCGCCGCCTTCCATGCCCGCCTGCGCGCCGCCTGCGCCGCACACAACCCGACCTATTACGATCGCTTCGCCAAATGGGCGGATGAGTACTTCTTCATCCCCCATCGGGGCGTGGCGCGCGGCGTGGGCGGCATCTTCTACGACCACCTGGAATGCGGCGACCCGGAGCTGGATGGGGGCGCCGAGTTCGCCCGCCACTTCGCCTTCACCCGCGACGTGGGCGAGGCCTTCCTCGATGCCTTTCCCAAGATCGTGCGGGCACGGATGGGGCAGGGCTGGGGGGAGGCGGATCGCCGGCGGATGCTCGAATGGCGCGGGCGCTATGCCGAGTTCAACCTGGTGTACGATCGCGGCACGCTGTTCGGCCTCAAGACCGGCGGCAATATCGAGGCGATCCTGATGAGCCTGCCGCCCGAGGCCAGGTGGAGCTGAGCGGGGTGCGCAAGCCGGCGGGATCCCGTGCGCTTGGGTGCTTGGCGAGTGCGGGTGTGCTCGCTAGGCCGGATGGAGCCGGGTTGGCTTTCGCCCAAGCTGGAGCCGCGTGATACCATGTCTCGCCGATCGGAGCTGTCGATGCGTTTGTTCGCCCTAGCCTGCACCCTGTTCGCCACCGCCTGCACCACGCCGGGCGGTGACGATCAGCCGGCGATGGTCGCGCCCGTTCTGACCAGCGCCGAAGCGCGCGACGAATACACCTTCGCTCGGCCGCAGGAGGCCCGCGTCACGCACGTGGCGCTCGATCTGACGCTCGATTTCGCGGCGCAAAGCGTGGGCGGCACCGCCGCGCTCGACATCGAGGCGGTGCCTGGCGCTGACCAGATCGTGCTCGATTCCAATGGCCTGCAGATTGCCCGGATCGCCGCGCCCGACGGCACGCCGCTGCCGTTCGCGGTGGGGACGCGGGTCGAAGGCAAGGGCGAGCCGGTCACGGTGGATATCGGCGATGCCCGTCGGATCACCGTGTTCTACACCGCCGCGCCCGAGGCCGAAGCGCTGCAATGGCTGGCGCCCGAGCAGACTGCGGGCGGGGTCCATCCGTTCCTGTTCAGCCAGGGCCAGGCGATCCTCAACCGCAGCTGGATCCCGACGCAGGACAGCCCCGGCATCCGCCAGACCTGGGAAGCGCGCATCACCGCGCCCGCCCCGCTCGAAGTGGTGATGAGCGGCCTGCGCCTCGGCGCGCCGCGCGACGTCGGTGGTGGGCAGCGCGTGTTCGAGTTCGCGATGGACCGCTCCGTTCCGCCCTATCTCATCGCCATCGCCGCCGGGAACCTGGCGTTCCGCGAGCTCGGCCCCGGAAGCGGTTCGAACACCGGCGTTTGGACCGAACCCGAGACGCTCGATCGCGCCGCCGCCGAGCTGATCGACACGCCCGCCATGATCGATGCCGCGCAAGACCTCTACGGCGAGTACCGCTGGGGCCGTTACGACATGATCGTGCTGCCCCCGGCCTTTCCCTACGGCGGCATGGAGAACCCCACGCTCACTTTCCTCACCCCCACCTTCATCGCCGGCGACCGCTCGCTGACCGGCCTGGTCGCGCACGAGCTGGCGCACAGCTGGTCGGGCAATCTGGTCACCTACGCCAGCTGGCGCGACGGCTGGTTGAACGAGGGCGTCACCTCGTACCTGGAGAGCCGCATCTCGGCGGTGGTGTTCGGCCGCACCCGCGCCGCTCAGGAGCGGGCGCTCAGCTACGCCGCGGTCGCGGAGACGGTGGAGAAGCTGGGCGCCGCCTCGCCGCAGACGGCGCTGCGCATCCCGGCCGAGCTCGACCCGCTGGATTACGATTCCGCCATCACCTACGACAAGGGCGCGCTGTTCCTGCACACCGTGGAGAACATCATCGGCCGCGAGCGGTTCGACCCCTGGCTGCGCTCCTGGTTCGACCGCCACGCCTTCCAGCCGGCCACCTCGCAGATGTTCCTGGCCGATCTGCGCGCCCACCTGGTGCGCGGCGATGCGGCGCTGGAGGAGATGCTGCTGCTCGACCAATGGGTCTACGGCACCGGCATCCCGGCCAATGCGGCCCGCCCCGATCCGGCCGCGTTTGCCGCCGTTGACGCCGCTGCAGCTGCCTATGCCGCCGGCCGCAATCTCGATAGCCGGGCATGGCAGGGCTGGACCACCGCCGAGCGCCTGCGCTTCCTGCAATCCCTGCCCGACACCCTCACCGCCGCCGAACTGGCCCGTCTCGACGAGACGCTGGGCCTGTCGGGCACCGGCAACAACGAGGTTCGGTTCCTGTGGCTGGAGGCGGCGCTGCGCAACCGCTACCAGCCGGCGGTGCCGCAGGCCGAGGCGTTCCTGCTCGGCGTCGGGCGCAACAAGTTCGTCCAGCCGCTGTTCCAGACGCTCGTCGACGAGGGTGACTGGGGCATGCCCATCGCGCGGCGGATCTACGCCCAGGCGCGGCCGCGCTACCATTCCTTCACCCGCGGCAATGTCGACCGTTTGCTGGGCATCGCGGGCTAGGCACTGGCCGCCAGGTGGACGAAGGCAACGCGGGCTGGCGCAGTCCCATCGACAAGCCCATCTAGGAGCTGCAATGCTCCGCCAATACGAACTCGTCGAACGCGTCAAGGAATACGCGCCGGACGCCGACGAGGCGCTGCTCAACCGTGCCTATGTCTATACCGTGCAGAAGCACGGGTCGCAGAAGCGCGCCAGCGGCGACCCCTATTTCAGCCACCCGGTCGAAGTGGCCGGGCTGATGACCGACCTCAAGCTCGACCAGGAAACCATCGTCACCGCGCTGCTCCACGACACCGTGGAAGACACGCTGGCGACGATCGAGGACATCCGCGGGCTGTTCGGCGAGGAGGTGGCGCGGCTGGTCGACGGGGTCACCAAGCTCTCCAAGATCGAGCAGATGCCCGAGAACGAGCGCGCGGCCGAGAACCTACGCAAGTTCCTCCTCGCCATGAGCGAGGACCTGCGCGTGCTGCTGGTGAAGCTGGCCGATCGCCTCCACAACATGCGCACGCTGCACTTCATCAAGGACCCCGAGAAGCGCAAGCGCATCGCCCGCGAGACGATGGATATCTACGCGCCGCTGGCCGAGCGGGTGGGCATGTACGAGTACATGCGCGAGATGCAATTGCTCGCCTTCCAGCAGCTCGAGCCCGAAGGCTACGCCACCCTGGCGGGCCGGCTGGAGCAGATCCGCAGCCAGGAAGGCTCGCAGGTCGATGCCATCGCGCTCAAGATCAAGCAGGCGCTGGCCGAGGCCAAGGTGCCGGTCGAGGTATGGGGGCGCGAGAAGCACCCCTATTCGATCTGGCGCAAGATGGCCGAGCGGCACGTGAGCTTCGAGCAGATCACCGACATCATGGCCTTCCGCGTGCTCACCGAGACCGACGAGGATTGCTACCGCGCGCTCGGCGTCCTCCACCAGGCTTGGCAGTTCGTGCCCGGGCGCTTCAAGGACTATATCTCCACTCCCAAGACCAACGGCTACAAGAGCCTGCACACCGCGCTCATTCATGCCAATTCGATGCGGGTGGAGGTGCAGATCCGCACCCGCGAGATGCACCGTACCAACGGCTTCGGCCTCGCCGCGCACTGGGCCTACAAGCAGGGCGGCCAGCCTGATGGCCAGGTCGGCTGGCTGCGCGACCTCATCGAGATCGTCGATGCCAGCCACGATCCCGAGGAACTGCTCGAACACACCAGGCTGGCGATCTACCAGGACCGCATCTTCGCCTTCACCCCCAAGGGCGCGCTGTTCCAGCTGCCCAAAGGGGCGACCGCGGTCGATTTCGCCTTTGCCGTCCACACCGATCTCGGCGCGCAGACGGTGGGCGCCAAGATCAACGGCCGGCACATGCCGCTACGCACCCGGCTGACCAACGGCGATGTGGTCGAGATCATCAAGGGCGCTACCGCCGAGCCGCAATTGAACTGGCTCGGCTTCGTCGTCACCGGCAAGGCGCGCGCCGCCATCCGCCGCTCGGTGCGTGCCCGCGAGCGCTCGGAGGTGGCGGCGATCGGGCGCCAGCTGTTCGCCGAGCTGGCCGGCCGGCTGCCCGCCAAGATCGGCCGCAAGGCGATCGCCGCGGCGGTCGAGCGGCTCGGCTACGAGGACGAGGACGCGCTGATGCTGGCGATCGGCGCGGCCAAGGTCTCGGACATCGCGGTAATGGAGGCGCTGGTCCCCGGCAGCACCGCCGACCTGCCCGACGAACTGCGCCAGGGGCGGGCGATCTCGATCCGCGGTCTGACGCCCGGCGTCGGCTTCACCCTGGCAGGGTGCTGCCACCCGGTCCCGGGCGACCGGATCGTCGGCCTCAAGCGCGTGGGCGAGGGGGTGGAGGTGCACGCGATCGATTGCTTCGAGCTGGCCAGCGGCGTCGATGCGGACTGGGTGGACCTGTCCTGGGGGGAGGATTCGCACGGCGCGATCGGCCGGCTGCAGGTGGTGCTCTACCACCGGCCCGGCACCCTGGCCGAGATGGCCACGATCATCGCCCGAGCCCACGCCAATGTGCTGTCCCTGGCCCAGAAGGAGCGCGACGACCCGTTCCACACCTATGAAGTCGATCTTGAGGTCAAGGATCTGGCGCATCTGACCCGCATCCTGAGCGCGCTGCGCGCCAGCGAGGCCATCGCGCAGGCCGACCGGCGCTAGCCGTCCGCCGCCGGACCCGCGCTACCCAAGCGGCGCTCACGGCCACCGGCAGCCTACCTCGTTAACCTGTTCCTTACCAATCCATGGTCTTGTGATGCCGACACTGGACGATGGACGGGGATGCGGATGCGGCAGGATGACGGGGGCCAGCCAGCGGACGACCGGCCGGAAGATCAGGAGCACGCGCGTGCCAGGCTGGCGCAGCTGACCACGGCGATCGAGCACATGCGCCAGGGCCTGTGCATGTACGACGAGCAGGGGCGGTTGGTTCTGTCCAACCGGGCCTACGCCACGGCACTCGGGCTCCATCCGGGCGAGCTACGCCCGGGCATCACCGGGCGCGAGGTGCTCGCGGCCATGCGTGCCAAGGGCTTCCAGGCTCACCTGCCCCCGGCCGAGCGCGAGGAACAGCTTAGCCGCATGCTGCGGGGCGGCGATGGTGGTGAGAGCAACCTCGAGCGCGCCGATGGGCAGACCTTCGCCATCCGCCACTGCCGCACCGACCAGGGCCACTGGATCGCGACCTATGAAGACGTCACGCATTCGCTGAGCGTACAGCGACGCACCGCAACCGAGCTGAAGGAGAGCGAGGAACGTTTCAGGCTAGCCGTCGAGGTGGCGGGCCTTGGCGTCTGGGACTACGACACCTTGCTGGTCAGCCGCAAATGGTCGGGCCGGCTGCGCGAGATCTTCGGGCTCGAGGACGCGATCGAACCCAGCCTGGATACCGCGCTTGCGCTTGTTCATGCCGACGATCGGGCGGCCTTCCTGCGCCAGCTGCAGACGATCCGCGACGATGCCGCGTGCGCCCGCTTCGAGGCTTCGGTGCGGATCCACCGTGCGAGCGACGGCCAATTGCGCTGGATCACGATGAATGGTTGGAAGACGTTCAAAGCTGATTGCCCCATGGGGCGGATCATCATGACCGCCCGCGACGTGACCGACGAAAAGCTCGCCGAGGAGCGGATTCTCTGGTCGGCCGCGCACGACGCGCTTACCGGCCTGGCCAACCGCTCCTGCTTCCAGGCCGAGCTGCAGCTGGCCTTGCAAACTGCTTCGCAAGAGGCCGAGGCGGTGGGCCTCCTGCTGCTCGACATCGACCGGTTCAAGCAGATCAACGACACGCTGGGCCATGATGCCGGCGACCGACTGCTGGAAGTTTTCGCCGCTCGCCTGCGCGCGGCCGTCCGCTCCGAGGACACGGTGGCGCGGATCGGCGGCGATGAGTTCGCCGTGATCCTGCGCCAGGTCAGCAGCCGGCATGACGTCGCCGGATTGGCGAATTGCATCCTCGAACGGCTGGTGAAGCCCTTCACCCATAACGGCGCCGTGCTCGACTGCCGGGCCAGCATCGGCGCGGCGCTGTTCCCCGCGCACGGACGGTCGGCCGTCGAGCTCATGAAGCACGCCGACCTGGCGCTCTACGCGTCCAAGGCCGCCGGACGGGGAACCTCGATGCTGTTCGACCCGGCGATGAAAAGCCAGGTGCGACGCCGCGACCTGATGATCAGGCGCGCGCGAGACGCCCTCGATGGTGATCGTGTGCTGCCCTATTATCAGCCCAAGGTCGATCTACGCACCGGCGCTGTGATCGGCTTGGAAGCACTGTTGCGCTGGCGTTCCCGTCATGGCCGAGTCGGCGAGCCGGGCGCGCTGGGTTATGCGTTCGAGGACCTGGAAGTCGCGAACGCCTTGAGCGATCGCATGATCGCCCGGGTGATCGCTGACCTGCGCTGCTGGCTGGCCGGGGGCGTGGCGGTCGATCACGTCGCGGTGAACGCCTCGGCGGCCGAATTCAGGCGCGACGATTTCGCCGAGCGGGTGCTCGACCGCCTGGCGCGTGCGGGCATCGCCGCGCGCCATTTCGAGATCGAGGTGACCGAGACTGTATTCGTGGGCCGCGGCGCGGAAAACGTCCAGCGCGCGCTCGACCTATTGAGCCGGGAAGGGGTGCGCATCGCGCTCGATCATTTCGGCACCGGCTATGCCTCGCTGCGACACCTGAAGCAATTCCCGGTCGATACGATCAAGATCGATCGCAGCTTCGTTCGCGACATGGACGAGAATGTCGGCGACGAGGCGATCATCCGCGCGGTAATCAATCTTGGCCGGGCGCTGGGCATCAAGGTTGTCGCCGAAGGTATCGAGCGGGGCGCGCAGGCCGATCGGCTGGTCGGCCTGGACTGCGACCTTGGCCAGGGTTTCCTGTTTTCCAAGGCCGTGCCGTCCTCGCGGGTGCCCGCGCTCCTGGCCTGTAAGTCATTGATGGCACGCGCGCCATCGGATCGCCCGGTCGGGCAAGGGCTGCGGCTGGTGGCCAGCTAGGCCCGGTCTGGCCAATGCAGGACCAGTCGAAGCCGATGGCGGGCCGGCTGCCGCCCACCCAGATCCTCGGGGGATGGCGAATTCGCCCGGGCACCGGCGCCCGCCTACCGGCCTGCCGCCCCGCCGGGCAGCCGCCGAACCCGCCGGTTCCGGGCGCCGACCAACACCGGGATCACCGTCGATTGCTCGGCGAGGCGCGAGCGGTCGTCGTGGCGGCGGTTACCTCCCGGGTCTGTCCTGCCGCAATGTCCGCCGCTGCGCGCGTCAAGCACCGATATCATTGCGCGGCATGTGATTGCCTTCGTGTCGGGCACACTCGAAGAACTGGTAGCGATGGGCGCGCGTCCATTCGATGCGCGTGGTGGAGGGCGCGTGTAGACCTGCGGATCGGTGCAGGTCAGCTCGTGGACGATCGTGACGGCGTTGGTCATTGTCAGCCGCTCCACCGTCATCGCCTCGGCGCTCATCGGAATGGTGTTTGAACGGGGGTACGGGTTGCGTCGCCGGGTTGAGCGGCGCGGCCGAGCGCTGCGTCACCTCGCATGTGGCACGGTCGTCCGAGACGATGATGGCCGCATCGATCACGAGCGTCTTCTCTTTCCACCAGGCGCGCGAATTGCCCTTCCACGCCTCGACCGGCTCGCCGCAGCCGGCGGCCTGCGCGGCTTCCTGGCTGGGCTAAATCCTGGCCACTCGCGTTCCGAGCATCGCCGGCAACACGCGAATGCCGCTGTGGCAGCGGAACGAGTCCATCGAGCGCGGGAAGCCGCGGCTCACGCACCGGGGACAGCTGTCGCAATTGCTCACCCGGTCGCAATGCTCCCCGGGCGCCCAGCCCGAACGGCCTTCGCGGTACAGCCGCTCGCCGTCAGGCGTGAGCGGCGGCAGCCGGCCGTCCTCCGGCTCACGAGCATTGAGGTGCGCTTGCCGAGATTGGTGGTCTCGAACCAGGTCTCGAGCCGGTGCGGAAAGGGGCGCCGGGACTTGGTGAGACGCGCGCGTGCAGTACATCGGTGCGGCTCTATGTTGATTTTGTCCCGATTGTCCGGAGATACGCGGCGCGAGGGCAGCCTTGCCTGTTCAGGGTTGCCGATCGTGCTCGATCCGGCGGATGGGCACCTGGACATTGCACACGTCCACTCCGCCGGCCGGCACGCGGTAGAATTCGTCCTGCCGATTGGCGCGCACGGCAAGGTAGTGCGCGAAGCTGTCGCTCTCGGTCGCGAGGTACTCGAAGCGCGGCTGCTCGGCCGGGAGTAGCTCGCCGACGAGGCGGACCGAGAGGATCGGCGTGCGCTCGGCCTGGGTGGCGTAGACGCCCGCGTCGGCGGTGCCGCGCGGAAGGGTGGAGAGGTGCTCGATGCCCTCGATTACTTGGCCGATCACGGCGATGTTGCGATCGAGTTGGCGCGGCGCGTGACCGATCACCGCATACAGCTCGGCTCCGGTGCCGGTGTCGGGCGCGAGGTCGCGTGCCACCCCGACCGAACCGTAGCAGTGGATGGGCCACGCCGAGACATCGCTCGCTTGCCCGGTTGAGGAGTCCATCGCTACGGGCCAACCCTGCCAGAAGAAAGCTGCCGGAGCGTACGGGTCCTTGAGCTTCAAACGGGGCGTCGCTTTGTCCCCGGTGATCTTGGTCGAATAGGCCTGCTCGGGCGCCAGGCCGAGCCCCTCGGGCAGCGGCCTGGCCTTGCCGCTGTCGTCCTCTCCATCACCCCACTGCGCCACCCAATTGTCGACCACCCGGTAGACGCTCGTTCCGTCCCACCAATGCGCTCGAGCGAGCGTCCTGACGTTGTCCACCCAGGGCTGGCTGAAGGGCGGGGCAGGAGCTGGATGACCACCCGGCGCGGCTGGTCCCCAGGACCTGGTGCGAACTCCATCACCAACAGGTCGTCGGCCGCGATCTGCGCCCACTCGTCCGCCGCCGCCGCGGCCACCACCGAAGCTGGGGTGGGCGGCTCGACATCCGGCGCCGCTAGGGCGCCGGACGTTGCGAGGGCGGCGAAGACAGCTCCAGCAAGCGCTTTCATCGGCTGCCATCCTGCCATCCATGCGCCACCAGGCAAGCCCCGCAAGCGCAATGCTAGCCGGCCTCCTCCTCCTCGAGTGCGTGCATGGCCTCGTCCGACAGGCCGAAATGGTGGCCGATCTCGTGAACCGTGACATGCGCCACCAGCCGCTCCAGCGTCTCGTCGCCGCGGGCCGCCCATTCTTCCAGGATCGGCCGACGGAACAGGCGGATGCGATCGGGCAAGGTGCCCGAATGGTCGATGCTGCGGGTGCCCAACGGCAGACCCTCGTACACCCCCGTAAGGTCGAACGGGTCCTCGATGCCGAGCTCATCGAGCAGCGCATCCTCGGCGACCTCGTCAATTTGCAGGACCACCTCACCAAGGTGAACGGCGAATTGGTGAGGCAATCGCGCCATGGCTTGCCGGGCAATCGCCGCGATCTCGGCGGCGGAAGGCGGCGTCCCGAATATTCGCATCATGAACTGCAGGTAACCAGGCAACCGGCGCCGGGCAAGCAGGTCCGCTTGCAAGCGGGTCAACAGCGCGCGCAGACAGACAGATCTGGCAAGCCAGCTATCGTCAATCGCGATGGCGCACCGCACGCCTTGCCAGCTCGCCGGGCGCCAGCTATCCGCGCTGCCTTTCCTGCAGGTATGCGGAGCGGTGGCCGAGTGGTCGAAGGCGCACGCCTGGAAAGTGTGTATGGGTCAAAAGCTCATCGAGGGTTCGAATCCCTCCCGCTCCGCCATTTCGGAACAAAGCTGGGCACTGCGCCTTGCAGTGTTCCGGAACCACCAGCAGCGGCAAGCGTCCGTAACAGGTCGGACTTCGATCCCATGATGCGGACTTCACCGTCGTTCACCTCGACACGCTGGGCGAGCGCGCGGAGATGGTCGCGGCGGTAGCCGCCTCCTGGCAAGCGCATCCGCTGGCGCGCGGTCTGCGCGAACTTGGCAAGCATGGGCGCGGTGATGGCTTTTTGCCCCACGCTTTCGAGCATGGCCGATGCCCGCTCGGCGTCAACGCGCGACTGGTCGCGGATGGCCTTGAGGCTGGCAATGCGGTCCTTTAGGTCAGGATCATCCAGATCGGCAACGCCGCTCTCGATGGCGTCGTAGAGCCGCTTGAGGCGTAGGTCGGTCTCGGTCCCGCGCTTGTTCAGCTCGGCGATGTGATCACGACGACGCTCAGTGCGCTCCTGCCGCCGGCAGGGACCGTCGCCAGCACCTCTTCCAACCGCGCCGGGTCGAGCAATCGGTCCTCCAGATGCCCGGCGACCAGCGCGTCCAGCTTCTCCATCGGCACGGTCATGCCGGTGCAAGCGGACGGTCCCTGCCGGGCCTTGGTCGAGCATGTGTAGTAGCGGTAGCGCCCGCCTTTGCCGGTACGGATCGTCATCGCCCCGCCGCACTTGGCGCAATGGATTAGACCGGTCAGCAGCGTGGGGCCGCCAACAACCTGCGGCGGCATCACCTTGGGGTTGCGGGCCTTCATGCGGGTCTGCACAGCGTCGAACACCGCCTGGTCGATGATCGGCGGCACCGCGACGGGGATGATCTCCTCGTCGGGCTTGTTGTCGCCGTTCTTGGTGCCGCGATTGAACGTGGCGACCGATATAGGTCTTGCGGGTCAGCAGCCGGTGGACTGTGCCGATCCCCCAGCGTTCGCCGTCGCGGGTGAAGATGCGATGTTCGTTCAGGTGCTTGGTAATCGTTTTGACGCCCATCGGGCCGGACGTGCCGTCGCCCTCCATCGCCAACCGGAATGCCAGCCGCACCGTCTCGGCATGGATCGGGTCGATCTCCAGCTTCTTCTTGGTCTTCGCGCCGCGCTGCTCGGCGGCGACCACGCGGTAGCCGATCGGCGGGAGCGAGCCGTTCCAGAAGCCCTGCCGCGCATTCTCCTTCAAGGCGCGAAGAACGTGCTTGGCGTTCTCCTTGGACTGATACTCGTCGAACAGCGCCATGATCTGACGCATCATGACGTGCATGGGGTCGTCGCCCATCTCCTGCGTGATTGACAACAGGCGGATGCCGTTTTTGGCCAGCTTTCGGACGTAGAACTCCAACTCGAAGTGGTCGCGGAAGAACCGGCTGAATGAGTGGACGACCACCACCTCGAACGGCGCTGGCTTCGCCGTCCCGGCCTCGATCATCTGCTGGAACTCGGGGCGGCGGTCGTTGGTGGCGGATGCGCCAGCGTCCACGAACGTCTCGACAAGCTGGTATCCGCGCGCGGCGCAATAAGCTTCGCCCTGCTTGCGCTGGTCGGGGATCGACACATCATGCTCGGCCTGCCGCGCGGTCGAAACGCGCAGATAAAGGGCAGCGCGAAGCGGCACGGTGCCTGGAAGAGCGGCGGTCATGCAGCCTTCTCCACCACCCGGAGACGCCCGCGCTGGCGGCTTCTGGGCGGCGCCTTGACCACGATGTCCACGTCCTGCCCGAGCGCGGTCAGGCAGTGCAGCAGCCGGTCGCTGGAGAAGCCGGTCAGCCGGCCGTTGATCAGCGCCGACACCTTGGGTTGGTCGAGTCCGACCAGCTCGGCCGCCGCCACCTGGGTCAGCCGCCGACGCTTGATAGTCTCACGGATGTGACTGGCGAGCTGCGCCTTCGCCAGCTCCTCCTGGGGCTCGGCGACGCCAAGGTCCGCGAACACGTTGCCGGAGCCTTCCGTCACCTTCATGTCGTCCTGCTTGCTCGCCATTGCTCGTGGTCCTCTCGGGCTCGCTTCAATCTCTGTTCGATCAGCGCAATCTCGTGTTTGGGCGTCGCAATCCCGTGCTTCGACTTCTTCTGGAAGGCGTGAAGCACGTAGACGACGCCCGCGAAGCGCACGGTGTAGACGGCGCGGTAGGTTTCGCCGTCATGGTCATCGACCACCTCCAGCACGCCCGCGCCGCCGAGCCCTTTGAGCGGCTCGGCCCATCCCGCCTTGCCGCCGGTCTGCGCCCCACAGCGCCCCGCCGACGCGTAGCCGAACAGCCTCGGGCAAGGCCCGCAGGTCATCGCGGCTGCTTCCGATCCACCTGACAGGCTTGACGTTCGCCCCATCCGCCACGCGCCTCCTCCTTATGCTAGATATAGCATGATTGCGGCGTCGGTCAACCGCGCTGCGCTTTCGCCGGACGCTCATTCCGGCCCGAACAGCTCGTCGAAAACGTCTCCGAACCACGCTTCGAAGACGGCAACCTCGGCGTCGGTACCTTGCTACGCCGCTGGACGTGAGTTCGGGCCATCTCAAACGCGCTCTGAGAGTCCGATACGCTGGTCGGACTACGGTTTCGGCAAGAACGCGCACAACGAGTGCCAAGCCGGCACCGACGCCGCGACCTGCTCGACGGTCGCTCCGCCATGCTCCACCGTGGCGGCGATTTGCTCGACGGTAGCAGCGAGTTGTTCGTCTGTTGGTCGCCAACAGCATCTCGGTCGCACCTACCGTTTCGCCGATCCGGCCAGCAGGTTCTCCGCCGGCCCGGGCGATCCGGTGGCGCAGCGAGATCGTTGCTCGCGAATATCGTGAGGTCGGGTGTCCTGGTCGGCTGATCCGCTGCGATCAGCGAGACGTCCGGTCGGCGCGACGCCTACAGTGCCCTGGTTGGTGAAACCGCCTCGCGATCACGTGCCAAAACAGCGTCGCTGCCCAATACGCGGTAAAGCTCCACGCGGTTCTGCAGCTCGATCAGCGAGATCGCCACTTCCTCGCGCTGGGCCTGGTAGAGGCTGCGCTGGGCATCCAGGTTGGCCAGGAAGCTGTCGATGCCGCCGCGATAGCGCGCCTCGGTCAATTGCGCGCTGTCCGCCGCCGCCAAAGTGTTGCGCCGGGCGGCATCGCGCCGGGCGGTGATCGTGCCCTGAGTCGCCAGCGTATCGGCGACCTCGCGAAAGGCGCTCTGAATGGCGCGCTCGTAGGCGACGAGCGCGGCGTCGCGGCGGGCCTCGCTGACTTCGACGTTCGCCTGCCGCCCGCCCGCATCGAAGATCGTCTGCGCCGCGCCCGCTCCGACCGAGGCGCCCAGCGCACCGCCGGTGAACAGCGAGCCCAGCGCGTCGCTGGCGAGGCCCAGCAGCCCGGTGAGCGAGATGCTCGGGAACAGCGCGGCCCGCGCGGTGCCGATATCGGCATTCGCCGTGCGCAGCAGGTATTCGGCTTCGACCACGTCGGGTCGGCGCAGCAGCACCTGCGAACTGGTGCCCGCCGGCAGGGTCGCGATCCGGTCCATGATCTCGGCCAGGCCGCCGGGCAGCAGCGCGCGATCCACCGGCGCGCCGACCAGCAGCTGGAGGATGTTCACATCCTGCGCCAGTACGGCGGTCTGCTGGGCCAAGTCGCCCTGGGCGGTGGCGAGCACCTGTTCGGCCTGGCGGACATCGGTGCGCGGCGCGACGCCGCCGTCAAGCCGCGCCTGGGTGAGATCCACGCTGCGGCGGGCGTTGTCCGCCGTCTCGCTGGCGATCCGCCGCAGGTCCTGGTCTGCCGCGTAGGTGGCCCAGGCGGAGGCGATATCGGCCACCAGCGCGATCCGCACCGATTGCGCCGCCGCCTCGCTCGCCAGCGCCAGATCGCGCTGCGCCTGGGTGGCATTGGCCAGCCCGCCGAACAGATCGAGCTCGTAGCTGGCGATGCCGCCCTCCAGCGCATAGCTCTGGTCATCGGGGCCCGACTGAGCCGCATAATCGGCCGAGGCGCCGATGGCGACCTGGGGAAACTGCGCCGAGCGCGTCACCCGGACCAGCGCCCGCGCCTCGGCGATGTTGGCAGCAGCGATCCGCAGGTCGCGGTTGTTGTCTAGCGCCTGGGCGATCAGCGCCAGCACGCGCGGGTCGCGCAGGAGGTCCGGATAAGAGACGGCCGGGAGCGCCTCGTCGGACTGCACGCGGTACGCCTCGCCGGTGGGCAGGCTGGGCGGCACGGGCAGCGCCGGCCGCGCATAATCGGGGGCTAGCGAGCAGGCTGCGCACGACAGCGCCGTCACCAGGACGAGCAACCGGGCGGCCGGACGCATTGTCAGGCGGTCGCCTCGGCCTGCTTGCGGCGGCCCAGGCGGCGGCGCAGCGCCTGTAGCCCGTCGCGCGTGCCGCGCCTAACCAGCACGAACAGCAGCGGGATGTAGAAGATGGCCAGCAAGGTGGCAGTCAGCATGCCGCCGATCACCGAGGTGCCGATGGCGATGCGGCTGTTGGCCCCCGCTCCGGTGGCCAAGGCCAGCGGCAGCACGCCGAAGATGAAGGCGAAGCTCGTCATCAGGATCGGGCGCAGGCGGATACGCGCGGCGGCGAGCACCGCATCGATGACGCGCGCGCCTTTCTTCTCCTCCTGTTCGGCGAACTCGATCATCAGGATCGCGTTCTTGGCGGTCAGGCCCATGGTGGTGAGCAGGCCGATCTGCAGGAACACGTCGTTCTCCAGGCCGCGCAGTGTGGCCGCGAACACCGCGCCGACCAGGCCGAGCGGGATCACCAGCAGCACGGCGAGCGGGATCGACCAGCTCTCGTAGAGCGCGGCCAGGCACAGGAACACCACCAGCAGCGAGAGCGCGTAGAGCAGCGGTGCCTGGCCCGAGGATTGGCGCTCCTCATAGGAGGAGCCCGACCAGGCGACTCCGGTTCCGGGGAACTCGGCGGCCATCTGTTCCATCTCGTCCATCGCCTCGCCCGAGCTTACGCCGGGCGCCGCCTGGCCGCTGATGCCGAAGGCGGGGACGCCCTGGAAGCGGCTGGTGCTGGCCGGCGTGGTCGCCCAGCCGATCTGCGAGAAGGCGGAGAAGGGCGCCATGTCGCCCTCCGCCGAGCGGACGTACCATTGCGCCAGGTCTTCGGGCACCGCGCGATACTGGGCATCGCCCTGGACGTAGACCCGCTTGACGCGGCCCTGGTCGATGAAATCGTTGACATAGCTGCCGCCCCAGGCGGTGGCGAGCGTGGCATTCACGTCGGCGGTGCTCAGCCCGTAGGCACTCAGGCGCTGGGTATCGAGGTCGATCTCGAGCGATGCCACGTCGGCCAGGTCGCCCAGCCGCACCTGCGCGAGCTTGGGATTGGCGTTGGCCTGTGCCAGCAACTGGTCGCGCGCCGCGACGAACTGCTCGCGGTCCATGCCGCTGGTGTTCTGGAACTGCATGCTGAAGCCGGCATCGCCCAGGCCGCGGACCGCGCCGGGCACCTGGGTGAATACCTGTGCCTGGCGCAGGCCCGAGAAGGCGGCGCTCGCGCGGTCGGCGATGGCCTGGGCGGTGTTCTCCTCGCCCGGCCGCTCGTCCCAGTGCTTGAGGTTCATGAACCCCTGGCCGGTATTCTGGCCTACCGCGCCGCCGCCCCCGCCACCGGCGACCAGGCCAATGCTATCGACGTTGTCCGCTTCGTGCGTCTCCAGGTAGCTGGTGATCGTGTCGCGCAGGTCCAGCACGACCGACTGGGTAGTGCCCGGCGGCAGGCGGAACTGCACCTGCACGCGGCCCTGGTCTTCGTTGGGCAGGAAACCGCCCGGCAGGCGCAGGAACAGCAGCACCAGCAACCCGAGCGTTGCCAGGTAGATGAGCAGGAACAGCCACTTGCGCTCGACCACCGTGCGCGCCGCGCCGACATAGCGCCCGGTCAGCCCCTCGAAGCTGCGGTTGAACCAGGTGCCGGCCCGCTCCATCCGGTAATTGACCGCGCCGAAGCGACCCGACCGCCGCACCGGCCGGCCATCGGCGTCGAGCGCGGGTCGCGTCTTGGGCTTGAGCAGCGTGGCCGTGATCGCCGGGCTGAGCACTAGCGCCACCAGCACCGAAAGGATCATCGCCGAGATGATCGTCACCGAGAACTGGCGGTAGATGACCCCGGTGGACCCGCCGAAGAAGGCCATCGGCAGGAACACCGCCGAGAGCACCAGCGCGATGGCGATGAGCGCGGTCTGCAGCTCCTTCATCGAGGCGATGGTCGCTTCGCGCGCGCTCATGCCCGGGTTCTCATCCATCAGGCGCTCGACGTTCTCGACCACCACGATAGCATCATCGACCAGCAGGCCGATGGCCAGCACCATGCCGAAAAGGGTGAGCGTGTTCAGCGTCAGCCCTAAGGCGTAGAACACCGCCAGCGTGCCCAGCAGCACCACCGGCACGGCGATGGCGGGCACCAGCAGCGCGCGCCAGCTCTGCAGGAACACGAACATGACGATGACGACCAGGATGATGGCCTCGAGCAGCGCCTTGACCACCTCTTCCACCGAAAGGCGGATGAAATTGGTCGAATCATTGCCATAGGCGACTCGCAGCCCATTGGGCATGCCGGCCGAGAGCTTCTCCATCTCCGCCTTGATGAGATCCGCCGTCTGCAGTGCATCGGCTCCGGGCGTGAGCGAGATGTTCATGCCCGCGCCGGGATGGCCATCCATCTGCATGACTGCGGCATAGCTCTGCGCGCCGATCTCCACCCGAGCGACATCGCCGATTGTGACGCTCGAGCCGTTGGCCAGGGTCTTGACCACGATGGCGCGGAATTGCTCCGGAGTCTGCAGGCGCGACTGGGCGGTCACGGTGGCGTTTAGCAGCTGCCCCTCGGGCGCCGGCAGGCCGCCGACCTCGCCGGCCGCCACTTCCGAATTCTGCGCCTCGATCGCACCGGTCACATCGGTGGGCATCAGCTGGAAGGCGGCCAGGCGATGCGGATTGAGCCAGATCCGCATCGCGTGCGGGGAGCCGAACACGTTGACCTCGCCCACCCCGTTGACGCGCGACAGCCGATCCTGGATGTTGGACGACAGGTAATCCGACACATCCTGAGGGGAGCGCGTGTCGGTGACGTCGTAGACAGAGACCTGCAGCAGCGGGTCGGGACCGGATTTGGTCACCCGCACGCCCTGCTGCTGCACCGGGCCGGGCAGGCGGGCGATCGCGGCCTGGACCTTGTTCTGCACCTGCACCTGGGCGATGTCGGGATCGGTGCCCTTGGCGAAGGTCGCCGTGATGTTCGCCTGCCCGCGCGAACTCGATTGCGAGCTGAAATACATCAGGCCATCGAGCCCGGTGAGCTGCTGCTCGAGGATCTGGGTGACGCTGTTCTCGATCGTCTGAGCGGAGGCGCCGGGATAGGTCACGCTGATGTTCACGTTGGTGGGCGCGATGTCGGGATATTGCTCGATCGGCAGCAGCCGCAATGCGCCCACCCCGGCCATCATCACGATGATGGCCAGCACCCAGGCGAAGATCGGCCGTTCGATGAAGATGCGGGACATGGCGGCTAGCGCGATCCGCCGGCGGGCCGGCCCGTGGGCTGGCCGGTAGGGGCGCCGACACGCTGCGGCGTGCCCTGCGGTACCGGTCTCACTTCGCTGTCCTGCCGGACCGAGATCGGCGCCTGGGTGATCACCCGGTCGCCCCGGCGCAGCCCGCGCGTCACCACCCAATTGGTCCCTTGGGTGCGTGCAGCGGTGATGGTACGGCGCTGCGCCTTGTTGCCCTTCCCCACCACGTAGACGAAGGCCGATCCGTCGAAATCGCGCTGCACCGCGGGCTGCGGGATAATGAAGGCCGAGGGCTCCACGGCCTGGTCGAACACCGCGGTCACGAACATGCCGGGCAGCAGCAACCCGTCGGGATTGGGAAAGCGGGCGCGCAGGGTGACGGTGCCGGTGCTCTCGTCCACCGAAACTTCGGAGAACTGGATTGTGCCTGGGTATGGATAATCGGCGCCGGCCTCTAGAACCAGGCGCGCGGCCGTGCTGCCGGCAGCCACTTCACCGGTGCCCAGCGATTGGCGCAGCTTGGTGAGATCCGCGCTCGATTGCTGCATGTCGACATAGATCGGGTCCAGCCGCTGGATCACCGCCAGAGGCTCGGCCTGGTTGGCCGCGGCAAGTGCGCCGGTCGTCACGATAGACCGCCCGATCCGCCCGCTGATCGGCGCCGTGACGCGGGAGTAGCGCAGGTTGATACGGGCGGTCTCCAGCGCTGCCTGCGCCTGGACAACCGCCGCATCCGCCTCGCCGGCCTGCGCCTGGGCATCGGTATAATCCTGCTGTGCGATCGCCTCGATCTCGGCCAGCGGGCGGAAGCGATCGGCCCGCGCCTGGGCCGCAGCGGCGGTGGCACGCGCGCTCGCCAGGTTGGCCTCGGCCTGGCGCACGGAAGCACGAAACAGGCTGTCTTCCAGCTGGTAGAGCGGCTGCCCGGCGCGCACGAAACTACCTTCCTGGAACAGCCGGCGGCGAATGAGCCCGGTCACGAGTGGGCGAACTTCGCTGGTCTCGTAGGCGACGGTGCGGGCGCCGAGCTGGACCGAGATGGGTACCGCGACCGGCTGGGCCATAATGAAGCCCACTTCCGGAACCGGCCGGTCCGGCTCTTCCTCGCCTGCCGAACAGGCGGCCAGAGCCATCAGGGCCAGGCCGGCAGCGAGGACGGCTGCACGCAAGGTTGGCAAATCAGCGGCTTCCCGGCAGAATGTGAGCAGAAGGGACCATGCGGGTCGGCCTCGACGTGGGTCTTGATGCGCTGCAACATGCGGCATTTCGGTCGCAGCCGTCAATCGCTTGGCTAGGCCAAATTTGTTGCCAAGCGTATCGGACAAGCAAGCGTGATCCGGAGTGCGACCGCCCGGCGGTTGGCCTTGGTCTGCGTCTCGCCATCACGCGTTTGGGTCGATCATGTCTGCTGCAGGTGGCCGGTATGGTCGCACGCGCATAGACAGTCTTTAGGTCGGCCGGCTGGATGAGCTTTGAGCAACGCCTGCGTTGCCTGATTACCATTGCCGCAGACCGATCGATTATCTTCATGTGTCGCTGGCCAACGATCTCGAAGCTGCCGGTTGACGCGTCGAACGGCTGACCTGCTCCCCGGAAATCATGCCATTGGTAAGTTAGCTCGTCAGATGGAGACGAGTGATGCGGCGAGGCCGATTTACCGAGGATCAGATCATTGGCGTGCTGCGCGAGCATGAGGCTGGCGTGAAGACCGCCGAGCTGTGCCGGAAGCACGGGATCAGTGACGCGACGTTCTACAACTGGAAGGCGAAGTATGGCGGCATGACCGTATCGGAGGCGGCGCGGTTGCGGACGCTGGAGGATGAGAACCGACGGCTGAAGAAGCTGCTGGCGGAGTCGATGCTCGACGTGTCGGCGCTGAAGGATCTGCTGGGAAGAAACTGACCCGGTCTGCGGAGCGCTACGCTGCGGTGGAGAAGCTGATGGCCGATCACGGCTTCTCCGAGCGTCGCGCCTGCAGGCTGATCGGGGTCAATCGGTCGGCATGGCAATATGAGCCGCTTCGCGGGAAGGATGATGCTGTCCGCGAGCGGATGCACGAGCTCGCCAACGAGCGCCGTCGGTTCGGCTATCGACGGCTGGCGATCCTGCTCAAGCGTGAGGGCAAGGGCATGAACCTGAAGAAGGTGTATCGGCTGTACCGCGAGGAGCGGCTGACGGTGCGCAAGCGTGGTGGCCGCAAGCGTGCGCTGGGGATGCGAGCGCTGATGGCAATCCCGCAGGAACCCAACCAACGCTGGTCGCTCGACCCTTCGACAGGCTCAGGACAGGCTTCGTGTCGGACGCATTGGCCTGCGGCCGGCGGTTCCGCGTGCTCAACGTCATCGACGATTACAGCCGGGAATGCCTGGCGTGTATCGTCGACACCTCGCTGTCAGGCCGGCGCGTCGTCCGCGAGCTAGCCGCCATCGCCGAACGGCGCGGGCTGCCGTGCATGACTGGTCAGCGACAACGGTACCGAGCTGACCAGTCATGCCGTCCTTGCCTGGTGCCAGGACACCGGGGTCGAATGGCATTACATCGCGCCGGGCAAGCCCCAGCAGAACGGCTTTGTGGAATCGTTTAACAGGCCGCTGAAAAAGGCCACGGTTTAGCGATGAATGAGGTGTCGTCGCCATTATTGTAGGCGATTTCGCCTTCGAGCCAGCCATCTTCGCGCAGATCGGCCCATCCAGTGCCGGTGACCTGATCGCCTTCGTCGG
>JANNOJ010000001.1:0-48016 GCA_031399025.1 Erythrobacteraceae bacterium | reverse complement strand
CGTCGAGCGATACTTCTGCAAGCTCAAGCACTTCCGGCGCATCGCAACCCGCTTCGACAAGCTGGCCCGAAACTTCCTCGCCGCCGTGCTGATCGCTTCAACCCGACTATGGCTCAGAGCTTATGAGTCCAGAACCTAGGCGCCAGTTGGCGAGGGTTGCAGGCGGCTAGTCGTGGGTTTCCGAGATTGACAGCGTCGCGTCGGCATTGTCATCGTCGTAATTGCCGACGAAGATATCGTACGCGCCGCTGGTCGGTTTGGTGAAATGCACCAGGGGATTGAGGTCGCCGGCACCGTCATCGTCACAGTACCAGCGGCCGTCCGGGGCGTTGATGACCAGGGTGGTGTCCTCGCTGGCGCGAACCGAGAAGGTCAGCGGATAATCCCCGCTGGTATAGTTGACGCGCACGTCGGGCACATCGGCGATGTACCCTTCGCAATCGGAGCTGATATTCTCGGCCGGGACGTTGCCGCCCGAAACCACTTCTAGCCGCTGCGGATCAGGCCGGAAGCCGGCGGAGAGATTGATCGTCGCAAAGGTCGGGTCAGCCGACACATCCTGTGCCGTCGCGGTTGAACCTGCGACGAGCAGTGCCATGGCGGCAATCGCCAGATCGATCGAACGCATATCACCCCCCCCCGGGAAAAACGCCGCGCCGCATGGCGGGCGTCCTGACTTGCGCTGGTCAGAATAGCCTTTTTCCGGGTCTGGAGCAAGCTCCGGCGTAATGCGTGTCGCCATTTGGTACTTACGGCCAGAACTTTCAGCAAACCGGGAAGCCCAGGATGCGGTCATACCAAGCCGCTGGCGGCGCACCCGGGATCCTCGCTCCCGCGCGCAACAGGAAGCTATGCCGCACGATTTCGGCCTGCTGCTCGATGCCGTAACGCTCGAGCGGCCAGCCGGGCTTGAGCGCGTAATCATAGCGGCACCAGGGATGGCGGTGCAGCACCAGGTACCACTCGCCCAGTCGCTGGGTCTGCCAGACATGCGTCATCTCGTGGATGAACAGCCCTTGACGATGAAGCGGAGCGGCCGCGAAATCGTCGCAATAGGCCTCGGCCCCGGGATGGAAGTACAAGTGCCCGCGCGGCGCCATGGCCACCTGCCTGGGCTGGAAGGGAAACCACTTGCGCCGTCGGATGGTGACCTTGGTGTAGTCTACGGCGCCGCCGAACACGCCCTTGGCCAGCTCCACCTCGCCTGGCGTAAGCCGGCGTTCGCCGCCCACGGGGCAGGGCATGATGGCGCTTTGGGTCACTCGTCGCCGGCTCCCCCCGTGGCGTTCCCCCCAGCATTGCCCGGCCGGCGAACCTCGACCGGGAAGCTCACCTTGTCGCCGGTGGCGAAGGTGAGCGTCACCTCGGTGGTGCCGCCTTCCTCGAGCGTGCCGCCGATGTCCATCGCCATGACATGCAGGCCACCCGGCGCGAACGTGACGCTGCCCCCGGCGGGCAGCGGCACCTCGCCAGCATCGCGCATCCGCGCCGTGCCGCCCTGAGTGCGGGTTTCGTGCAGAATGGCCATGGCGGCGCCCGACACCCAGGCCGAGCGGATCGCCTGGTCCGCCTCGCCCGCATTGCGGATGGTGAAATAGACCGCGCCAGGGTTGCCGGACACCGCGGGCAGGGTGAGCCGCCCGTCGCTGACGGAGATGCCCGCGGGCGCCTCGGGATCGACCCACGGCTCGGTGCCCCCCGGGCCGACCGAAGTGCCAGCGGACGGCGCTGCGGCGGTTTCGCTCGCCGCCTCGGGTTCTTCGCGAGCGCCGTCGCAACCGGCCACGCCAAGCGCCATGATCGCCAGCCGCAAACCGCCCGAAATTGCCCGTTTCATCCCGTCTTAACTCCTGTTTCCAAGGCGCGCCCTGTAAGGCCGCGGCTCTCTTGTGCCAAGCCGAACCCCTCCTATATCGCCCCTCGAAGCACAGTCTATCGAGCCGCCGACGGGTTTTGCCGGCTACGGGAAACCGAACGCGCGGCGTCCAACAGTAACGAGACGATGGGGAATAGCATGGCCAAAGTAATCGGCATTGATCTGGGCACCACCAACAGCTGTGTCGCGGTGATGGATGCAGGCAAGCCCAAGGTGGTGGAGAATTCCGAAGGCGCGCGCACCACGCCTTCCATCGTCGCCTTCAGCAAGGACGGCGAGCGGTTGATCGGCCAGCCGGCCAAGCGCCAGGCGGTGACCAATCCCGACAACACTCTGTTCGCGATCAAGCGGCTGATCGGCCGCCGGTTCGACGATCCGACCACCCGCAAGGACATGGATCTCGTCCCTTACGACATCGTCAAGGGCAAGAACGGGGACGCGTGGGTCGAGGCCGGGGGGCAGGAATACAGCCCGTCGCAGATTTCCGCCTTCATCCTCCAGAAGATGAAGGAGACCGCCGAGGCCTATCTCGGCGAGAGCGTCACCCAGGCGGTGATCACCGTGCCCGCCTATTTCAACGACGCCCAGCGCCAGGCGACCAAGGACGCGGGGCAAATCGCGGGCCTGGAAGTACTGCGCATCATCAACGAGCCCACCGCGGCGGCGCTCGCCTACGGGATGGACAAGAACGACGGCAAGACCATCGCCGTCTACGACCTTGGCGGCGGCACCTTCGACATCTCCATCCTGGAGATCGGCGACGGCGTGTTCGAGGTCAAGTCGACCAATGGCGACACCTTCCTGGGCGGCGAGGACTTCGACGGCGTGCTCGTGGAGTACCTGGCGGATCAGTTCCAGCAGAAGGAGAACATGGACCTTCGCAAGGACAAGCTCGCGCTCCAGCGTCTGAAGGAGGCGGCCGAGAAGGCCAAGATCGAGCTCAGCTCCGGCCAGCAGACCGAGGTCAACCTGCCCTTCATTACCGCGCGCATGGAAGGCGGCTCGTCCACGCCGCTGCACCTGGTGGAGACGCTCACTCGCTCCAAGCTCGAGCAGCTGGTCGAGGCGCTGATCCAGCGCACGCTCGAGCCGTGCAAGAAGGCGCTGGCCGATGCCGGTGTCGACAAGTCCGCCATCGACGAGGTGATCCTGGTCGGCGGCATGACCCGCATGCCCAAGGTGCGCGACGTGGTCGAGCAGTTCTTCGGCAAGAAGCCGCATACCGGCGTCAACCCGGACGAGGTGGTGGCCATGGGCGCGGCCATCCAGGCCGGCGTGCTGCAGGGCGATGTCAAGGACGTGCTGCTGCTCGACGTCACCCCGCTGTCGCTGGGCATCGAGACGCTGGGCGGCATCATGACCCGCATGATCGACCGCAACACCACCATCCCCACCAAGAAGGCGCAGGTCTATTCCACCGCCGAGGACAACCAGCAGGCGGTGACCATCCGCGTGTTCCAGGGCGAGCGCGAGATGGCGGCCGACAACAAGCTGCTCGGCCAGTTCGACCTGGTCGGCATCCCGTCGGCTCCGCGCGGCGTGCCGCAGATCGAGGTGACCTTCGACATCGATGCCAACGGCATTGTCAATGTCAGCGCCAAGGACAAGGGGACCGGCAAGGAACAGCAGATCCGCATCCAGGCCAGCGGTGGCCTGAGCGACGCCGACATCGACCAGATGGTGCAGGACGCCGAGAAGTTCGCCGACGAGGACAAGAAGCGCCGCGCCAGTGCGGAAGCGCGCAACATGGCCGACAGCCTGGTCCACGCCACGCAAAAGCAGCTCGACGAGAACGGCGACAAGCTCGATCCCGCGCTGAAGACCGAGATCGAGGGCGCCATCGCCGAGGTGAAGACGGCGCTCGAGGGCGACGATCCGGAAGCCATCCGCGGCAAGACCGATGCGCTGAGCCAGTCGGCGATGAAGCTGGGCCAGGCGATCTACGAGCAGCAGTCCAAGGCCGAAGCGCCGGCCGGGGGCGGCGCCGCCGGCAGCGCCGATGGCCACCCGGGCGGACCCCAGGAGGACGTGGTCGATGCCGAGTTCTCCGAGGTCAACGACGACCACAAGGCCTGAGCATTAGGTTGCTGATGAAGGCCACGGCCACCACCGGCGCTCGCTAAGGCCGGTGGTGGCTCGCTTTGCTGGACGGGGGAAACGGTGTCGGTGAGCGAAGTCGATCTCTACGAATTGCTGGAAGTTGCCCGCGATGCGGATGACAAGACGCTGAAGGCGGCCTATCGCCGGCTCGCCATGCGCTGGCACCCCGATCGCAATCCCGGCGATGCCCAGGCGGAGGCGCGCTTCAAGGCGATCAGCACCGCCTATGATTGCCTCAAGGACCCGCAGAAGCGCGCCGCCTACGATCGCTACGGCCACGCCGCCTTCCGCCAGGCCGGCGTCGGGGGGGCAGGCGCGCAGGATTTCGGCGATATCGGCGACATCTTCGAGACCATCTTCGGCAGCGCCTTTGGCGGCGGCGGCCGGCAGCGCCAGCGCCGCGGCGCCGACCTGCGCTACGACATGGAGATCGGCCTGGAAGACGCCTTCCACGGCAAGCAGACCGAGATCGAGGTCGAGGTCTCGCGCCAGTGCGAGCCGTGCGGCGGCTCGGGCGCCGCGCCTGGCACCTCGGCGCGCACCTGCGACGGGTGCCGCGGTGCGGGCAAGGTTCGCGCCCAGCAGGGCCTGTTCGTCATCGAGCGCCCCTGCCCCCGTTGCCACGGCCGCGGCCAGGTGCTGGAGAAGCCCTGCTTCGACTGCCGCGGCGAGGGTCGCGTCGACCAGCTGCAATCGCTCAAGGTGGACGTGCCGCCCGGGGTCGACCACGGCACCCGGATCCGGCTCACCGGCAAGGGCGAGGCCGGGCCGCAGGGTGCGCCGCCCGGCGACCTGTACATCTTCATCCATCTGCGCAAACACCCGGTGTTCGAGCGCGAGGGGACCACGCTGCTCACCCGCGTGCCGATCAGCTTCACCACCGCGGCGCTGGGTGGCACGATCGACATCCCGGGCCTCGATGGCGAAACGCACGCGATCGAGATTCCCGCCGGCATCCAGTCGGGCCGCCAGCTGCGCAAGCGTGGGGCCGGCATGCCGGTGCTCCAGGGGCGTGGCCGCGGCGACCTGGTGGTGGAACTTGCGGTCGAGACTCCCACCAGCCTCTCGGCTCGGCAAAAGGAGCTGCTGCGCGAGTTCCAGGGGACCGAGACCGGCGAAGAATGCCCCGAGAGCCGCGGTTTCTTCGAACGGCTCAAGAGCGCCTTTTCGGCCTAGCCAGAGCGCAGCGCGAACTTGCCGGGCGGTGGCCGGCAGGGCGTCGCGCTGGCCGGACGTCCTCATCCGTCGCCATCCGGCGCGGCTCGGGAGACGAAACAGGCCATCGCGCGAGGACCTTTCCTGTGGCACTACCGAGCGATGCGGACGTGGCGAAATCGGTAGACGCAGCAGACTTCATCGGAGTGCCCGGGGGGAAACGCCCGGAGTAGAACCGCTCAAATTCGGGGAAAGCTGGGGTGCTAGACCTTGCCGATCCCGAGCCAAGCCCGGCTTCGCGCCGGGAAGGTGTAGAGACTAGACGGGCGGCGCCTAAACCCGGATCGGGCATGGCGAAGGGATAGTCCAGACCACGAACGTCCGTTCCGGGCGGCGGCGAAAGCCGAAGTGGTAAGAAAATCTGCTTCTCGAACGGGAGTGCGGGTTCAAGTCCCGCCGTCCGCACCAGCTGTTCTGCTGGCGACAGCCTTCGCAGCCCGCTTCTTGCCGCGAGGGGCGGATCAGCACGATGCGCGTCCGGGTGCCGATCGCCCCTTCCAGATCGCGACCGGTCAGGCGCTGCTGCTCCAGGCGGAACTTGATCGCCCCGACCGCGCCGGGAGCGGCGATTGCATGATGCCTGGCCTCATAAGCATCGATGAGATGCTCGCGCTCGCGTAGAGGCGCGTCAGATCAACGAGGCGGAGACAACGGGGACGCAAACCTACTCTCGTCATGCACCCGTGCTCACGGTCCGCATTGCCACCGCCATTGGCGGGCTGCGTGGTGGCAGCGGGGTAAGGCGGCTTGCGGCGGGGGGGTCAGGCGTCGTGGGCATGGAAGGTTGATCGGCAGGGTCCGGACCCAAAAAAGGGCGAGCGCACTTGGCGCCCGCCCCATTCTCGTCGCGGCATTGCCGCGTCAGCGGTTTACGCCGACTGGAGATTGACCGCGCTGGTCTTGCCGCGCTTGTCGTTTTCGAGGTCGTAGGAGATGCGCTGCTCCTTGTTCAGCGTGCTCATCCCGGCAGCCTGCACGGCCGTCATGTGCACGAAGGCATCGCTGCCGCCGGCCTCGTTGGTGATGAAGCCGTAGCCCTTGGTCTCGTCGAAAAACTTCACTGTGCCGGTGGGCATATCAATTTCCTTCTGGATGAAGAGGCCGCAAAGGCGGCCTCTTGGCGCCGTGAGAAGCGAGAGAGGGAAATTGGAGCCGCAAAGCGCCGAAGACCGTCAATTTGCGACTGTAGCAAAGCGCATATGGGGGAGTGGAGCCCGATGTGCTAGGATAAATCGCCAACGCTCCCTGACGAGCCTCGGCAATGCATGGCTGGCGTAGCTGCTCCAGCGCTCGATTAGGGCATGACGATACCGAGCCCGGGGGCATGCAGTTGCGAATTGCGGCTCGGCGCGGCTGGCGGCATCGCTGCCATGCAGCTTGCCGCTTGCGACCGGCCGGCAGCCCTGCCGAGCCATGCGGCGCTGCCGCGAGCAGGTGCGGAACGAGTGCTGCGTCGGGAGGTTGTGCCCAAGACCATACCGCCGGGGAGACTTGCGTGTCCGAAGATATTTTCGCCCGCCTGAAGCAAGATCACGACCGGCAGCGCGAACTGCTCGATCGCATCGAGCGCAGCCCGGGCGCGAGCGCCGAGCGAAGCGAATTGTTCGAATTGTTCACCAAGGATGCGAAAAGCCATGCCGCGGCCGAGGAGCAGGCGCTCTATTCGACCATGCTGCGCAAACCTCAGACCACCTCCGAGACGCGCCATTCGGTGGCCGAGCACCACGAGATCGAAGTGGCGTTGAACGACGTCGCCGCCACCGACAGCGGCTCGGACGAATGGCTGGACAAGTTCCGCGAGCTCAAGCACGATTACCTCCACCACATCGCCGAGGAGGAGGACGAGCACTTCAAGGACTTCGAGCAGTATCTGACGCCGGCCGATGTCCAGTACATGCGCGAAGTGTTTGAACAGCGTAAGCAAGCCGAGCGCAGCACTGCCGAGGTGACGCCCGAGAAGGCCGACGACGCCAAGGAATAGCCGCATTTAGGGGGGGCAAGCTTGACCGCCAGCGAGACGTTGCTCGCCGGGTTCGATGACAACTCGGTCGAGCCGGGGGTGTGGCGCTATGCCCGCGCCACCCGCGCCCGCGTGATCATCGATGCCGAGGATTACTTCGACGCCATGCAGCGCGCCATGCTCAACGCCCGCCAGCGGGTGCTGATGATCGGCTGGGATTTCGACACCCGCATCCACCTCAGCACCGGCCGGCGCTGGTGGGAGCGGGGCTACAAGCGCACCTACCCGGCCCGGCTGGGCCGATTTCTCCCGTGGCTGGCGCGGCACAACAAGACGCTCGAGATCCGCATCCTCAAATGGCGCTACAGCGTGGCCCAGTTCGCCGCCCGTGGCTCGATGGCGATCGATGTCCTGCGCTGGTGGCCGCACCGGCGGATCGACTTCAAACTCGACAGCGCGCATCCCCTGGGGTGCAGCCACCACCAGAAGATCGTGGTGATCGACGCCGACTTCGCGGTGTGCGGCGGGATCGACATGACCACGCGGCGCTGGGACACGCGCGAACATCGCGAGGTGGACCCGCGGCGGACCCAACCCGCCGGCGGGTTGCACGGGCCGTGGCACGATGTCACGATGCTGATGGAGGGCGACGCGGCTGCCGCGCTCGAGCAACTCGGGCGCGACCGCTGGGTGCGCGCGGGCGGCAGGCCGCTCAAGCCGTCCGAGCGCCGTGAGACCAGCGCCTGGCCCGAGCCACTCGCGGCCGATTTTAAGGACGTGGAGATCGGCATCGCCCGGACCCGCGCGGCCTATGGCGGCGAGCGCAAGATCGACGAGGTGGAGCAGCTGTTCCTGCGCCAGATCGCCGCGGCCAAGCACTTCATCTACGCCGAGAACCAGTATTTCGCCTCGCGCAAGATCGCTGAGGCGATGGCGGTCCGGCTGAGCGAGCCCGACCCGCCCGAGATCGTCATTGTCCACCCCAGGTCGGCCGACGGCTGGATCGAGGGCAAGGCGATGGACCCGGCGCGCGCGCGGCTGCTCGAAGCGGTGCGCGCCCTGGATGCCAAGGACCGGTTCCACATCTACGTGTCCCATGCGGGCAAGACGCCGATCTACGTGCATGCCAAGGTGATGATCGTGGACGACCGCATCTTGCGGATCGGCTCGTCGAACTTCAACAACCGCTCGCTGGGCCTTGACAGCGAGTGCGACGTGTTCATCGATTGCGATCGGCAGGGCAACGGCCATTGTCATGCCCGCATCCGCGAGTTGCGCCTGTCGCTGCTGGCGGAGCATTGCGGGCTGAAGGAAAGCGAGGTCGGGCCGTTGCTCGAACAGCACGGCTCGATGGCGGGAATGATCGCCTCGCTGGGGATCGAGCGCCGGCGCACGCTGCGCCCGTTCCAGCCCCAGCCGCTGACCGCGCTGGAGATCGAACTGGCCGATCGCGCCATGCTCGATCCCGAGCAGCCGGCCGAGCTGTTCGAGGTCACCCCGCCCGAGCGTGGCCTTTTCCGTCGGGGCAGCCTATTGGCCAAGTCCATGCGCAGGTTGAGGCAAAAAGCACTTCGTAGATGAGCAGGATGACTCGATGACCAGCCCGGTCGGCACCGACGGGGACCAATCGCATGTTCGCGCTACGGTGCCCCAGGACGTGCAGGAAGCGGTGCGCACGCTGATCCGCTGGGCGGGCGATGATCCCATGCGCGAAGGGCTGCTGGACACCCCCTCGCGGGTCGCGCGCGCCTGGCGGGAATATTGCATCGGCTACGGCGAAGACCCGGCCTATCATCTGGCGCGCACCTTCGAGGAGGTGGGCGGTTACGACGAGATCGTGCTGCTGAAGGACATCCCCTTCCAGTCGCATTGCGAGCACCATATGGCGCCCATCATCGGCAAGGCGGCGATCGCCTATCTCCCCAACGACCACGTGGTCGGCATCTCCAAGCTGGCCCGTGTGCTGCACGGCTTTGCGCGGCGGCTGCAGATCCAGGAACGCCTCACCGCCGAGGTGGCCCAGTGCATCTGGGATGCGCTGCAGCCCAAGGGGGTGGCGGTGGTGATCGAGGCGAGCCACGCCTGCATGACCGCGCGCGGGGTGCGCACCCCGGGCGTGAACATGGTGACGAGCCGGATGATGGGCACCTTCCGACGCGATCTGAAGAGTCGCCAGGAAGTGCTCGACCTGATGGGCTACTGACCGGATAGGCGAGGTTCTTCCGGCGAAGAAGGAGTTGTCATGACCGCGCTCTACGTCACGGGCGGGCGCCCGCTGGTCGGGCGGATCGAGCCCTCGGCCAACAAGAACGCCGTGCTGCCGGTGCTGTGCGCCAGCCTGCTGACCGATGCGCCCATCACCCTGCGCAACGTGCCCGACATTACCGACGTCAACCGCATCGTCGCCTTCTTCGGCGAGCTGGGCTCCAGGGTGGAATGGGACAAGGCGGACCACCGGCTGGAGCTCGACCATTCCACCATCCGTCCCGGCGCCCGGGCCGCGCTGCCCCAGGCCATGCGCGCCTCGATCATGATGATCCCGGGCCTGCTGGCCCGGCTGGGCGAGGCGCGGTTGGAGCACGAGGTGAAGGGCTGCACGCTGGGCGCGCGCGAGATCGACCCGCATGTCGCGGTGTTCCGCGCCTTCGGCGCCGAGACCGGCACCGACGGGCGCGAGATCGTGTTCCGCAACCTGGGCAAGGCGGCGGGCACGCGGATGTGGCTGGAATATGCGTCGGTCACCACCACCGAGAATTTCATCATCAGCGCGCTGACCGCCACGGGCACCTCGCAGATCGTCAACGCCGCCTGCGAGCCGCATGTGCAGGAATTGTGCTCGTTCCTCCAGCAGATGGGCGCGGTGATTTACGGCAAGGGCACCTCGACCGTGGCTATCGAAGGCAGGGGCCCGGGGGCGGGCGAACTGGGCGGGGCGGACTACACCTTCGCCGAGGATTACCACGAGATCGCCACCTTCCTGGCGCTCGCCGCGGTGACCGGCGGCGATGTCTCGGTGCGCAACGGCCGGCCCGACCATTTCATGCTGATCGACCGAACCTTCGAGAAGTTCGGCGCCGAGGTGGACCATGCCGACGGCTGGTCGCGGCTGAAGGCGCCCCCGCAGCTGAAGGTTCAGGAGAATTTCACCCAGCACCTCACCACCAAGGTGGAGGCGGCGCCCTGGCCCTACATCCCGGCCGACCTGCTGCCGATCTTCATCGCGCTGGGGGTCAAGGCGCAGGGGCAGGTCATGTTCTGGAACAAGGTCTACGAGGGTGGGCTCACCTGGCACACCGAGCTGTCGCTGTTCGGCGCGCACACGCTGCTGTGCGATCCGCATCGGCTCATCACCTTCGGCGGCGACCGGCTGGTGCCCGCCACCGTGACCAGCCCCTACATCATCCGCGTGGCCATCGCCCTGTTGATGGTGGCCTCGGCTATCGCGGGCGAATCAACCATCCTCGACGCCGACCCGATCCGCCGCGCGCACCCCAATTTCGTCGACAATTTCGACCGGCTGGGCGCGGATGTACGCTGGGAGCGATAATCGCGAGCGAGCCGGAGCGCGTCCCGCCCCAAGCGAGGCGATCCGGCATTCGGCAGTACGGCGTTGGATCGCGGCGATCGGAATCGCCGCCGGGCACCGGCTGGGCGCGGGCGGAACAGGACGACCGGGGAGGAAGGGCGCAAGCGGTGTCGCCCTTCCTCCCTCCCCGTCGCGTCCCGAGGCCTCAGAACCCGCCGCGAAGGGTCGTCAGCAGGTGTTCGGCGGTGGAGACTTTGAAGTCGCCCGGCTCCTCGACGTTGATCGCGCTGACCACGCCGTCATCCACGATCATCGAATAGCGCTGGCTGCGCTTGCCCATGCCAAAGCCGCTGGCGTCCATCGACAGGCCCAGCGCCTCGGCGAAGTCGCCGTTGCCGTCGGCCAGCATGGTGATGTCTTGGGCGCCGGCATCCTTGGCCCAGCTGCTCATTACGAAGGCATCGTTGACCGAGGTGCAGGCGATCTCGTCCACGCCCTGCGCCCGAAGTTCCTGGGCCTTTTCGATGAAGCCGGGCAGGTGCTTGGCCGAGCAGGTCGGCGTATAGGCGCCCGGCACGGCGAACAGCGCCACCTTCTTGCCGGCGAAGAACTCGCGGCTGCCGATCTTCTCGGGGCCGTCGGGGGCGGCCTTGACCAGCTGCACGTCGGGTATCGTCTCGCCTTTGGAAATCGGCATCGTCTGTCCTCCTGGTTTGCTTCCGGAGGCGAAGATAGGGCCGTGCAGGCCGCACGCAAGCGCGGCCAGGGCAGGGACCGATCGCGGTCACGGGGTTTACGCCAACCCTTCACCGCACTATGTGCACCCGCGAAACCAGCGTTGCGTGGAGCCCCGGCGACGCCTTCACCCTGAAACTGAAGGAGCTTTGCCGTGGCTACTGCCGTCGCCGAGAAGGACTACATCGTCAAGGACATCGCGCTGGCCGAATATGGCCGCGACGAGATCGCGATCGCCGAGACCGAGATGCCCGGCCTCATGGCGCTGCGCGAGGAATATGGCGCCTCCCAGCCGCTCAAGGGCGCGCGGATCACCGGCTCGCTGCACATGACCATCCAGACCGCGGTGCTGATCGAGACGCTGGCCGCGCTGGGCGCCGAGCTGCGTTGGGCGACCTGCAACATCTTCTCCACCCAGGACCACGCCGCCGCCGCCATCGCCGACCGGGGCATCCCGGTGTTCGCGATCAAGGGCGAGAGCCTGGCCGAGTACTGGGACTACGTGGCGCGCATTTTCGACTGGTCGACCCGGGACGACCAGGATCGCACCTGCAACCTCATCCTGGACGATGGCGGCGATGCCACCATGTTCGCGCTGTGGGGCGCGCGGGTGGAGGCCGGCGAGGAGCTGCCGGCACCCGGCAATGCCGAGGAGATCGAGTTCCAGCGCGCCCTCAAGGCCTTCCTCAAGGAGCGGCCCGGCTACCTGACCGCGACGGTCGGCAACATCATGGGCGTCTCGGAAGAGACCACCACCGGCGTCCATCGCCTCTACACCCTCGCCAAGCAGGGCAAGTTGCCGTTCCCGGCGATCAACGTGAACGACAGCGTCACCAAATCCAAGTTCGACAACCTCTACGGCTGCCGGGAATCGCTGGTGGACGCCATCCGCCGCGCCACCGACGTGATGCTCTCGGGCAAGGTCGCCTGCGTCGCGGGGTTCGGCGATGTCGGCAAGGGGAGCGCGGATTCGCTGCGCAATGGCGGCGCGCGGGTGATGGTCACCGAGATCGACCCGATCTGCGCGCTGCAGGCGGCAATGGAGGGCTACGAGGTCGTCACCATGGAGGAGGCGCTCGGGCGCGCCGACATCTTCGTGACCGCCACCGGCAATGAGGACGTCATCACCGCCGAGCACATGAAGGCGATGAAGAACATGGCCATCGTGTGCAATATCGGCCACTTCGATTCCGAGATCCAGATCGCCGCGCTCGACAATTACGCCTGGAAGGAAATCAAGCCCGGTACCGATCTGGTCACTTTTCCCCCGCAGGGAGACGAGCCGGCCAAGTCGATCCTGATCCTGGCCAAGGGGCGCCTCGTGAACCTGGGCTGCGCCACCGGCCACCCCAGCTTCGTGATGAGCTGTTCCTTCACCAACCAGGTGCTGGCGCAGATCGAGCTGTTCAGCAAGGCGGACGAGTACGCCAACGACGTCTATGTGCTGCCCAAGCACCTCGACGAAAAGGTCGCCGCGCTGCACCTCGACAAGCTGGGCGTGCATCTCACCCGGCTCTCGCAGCGGCAGGCCGATTACATCGGCGTGCCGGTGGCAGGACCCTACAAGCCCGACCATTACCGCTACTGATCGCGGTATCGGCCTGGTCCGCCGCCCTACGGCTGTCCGGCAGGCCGGCCCGTCAAGGTAGACTGCGCCAAGGGCAGGCGCGGGATTCGCGCCCTGCAAGGCGAACCCGGTCCTGCCCGCAGCACTCGGTTGCATAGCGCTCCCGCCCGCAATAGCGCGGGTGGGCATGAACTTGTCGCCCACCGCCATCATCCTCCTAGGCCTGCTGCTGGCCGGCTGGACCTTTGCCGCCGCAGCGCTGATCGTGGCGGCGCGCGAGCGGGTGCGGCGGGCGCGCACGGCGCGCACCACCGCCCGCCGGCTGGCGACCATGATCGATCATTCGCCCGCCATCCCGCTGCTGGTGCGCGGCGATGGCGCGCTCGAAGGACCCGCGCGGCTGGCGGCCTGGCTCGGGCTCGACGCCTTGCCCCGCTTCCTCGGCGAACTGCACGCCGAGGACGGCGGCCTGGCGCCCGACGATCTCGAGCGGCTGCGCCAGGAAGTACGCCGCACGCTCAAGACCGCCGCACCCTTCCGCATCGCGGTTACCCCGGTCGGCTCGCGCCGCAGCCTGGTGCTGTGCGGCCATTACGCCGATCGGCTGATCGCCCCCGAGGGCGCGGCGCTGGTCTGGTGGTTCGACCATAGCGAAAGCGAGGCCGAATTGGGCGGTCTCAAGGCCGAGATCGACAAGTTGCGGGTGGACTTCGCGGCCGTCATGCGGCTGATCGAGGGCGCGCCCATGCCGATGTGGTTCCGCGGGCCCGACCTGGCGCTGCGGATCGTCAACGACGCCTATGTGGCCGCGGTCGGCGCCGCCTCCGCCGCCGAGGTGGTGCGCGACCAGATCGAGCTCGTCGAGCGCGCCGATGGGCTCAGCCCGGCCGACATCGCCGGGCAGGCGCGCGCGACGGGCAATGGGGTGGAGCGGATCGTTCAGGCCACGATCGGCGGCCAGCGGCGCAGGCTCAGCGTGCGCGATCTGCCCCTGGGGATGGCTGGACGGAGCGAAGGCGTCGCCGGGTTCGCGGTCGATATCGAGGAGCAGGAGACGCGCGAGCGGGCGCTGACGGCGTTCGGCGAGGCGCAACGTGCGCTGTTCGACCGCCTGTCGATGGGCGTCGCCCAGTTCGATTACCATCGCCGGCTCGCCTACGCCAACCCGCCGCTGCGCCGCCTGTTCGCGGTTCCCGTCGAGGGAGACAGCCCCGCGATCGATTTCAACCGCTTCCTCGACCGCGCCCGCGAGGCCGGGCGTCTGCCCGAGACCGGCGACTTCCCGGCCTGGCGGCGCGAACTGGGCGCCTGGTTCGGCGAGCACGACCCGCTCGAACAGGCGTGGACGCTGGCCGATGGCACCCATCTGCGCATCGTCGCACTGCCGCTGCCGGACGGTGGCCTGGCGCTGCTGGCTGAGGACCGTTCCGAACACTTCGCCTTTTCCGCCGCGCGCGACATCCTGCTCAAGACCCGCGGAGCGATCCTCGACGGCATCGGCGAGGCGCTGGTCATCTTCACCCCCGATGGCAGCGTACAGGCGTGGAACCGGCGCTTCCTGGAGCTGTGGGAGCTGCCCGCCGACCGGATCGCCCAGCACCCGCGCGCGCAGGTCCTGCTCGCCGAACTGGCCCATCGGCACGAACCGCTGGACGAGGGTCCGCCGATCGCCGAAGCGGTGCGCGCGGCCACGCTGGAGCGCCGCGCCGAGGGCGGCCGCATCCGCCTCTCCGCCGGCGGCATCCTCGATTTCGAGGCCATGCCGCTGCCCGATGGCAACGGGCTGCTGATCTTGCGCGAAGTCACCGGCGCCGAGGCGGTCGAGGCCGCCCGGCGCGACCGGGACGCGGCGGTGAGCGCGGCCGAGATGGCCAAGGCCGCCTTCGTCGCCGAGCTGACCGGGCTGCTGCGTGCCGGGTTGCTGGCGATCGGCGACACGGCCAGCGCGCTGCGCAACGATCCTGTTGTGGCAGATAGCATGGCGCTGGGCGAGCGTGCCGCGACGATCATCGACCAGGCGGGCGAGCTCGAGGCGCGGATCGGGGCGCTGGCCGACGAGGCGGAAGGCAGCGCCGAGCTGGCACCGCTGGAGCTGGCGGAAGTGGCGCTGCTGCCGCTCGTCACCGCCATGGTGCGCGAGCGGGAAAGCGCGATCGAGGCCCGGCAGCTGACCCTTAACCTGCGCGGCGCGCAAGGCACCGGCGCGGTGATGGCGGACGCGCGGCAGCTCGCGCTGGCGCTGGGCAGCGTGCTCGACGATGCGGTTGCCATGGCGCCGCGAGGCGGGCGGATCGATGTCACCCTGGCGCGCGGCCGGGGCGAGGTGAGGGTGGAAATCGTCGGCGAGGTCGCGGCCGGCGAGGGCGCGGCGGTTCCGGCAGCGCAAGGCCGCAAGCATGCCCGCCGGGTGATCGAGGCGCATGGCGGGCGGCTGCAGCTGCGCTCGGGTCCCGGCGCCAGCCGGACGGCGACGATTACGCTCGCATGACGGCCGGCCTCCCCGCGGCCCACCCCAGGCCACTGCCCGATCTTGCCGCCATGCAGGCCTTTGCCCAGCGCATCGCCCGCGTGCTCGAGCCGGGCGATGTGGTGGCGCTCGCCGGCGAGCTTGGCGCCGGCAAGACCACGCTCGCGCGCTTCATCCTGGCCGCCTGCGGCTATGTGGGCGAGGTGCCGTCCCCCACCTTCACCCTGGTCGAGACCTACGATCCCCCGGCCACGCGCCTGCGGATCGTCCATGCCGATTTCTACCGGCTCGAACATCCCGCCGAGGCGCGTGAGCTGGGCCTCGACGATTATCGCGCAGGCGCCGCGCTGCTCGCCGAATGGCCCGACCGCGCCGGCGGTTTCGCGCATCAGCCGGCGTGCCTGTCGATAACTCTCGAATTCGCCGGCGATGGGCGCCAAGCGATTGTCGAAGCCGGCCCGGCTTGGCAAGGGCGCATGCCATGAGCACGCTGCTTCCGGAAGGGCTCGCCGATTTCCTGAGCGAGGCGGGCTGGCGTGGGGCCGTGGTGGAGCCGCTGCCGGGGGATGCGAGCTTCCGCCGCTACTTCCGGATCCGCGACGCTGCCGATCGCGCCCGCAGCGCCATGCTGATGGACGCGCCCCCGCCGCACGAGGACCCGCGGCCCTTCCTCCAGGTCGGCAAGTGGCTGGCCGAGCATGGCCTGCGCGCGCCCGCCATCTATGCCGAGCGGCCCGAGCGCGGGCTGGTGCTGATCGAGGATTTCGGCGCCGACCGGATGCGCGACTGGCTCGATGCGCATCCGGGCGACGAGGAGGCGGTCTATGCGCGGGCGATCGACGTGCTGGTCGAACTGCACGGCCGGCCCGCCGGACCCTTCGCGCCCTACGACCTGGCGACCTACCTGCGCGAGGCGGCGCTGCTGCCCGAGTGGTACTGCCCCATGGCCGGCCTCGCGGTGGACGCCGCCGGCTACGAGGCGGCCTGGCGGGCGGTGCTCGGCCCGGTGATCGGCCGCCAGGACCCCGGCGTGACGGTGCTGCGCGACTACCACGCCGAGAACATCATGCTGCTGGCCCCGGGTGAGCCCGGCGGCGGCGAGCAGGGCCTGATCGATTTTCAGGATGCGCTGGTCGGCCACCGCGCCTACGACCTGGTTTCGCTGCTGCAGGACGCCCGCCGCGACGTCTCGCCCGAACTCGAACGGCGGATGCTGGCCCGCTACGTCGATCTTGCCGGGGGCGACGAGGATTTCGTCGCGGACTACGCCGCGCTCGGCGCGCAGCGCAACGCCAAGATCGTGGGCATCTTCGCCCGGCTGGCCAAACGCGACGGCAAGCCGCGCTACCTGGCGTTGATCCCGCGCGTGTGGGCGGCGCTGGAGCGCGACCTCGCTCACACCGCGCTCGCGCCGGTCGCCCGCTGGTTCGAGGGCAATATCCCGCGCGAATTGTGCGCCGCGGGCGGCGGGCAATGACACTGAGCGAGGCCCGCCACGCATTGGCATCCGACACGGCGATGATCCTGGCCGCGGGCCTGGGCAAGCGGATGCGGCCGCTCACCGCCAGCCAGCCCAAGCCGATGGTGCGGCTCGCCGGCAAGCCGCTGATCGACCATGCGCTCGATCGGCTACAGGATGCGGGCGTCACCCGCGCGGTGGTCAACGTCCACTATCTGGCCGACGTGCTGGTGGCGCATATCGAGCATCGCCCGGTGCCCGCGGTCACCTTCTCCGACGAGCGCGAACTCCTGCTCGAGACCGGCGGCGGCATGGTCGCGGCGCAGGGCCTGTTGCCCGACCCCTTTTTCTGCCTCAACAGCGACAACATCTGGCTCGACGGGCCGAAGAACGCCTTCGCCGAGCTCTCCGACCGGTGGGAGCCGGCGGCCATGGACGCGCTGCTGGTGCTGGTGCCGCACAAGAGCGCCCACAATTTCAGCGGCCAGGGCGATTTTCACATGGACCCGTACGGCAGGTTGACGCGCCGCCGCTCGGGCCGGATCGCCCCGTTCATCTATACCGGCATCCAGCTGGTGGCCAAGCGCCTGCTGCGCGATGCGCCGGGGGGACCGTTTTCGACCAATATCCTGTGGGACCGGGCGATCGGGGAGGGGCGGCTGTACGGCATCGCCTTCACCGGCAAGTGGTTCGACGTGGGCACGCCCGCGGCGATCCGGCCGACCGAGGAGGCGCTGGCGCATGGCTAGGGCCGGCGTTCGCCGGCGCGCTTGATCGCGGCGGGGGCGAGATGACGGCGCGTTGGGGGCCGCAGATCTACTCGATCGCCGCGCATCGCGGCTTCGCCGATGCGCTGGTGGCGGGGCTGGTGCCGCGTTACGGCGACGCTTCCTTCGGCCTTGCCCGGCTCACGCTGCTGCTGCCCAGCCGCCGCGCCGCGCGCACCGTGAGCGAGGCGCTGGTGCGCCAGCTCGGCCAGGGCGGTGGCGGGCGGGGCAGTGGCGGCCAGGGCGGTGGCGGGCAGGGCGGTGGCGGGCAGGGCATGCTGCTGCCGCGCATGGCGGTGGTGGGCGATCTCGATCTTGACGAGGCGCTCGGGCCCCTGCTCGATCCGCTCGGTGCGGGCGCGGCGATCTCGCCGGCGGCCGATCCCATCCGCCGCTGGCTGCGGCTGGCCGAGCTGATCCGAGCCGCGCGCGGAGCGGAGGCGCCCAGAGGCAGCGCCTTGTTGCGCCTCGCGTTCGCGACCGGCCGCGTGATGGACCGTCTGCTGGCCGAGGAGATCGCGCTCGAGGACCTGCAGGGCGAGCGCGTGCTCGATCTGCTGGGCGACCTGGCGGAACACTGGCTGCGCAGCCTCGAGCTGTTCCGCCACGTCTGCAAGACCTGGTCGCTCGAACTGGAAGAGCGCGGCGAGGTGGATGCGGCCACCCGGCGCAACCTGCTGTTCCGCCACGCCGCCACCGCCTGGGCCGCGCACCCGCCCGCGCACCCGGTGGTCGCCGCCGGCGTCACCGGCGCCGCGCCCGCGCTCGCGGCGCTGCTGCGCACGGTCTCCCAGCTGCCCCAGGGCGCCGTCGTGCTGCCCGATCTGGACCTGTCGATGAGCGCCGATGTGTGGGAGGAGTTGGGGGCAGCCGGCGCGCCCGTCGGCGATGGCGCCGCCACGCCGTTCACCCGCGGCGATGCGGTGACCCATCCGCAATACCATCTCAAGCTGCTGCTGAACCGCATGGGCGTGGCGCGCGGCGAGGTGCAGCAATGGCACCGCGCGGGGCTGGGCAAGGGACCGCCGGAACGCAGCCACGCGATCTCCAGCCTGTTCCTGCCACCCCAGGCGAGCCGGCTGTGGGTCGACCTGCCGCCTGAGCGCCGGCGGCTGGCGGGCGTGCGGCTGATCGAGGCGGCCAACCCCGACGAGGAGGCGCAGGCAATCGCCCTCATCGCCCGTGAGGCGCTGGAGGTGGCCGGGCGCCGCATCGCCGTGGTCACGCCCGACCGGGAGCTGGCCGCGCGGGTGGTGCAGCATCTGCGGCGCTGGGACATCGAGGCGGACGATTCCGCCGGCCTCCCGCTGCCGCAGACCACCGCCGGCCGGCTGTTCCTGTTGCTGGCCGAGGTCGCCGCCGAGCAGGCCGCCCCCGTGCCGCTGGTGGCGCTGCTCGAACATCCGCTGGTGGCTGCGGGGGAGGAACGCGGGCTCTGGTTGACCCAGGCGCGCGCCTTCGAGCTGGCGCTGCGCGGTCCGCGTCCGGCGCCGGGGCTCGAACCGCTGGAGGCGGCGGTGGAGCGGGCCAAGGTCGGCCAGTGGTGGCGGGGCGTCGCCGCGATCCTCGCCCCGCTCCTGGTGCCCTCCGGCGACACTCGACGGCGCCTCGCCGACCTGCTCGACACCATGGCCAGCGCCGGCGAGGCGCTGTGCGGCGAAGGCTTGTGGGCGCGCGAGGACGGCCGCGCGCTGGCGCAGTTCGTCGAGGATCTGCGGCTCCATGCGCGCGAGGTCGGCACCGCTATCGAGCCGACGGAGGTCCCGGCCGTTTTGCGGGAGGCGATGGAGCGCATCGCCGTCCGCCCCAGTTATGGCGGCCACCCGCGGGTCGCCATCTACGGCCTGCTCGAATCGCGCGGCGCCAGGGCCGACCTGATGATCTGCGCCGGGCTCAACGAGGGCGCCTGGCCGGCCACGCCCGCCACCGACCCGCTGCTCGCTCCCGCGGTGCTGCGCGCGCTGGGCGTGCCGGGCGCCGATTTCCGCATCGGCCTCGCCGCGCACGACCTCGCCGGGGCGCTGGGCGCGCCTGCGGTGGTGCTCAGCCGTTCGCGCCGCGATGCCGGCGGGCCGACCATCCCCTCGCGCTTCCTCTTGCGGGTGCGCGCGCTGCTCGGCAGCGATCTCATCGACGAGTACCGCGATACCGCCGCCATCGATCTGGCCCGCGCGCTCGATGCCCCCGCGCCGCTGGGTCCCCACGCCGTGATCCCGCCCCACCCGCGCCCGCAGCCCAAGCCCAGCGCCGAACAGCGCCGCGTCTCGCTCAGCGTCACCGGGCTCGATCGCCTGCGCTCCGATCCCTACCAGTTCTACGCTTCGAAGATCCTGGGGCTGGCCGAGCTCGATCCGCTTGATGCCGCGCCTACGCCCGCCTGGCAGGGTAGCCTGGCGCACGCCATCCTCGAAGGCTGGCACAAAGGCGAGGGCGAGCTGGCCGCGCTGATGGAGGCCCATCTCGCCGCCATGAACGCGCACCCGCTCACCCGGGCGATGTGGCGCCCACGGCTGGAGCGCGCGCTGCAATGGGTGGCGCTGCAGATCGGCGCCGATCTCGAGCGCCGCGTGGTGCTTGTGGAGCAATGGGGCCGCATCGAGGTCAGGGGGGTGAAGATCAGCGGCAAGGTCGACCGGATCGATGCCCTGCCCGGCGGCGGGTTGGCGATCGTCGATTACAAGACCGGTCGACCGCCGTCGGGACGCGAGGTGGCGGCGGGCTACGCGCTCCAGCTCGGCACGCTCGGCCTGATGGCGGCCGCGAATGGCTTCGACGGGCTCGCGGGCGCACCCAGTCGGTTCGAATATTGGTCGCTCGGCCGAGCCAAGGAGAAGGACCATCCCACCGGCTTCGGCTATGTCGTCACGCCGGTGCTCGAGGGTCGCAAACAGCAGGGCATCCCGCCCGAAGACTTCCTGCCCGAGGCCAAGCGCCTCCTCGAGGAGGCGCTCGACCGGTGGATCTTGGGCGACGAGCCGTTCACCGCCCGGCTCAACCCCGATGCGCCCGGCTATGCCACCTACGATCACTTGATGCGGCTCGACGAATGGGTCGGCGAACTCACCCAGCCGATCGACCGGCCGTGAGCAGCACCCGGCCATGAGCACCCGGCCATGAGCGCCACGGTCTATCCGCTGCGCGACAACCAGCGCCTCGCGGTAAGCCCGGGCGACAGCGTCTGGCTGTCGGCCTCGGCGGGCACGGGCAAGACCCAGGTGCTCTCCGCCCGCGTCCTGCGCCTGCTGCTGCGGCCCGACGTGGCGCCGGGCCAGATCCTGTGCCTCACCTTCACCAAGGCCGGCGCGGCCGAGATGGCGACCCGGGTGAACGAGGTGCTGGCGAGCTGGGTGCGGCTCGAGCCTCCGGCGCTGGCCGCCGACCTGTTCGCCATCGGCGCCGACGGCTCGCCCGCGACCGTCGCGCGCGCGCGTACCCTGTTCGCCAGCGTGCTCGACTGCCCCGGCGGGGGGCTGCGGATCGACACCATCCACGCCTTCTCGCAATGGCTGCTCGCCGCTTTCCCGCAGGAGGCGGGACTCGTCCCCGGCACCCGGCCGATGGAGGACCGCGACCGCGACCTGCTGGCCCACCGGGTGCTCGCCGAACTGGTCGCCCGGTGGGAGCGCGAAGGCGGCCGCCCGGCGACGGCCGCGCTGGAGGCGCTCGCGGTCCGGCTCGGCGAGGATAAGGCCCGGGCCTGGCTCATGCGCTGTGCCGAGGCGCGCGAGGCCTGGTTCGGCCCCGGCGCCTGGCAGCCGCCGATGCGCGCGCGGGTGGAAGCCCTGCTCGGCCTGCCCGAGGGCGCGAGCGACCTGCAGCTGGCGCAGTTGTGCACCGACGAGGTGTTCGATTGTACCTCGCTCAAGGCCTGTCTCGCCGCGCACGTGAGCTGGGGCACCAAGAGCGGCCGCGAATGCGCCGAGGCGATCGAGGTCTGGCTCGCCGGCGGGGACCGGCTCGCCGGCTGCGCGGCGCTGGAGAAGGCGCTGTTCACCAAGGAAGGAGCGCCCCGCGCGCTCAAGTCGCTGGTCCAGCACGACCCCGACTACGCCACCTCCGCCGAAGCGGTGGCGGCCTGCCTCGCCGGCATCGCTCAGCTGCGCACGCTGATCGAACTGGCCGAGTTCGTCACCCCCGCGCTGGAGATCGGCCGCCGCTTCGCGCTCGCCTGGGACGAGGCCAAGACGCGCGAGGGGCTGATCGATTTCGACGATCTCATTCGCCGCGCAGCCGCGCTGCTCGCCACGCCCGGCCTGGGCGAATGGATCCGCTACAAGCTCGACCGCAGCTTCGACCACATCCTGATCGACGAGGCGCAGGACACCAATTCGGCGCAATGGTCGATCATCGATGCGCTCACCGAGGAGTATTTCACTGGCCTGGGCCAGCGCGACGGCCGGCTGCGGACCATCTTCGTGGTCGGCGATTACAAGCAGGCGATCTTCCGCTTCCAGGGCACCAGTCCCGAGAACTTCCGCGCCGCGCGCGAGCGGTTCAAGCGGGCGATGGCGCAGAACGCGGCGAGCGCGGGGACGATGCGCGAGGCGATCGAGGCGCGCGAACTGGTCGAGCTGGGCCTGGGCCGCTCGTTCCGCACCGCCCAGCCGGTGCTCGATTTCGTCGACGAGGCGATCGACGCGATCGGCCCCGCCGCCTTCGGCTTAGGTCCCGACCACCAGCTCGAGCGGCACATCGGCGATGCGCGCCCGGGCCTCGTCGCACTCTGGCGGCCGGTGAGCGCGCGACCCGACGAATCCGACGCCGAGGATGACGGTCCCGAAGGCTGGATCTCGCAGCCCGAGCGCCGCATGGCCGACCGCATCGCCGCCCAGGTCAAGGCCTGGCTCGACCGCGGCTTCCCGCTGGTCAAGGGGGCGTCGCGCCATGCCGGGCCGGGGGATGTCATGGTGCTGGTGCGCAAGCGCCGCGAGCTCGCCGGGCTGATCGTGGCCCGGTTGCATACCGCGGGCGTGCCGGTTGCGGGGGTCGATCGGCTACGGCTGGGTGCGCCGCTGGCGGTGAAGGACTTGATGGCCGCGCTGAAGGTGGCCGCCCAGCCGCTCGACAGCCTGAGCCTTGCCGCTTTGCTCGTCTCGCCGCTGGTCGGGTGGAGCCAGGAGCAGCTGCTGCGCCACGCCTGGCGCGCGCCGCAGCTGCCGCTATGGGAGCACCTGCGGCGCTCGCCCGAGCCGGAGGCGCAGGCCGCTGCCGAGCAGCTGCGCGCCCTGCTCGCCCGCGCCGATTTCGAGCCCCCGCAGGCGCTGCTCGCCTGGCTGCTGGTCGGCCCCTGGCAGGGGCGCCGCCGGCTGGTGGCGCGGCTGGGGCGCGAGGCCAACGATCCGATCGACGAACTGCTCGCCGCCGCCTTTGCCTACTCGGCCGCGCACACGCCCTCGCTGCAGGGCTTCATCCAGTGGTTCGATGCGGGCGAGGGCGAGTTGAAGCGCGAGCCGGGTGCCGATGCCGGCCTGGTGCGGGTGATGACCGTGCACGGCTCCAAGGGGTTGCAGGCGCCCATCGTCATCCTGGCCGATGCGACCGGCAATCCCGACAGCTCGCCCCCTCGCGGGCTCGATCTCACCGAGGATCTGCCCGGTGGCGGCGGGCGCACGGTGCCGTTGCCCGACCTGCCGCGCGAACAGCGCATCGGGCCGATCGCCGCCGCCGCCGAGGCCGCGGCGCGGGCCGAGCGCGAGGAACACTGGCGGCTGCTCTACGTGGCGATGACGCGCGCCGAGGAGGCGCTGTTCATCGGCGGCGCGCTGGGCAAGCGCGAGAGCGAGCCGGCGCCCGACAGCTGGTTTGCGCGGCTCGCCCCGCTGTTCGGCAGTGCGCCACTGGACGATCCGCTGTGGGGCTGGCGCTTCGAGCGCGGGGTGAGGGCCGGTCCGATCACCCGCCGCGAACAGGGCGAGCTGCCGATGGGCCGCGTGCTGCCCGCCTGGACCACGCGCCCGCCGGGCGAGGAGCCGCGCCCGCCGCGCCCGCTCGCCCCATCGGCTGCAGGCGAGGAACAGGGGTCCGAGCCGCCGCTGCCGCCGCGCGAGGGCGCCGCGGCCGCGCGGCGCGGCGTGCTGATCCACGCTTTGCTCGAACGATTGCCCGACGTGCCGCCAGCCGAGAGGGAACAACGCGGAGCCGCGTGGCTCGCTCGCCACGCCTCCGACCTCGATGCGCCGGCCCGGACCGAGATGCTGTCGCGCGCCATGGCCGTCATCGCCCAGCCGCAATGGGCGCAGCTGTTCTCGCCCGCCGCGCTCGCCGAGGCGCCATTGGCGGCAATCGTCGGCGGGCAGGTGATCGCCGGCACGGCGGATCGCCTGCTGGTCCTGCCGCAAAGCGTGCTGGTGGTGGATTACAAGACCGCCCGGCGGCCGCCCGCGGGGCTCGCCGACATGCCCGCCGCCACGCTGCGGCAGATGGCCGCCTATGCCGCCGCGCTTGCCGCGATCTACCCCGGTCGACCGGTCGAGGCCGCGGTGCTCTATACCCAGACCCCGCAGCTCATTGCCATCCCGCCCGAATTGCTCGTGCCGCCGGACCCGGAGCTCGGGGCCGGGCGGGGTGCCAATTCCGGCTACCCGGCGGTGCAGGAAAGCTATGAGCCCTAAGCCATTGTCCTGGCGCGCCCGGCGCTTAGATTGACGCCACACCGAGGAGCGAATTCATGGCCACCAAGACCGTCACCGATGCCAATTTCCAGGCCGAAGTGCTCGATTCCGCCAAGCCCGTGCTGGTCGATTTCTGGGCCGATTGGTGCGGCCCGTGCAAGATGATCGCCCCCGCGCTCGAGGAGATCAGCGAGGAACTGGGCGAGCAGCTGACCATCGCCAAGATGGATATCATGGAAAACCCCGAAATGGCCGGCAAGATGGGCGTGCAGTCGATCCCTTATCTGGTGCTGTTCAAGGGCGGCCAGCCGGTGGCGCAGAAGCTGGGCGCCGCGCCCAAGAGCCAGCTCAAGGGCTGGCTCGAAGGGGAACTCGCCTAGGCTTGGATCTGCTGCTGGGGCAACGCCGCGAGCCGCTGCGCCATCTGCTCGAAGAGTACCGGCGAGGCGGCACAGATCAGGCCGCCCCGCTCGGGCTGATCGACCCGGTAGGGAGTACCGTCGTCGCGCGCCGCCCGCCCGCCCGCTTCGTTGAGCCACAGGCAGCCGGCGGCATGGTCCCAGGCAAGCGTTCGGTTGAACAGCGAGACGTCGTTCACCCCCAGCGCGAGCCGCGGGTATTGCTCGGCGGCGCAGAACGGGATGTCGGCGAGGCGATAATGCGGCGCGATGTGCTCGAGCAGCAAAGCGCGTTCGGTCTGGTGGGCGAACACCAGCGAGATCGCCGCTACCGGTGGTTCCTCGCCGGTAGTGCGGGCGGTGATCCGCTCACCATCCACGAAAGCTCCTCCGCCGCGATGCGCCGCGCACAGCCGGCCCGTCAGGCAATCGAAGATCCAGCCCGCCTGCGCCACGCCGCCTTCGGAGCGGGCGATAATGATGCCGAACGGGCCTTCGCCCGCCGCGTAATTGCGCGTTCCGTCGATCGGATCGACGATCCAGCAATCGCCGGCGAGCAGGTCGAGCACCGCCGGGTCGGCATGCGCCGTTTCCTCTCCGACCAGGCCGATCCCCGGCGCGAGCTTGGCCAGCCCGTCGAACAGCTTGGCCTCGGATTCCCGGTCGGCGATGGTGACCGGGTCGGCGGCGCCCCCGTCCTTGGCCTTGTCCTCCACCTCGCCGGCCTTGAGGTTGCGGAACCGCGGGAGGATGACCGTGTCGGTCACCTCGCGCATCAGGGCGAGCATTTCGCGGTCGATCATGGACATTGCGGATGGGGCTCCGAACGGGTGCGGGGATGGCGCGGCAGGGCGTCGCCGGCCTCGGCCCAGGCGATGCGGTTGGCGTAGAAGATGTGGAAGCCGGGCGGTACCGCGCCCGGATCGTCGAGCGTCGCCAGGCTGAAGTCGCAGGTCCCGCTGCCGTCGGCCTCGCGCATCATCAGCGGCGTGCCGCAGCGGCCGCAGAACACCCGCTCGCCGGTTTCGCTCGAGGCGATCGTCCGCCGCGCCTCGGCCCCGGTCTCGACCACGTAATCGGCGGGCGCGATGCTGGCGAAGGCCATGGCCAGCGCGCCCGAGTTCAACTGGCAGGTGCGGCAATGGCACCAGCCGGCGTCGATCGGTTCAGCGGCGAGCCGGAAGCGAACCGTGCCGCACAGGCAGCCGCCGGTGAGATCCGCGCCGGCCATGTCAGCTGCGGTAATCGGCGTTGATCGCGATGTAGGCGTGCGTGAGGTCGCAGGTCCACACCGTCGCGCGGCCGTCGCCAAGGCCAATGTCCACGGCGATGGTGATCTCGCGGCCCTTGAGGTGCGCGGCGACCGGCGCCTCGTCGTAATCGGCGAGCGGCAGGCCCTCGCGCGCGGCCCAGATGCCGCCGAAGCCGATGGAGAGCCTGTCGCGGTCGGCCGGCTCGCCCGCTTTGCCCACCGCCATCACCACCCGGCCCCAATTGGCGTCCTCGCCGGCGATGGCGGTCTTGACCAGCGGCGAGTTGGCGATGGCGAGGCCGATCCGCCGGGCGCTGGCATCGCTCACCGCCCCGGTCACCGCGATGGCGATGAACTTGCTCGCGCCCTCGCCGTCGCGGACCACCAGCTGGGCGAGCTGGCGGCAGACATCGTGGAGCGCGGCGGCAAAGGCGTGGGCGCCCGGGCTGTCGAGCGAGGCGAGGGGGGGATTGCCCGCGCGGCCGGTGGCGAAGGCGAGCACGGTGTCGCTGGTCGAGGTGTCGCTGTCTACCGTGATGCAGGAGAACGTCCGCTCGTTGGCGGTGGAAAGACATTGCTGGAGGAAGCCGGGCGCCACGGCCGCGTCGGTGAAGATATAGCCCAGCATGGTGGCCATGTCGGGTGCGATCATGCCGCTGCCCTTGATGATGCCGTTCAGCGTGACCTTGGTGGCACCGAGCATCGCCGTGGCGGTCGCGCCCTTGGCGAAAGTATCGGTGGTGCCGATGGTTAGCGCGGCTTCTTCCCAAGAGCACTCAGGCGCGGACAGCGCCGCTTCGACGCCTGCATAGGCCTGGTCGAGCGGCAGCGGCACGCCGATGACGCCGGTGGAGCACACCAGCACCTCCTCCCGCGCGCACCGCAGATGCGCCGCCACCTGAGCCATGATCCGCTCCACCGCCTCGCGGCCACGGTAACCGGTGAAGGCATTGGAATTGCCCGCATTCACCACCAGCGCCCGCGCTGTTCCGCCGCGCGCCACCTGCTCGCGCCCCAGCTCGACCTCGGTGGAACAGCACACATTGCTGGTGAACACGCCCGCCAGCGCGGTGCCTTCCGCCAGCTCGGCATAGGTAAGATCGCACCGGTCCCAGGCTTTGTACTGTGCGCGGGCGATGCGCAGTACGACCCCGTCGATCGGCGCCATCTCGGGGAAGGGCACCGCAAGGGGGGAGGGGGGGAGATCCATTGCCTTAACCTGTCGGCAATATGTTCAGCTCATTCAAGTCATGATGAGCGTTCCGCTGATTATCCTCGCCCTCGCCGCGGCGCCGCCACCGACCCAGGCGAGTGTTCAGGGGGCGATGGCCCGGGAGACGGTGTCGCAAGAGGGCTTCGTCCGCGTTCGCCTCGACCTTGAAGGCGATGGGCGAGTGATCGGCTGTACCGTGATCGAATCGACTGCTCCGGCGATGAACGACACGACCTGCCGCGTGCTGCTTGCAGAAGCTCGCTTCCGGGCGGGGACTGGCACCGGCGCGGACGATCGCTCCAGGCCCATCATCAAGGTCGTCCACCGGATAATGGGAGATCCGAGCGCTCCCCGATGAGCTGCAAAAAGCGGGCAGAGCCTCGCCATCATCCTGCCCAGGTTCGGTTCGACCAGGATTGCGCGGAAGATGCGGGGGATCATTCGCGCGTCCGGGGCTGGACGATAGGCGTCGGGTGGCATATCCTGGGGCCGATGCTCCGCCAGTTGCTCACCTTGCTCGCCATTCTCGCCGGCTTCGCCGCCGTGGCCGAGCCCGTGCACGCGGCGCGGGCGGGGGCTGCTGTAGAGAGCGTCGGGCAGGTCGAGCAGGCAGCGCCGTGCCGCAAGGCGCGGATTGTGCTGCAGCTGGACGAGGAACCGCGCAAGGCGCGCGCCGCCCGCGAGCGCGACTGCCCCGGGCCCCGGGCCGGCGTGATCGTCCCTTCGGTCCAGCTTAAAGCGGACCGCGCGCGCGAGTAGCTCGCGCAGTCTACGCCCCCGCTGATCCGCGCGCCTGCCAGCGCGCCTCCCCAAAGTTCCACAGGATAACCACCATGTTCCAGGCGATCGCCAAGTCGCTGTTCGGCTCGTCGAACGACCGCTACGTCAGGTCGCTCGATAAGATCGTCGCGCAGATCACTGCGCTCGAGCCGCAGCTCGCCGACTTTTCCGACGAGGAATTGCAGGGCCAGACCGCCAAGTTCCGGCTGAAGCTGGAGGACGGCAAGTCGCTCGACGAATTGCTCCCCGAGGCCTTCGCCACGGTGCGCGAGGCCTCCAAGCGCGTGCTCGGAATGCGCCATTTCGACGTGCAGATGGTCGGCGGCATCGTGCTCCACCGCGGCGAGATCGCCGAAATGAAGACCGGCGAGGGCAAGACGCTGGTCGCCACCCTCGCCACCTATCTCAACGCGCTGCCGGGCAAGGGCGTGCACGTCGTCACCGTCAACGACTACCTCGCCCGCCGCGATGCCGAGTGGATGGGGCGGCTCTACGGCTTCTTGGGCCTCACCACCGGCGTGATCGTGCCCAACCTGCCCGAGTCGGTGCGGCGCCAAGCCTATGCGGCCGATATCACCTACGGCACCAACAACGAGTTCGGCTTCGATTACCTGCGCGACAACATGAAGCACGAGCGCGCCCAGCAGGTGCACCGGCCGTTCAACTACGCGATCGTCGACGAGGTGGACTCGATCCTGGTGGACGAGGCCCGCACGCCGCTCATCATCTCTGGCCCGACCGAGGACCGGTCCGAACTCTACGTGCAGCTCGACGCCATCGTCAAGGCGCTCGAGCCCGAGTACTACGAAGCGGACGAGAAAACCCGCAACGTCTCGCTCACCGAGGAAGGCGCCGAGGAGGTCGAGCGGCGGCTCGCCGAGGCGGGCCTCATCGAGACCGACAACCTCTACGACGTCGAGAACACGCTGGTGGTCCACCACCTCGACCAGGCGATGCGCGCCGTGGTCATGTTCAAGCGCGACACCGATTACATCGTCAAGGACGGCAAGGTCGTCATCATCGACGAGTTCACCGGCCGGATGATGGACGGGCGCCGCTGGTCGAACGGCCTGCACCAGGCGGTGGAAGCCAAGGAGGGCGTCAAGATCGAGCCCGAGAACCAGACCATGGCCTCGATCACCTTCCAGAACTACTTCCGCATGTATCCCAAGCTTTCCGGCATGACCGGCACCGCCGCCACCGAGGCGGCCGAATTCTGGGACATCTACAAGCTCAACGTGGTCGAGATCCCCACCAATGTGGCGGTGACCCGCATCGATGAGGACGACGAGTTCTACAAGAACATCACCGACAAGTTCCAGGCCATCGCCAAGGCCATCGCCGAGAAGAACGAGAGCGGCCAGCCGGTGCTGGTGGGCACGGTATCGATCGAGAAATCTGAGCTGCTCTCCAGGTTCCTCAACGAGGAAAAGGTCGAGCACGAGGTGCTCAACGCCCGCTTCCACGAGCGCGAGGCGCATATCGTGGCGCAGGCCGGGCGGCTGGGCGGGGTGACCATCGCCACCAACATGGCCGGGCGCGGCACCGACATCCAGCTGGGCGGCAATGCCGATTTCCGCATCGCCGACGAGCTCGCCGGCATGACGGAGGGCCCCGAGCGCGAGGCGGCCATCGCCCGCATCCGCGAGGAAGTGGCGGCCGAAAAGGCGGCGGTGCTGGCGGCCGGCGGCCTGTTCGTGCTGGGCACCGAGCGGCACGAGAGCCGCCGCATCGACAACCAGCTGCGCGGCCGCTCGGGCCGTCAGGGCGACCCGGGCCTGTCGCGCTTCTACCTGTGCCTGGAGGATGACCTGCTGCGCATCTTCGGTCCCGACACGCTGTTCGCCAAGATGATGAACTCCAACCTGGCGGATGGCGAGGCGATCGGCTCCAAATGGCTCTCCAAGGCCATCGAGACCGCCCAGAAGAAGGTCGAGGCGCGCAATTACGAGGTGCGCAAGCAGGTCGTCGAATACGACAACGTCATGAACGATCAGCGCAAGGTGGTCTATGAACAGCGCGCCGAGATCATGGACGCCGAGGCGGTCGACGACGTGGTCGAGGCCATGCGCCGCGACGCCATCAACGCCTTGGTCGCCGCCGCCTGCCCGCCGGGCTCCTATCCCGAGCAATGGGACGTCGCCGGGCTCAAGGACAAGGTCGGCGACGTGCTCGGGATGGACGCGCCGATCGACGACTGGCTCAGCGAGGAGGCGGTCGAGCCCGAGCTGATCGAGGAGCGGCTGCAGCAGGCGGCCGACGACAAGATGGCGCAGAAGGTGGCCGAGATCGATCCGCCGCTCTGGCGCCGGGTGGAAAAGCAGATCCTGCTCGAGCGGCTCGACTACCATTGGAAGGAGCACCTCGCCACGCTCGACGCGCTGCGCCAGGTGGTGGGCCTGCGCGCCTATGCCCAGAAGCAGCCGATCAACGAATACAAGCGCGAGGCGTTCGGCCTGTTCGAAAGCATGCTCGAGACCATCCGCGAGGACGTCACCCGCGTGCTGATGACCGTGTCGCTGCGGGCGCCCCCGCCGATGCCGATGCGCCTGCCCGAGCTGCCCCGCTTCCTCACCGGCCACATCGACCCGTTCACCGGCGAGGACGACAGCAACGATGGCGATGGCTCGCGCGGCCGCGAAGCGCTGTTCGGCACGCTGGCGGGGCCGGTGATGGCGCCCGCCATGGCCCCGATGATGGCGGCGGCGGGCGGGGGCGCTCAGCTGGGCGACCCTTTCGCCGGTGCCAACATCAGCCGCAACGCGCCGTGCCCCTGCGGCTCGGGCAACAAGTACAAGCATTGCCACGGCGCCGCCGCCTGATCGCGCGGGAAGCTGCGCCGATCGTCTGCCTGCGCCCAGTGTTGTAATCGGGCCATTGCCGGGGTGAGCGCTGATGCGGGCAGCTCGCCCGGCCGGCCGAACCGACCGCCGGACCGATTGGTCCCGCCGCGCGCACCGCAATAGTTCACCCGCTCGGGACCTTATGCTGCCGCTCTCCATTATGCGGGCAAGCAGCAAAGGAATCAGCATGAGTGCAGACAACGATCGGCCCGGCTTCGGCACCGCGGCGGGGATCGGGCTGGCGCTTGGGGTCGCGGCGCTCGGCACCTTCCTCGGCACCCGCGGCCCCGGCAAGCGTGCCTGGAGCGGCGACGACGCCCCCGGATTCACCGCCCGCCGCTCGTTCGGCAAGTACGATGTCGTCGGCCGCACGGTCACCATCCGCAAACCCCGCGCCGAGCTGTTCGCCTTCTGGCGCGAGTTCACCAACCTGCCCCACTTCATGGAGAACCTCGAACGCATCGAGGTGAGGGACGCTGTTACCGGCCGCGCGGTGTGGACCATCAAGGCCCCCGCCGGCCAGAATGTCGAGGTCGAGACCGAGGTCGTGCGCGAGGTCGAGGGCGAGCTGATCGCCTGGCGCTCGGTCGAAGGCTCGGACATCGATACCGAGGGTCGGGTCACCTTCACCGATGCGCCCGGCGACCGCGGTACGCGCGTCGCCCTGCTGATCGCCTACGATCCGCCGGCCGGCGAACTCGGCCGCACGGTCGCCAAGCTGTTCCTGCGCGAGCCCGAGATCCAGGCCCGCCACGATCTCAAGCGCCTCAAGATGCTGATGGAAACGGGCGAGATCGCCACCTCCGCCCGCACCAAAGACCAGACCCGCGCCGCCCAGGACACAGCGAGCCGCGCGGCCCCGGAACAGGAGACAGCCTGATGCGCGCCCTCACCTGGCACGGCACCAAGGACGTGCGCGTCGACACCATCCCCGATCCCGAGATCGTCAACCCGCGCGACGCCATCATCAAGGTCACCTCGACCGCCATCTGCGGCTCGGATCTGCACCTCTACGACGGGGTCATCCCCGCTCTGCAGCCGGGCGACGTGCTCGGCCATGAATTCATGGGCGAGGTGGTTGAGGTCGGCTCCGGCAGCACCCTCACCAAGGGCCAGCGCGTGGTCGTCCCGTTCACCATCGCCTGCGGCGGGTGCTTCCACTGTAAGGTCGAACAATACTCGGCCTGCGAGAACTCCAATCCGGCCGAAAAGCAGGACATGTCCGCGGCGCTCTACGGCCAGCCGATGAGCGGCCTGTTCGGTTACTCGCACCTCACCGGCGGCTATTCCGGCGGCCAGGCGGAATATGTGCGCGTGCCGTTCTCCGATGTCGGCCCGATCGTAATTCCCGACCACCTGGAAGACGACAAGGTGCTGTTCCTCTCCGACATCCTCCCGACCGGCTGGATGGGTGCGGAGAACGCCGACATCCAGCCCGACGATACCGTGGCGGTGTGGGGCTGCGGCCCGGTCGGCCTGTTCGCGGTGCAATCGGCGCTGGCGATGGGTGCGGCCAAGGTCATCGCCATCGACCATTACCCCCACCGGCTCGATCTCGCCCGCCAACTGGGCGCCGAGATCGTCAACTTCCGCGAAACCGACGTGCGCGAGGCGCTGATGGAGATGTCGGGCGGCATCGGCGTCGATGCGGTGATCGACGCGGTGGGCATGGAAGCGCACGGCTTCGCGGTCGACAACATGCTCGACATCGTCAAGCAGACCGTGGGCATCGGCGCCGACCGCGCCAGCGCGCTCAAGCAGGCGATCCTGGCGGTGCGCTTCGGCGGCAAGATCTCGATCCCGGGCGTCTATGGCGGCATGACCGACAAGTTTCCGCTCGGCGCGCTGATGGAAAAGGGCGTGCAGTTGCGCGGTGGCCAGACGCACGTGCAGAAATATACCAAGCAGCTGCTCGCCAAGATCGAGGCCGGTGAATTGGACACCACCTTTCTGATCTCGCACCGGCTGCCGCTCGAGGAGGCGCCGCGCGGCTACAAATGCTTCAAGGAAGAACAGGACGTCTGGACCAAGGTCGTCCTCAAGCCCGGCATGGAGAAGACCCTATGAGCAAGCACCCCGTCGACCGGCTGCAGGGCCTGTGCGTCGTCACCGGCGCCTCGAGCGGCATCGGTTTCGAACTCGCCAAGCTCGCGGCCAAGGATGGCTGCGACCTCATCCTGGCCTCGGACACCGATCAAACCGAGATCGCCGCCGCCGCCAGGGCGCTGGGCGCCGGCCAGGTGGAAACCGTGCGGTGCGACCTGAGCACGGACCAAGGGCTCGAGATGTTGCTCACCACCCTTGCCGAGCGCCGGGTCGATGTCCTCATCGCCAACGCCGGCGAATCCACGGGCGGGGCCTTTCTCGATCAGACCTGGAACGATGTCGAGCGAACCATCGACACCAACATCAAGTCGGCCGTCCGCCTGGTGCACGAGATCGGCGGCGCCATGCGGCTGCGCAACAGCGGCCGCATCCTGGTGACCGGGTCCATCGTGGGCCACATGCCCGGTCCCTTCAATCTCACCTATAATTCGACGAAGGCGTTCATCGACGATTTCTGCGTGGGGCTGGCCGAGGAACTGCGCGACAGCAAGGTGGTGGTCACCTGCCTCCTCCCCGGGGCGACCGACACCCCGTTCTTCGCCAAGGCAGGAATGGAAGACACCGCCGTCGGCCAGGCGCCGAAGGCCGATCCGGCCCTCGTGGCAAAGGACGGCTACGAAGCGCTGCTCAAGGGCGACACGGTCATCACCAGCGGCTTCCTAAACAAGATCCAGAAGACCTTCGCCGACCTGCTGCCCGAAGAACTGGTCGCCAAGATGCACCGCCGCATGGCCCAGCCCCACGGCGAGAAGGCGACCGAACCGGTCTGATCTTCCTGGCCATGCGGGCGGGCGGCCATCCGAGCGATCGGATGGGATCCAGCAGCACGCGCCTGTTGCGAGATTGAGCCGCGGCGAGGACCCGGTCGAGAGCGGCCCTCGTCCACCATCGGCGCGGTCGCGATCAAGATTGCGAGCGGGGCGCGGGCGCCGGGGTCCGGGCCGAAAACCACGCGAACCAGCCGACGATCACGAAACAGGCAAGCGGCACCGCCAGCGGCGCGCGCAGGCTGCCCGTTGCGTCAGCCATCAGGCCGAAGCCAAGCGGGATCAGCGCCCCGCCGATAATCGCCATGATGATGAGCGCGCTCCCGGTCTTGGTCGCCGGGCCGAGATCGCGCACACCCAGCGCGAAGATCGTCGGGAACATGATCGCCATGAACAGGCTGGTCAGCCACAATGCGCCGAGCGCCGCCGCGCCGCTCAGGGTCATCGCCGCCACGCACAGCAGGACGTTGCCCACCGCGCAGATCGCCAGTGGCGCCTCGGCGGCGAAGCGGCGCATCGCCACCGCACCTGCCAGCCGGCCGACCATCACCGTCGCCAGGCTGCCCGACAGCAGGAAGGCGGCCTGCCGATCGGTGATCGCGGGCAGGACCTCGCGGGCAAAGTCGATGAAGTAGCTCCAGATCGAAACCTGCGCGCCGACGTAGAAGAATTGCGCCACGATCGCCGCGACCAGCCGCCGATCGCGCAGCGCCGCGGCGATGCCGCCGTGGCTGTCGCCGACCGTGCCTTCGTTCGCCACCGGGGGAAGGCGGACCAGCGCGATCATCCCCGCCAGCAGCGCGACGAAGGCGGCAACCGCAAGATAGGGTCCTTGGACGGCGCGCGCTTCGGCGATGCGATAGGCCTCGGCTGCCGCCGGGCCCATCGCCGCGAGTTCGGCCGGCGAGCGTTCCACGCCGGCCAGGATGAACCAGCCGCCGATCGCCGGACCCAGGATGGAGCCGAGGCCGTAGAAGCTCTGGGCAAGGTTGAGCCGCGCCGGGCCGGTGCGCGGATCGCCGAGCACCGCGATATAGGGGTTGGCCGCGGTTTCGAGAAAGGCGAGCCCGAAGGCGATGATATACAGCGCCAGCAGAAACAGCGCGAATACGCGCACCTCGGCCGCCGGCCAGAACAGCAGCGCGCCCGCCGCGTAGAGCCCAAGCCCGACCAGGATACCGCCCTTGTAACCGAGCCGGCGCATCACCCAGCCGGCCGGCAAGGCGGCGCAGAAATAGCCGACGAAGAAAGCGAACTGGATCAGCGCCGCCTCCCCCCGGCTGAGCGCCAAAGCGCGCTGGAAGTGGCGGATCAGCACGTCGTTGAGGCTCGCCGCCAGCGCCCAGGCGAAGAACAGGCTGGCGACCAGCAGAAAAGCCAGCCGCTTGTCGCGGTCGATCAGCGCCGGCCGATCGCCGGGCGGTCTGGACATGCGGCGCATCTGCCTTCTCCTTCTCCGGCGCTAGCATATCTGATCGCAAGTAAAAAGTGCTAACCACATATGAAATATCTCTCACGCGCGATTGTCGCCGTGGACCAGTTGGCTGGACATTTCGGCGGCAGCCGCGACGATCAGCGGCACCGCCGCACCCTCGTCGGTCGAGGCGTTGAGCGTCCGCAGGAACGGGACGGTCAGCGCCGCGGCGGCGCGTCCGGCCCGGACCACGGGGGCGGAGATGTCGGTGACGCTCGCAACAAAGGAACTGCGTTGCCGGACGAAGCCGCGCGAGCGCGCCAGGTCGCTTTGCGCCCGGAACGCCTCCACCACCGGGCTCGCCGGCTCGGGTGCCCAGAACCGCTCCCAGGCGCGGCGCACCTCCTCGGGCTGAAAGGCATAAAGAACCATCCCCGACGCAGTTTCGATCAGCGGCCGGCGATAGCCGACGCGGACCGAAAAGCCGATCTGTTCGCCCGATTCCATCCGCGCCGCGACGACGATCTCGCCGCGTGAATGGAATACCAGGTGACAGGATTGGCCCAGCGCGAGCGCGAGCCGCCGCATGATCGGTAGCGCGATCTCGATCAGACTGCGGTGCTGCGGCTGCTCCATGGCGAGCGCGAAGAGCTTGTCGGTCAGCCGATAACCGCCGCCCGGCGCCTGGACGATGAATTCGCGATATTCGAGTACCTGGACCATGCGGAACAGCTCGCCGTGCGAGCGGCCGAGCCGCTGGACGATCGCGCCCAGCGTCAGCCCGGCCGGTTCGCTGGCGAGCAGTTCGAGGACATCGAGCCCCTTCTCGAGCGCGGGGGCGCGATAGCGCCGATCCTTGCTGTCCTGGTCCTCGCGGGCATCGGCATCGGCTTGTGTCATCGGTGCTCTCCGTCGCTATGCCGCCCGCGGCGGGACCCCATTGGTGCCCCATCGCGCCGACGCTCGCAAGCAATGGAGCATGTCTTGACAGGCCCGATCGTATTAATCATATTTGAAAGTAGAACGTGCCGATGAAAGAGTGGCACGCAGAGTCGGATAGGGAGAGGGCCATGAAAGTGAAACATGCGAGCTTGGCAGCAGGGGTGTCGCTGTCGATGCTATGCTCCTCTCACGTCGCGTGGGCGCAATCGGACCAGGGGGCCCGCCCGACCCAGCCCGACGATCCTGCGCCGCCGCCGGGCGGACGGAACAGCGATGCCGCCGCCCAGGAGACACAGGACGACGTCATCGTCGTTACCGGCATCCGCGCCAGCCTGGAATCGGCCGCGCGGATCAAGCGCGATAGCGATCAAGTGGTTGATTCGATCGTTGCCGACGACATCGGCAAGTTTCCTGATTCGACCGTCGCCGCGGCATTGCAGCGCGTTCCCGGCGTCCAGGTGCTCGTCGGGACCACCAGCCAGATCGATGATCCGCTGGTTCGCGGTCTTGAAGACATCGAGACCACGCTGAACGGCCGCGAGGCGTTTTTCGGCACCAGCCGCGGGTTCGAGTTCCAGTATCTGCCCGCCGAGGTGCTGGCGGGCGCCGACGTCTATAAGTCGAACACCGCCGACCTGATCGAAGGCGGCGTCGCCGGGTACATCAACCTCAAGTTGCGCCGGCCGTTCGACTTCGAGGACGGCCTGACGATCGCCGGCAGCGCGCGCGCAACCTATTCGATCAAGGCCGAGCAGGTGAGCCCGTCGGCCAGCGTCCTTGTCGCGCGACGGTGGGAGACGGGCATCGGCGACGTCGGCGTGCTGCTCAACGGGGCGTGGAGCTCCAACTATTTCAACCGGCCGATCGCCTATGTCGGCAGCGGACGCTCGAGCGAGTTCGCCGGCAGCCCCGCCGCCGGCAGCAACGCCTATCTTCCGGGAAATTTCGGCGCGGTGACCGAAGCCGGCGTATACCAGATCCCGCAGGTCAATTTCGCGGTGCAGTGGGAGGCCACCCCGGAGCTCGAAGTACTGGTCGATGGCCTGTGGACCGCCAATCGCAGAAGTTACCTGATCGGCCGCACGACATACAATCTGTTCGACGCGTCCAGCATCACGAATATCCAGACGGACGAGAACTGCGTGAATGCGCGCGTGGACTCAAACGGCTATTTCGACCCGAACTCGACAACGGTCCAAAGCCTGTGCCGGGCTTCGTCCCTTACCGCCAACGAGGTCGAGACGAACGTTCGCAGCGAAGCGCAGCATCGTACCGAGGACTTGTTCATCGGCGGCGTCGGGCTGGAATATGAAAGCGGGCGTTTTCTGGGCACGCTCGACGTGTCGGCGCAGCACTCCACGGCGATCAACGAGGGCTTCATCTTCGGCGTCGGCGAGATCATCGACAGCGTTGCGATAACGACCGAGGACGACGGGAGCTTCAATGCCCGCGCATCCGGCGACGCGCTCAGCGATCCCAGCGTGTACACCGTGGTCGGCGGATATTATGAATATCGCGAACGTTGGTTCAACGATCAATATGCCATCAAGGCCGATGGCAAGTACGATACCGACGGACTGCTCGATTACCTGCAGGCCGGGCTGCGCTTCACCGACCGGGACGTCGGCTATCGCCGTGCGGCCGGAGGACCCGGAAGTCCCGCCGCGGGCGACTATGTCGTTCCGGTATCGAGCCTCGGCTTTGGCGACGACTTCTACGAATACACCGCCGTTCAGGAAAACAACGACGGCGCCGAATACGCCGTGCCCAGTCGCGCAGCGCTGTTCGACGCGGACGTTCAGCAGACCATCCGGGAATTCTATAACTATCCGAAACCGGAAAACGACCCCGCCGCTGGCTTCGACGCGAGCGAGAAGGTTTATGCGGGCTATCTTCAGGGCCGTTACGAGGTGCCGGTCAGCGATGCGATCCGGATCGACGGACTGATCGGCGCCCGCCTCAGCAAGGTTGACCGCCAGATCTCCGGCGCGGGCACCGTCAACGGCGAAGTCGTCCCGGTCGAGCGCAGCACGAGCGAAACCGACGCCCTGCCGAACGCGAGCGCGCGCCTCGGCTTGGGCCCCAATTTCCAGATGCGGGCGACCTATGGCAGGACGGTGTCGCGCCCGCCGTTCTCGCAGCTCGACCCCGGCCTGAGCTATGTGCCGGTAACCGACCAGGATCCGGACGTGATCGGCAGCGGGGACGCCGGCAATCCGGATCTGAGGTCGCAGAAGGCCGACGCCTTCGACCTGACCGCCGAATATTATTTCAGTCGTGGCGGTTACATTGCGGTCGGCGGTTTCTACAAGTCGATCAAGGACCGGGTCGTCAACGAGGTCCGCCGCGAGACGATCGACACCCGTCAGTACGACATCAATCGGCCGCGCAACATCGGCTCGGCCAATCTCTATGGCGTCGAACTCAGCACCCAGTTTTTCTTCGATTTCCTTCCGGGCGCGCTGTCCGGCTTCGGCATGTTCGGCAATTATACGATCGTGGAATCGGAGGTCACGACCGAGACCGACCGCCTCTATGGCTATCCGCTCCAGGGGGTATCGCGCGACAACTGGAACCTGGGCCTGATATACGAGCAACTCGGCCTGAATGGCCGCTTGGTCTACACCTACCGCTCGAGCTATTTCGATTACGACTTGTCCGGAGCGGGGAGCACCGTCCACGAGGACGAGATTTTCCTGAACTGGGTGAAACCCAACGGCCGGCTGGATTTCAGCGTCGGCTATGACATTACCCCGATGATGACGGTCAGCGTCGATGGCACCAACCTGACTGGCGCAAAATACGTGAACTATCAGGGCTACGAGTATAATTGGTCGAGTGTGCGTAACGACGACACCACGCTGTCGGCTGGTATCCGGTTTCGTTTTTGACGGGCGTCGGCGATCAATTTTTTCTTTCTGTTTACGTGAAGGAAATTCCGGATGATAAAGCGCCCTCCCGCCGTCGGCCGCCTGCTGGCGGTTGTCGCGGCGCTGTCGTTTACGGTTACAGGAGCGCTCGGGCAGACGAACCAAGCGACGCCCGACGACGTGCGCGCCGCCTTGCCGACATACACTCCTGCGCCCGCCAACCTGGCTGCACGGAGCGCGTTTCAGGATAGCAAGTTCGGCATTTTCCTACACTGGGGAATTTACAGCGAACTCGGCGGCGTCGCGCTCGACAGTGGCCTGCCTGCTGAATGGATCATGGAACATCACAAGATCAGCATCAAACATTACGAACGGCTGGCGCGGTTCTTCAATCCCACCCAGTTCGATGCGGACGCCTGGGTACGGACCTTCAAGGATGCCGGCGCCGGTTACATCGTCATCACCGCCAAGCATCACGACGGGTTCGCAATGTTCGATAGCCAGGTCTCCGACTATGATATCGTCGGCCGAACCCCGTTCGCACGCGATCCGATGAAGGAGCTTGCCGCTGCGTGCCGAGAACATGGTCTGAAACTGTTCTTTTACTATTCACAACTCGATTGGCATCATCCCGACTATTATCCCCGCGGCTATACGGGCCATCATGCCGGCAGACCGCATCAGGGCGATTGGGAAAGATACCTTGCTTTTCAGGATGCGCAGATCGCCGAGCTGCTGACCAATTACGGCCCGATCGGCGGCATCTGGCTGGACGGCGGCTTCTGGGACCAGGAGGCGACACGCCCGAGCAACAACTGGCGGCTCGACCGCACCTATGCGATGATCCACCGGCTCCAGCCGGGCGCGATGATCGTCAACAATCACCATCTCGCGCCGTTTCCGGGCGAAGACTATCAGGTGTTCGAGCGCGACCTGCCCGGCGAGAACACCAAGGGCTACAACACCGCCGCCGCCAGCGATGCGCTGCCGCTCGAAATGGCCGAGACGATGAACGGCTCCTGGGGTTTCAGCCTCACCGATGACAGACACAAATCCACCGCGACGCTGGTGCGCACGATGGTCGGCGCGGCCGGGCGCGGGGCCAATTTCCTGCTCAATACCGGGCCGATGCCCAATGGCGAGCTTCAACCCGAGAATGTCGCCACGCTCGGCGAGATCGGCGCCTGGCTGAAGGTCTATGGCCGCAGCATCTACGGCACGCGCAAGGGACCGATGGCGCCGCGGCCGTGGGGCGTCACCACTCAGGCGGGCAACCGCGTTTATGTTCATGTGCTCGACTGGGCCGACGACCGGCTGTTCGTTCCGATCGCGACACCGGTGCGCTCGGCGCGGGCGGTGCGCGACGGGGCGGCGGTCGCGCTCCGTGCGGTCCAGGGCGGGATCGAGCTGACGCTGCCGGCGCAGCAGCCCGACGAGTGGGACCGGGTGATCGAGCTCGAGCTGCAGCGCTAGCGAACCGGGGTCAGCACCGCGACCGCACCGCCGCTCGGCGCCAGCTGGAGGGTAAGCCGATCGGCCGCGCGAAGCCCGGCACGGCGCTCGCGGCGGAGCGTGGTGGGGGTAGCGCCATCGGTCCACAGTTCGGCGGTAAAGCGCCCCGCGCCGAGGAACTCGAGCGGGACGTCGATCGTGCGGCCGCGCTCGTCGGTCATCGCGCCGATATACCAGGTCGTGCCATTCCGCCTCGCAACGACGACCCACTCGCCGATATCGCCGGCAACGAAGCGCGTTTCATCCCAGGTCGCCGGAACACCCTTCACGAAATCGAAGCCGTCGGGCGACCGGCGATAGACCTCGGGGTGGTCGGCGACGGTCTGGAGCGAACTCTGATAGACGACATACATCGCCAGCGCCTGCCCGCGCGTGGTCTGTACCACCGGCCCGTCGCCCTGGATGCGGAAGGCAGCCGGGGTCACGTTGCGGAAGCCCCCGGGAGTATAGTCCATCGGCCCCAGCACCTGGCGCGTATAGGCCAGCATCACGTTATGACCCGCGGTCACGCGCATCGACCATTTGTTGTACTCGGCGCCCAGGACACCCTCGGTGCCCATCAAGTTGGGATAGGTGCGGTTGAGCCCGGTCGGATGATAGGAGCCATGGAGGATAACGAGCTGTCGCCGGTCGGCGGCCTTGCCTAGCACCCGGTGGTAGAAGCCGACCATCTCCTGGTCGTCACGATCCATGAAATCGATCTTCAGACCCTTGATCCCCCATCGCGCATAGAGGTCGAGGGCCTCGTCCATGCGTTCGTCGAGCAGGTTCCAGCGGACCCACAGGAGCAGCCCGACCCCGCGCGCACGCGCATAGTCGACGAGGTCCGCAATATCGACGCCGGCGCGCGCGCGCAGGATATCGACGTTCATCGGCCGACCGGGAACCTCGGGGAGCGGGTGGCTCCAGCCGTCGTCGATGATGAGATAGGGCAAGCCCGCTTCCGCGGCGAAGTCGATGAAGCCGCGGAGCGCCTGCGTGGTCATGCCCGGCCCGTTCGGCGGCCAGACATAGGGGCCCGACCACCAATCCCACAGCGTCTTGCCCGGCTTGATCCAGCGCGGGTCGAACGCCGGCGGCGGGTTGAGCGCCTCGATCAGCGTCGAGCCGATGAGGTCGCCCGCGCGGTCGGCCATCATCACCACGCGCCATGGCGTGATCAGCGGTCCGCGCGCGAGATCGTGCCGCACCGCGACGCGGCGGTCGTCGTAGCGCGGGGAGAGCTGCGCTTCCACGCCGAGCGCGCCGGTATCCAGCCCGCGGTAGTAGAGCCCGGCATAGTCGCGCAGGTCGGCCTCGGTCAGGATGAAATGGGTGCGGCGCGCCTGCGAGGCGCAGGCGAACGGAGCATCGTACAGGAAATGGGGCCGGGCGGCAGAGGCCTTGATCGCGTCGAATTCACCCTCGTGCGGCGTATCGGTGCGGCCGAGATTCAATCCCCAACAGTCGTAATCGGCGGCAAAGGCGAATTGCGTGCGTTCGTTGGCGAGCGAGACGGCGGCGAGATCGGGTTGCTCGGCCAGCCGGTAGCGAAAGGCGATGCCATCGTCGTAAGCTCGGACGATCAGGTCGATGCGCCGCCCGCGCGTCCGCTCCTTCAGCGTTATCGTGACCTCGTTGTAATGGTCGCGCAACCTCGCCGCCTTGGCTGCGATCAGCGGGTAGTTGCGGTCCGTGCTGACGCGCGCCGTCCCCGCGAGGTCGAACGGACCGAAATCGGGAGCGTAGCGCAATTGCAGGCCGAGCGCGGAGGGAGCAATGATCACTTCGCCGTGCCGCTCGACCCGGTACATCGGCGCGGCATCGCGTTGGGATGCGGACATGACGAAGCGGATGACGCCGTTCGGAGAGCGAAGCTCGACCGGTTGCGCGGATGCCGAACCGGATGCCGACGCGGCGAGCGCAGCGCCTGTCAGCAACACGGTCCAGGGCTGTATCATGCATCTCTCCATGGCGTCCGGCTGGGCGATGCTCGACGCTAGGGCGACCGGCGGAGCAGCGTCAAGTCTCCAGTGAAAACGATTTTCATGAGTGTTGACAATTCTTGATGTTGTAAGGAAGATAACAAGGTCGCTCGCACCCGGTCGAGGGCGTTGGAGGGGGTCTTGTTGTCTGTCCCGCTTGCCCGCAAGGTAAGTACCTGCCTGTCTTTGACGTGTGCCACCGTGCTGATGGGGCGCCCGCTCGCGGTTGCCGGGGCACGACCCGGAACGCGTGACGAGCGCGGCGATCCGGGTTCCGTCAGGTGCGCGTATAGCCCAGCTCGACGGCGCCTATGCTCGCGCGGTCGGCGAGGCTGGTCCGGGTCGTTCCGCCGATCTGGCGCTGCTGGATCGATCGGCGCGAACCAGTTCGCCCGCAACCGGTAACCCAATCCGGCAAGAGCCGCCCAGGAGCGCATGCGAAAATAGTTTCCACTGAAAAAAGCGAGTGTGAATGACCCGATTTCTCGCTCTAGACGCCATCGACGTGCGGTTTCCGACATCGCTGACCCTCGACGGGTCCGATGCGATGAATCCCAACCCGGATTATTCGGCCGCTTACGTCATCCTTCGCACGTCGCGGAGCGATGTCCAAGGTCACGGCATGACCTTCACCATCGGGCGGGGTAACGAACTCTGCGTTGCCGCGATCAATACGCTTGCGCCGCTGGTCGTCGGGCTGACGCTCGAAGAGATCCAGCGGGACATGGCCGGGTTCTGTCGCCGCCTGGTCGGGGACAGCCAATTGCGCTGGCTGGGCCCGGAAAAAGGCGTCATCCACTTGGCGGCCGCGGCCATCATCAATGCCGTCTGGGATTTGTGGGCGAAGCTGGCGGGAAAGCCCGTCTGGCTGCTGATCGCCGAAATGCCGCCGCGCATGATCGTCGGCTTGATCGACTTTCGCCACATCTCCGACGCGCTGACTCCTGACGAAGCGCTGGCCATACTCGAGGCGCAGGCACCGACGCGCGATTGCCGGATCGCCCGGCTTCGCGCCGACGGCTACCCCGCTTATACCACCTCGGTCGGCTGGTTGGGCTATCCGGAGGACAAGATCCGCCTTCTGTGCCGCGAGGCGAAGGCGGCCGGATGGACCCGGCTCAAGATCAAGGTAGGGCGCGACCCGCACGAGGATGCCCGCCGCTGCAGGCTCGTCCGCGAGGAACTCGGCCCCGACGGGCGGTTGATGATCGACGCCAACCAGGTGTGGGAAGTGGACGAGGCGATCGACCGCATTCATGCGCTCGCCGGTAACGATCTCTGGTGGATCGAAGAGCCGTTGAGCCCGGACGACATTCTGGGCCATGCCACGGTCGCCCGCGCCGTCCGCCCGATCCGCGTTGCGACCGGCGAGCAGTGCCACAACCGGGTCATGTTCAAACAGTTCCTCCAAGCCGATGCGATCGACGTCGTTCAGGTCGATGCGTGCCGGCTGGGCGGGCTAAACGAGGTGCTCGCGGTCCTACTGCTCGCGGCCAAGTTCGACAAGCCGGTGTGCCCGCACGCCGGGGGCGTGGGACTTTGCGAATACGTCCAGCACGTCTCGATGATCGACTATGTCGTCGTGAGCGGGTCGCTGGAGGAGCGGATGATCGAACACGCTGCGCACCTTCACGAGCATTTCCTCGATCCGATCCGGATCGCTCACGGCTGCTATCTGACGCCCGAGGCGCCGGGTTTCAGCGTCGAGATGCGGGCCGCCAGCTTGGAGGCGTTCCGCTTTCCCTCCGGCCCGGCATGGCAGACCCCCTCGCCGACCGCCGTGCGGCGCGGTCAAGGGGACGCGGCAAATAGTTGAGCGTCGCGCGCGACGATTGGCCTCATCATCCGCCCCGTTCCGCCCTCGGGAGCGCCGGGTACTGGCGAATGGAATCGCGCCATCAGCCCGTCCCGCATCGGCCGCCGGATCCAGCGCCAGGGTAGCGATTTCCCCCGGCATAGGCTGGACCTCATGCGCGGGCTGCTAGCCAATGGCGTTGGGGGAACGAGGGCGAACCAAGCTGGCGGTTCCGTCCGAAATGGCTCCCCGAGTAGGATTCGAACCTACGGCCATTCGATTAACAGTCGAATGCTCTACCGCTGAGCTATCGGGGAGCGGCCCTGGCGGGCAGGTCAGCGCCTATATGGTCGCGGCCTGCCTTTGGCAAGGCCCGCCGCCGTGCCGGCGCGGGGCCAGGTAGCCCGGCCTAGGCGATGAACTGTTCGGCGACGATCCGCTCGTCGAGCGAGTGGCCCGGATCGAACAGCAGGACCAGTTCCAGCTCGCGCGCGATGGCGATGTGCACCTCGGCAATGTCGCGATATTCCTTGTGGTCGGCCACCACCGCCACCGGGCGCTTGTCCGGCTCGCGCACGCGGAAGCTCACCTTGCTGCGCTCGGGCAGGATCGCGCCCCGCCACCGCCGCGGGCGGAAGGGCGAGATCGGGGTGAGCGCGAGCATTCGCGAATCGAGCGGCAGGATCGGCCCGTGCGCCGACAGATTGTAGGCCGTGGAGCCCACCGGCGTCGCCAGCAGGATGCCATCGCAGGCCAGCTCGGCGATGCGCGTCCGGCCGTTCACGCTGACCTCCAGCTTGGCGGTCTGCCGGGTCTCGCGCAGCAGCGAGACCTCGTTGATGGCGAAGGACACCTGGCGCTCGCCGGCTTGTGTCACCGCCTCCATCCGCAGCGGTGCGACGCCGATCCGCTTCGCCTTGCGCAGGCGTTCCTCCAGCCCGGCGCAGCCGCGGTAGCGGTTCATCAGGAAGCCCACCGTCCCAAGGTTGAGGCCAAAGGCGGGGATCGAGCGGCCGCTGTCCAGGATCGCGTGCAGCGTGTTGAGCATGGTGCCATCGCCGCCCAGGACGACCACCGCATCGGCCTCGCCGAGCGGCGCCCAGTCACGGCACGCCTGCATCTCGCGCGCGGCCTCGGCGGCGCGATCGCCGGGCGAGTAGAGCAGCGCCAGGCGCTCGAAGGCGGCGACTGGCGGTCTGGCGTCGGCCAATGCGGGGCTCGCCTCGGTCATGGGCTGAGCCTATGAACAGCCGTGCCGATTTGCAACGCGAACCGGCAAGGGGGGCGCAATGTCGGCGTATTGGGACCAGGGGGCAATCATGCCGGCAAGCGACCCGACCACCTGTGCCCTCACCCATCGGCGCGACCGGCTGACCGGGCTCATCCCCGCCGCCGGCGCCTTGGCCTGCATCGCCGATTGGCAACGGGCGGCGGAAGGGCGGGGCGAGCGGCCGTGCGTCCATGCGATGCTGGTGCGGCTCGACCGCCTCTCCTCGGTCAACCTGGCGCATGGGGCGGCGCAGGGGGATGATGCGCTGGTGGCGGCGGCCGGCCGCATGGCGGCGTTCGCCGGCGGCGAACTCGGCGGGGCGGACTGCCTGGTCGCGCGGGTGGCCGGCGATGCCTTCCTGCTGGCGAGCAACTGCCCGATCAGCCGCGAGCGGTGGCAGTGGCTGGCCGAGGCGCTTGGGCACCGGCTCGCCCGTCCCATCGACATCGCGCCGCCGGGCCGGCCGGTCCGCCTGCGTCCGCGGATCGCCATGTCGCGCTCCATTCCGGGCGAGGTGCCCGAACGCCTGCTGGCGCGGCTGGCCGAGACGCTCGAGCCCCATCCCTATCGGCCGCTCCGCTCGCCCACCTGGGTCGATGCCGCAATTTCGCCGACCGGGCGGGGCGCCGATCAGCTCGAGGCGGACCTGGTCGCGGCGCTGGAGCGCGGCGACGCCATCGGCGCAGCGTATCAGCCGCAATTCGCCTGCGAGGATGGCCGGATCGTCGGCGCCGAGGCGCTGGCGCGCTGGCGGCACCCGCTGCTGGGCAGCATCGGCCCCGACGCCCTGTTCGCCGTCGCCGAGCGGGCGGGGTTGGCGCCGCAGCTGTCGCGCCGGATCATGGGCGTGGCGCTGGCCGATGCGCGCGCCTGGCCCGCGCCGCTGCGGCTGTCGCTCAACGTCACCGCCGCCGACCTGTTCGACCGCGGCTTCGAGCGCCAGATCGCCCAGGCGCTGACCGCGACCGGTTTCGCCGCCGAGCGGCTGACGCTGGAGATCACCGAAAGCGTGCTGGTCTGCGATCTCGAACGCACCGCCCGCAGCCTGCGCCGGCTGACGGCGGGGGGCACGCGCATCGCGCTCGACGATTTCGGCGCCGGCTTCTGCAATTTCCGCTACCTCAAGCTGCTGCCGCTCGCCGACCTCAAGCTGGACCGCAGCATGGTCCAGGGCATCGGCGAGGACCCGCGCGACCTGGCGGTGCTGCGCGGCATCGTGGCCATGGCCCGCGCGCTCGACTTGAACGTGACCGCCGAGGGGATCGAGACGCCGGCGCAGCGCGACATCGTGGCGGCGGAGGGCTGCGCGCGGTGGCAGGGTTTTCTGGGTGCGCCGGCGCTGTCGGCGGAGGAGTTCGCGGCGGTAGTGAGCGGCGAGTCGCACCAAGCTTGTTGATGAAACACATGCAGGGAGCGCAGCGCCAGAGGCGGCGCGGGGCGATCGACGGTAGGAAAGAGCGGGCGGGATTCTAACGGGGGCCGGCGGTGTAGGAAAGGGCCTGGTGGTTGCCGACGAGGACCGGCTCTGCCTGGCGGAACCAGGCGGGATCGTGGCGCTGGCGCGGACGCCTGACGTGGTGGCGACCGAAGAGGTCATGGATCGGGGCCAGTGCGACAGCGCCGCGGCCCAGGGCCGTGTCAGGTGGCCAGGAGACTTGGCGATGCCGGGAGCGGAATCGCTGCGGCTGGTTTGGACCCTGGGACGAGCGCCAGGTTCCTCTGTTCTATTCCTGTTCTCGGTGTTGTGCGAGTAATCATGTGTGCTCGGGGAACGGTACATAAGGATCGCAGGGACGATCAAGCCAAGCCTTGTTCTTGAGATTGGGATTGACAAAATTTCGCGCGGAACAGCTAAAGCGCTGATGTGGTGAAACCTGGGACAATAAAAACGATATCTCGACCCTTGATCTTATATAGCCATCGCATCTGCCAAACTCATCATTCAGCTCTTCGTACGCCTCACTCTTCAAGTGTTCCGCAACCTTCACTCCTGTTCTCACATCTATCGGAACCATCCCTCGTGCTTCAATGTAATTTTCTGTGAAACACACGTTGTCATATCCTTCGATGAGGATTTGTTCTCCATTAGAAGATAATATTCTTGGGCCTAGGAATATATGATTCTGAGCAATCAAGCCGTTTGGAAGAACAACGCTTCTATGCTGCTGGAGGGCCGAAATGATTACCGAAATGACGATGAGAGCAGCAATTAGCGAAGCTATCCGCAAAAACCAAACTACCCACCAATAGATTATCACCTTCAACGCTCTTTGTATCTGCTGTTTTGGGGATCAATGAAAAAGGCGCCATGAAAGCTCGTCGACCAACTCTCGGTCAGTACGCAGGTAGTTTTCGAAAGCCAGCGCGGCAGCCGACTTGGTGTTAATGTTGGACATGTTCGCCACGATTGATCCCCTTAAAATCGGGCTCAAGCAGCTTCCAAGAGTTCTCCTACAAGTCAACGATTAACAGGCTGATGAAAAAGGGCTTGGCTATCGCGCCGTGAGGTGATTCATCGTGGCAAGACGCGATGAACGAGGTCGATGGATGCGCGGGACGGACGAACGATCGGGCAAGCTGTTTTCCTATGTCGATCTGGAGCAACGG
>JANNOJ010000066.1:0-23836 GCA_031399025.1 Erythrobacteraceae bacterium | reverse complement strand
GCGCCTCGGCCGCGCCGGCGGCCACGCCCGCCGCCGCCGCCAGCCCCGCCCGCCAGCGCGCCGGGGGCAGCCGCATCGGCGCCGACTTCCTCGACGGGCAGAGCGATACCGACGGCAATCGCGGCTCGCCCGCCGCGGCCTTCGGCGCGACCGAGGCGGCGGCGCTCAATTCGGCCATCTCGCGACAGCTCAAGCCGCACTGGAGCGCGCCCTCGGGGGTGGAGGTCGATCAACTGGTGACGGTGGTGCGCTTCCGGCTCAATCGCGACGGCAGCTTGACCGGCGCGCCCAGCTGTATCAGCCAGAGCGGCGTGACCGCTTCCAACGAACCGCAGAAGGAGCTGCATTGCGACCGTGCGGTGCGCGCCGTGCGCCTGGCGGCGCCGTTCGACCTGCCCGACCAGCATTACGACAAATGGAAGCTGGTGGATTCCCGCTTCGACAGAAGGCTTTGACCATGGTCCTGCGTTTCGCCGCCCTGTACCTCGTTCCCCTGGGCCTCACCCTCCTGCCCGCGCCCGCGCCGGCCCAGGAGGTGGCGCCCCCGGGGCCGATCGCCGTCCCCGATTCGGCGGCAGAGGCGCCGGAGACGGGTCTTGCCGTGACCGTCACCGACGACAGCGCCTGGGCCGACCTGGGGATCGCCATCCCGGCCTTCGCCACCAACCGCGAGGGGCCCACGCCGGCGAACTCGAGCGGCACCACCGCATTGGGCTTGGAACTCGCCCGCGTGGTCTACAACGACCTGCGCAACAACGGCCTGTTCGAACCCGTCGGCCCCGATGCGCTACCCCGGCCCGACTACCGGCAGATCAGCGCCCCGGCGTGGAACTCGTGGCGCGGGCGCGCGGCCGAGATGCTGGTCCACGGCTATGTCCGCGCCGAGGACGACGGCCGGCTGACCGTGGGCTGCTACCTCTACGACGTCGCGCTGCAGAGCCAGCTCGCCCGCGAAGGCTGGGTGGTCGCGCCCGCCGACTGGCGCCGCGCCGCGCACAAATGCGCCGACCTGGTCTATTCGCGGCTCTCGGGCGAGGACCCGTTCTTCGACAGCAAGATCGCCTACATCGCCGAGACCGGCCCCAAGGATGCGCGCGTCAAGCGGCTCGCCATCATGGACAGCGACGGCGCCAACCACCGCTTCATCACCAACGGCCAGTCGACCGCGCTCACCCCGCGCTATTCGCCCGACTACTCGAAGATCGCGTACCTGAGCTACACCGACGGCAACCCGCGCATCTATATCTACGACATCGACACCGGTCGCCAGACGCTGGTGGCGCAGAGCTCCAACCCCACCTTCGCCCCGCGCTGGAGCCCGGATGGGCGCTGGATCCTCTATTCGATGGCGATCGCCGGCAATACCGACATCTACCGCGTCTCGTCCGCCGGCGGCGGCACGCCGGTGCGGCTGACGGACGGGCCGGGGATCGACGTCGGCGGCTCCTACTCGCCCGACGGCAGCCGGATCGTGTTCGAAAGCGACCGCTCGGGCGAGCAGCAGATCTACGTGATGAACGCCGATGGCTCGGACCAGCGGCGCATCAGCTTCTTCGGCGGGCGCGCGGGCACGCCCGAATGGAGCCCGCGCGGCGACCAGATCGCCTTCACCCACATCGTCGGCGATTTCCGCATCGCGGTGATGACCCCCGATGGCCGCAATCTGCGCCAGCTCACCGATGCCTGGCAGGACGAAGGGCCGACCTGGGCGCCCAACGGCCGCATCATCCAGTTCTTCCGCACCGAGCGTAATTCGGGCGAAACCTCGATCTGGCAGGTCGACCTCACCGGCGGCTACGAGCGGCGCCTGGAAACCCCGGTCGGCGCCTCCGATCCCGCCTGGGGACCGGTTCTGCCATAGGCGCGTTCAGCATGCCGCGCCGTTATCAGCCAATCAACAACAGGGAGAAGTCCACGATGTCACATATAGTCCCGCGAATGGCGATTGCCCTTGCCACCAGCGCGCTCGCGCTCGCCGCCTGCTCGCGCCAGGCGCCCGAGGAACTGCCGCCCGCACCGCCGGCCGCCGCTGCGGCCCCCGCGCCCCCCGCCGCCGCCCCACCGGCGGGCGCGGTCCCCGGCACCCAGCCGCATTTCCGCCAGCAGATGGCCGGGCAGGACGTGATCTACTTCGACACCGACGAGTTCGAGGTCGACAGCCGGGACCAGACCGCCTTGCGCGCCCAGGCCCAGTACCTCGCCCAGTTCGCCAATGTGCGCGCCACCGTCGAGGGCCATGCCGACGAGCGCGGCACCCGCGACTACAACCTGGCGCTGGGCGAACGGCGCGCCAATGCGGCCAAGAACTATCTCGTCAGCCTGGGGGTCGCGGCCAACCGCATCAACACCGTGAGCTACGGCGAGGAACGCCCCGCCGCCACCGGCTCGACCGAGGCGGCCTGGGAGCAGAACCGCCGTGCCGTCACCGTGGTGGTGAACTGAGCTAAACCCAACGAGCGCCAAGTACCCGGCGGCCAACCAGCCCCGCCGCCGACCGGTCGATCAGCCGCCCGGCAGCGACGAAGCGGCGGAAACCGCCACGCCGGCAGGCGCGGCGGCAAAGGCCGCGGCGCCCGGGGCCATGGCAGCCGGGGCCTCGGCCAGCGGCTCGGCCGTCAGCGCGAAGGCCGCCATGGCCAGGACGCTGAACCCCGCGGAGATGGTCACCTGCTCGCTCATTACCCGTCGCCTCGCCGCTGTTCGGGCCAGCCGATAAGGCCCTTGCTGCAGTGCGGCAATGCGGCATTTTGTCCCCTATTGTATCACCTCACGCCACTCGCCGCCCAAGCCCGGCGAGGCGGCGCAAAGCGCGTTTGAGCTTCGCTCCGCCGCGCCTATAATACGCCCCATGTGCCGCGCCGCCTTATCCTGCCCGTCCGGCTGATGCCGCAATCGGGCCGCTCGAACGATTGGGGCTTTCCCCGCTGGCGTGGCTACGGCGCGGCGCGGGAGGCGGCCACGGTACGGCTGTGCGACCGCCACGGCTGCGACGCGCCGGGCAATTGCCCCGCGCCCAAGACCCCCAACAGCCCCGAGCGCTGGTATTTCTGCCAGGAGCACGCGGCCGAATACAACAAGGGCTGGGACTATTTTGAGGGCCTGGGCCGCGAGGAGGCCGAGGCGCGCGCCCGCACCGAGCGGCGCGACAGCTCGGGCTATGCCGAGGCGCAGCATTACGGCTGGGCGACCTCGGGCGACGGCAGCCGCAGCGCCGACGAGATCCGCGCGCTCGAAGTGCTCGGCCTGGAGCTGGACGCCACCTACGAGGACGTGCGCAAGGCCTGGCGCGCAAAGGCCAAGGAGGTCCACCCCGACGTGCGCCCCGGCGACGCCGAAGCCGCCCGCGCCTTCCAGGCCTGCCAGCTCGCCTACGAGGTCCTGCGCACCGCCGAGGACCGGCGCGAGTGGCGGGGTCATGCCGATCCCGGCAAGTGCAAGGAAAATCGCTAGAATGCTTTCGCCCGGCGTGAGCTGACGGCCAATCTTCCGACGCGTTCGTCGTCGATCGGCCGGCTCGCGGGGAACGTGATGCCGGTCTTGGTTGCCTTGAGCTTCAAAGATGCGATCTCGTCGGCATGGGGGGCAAGTGCCATCGGGTCGACGTGGAGACCGCATCCGGTCCCGCCTGCATCGGCGCAAGGTTCCGGCTGCTGACGCCAATCGTGCACGCGGTTGTGCATCGCGGTACTGTCACTAAATTGAAACAATGCCCTATCGCCTGCAGACTGCCGATCCCGCGCTCGAATCCGCCCTGCGCCGCATCGCCGGCGAACAGCTGCGCCGCGCCCTGCGCTCGCTCGAGGCCACCGGCGAGGTGCGCCCCGCGGCGATCCACGACGTGCGCAAGCGCTGCAAGAAGCTGCGCGCGCTGCTGCGGCTGGTGCGCTCCGCCTTCCCGGGCCGGGCGCAGGAGAACGCGGCGTTGCGCGAGGTCGGCCGCCTGCTGGGCGCCGCGCGCGATGCCGGTGTGCTCCACCATACCCTCGATGCGGTCCTGGCCGAGGAGCACGACCTGCCCGACCCCGAGGCGCTGGCGCCGCTGCGCGCCGAGCTTGCCGGCGAGGATGGCGACCATGCGCTCGCCCCCGCCGAGCTCGACGCCGCCTTCGCCCAGGCTCGCACCCTGCTCGAACAGGTGGCCGCCCGCGCGCCCCACTGGACGCTAGAGGCCGATGGCTCGAACGTCCTCGCCCCGGGCATCGCGGCTCCCTACCGCGCCGCGCGCAAGGCCCGCAAACGCGCCGCGAGGAAGCCCAGCGCGCGCAATCACCACGAATGGCGCAAGCGGGTGAAGGACCACTGGTACCACACTCGCCTGCTGCGCGATCTCCAGCCGGGCGAACTGGCCCCGCGCGCGCTGCTGGCCCGCGACCTGGCCGAGGCGCTGGGCGCGCATCACGATTGCCATGTGCTCGAGCAAGCGCTGGCGCCCGGCACCCGCGCCGGCGCGCTGCCCGCCGCCGCGCAGATCGCATCACTCGCCCGCACCGGCCGGGCCGCACTGGAGCACCGCGCCCACGCGCTCGGCCGCGAGCTGCTGGCGGACAAGCCGGGGCGCCTCGCCAGGCGCTGGGGCGATTGGTGGGATGCCCGGCAAGGCGCAGGCGAGCACCGCCCATCCGGCGCCTGGTCCACCGATCCGGTAGCCCCGCCGGTCGGCGGTGGTTTCAGCCGTCGGGATGCGCGCTCGTGAACACCTCGCGCTGCGCGGCGAAGGCGCGCCGGTAGGCGGGCCGGGCCACCGCGCGCGCCACATAGGCGGCCAGGTTGGGGAATTGGCCGAGGATGTCGGTATCCTCCAGCCGGCGCAGCACCAGCACCATGACGAGGTCGCCCGCGCTGAACTCGCCGTCCAGCCATGCGGCATCGCCCAGGCGGGCCGACAACTCGCTCAGCCGCGCCCGGATACGCTCTTCCACCATCGCCAGCCGCTCTGCGTACCAGGGCTTGTCGCCCTCCAGGAAGAACGCCGTCTCGCGCTCCACCACCACGGGTTGCACGGTGCTGTGCGCGGCGAACAACCACATGATCGCGCGCGCCCGCGCCCCTTCCTCCACCGGCAGCAGCCCCGGGTGGTGGAGGGCGAGATGCAGCACGATCGCCCCGCTCTCGAACAGCACCAGTGCACCCTCCTCGAAGGTGGGGATTTGCCCGAACGGGCTGCGCGCCCGGTGCGCGGGCTGCTTCATCTCCTCGAAGCTGACTCGCCGCACACTATAGGGCAGGCCCACCTCCTCCAGCGCCCAGCGCACATGCATGTCGCGCGCCAGGCCCTGGCCCTCGTCGGGCGAATTGGCGAAGACGGTGACCGTGGGGGTCATCGGGGGCTCCTCTCGTGGCAACGCGGCGCCAGTCTAGCCCCGGGGGCGGGCCGCTGGAAAGCGCTAGGGGCGGTGTTTGCCGAGCCGCCATTTTGCCCCGAACCTGTCAGACCGCGGCCAGCGCCTGTTCGAAATCGGCGATCAGGTCGTCCGCATCCTCGATCCCCACCGAGATCCGCACCAGATTGGCGGTGATGCCCATCGCCGCGCGCCGCTCGGCCGGCACCGAGAGATGCGTCATCGCCGCCGGCGCGCTCGCCAGCGTCTCGGTGCCGCCCAGGCTCACCGCCAGCTTCGCCACTTTCAGCGCGTCCAAAAACCGGAACGCCGCCGCCTCGCCTCCTCGCACGAACAGCGAGAAGGTGCTCCCCGGCCCGGTGCAGTGGCGCCGGTAGATGTCCTTCTCGCGCCCCGCCTCCAGCAGTCCCAGGAAGCCGACATGCTCCACCTTGGGATGGTCCTTCAGCACCGCGCACACCTTCACCGCGTTCTCCATCGCCCGCGTCATGCGCAGTTCCACCGTCTCGAGCGAGCGCAGCAGCATCCAGGCGGTGTTGGGGTCGCAGATCGTGCCCATCGTGTTCCTGAGCGCGCGCACCGGGTCCATCCATGCCTTGGCGCCCGAGAGCCCGCCCGCCACCAGGTCCGAATGGCCGCCCACATATTTGGTCAGCGAATAGACCACGATGTCCGCCCCGTGCGCCAGCGGCTTGCTGAACACCGGCCCCAGGAAGGTGTTGTCGATCGCGATCGGCGGCGTATCCGCCGTTCCCGCAAACGCCGCGTCCCGCTCGGCCGCCACCGCCTCGACGTCGACCAGCGCATTGGTCGGGTTGGCCGGGCTCTCTAGGAAGATCAGCGCCAGCTTCCCGCCCCGCTCCGCCGCCAGCCGCTGGCCCGCGGCCACCGCCGCGGCGATCGCGGCCCGCGCGCCATCGCTGGGAAAATCGACATAGGCGATCCCGTAGCGCGCCAGCACCTTGGCGATGAAGCTCTCGGTCGCGGCGTATAGCGGCCCCGAATGCACGATCACGTCGCCCTGCCGGCACATCGCCAGCAGCAGCGTGGCGATGGCCGACATGCCGCTGGAAAACACCAGCGCATCCTCCGCCCCGTCCCAGATCGCCAGGCGATCCTCGACGATCTCCTGGTTGGGCCCGTTGAAGCGCGAATAGACCAGCCCCTCCACGCCGCCGGTGCGCTTGCCGGTGAGCCGCTCGAAATGCCGCTTGCCCGCCTCCGCGCTCTCGAAGGCGAAGGTGCTGGTGAGAAAGATCGGCGGCTTCAACGCCCCCTCGGAGAGCACCGGATCGAACCCGTGCCCCATCATCAGCGTCGCGGGCTTGAGCGCCCGCCCCCCGATCGCGGTCACCTCCCGCTTGGGCTTGCGGCGCGGGGTGGGACGGTCGATCGGGTCTGGCATGGCGGGCTCCTCTGGCGCGCGGGAGGTGTAACGGGAGCGCGGCGAGGGGATGGGGGTTCCCGGGCTACTTCTTGCTCTTGCCATACCCCCTTGCCTTCTGACGCTGGCTCAGGTCAGCTCAGCCTAAGCGGGCGTTTTTCTAGCTGTACCAGACATGATTGGCATCACGTATCGGTGTACGGCGGTTCTCTGAGCGCTCTCGCCCAGTCGCTGTCGCAATCCCATATGCTCCTAGGAAGAGAAGGTGCTTGCTGATGGATCGCATAACACAATCGTTCCTAAATGAGTTCGTGGAGCGGCATGAACTCGGCGTGATTCCCGAGGGGCAGCAGTTCGAGAACTTCGCGTCATATGTCGCGGTTCGGCGGCACTATAACGGCGAATCATTCGATACAACCACTATTCACACCGGCGGGGGCGGCGATCTTGGGATAGACGGGCTTGCTATTCTCGTAAACGGTTCGCTGGTTGCTGACGTTGATGCTTTGAACGAGCACGCGGACATCAGTGGCCATTACGATGCAAGCTTTGTATTTATTCAGGCCGATAGGGGCTCATCTTTTGATGGCAAGAAACTCAGCGATTTCGGATTCGGAGTTAAGGACTTCTTTGATCCTCAACCAAAACTCGTTCGAAATGAGCAGATTCAGGCTGCTGCCGAGGCTATGGAGGCGCTCTATAAGGACGGAACCAAATTCCGTCCGGGCAACCCAATTTGTAGGCTCTATTATGTCACAACAGGCACTTGGACCGGCGAAGGAGATCTTGAGGCACGACGGAAAACATTAGAAGACGATCTGCGATCATTGCAGATATTTCGGGAAGTAGAAGTTCTCTGTCTAGGCGCGGCGGAGTTGCAGCAGCTGTATAGACAGACAAAGAATGCGATTATACGGGATTTCACATTTACTCAAAAGACGCTTCTGCCAGATATCGAAGGCGTAAACGAAGCCTATATAGGATTTCTACCTCTATCAGAGTTCTTGAAGATAATTCAAGATGATTCCGGCGAGATACTTGGATCGCTCTTTTCCGAGAACGTCCGCGATTGGCAGCAATACACCACTTCAGTGAATGATGAAATTCGACAGACCGTAGTGTCTCAGCACGCTGATAGATTTGTTGTGATGAATAATGGAATCACAATGATCGCTAGAAACCTTACTCCCCTTCGGAGAGATCAAATCCAGATTGAAGATTTTCAGATTGTTAACGGTTGTCAGACTACTAGCATATTGTTTGATCAGAGGAACCAGGCCGGCGATAACATCCACGTTCCAATTCGCCTTATCGCAACGCAAGATGACGAAGTTATCAAAGCTATTGTGCGAGGAACAAATCGGCAGACAAAGGTAGAGGATGATCAATTTTTCGCTCTGACGGATTTCGCGGATCAGCTAGAGGACTTTTTTGAGACCTATCCAGAATTGCATAAAGTTTATTACGAGAGGCGGTCTGGTCAGTATGCCCGGAAATCAATCCATACTACTAGAGTTGTACCGCATCGGAGTCTAGTGAAGCTTGTTGCTTCTATGTTTATGGAGGTACCGCATCAAGCTTCACGTCGCTATACGGCGCTACGAGAGAATGTAGGGCGAGAAATATTTTCCAAAGGCCAAAGGCTCGAGATGTATTACGTGGCTGCTTTTGGTAATTACAAACTAGATGTAAATTTTCGAACAGGGCGCGTTTCAAAAAAATTGAAACCAGCAAAGTTTCATATTCTTCTGGCAATGCGCTATTTGGCGAACCCCAATCCGTTGCCACAAAAGAACTCGCGAGATATGGAGGCCTATTGCAAGGTAATTGCTGATCAGCTTTGGGATAGCTCGAAAGCGGATGACCTATGCGCGCGAGCCGCAATATTAGTGGAGCAGGTGGCTGACGAGAACTTCAAGAAGGATGCTGAAGGAAACTTCAACCGCGATGACATACGCGGGCAGGCGTTCACCGAACGGGTGATTCTTAGATGCAAGGAGGAGATTGGCCTGACGCAGCAGTGAGGCAGAGAGTGGCGAAGGGTGCGCGGGCACGCGTGATGAGGTCATCGGCGCCTGCTAATCACTCCGCCAAACGAGAGGTCAGGGTGCGACAATCGCGGCTTTATGGGAGATTGAGGTCGAGCGTCTTTACGAAGCCTTGCTTTCAACCTTTCTCAATGAATTTTCGATATCCATGCGTTGGAGTCAGTCGTCGGTCCCAAGGCTTTGCCCACGTTTCCCTGCGGAAGGATAAGTCGTCTACTCGCTACTGCACGGCGCGACCGCCTGCATCCCTGCGTCAAGGCTAAAGATTCTCCTACACGCCCGTGCGAGGCTACATTCGCGTCGTGCCCCTCTTAGCCGCCCGACCCATCACCTCGGCCGCCCGCGCCCATGGAAACGCGGGGCCCGCATGTACTTCATCAACAAGCGTGCAATTTGTTCAGCGGCAGGATGTTCAGACTGAACGAATCACCCCGAAGAGGTCGTGCGCGTCGGCGTCCTCGATGAGGGCTTCGACGATGGCGCCGGGCGCCAGGTCGGGCGGCACGTCGCGCAGGAAGACCTGGCCGTCGATCTCGGGCGCATCGGCCTGGCTGCGGCCGGTGGCGCCCACGTCGCCGTCCTCGTCGGGCTCGCCGACCTCGTCGATGATGACGGGCAGCGTGCGGCCCACCTTGGCGGCGAGCTTGGCGGCGCTGATCCGTTCGGTGACTTCCATCAGCCGGGCGTAGCGCTCCTCCTTGAGCGCCTCGGGCACCGGATCGGGCAGCGCATTGGCGGCGGCGCCCGCCACCGGCTCGAACCGGAAGGCGCCCACCCGGTCGAGCTGCGCCTCCTCCAGCCACTCGAGCAGGTAGGCGAAATCGGCCTCGGTCTCGCCCGGGAAGCCGACCACGAAGCTGGAGCGCATCGCGATCTCGGGGCAGATCGCCCGCCAGGCCTTGAGCCGTTCGAGCACGCGCGCCTCGTTGGCGGGGCGCTTCATCGCCCGCAGCACGGACGGGCTGGCGTGCTGGAAGGGGATGTCGAGATAGGGCGTGAGCAGGCCGTCGGCCATCAGCGGGATGACCTGGTCCACGTGCGGGTAGGGGTAGACGTAATGCAGCCGCACCCATGGCACCTGGCCATCGGGGGTGCGCAGCCCGCCCAGTTCGCGCGCCAGATCGGTCATATGCGCGCGCACCTCGCGGCCGTGCCACAGGCGCGGCTGGTGACGGATGTCGACCCCGTAGGCGCTGGTGTCCTGGCTGATCACCAGCAGCTCGCGCGTGCCGGCGGCGACCAGCTTTTCCGCCTCGCGCAGCACCGCGTCGATCCGCCGGCTGGCCAGCTTCCCGCGCAATTGCGGGATGATGCAGAAGGCGCAGGAATGGTTGCAGCCCTCCGAGATCTTCAGGTAGCCGTAATGGCGCGGGGTGAGCTTGATGCCGGCCTCGTCGAACACCTGCGGCACCAGGTCGACGAACGGACCCTGCGAGGGCGGCGCGGCGGCGTGGACCGCCTCCACCACCGCTTCGTACTGGTGCGCTCCGGTCACCGCCAGCACCTGCGGGAAGCGCGCGCGGATGACCGCCGCCTCCTCCCCCATGCAGCCGGTGACGATGACCCGGCCGTTCTCGGCGATGGCCTCGCCGATCGCCTCCAGGCTCTCGGCCTTGGCGCTGTCGAGAAAGCCGCAGGTGTTGACCAGCACCACGTCGGCGCCGGCATAGTCGGGGCTCATGCCATAGCCGTCGGCGCGCAATGCCGTGAGGATGCGCTCGGAATCGACCAGCGCCTTGGGACAGCCCAGGCTGACCATCCCCACGCGCTTCTGCTCGGAAATCTGAATTGCCACGATTGGCGCGGCCCTACACCCGAGCGGCGGTTTACGCTAGGTGAACACCCGGGTTCTTCGGGACGGTTGCGGGGAGTGGCATCATGGGCAATCTGAATGTGCTGACGATCGTCCTGGGGGCGCTGGCCTTCTTCGTGGTCGGCGCGCTGTGGTATACCGTGCTGTTCGGCAAGGCCTGGCGGCAGCTGACCGGCATCACCGACGAGACGATCGCCGCCGGTCCGCAACCGGGGCACAACCCCACCTGGCTCATCATGGGCCTCGCTTTCGCCTTCGAGCTGCTGATCTCGCTCACTCTGGCGCACCAATACGCGATGACCGGACCCTCGGACCGGGCCAAGATGATGATCGCCATCGGCTACGGCGCCATGCTGATGGTGCCCGCGCTCGGCATCAACTACCTGTTCCTCATGAAGCCGGGCAAACTGTTCGCTATCGATGCCGGCCATTTCATCGTCGGCATGGCGGCGATGGGCGCAGTGTATTGCCTGATGGACTAGGGCCCTGCGCCTTTTTCCAGCTGGACCTCGGACGATGGGCTGCTAGCCTGCTGAGCGGAATCGCGACGGCGCGTGCCGGCGGTCATGGCGTCGTCTGCAGGCTCCAGCGATCGGGCGGGGGGCTCGGATGACGTGGCTTTGGCGCGTGTGGTTCATCGCGGCGATCGGGCTGGCGTTCGCCGGTGGGCTGTTCGTCGCGATCCTGGATTGGCCGCCGGCCCCGGCGGCGCGCGGCTATCTGGGCGAGATGAGCGAAGCGGCGGCGAACTGGCGCAGCCTGATCGCCGACCAGCCGAGCTATCACCTCGAGCCGGCGGTCTACGCCGGCGAGGGGGTCGTCGCCGCCGAGCCGACGCGCATGCAGCCGGGCGTCACGCTCCTGACCGGGCTGTTCGGCAACCGCCTGACCTTTCGTCTGGTCGACGCCGAGGGCAAGCTGGCGCACGAATGGCCGATCGACTTCTTCGCGATCGCGCCGGAGCGGATGAAGCACCGGTTCCACGCGCTGATCCACGGCACGGTGCTCTATCCCAACGGCGACATCGTCGCCAATCTGGACGGGCACGCAATGGTTCGGATCGACCGGTGCGGCCGTATCATCTGGCGCAACAGCTACCACACCCACCATTCGATCCATGCCGACGACCAGGGCGGCCTGTGGGCCCCGGCGCTGCCGGCTCCGGTCGCCCATCCCCACCTGTCCTCGGAGCCGTTCGGGATGGACACGCTCGTGCGGATCGATCCCGCCACGGGCGAGCGCGCCGAGCTGATCCCGCTGCTCGCGGTGCTCGACGCATCCGATCGCCTGGGTCTCGCGCGTCTGTCCTTGAACCTCAACCGCAGGGACGTCATCCATGCCAACGACGTCGAGCCGCTTTCGGCCGGCATGGCGGCGGCGTTCCCGATGTTTGCGGCCGGCGACCTGCTGGTCTCGTCGCGCAATCTGCACCAGCTATGGGTGGTGGACGGCGCGAGCCACCGGCTGAAATGGCTCTTCATCGGTCCGCTGCAGGGCCAGCACGACCCCGATTTCCAGCCCGACGGCACGATCACCGTGTTCGACAATCTGGGCCGCTCCGCCGCCGCGGGCGGGCCGGCAAGCCGCATCCTGGCGATCGACCCGGCCACGCAGGAAACCCGGACGCTGTTCCGCGGCTCGCCCGAAGCGCCGTTCTACACCCCGTTCCGCGGCAAGCATCAGGTGCTGGACAACGGTAACATCCTGATCACCGAGACCGACCGCGGCCGGGCCTTCGAGGTGACCAGCGGGGGCGAGGTCGTCTGGTCATACGTCAATCGCTATGACGACGAGCAGGTCGGCTGGCTGATGCAGGCGGAGCGCTACCCGGCCGCCTACGCACCCAGCGGCTCGGGGTGCGGCTGAGGCGGGATGGCGCCAGGCGCGGGGTACGGCCGGTTCCGCGGGGGCGCCCGGCGACGACCACGACCGACTGCCTCAGCGCCGAGTGGAGAACACGTCGCCTGCCGCCTTCTCGTCGGTGGCGCGGATCTCGACCACGCAATCGCCCTCCTGCAGCACGCAGCGCTGCTGTTCAGCCAAGCCGAGCGCCTCGCCGCCGCGATAAACTCGCAAGCCCTGGCCGCTGGTCACCAGCTGGTCGAGGGTGCGGCCCACCTCCTCGGGCCGGACGGTGCGTTCCACCAGCTGCACCTTGCCCGAGACCGAGGCGAGATCGGCCAGGTAATCGGCGATGTGCGCCCCTTGCGCGCTGCCGGCCAGCAGGAGGCCGGTGAAGCGCACGGGGTTGATGACGTTGTTGGCCCCGGCCTGCCGGGCGAGCAGTTCGTTGTCGGTCGCGCGCACCACCACGCTGATCGGCACCTTGGGGGCCAGGTGGCGGACGGTCAGGACGATGAGGATCGAGGCATCGTCGCGCCCGGCCGAGACGAGCACGGTCTGCGCCTCGGCAATGCGGACCGCCATGAGCGATTCATCGCGCGTGGCATCGGCCTGGATGACGTTGCAACCCAGCGCCTCGGCCGCCTCGAGCCGCGCCTCGCTGCAATCCATCACCACGATGGATCCCGGATCGGTGCCGCGCTCGATCAGCTCGTGCACCGCCTCCGAGCCCGAAGTCCCGAAACCCAGCACCACGACATGCGCGGACAACTGGCTCTGGATACGCGCCATGTGCCATTTCTCCCAGGAACGCTTGATGATGAAATTGTAGGCGGTGCCCACGAAGATGAAGAGCACCGCGATGCGCACCGGCGTCACGATCACCGCCTCCACCAGCCGCGAGCGGTCGCTGATCGGGGCGATATCGCCAAAGCCGGTGGTGGTGATCGAGATCATCGTGAAATAGACGACGTCGAGGAAGCTGATCTCGCCGTCGTAATTGTCGATGAGGCCGTCGCGGTCCCACCAGTGGATCAGCACCACCAGGAAGATGAGCCCGAGCGCGAGGCCCAGGCGAATGCCCAGATCCCCCCACACCGGCACCCGCACCTGGCGCCGCAGCGGGGTGAACTGGTGCTGGCGCAGCTGCCGCGCCGCCTTGTTGCCCCGGTAGGGAACCCGCGCCATCCGCGTCAGCCCCGCCGGCGCGAGCAGGTCATGGGGCAAACCGCCCCGCCAGCGCGGGGAGCGCCGCGTGATGGGTGAGATCGACCTGCAGCGGGGTGACGGAGACATAGCCATCGGCTACCGCTTCGAGGTCGGTGCCGTGGTCGGGGGTGTGCTCCATGTCTTCCAGGCCAAACCAGTAATAGGGCTGGCCGCGCGGATCGGTCCCCTCGGCCAGCGAGCCGCGGGCATAATCGTGGAAGCCCTGGCGCACGACCCGGATGCCGCGCACTTGTTCAGAGGGGAGCGCGGGGAAGTTGACGTTGACGAGCGTGCGGCGGGCCATCGCCGTCTGCGTCAGCGGGGCGAGCACGCGCGCGGCCCAGCCGGTGGCGGCGGCAAAGCCGTGGCCGGCCTCGCGCCCCGCCGTCCTTTGGGCCTGGCTCAGCGCGATGGCGGGAAAACCGGCGAGCGCGGCCTCCATCGCCGCCGAGATGGTGCCCGAATAGGTGATGTCGTCGCCCAGGTTCTCGCCCGCATTGACGCCCGAGAGGACCAGGTCGGGCTTGTGGTCGGCGAACAGCTTGCGCAGGCCCAGATTGACCGCATCGGTGGGCGTGCCGGTGACCGAGTAGCGCCGCCCGCCGTGCTCGCGCAGGCGCACGGGGTGGTGCAAGGTGAGCGAGTGGCCGGCGCCCGACTGCTCCTCGGCCGGGGCGCAGACCCAGACATCGTCGCTGAGTTCGCGGGCGATCGCCTCCAGCACGGCGAGGCCGGGGGCAAGGATGCCGTCATCGTTGGTGAGGAGGATACGCACGATGCTTCGGGTCCTTTGCCGCTCGGGCGCGAGCAACGCCTGATTTGCGCTAGCCCCTAACCGCTCGCTCCGAGCTTGTCGAAGGGCTGTCCTGGTCTCCAGGGCGCAGCTGGAAGCAAAAACAGTCCTTCGACAAGCTCAGGGCGAGCGGGTTGCGGGAGCGGGTTCCAGGGCTGCAACCCCGCCCATGTAGGGCGCGAGCGCTTCGGGTACGAGCACCGATCCATCGGCCTGCTGGTAATTCTCCAGCACCGCCACCAGCGTGCGGCCGACCGCCAGGCCCGAGCCGTTGAGGGTGTGGACGAAGGTGGTGCCCTTGGCGCCGGCGGGGCGGTAGCGCGCGTTCATCCGCCGCGCCTGGTAATCGCCGCACCAGCTGACCGAGCTGATCTCGCGGAAGGCGCCCTGGCCGGGCAGCCAGACCTCCAGGTCGTAGGTGCGGCGGGCGGTGGCGCCCAGGTCGCCGGCGCACAGCAGCATGGTGCGGTAGGGCAGGCCGAGCGCCTCGAGCACGCCCTGCGCGCTCTCCAGCATGTGCGCGTGCTCGGCGGCGTGCTGCTCGGGCGCGCAGATGGTGACCAGCTCCACCTTCTCGAACTGGTGCTGGCGGATGAAGCCGCGCGTATCGCGCCCCGCCGCGCCGGCCTCGGAGCGGAAGCAGGGGGTGAGGGCGGTGAGGCGGATGGGGTGGAACAGGTCGCCCAGGATCTGCTCGCGGACCGAGTTGGTGAGGCTGACCTCGGCGGTGGGGATGAGCCAGCGGCCATCGGTGGTGCGGAACAAATCGTCGGCGAACTTGGGCAGCTGGCCGGTGCCGAATGCGGCCTCGTCGCGCACCAGCAGCGGGGGGGCGCATTCGGTGTAGCCGCGCTGGCTCGTCTGGAAGTCGAGCATGAACTGGCCGAGCGCGCGGTGGAGCCTCGCCATCGGCCCTCGCAAGAAGGTGAAGCGGGCGCCCGAGATCGCCGCGCCGGTCTCGAAGTCCAGGCCCAGCGGCGGGCCGAGGTCGGCGTGCTCGCGCGGCTCGAAGCCGTCGAGGATGAAGTCGCGCGGCGCACCCCAGCGGGCGGTCTCGACGTTACCGCCCTCGTCCGCACCGTCGGGCACGTCCGGCGCGGGGAGGTTGGGCAGCGCGGCGAGCGCCGCCTGGAGCCGCTCGGCCAGGGCGCGCTCCTCGGCCTCGAGCGCGGGCAGGGCCTCCTTGAGCTGCGCCACCTCGGCCTTGAGCGCCTCGGCCCCCGCCCCGTCGCCGTCGCGCATGGCGAAGCCGATGGCCTTGCTCGCCTCGTTGCGCCGGCCTTGCGCCTCCTGCAGCCGGGTCGCCACCTCGCGGCGCGCCTCGTCCAGCGCGCGCAGGGCGTCGGCCACGGGTTCCAGCCCGCGGCGGGCGAGGGCGGCATCGAAGCCGGCCGGGTCGTCGCGAATGGCGCGCAGATCGTGCATGGCGGCGGGCTATGCGCCGGGCGCGGGCTTGTCCAGTCGAGCTAGTCGCCCGCGGCCGGATCGGGCGCGGGATCGGGCGCCCAGCCCCAGGCGGCCAGCATCGCGCCGAACAGGTGCGTGTTGGGGAAATAGCCGTTCACGCGCTCGGCGCCGGCGCCGGTGGCGAGGGCCGGCACCTCCTCGGCGGTGTGGTCGTCGTTGACCAGCACGTTCTCGAGGCGGACGATCGGCTCGTCCTCGGCATCCTGGGGGCGCTGGTCCTGCGCCGTTTTCCAAGCCTCGTAGCCGGCCAGCAGCGGCTCGCCGCGGCGGCCGCCGTCCACCTGCAGGCCGAAGGAATGGTCGGCGGTGAACAGCAGCAGCGTGTCGGCCAGGTCCACCCGGGCCTCCACCTCGGCGATGAGCCGGTCGAAATCGACCACGTTCTGCAGCCCTTCGCGCGGATCGTCGGTGTGGGCGTCCCATTCGACCACGAGGAAATAGCCCGCGGGCGATGCTTCCAGCCGGTCGAGCGCCGCCAGCGTGGCTGCGCGCACGTCGATGTCGTCGGCGACGACCACCGGGCGGGCGTTGTCGGCCGGCACCTCGGCGAGCGCGGCGTAGATCGGCCGGTCATGCGCCTGCGCCAGCTGGTCGAAACCAGAGCCCAGCGCCACCAGCTGCTCGCCGATCCGCCGCCGGCCGGCGCCCAGCAAGACGTCGACCCCGTCGCCGAAGCGCGGGGCAAAGGCCTGGGGGAAGATCTCGCCCCATTTGGCGCGATCGTTGGAATGGGCGTAGGCCGCCGCCGGGGTGGCATCGGCGATGGACTGGCTGGAGACGACGCCCGTCAACAGCCCGCGCTCCTCGGCATATTCGAGCAAGGTCTTGGTGATGGTGCCGTCCCGTTCGCGGCGCACCGCGTCGGGGCCCTGGCTGATCACCCCGTTGCGCGTCTTCACCCCGGTCATGATGGCGGACATGCCGTTGGCCGAATCGGAAACGAAATTGTCCACCGGCGAGGTCTCGCTCAGCCCCAGGTGCGGCCATTGCTGGATGCGCAGCCGCAGCGGCTCGCCATATTCCATGAGGCTGGCGCCGTTGAGCGTGGCGACCCCCGCGGCATCGGCGAGGAAGACGATGACGTTGCGCGCCCGGCCCGCTGCCGGCGCGGCCGTCTCCTGCGGCGCAGCGGCTTGCTGGGCCTGGGCCGCCGCTGCCAGCAGCGCGGTCGCGATGGCGCAGGACCGCGCCAGCTTTGCGGTGATGCCGTACCTGGCCATCAGAACGTGTACTCCAATCCGAAGGTGAACTTGCGGCCCGAGATGCTCGCATCCTCCACGAACTGGCGGTAGCCGGCGTAGGACAGCTGCGGCTCGTCGGTCAGGTTGATGACGTTGGCGAACGCGCGCAGGCCGAAGTCGAAGCTGTAGGCGGCCGACAGGTCGACCCGCTGCTCGGCGGCGTAGAACTCGTCGGTCTCGATGCTGTCGCCAAGCCCCTCCACGTAATCGTCGCGAAAGATGTAGTCGCCGCGCGCGTTGAAGCCGTTCCAGGCCCATTCAAGGGTGCCGGTGAACAGGAAATCGGAAAAGCCGGGGAGCGGCAGGTCGCGATCATCGTCGCGGTTGGGATAGATGGCCTCGCTGTCAGAGAAGGTCGCGCTGGCCCCCGCGCTCAGGCCGCGCAGCACGCCCGGCAGAAAGGTCAGCCGCTGGCGGGCGATCAGCTCCACGCCGTAATTCTTGGCGCTGGAGCCGTTGACCGGCACTTCGTATTCGAGATCGCCCTCGTCATCACGGATCGGGATGCCGTTCTCGTCGACGAAGTTGAAGTTGTAGACCTGATTGAAGGTGAAGTTCGATACGTCCTTGTAGAACACGCCAATCGAATAGAGCCCGCCATTGTCGGTGTAGTACTCGATCTGCGCGTCGAAATTGTCCGAGACCGCGGGGCGCAGATTGGGATTGCCATCGACGATGTCGCCGTCCTCGTTCTCGAAGCGCCCGGCAGTCAGCTCGCTCAGCCGGGGCCGGCCGTAGCTGCGGTTGTAGCTTTCGCGCAGGATGAGGTTAGGCGTGAGTTCGTGGCGAAAGTGGATGCCGGGCAGGAAATAGCCGTAGCTGTCGCCGGTGCGCAGCTCGCTGAAGCTGGCCTCGCCACCCAGATAGCTCACCTGGAAGCCGGTGTTGTCCCACTCGACCTGTTCGTAGCGCACCCCGCCCAGGATCGTGTGAATGCCGGTGCGCCAGGTGCCCATCACGTAGGCGGCGGCGGTTTCCTCCGTCGCATCATAGTCCGAGTAGAAGCTGCCCTCGAGCGAATCCTCTTCCTCGAAGCTGAACAGGTCGGGATCGCTTTCCAGCAGCGCCACGCCGTTGGCCGGGATGACGTCGTAGTATTTGGGGCCGCCCAGCAGGACCTGATCGGTGGCCTCGACGATCTGGGCATAGGGGAAGGTCTCGTCCATCGAGTACACGTCGGTGGACCGGTCGAACCTGGGCATACTGCGATAGTATTTGGCGCCCGTCTTGAAGGTGAAGACAGTGTTGCCGATGTCGAAGTTGCGTTCCCAGTCGGCGCGGGCGCTGAAGACCTCCTCGGTGCGCACCGAGCTGTCGAGGATCAGCTCGCCTTCGGTCACCTGCGACAGGTCGGTGGGGTCACCGCCGAGCTGGTTGATGATGACTTCGCCGCGATCGACGTCGATCACCTGATACTCGAACACCAGCCACGGATCGTCGGGCTCCATCAGGATGTTGAGCTCGTTGTCGTTCTCGACGATCTGCTCGCTGCGCGAATAGAACAGGTCGTAGGTCAGCAGGCTGTCGGGACTCTCGTGCCGGCCGCCGACATTGAGCGAGTACAGCTCGGTCGCGCGATCGTCCTCGGTGCCGATCCAGCCGCGCGAACCCCGCGAGCCATCGTCCCCCGGCGTGCCCCGGCCGCTGTCGGGCGTGAGCGAGGCATAGGTCTTGCGCCCGTCGGGATCGTCCTCAAAGCGCGTGTCGATATCGATATCGGTCTCGTACTTCACGCCGTGGCGCTCGGCATTGCTGTAGAAGCCGCGCGCATAGTACGAATTGAACGGATCGGTGCGGAAGTCGACCGCCAGGTTGGCGGTCTTGGTCTGGGTGACGCGGGTGTCGTATTCCCAGTGCGAGGATTCCATGAACCAGACCGGCTCGTCATACTGGTCGAGACCCAGACCCGGGTTGTTGGCCGGGGTCACCTGCACCCAATCCATGTCGCGGTTTTCGGAATAGCGATCGGTCTGGTAGCTGCCGATCGTGGCGCTGATGCCGAGGTTGTCGATGCCTCCGCCCACGTTGAAGATGTTGGAATATTGGGCGCTGAGCGCATGGCCCCACTTGTCGGGCAGGTCGCTGTAGACGCCGCCTGCTTCCAGCCTGATCTGCTCGCCGCTGCGCTGGAAGGCGCTGCGGGTAACCACGTTGATGATGCCGCCGATGGCATCGCCGTCGCGGTCGGGGGTGGGAGCCTTGATCACCTCGATATTGGTGATGCCGTCGGCCGCGAACTGCGTGGTCGAAAAGCCGCGCCCGCCGCCTGAAGTCGGCAGGCGGTTGCCGTCGATCTGGAACGAATTGTAATCGCTCTCGATGCCGCGGATGTTGATGCCGGTTGGCTCGCCGCTCTGGTCGATGTTGACGCTGAGGCCCGGCAGGCGCTGCAGGGCATAGCCGATATTGCCGTCGGGCGTGGGGCCGAACACCTCTTCGGAGACGATGTTGACGATGCCGCGGGCGGTGCGCTGCTGGTTGATCGCCAGCGCCTGGCCGCTCGCGGCGGCGCGCACGACGATCTGCTCGTCGCTCAGCTCGGTGCTGGTCAGGCCGAGATCGGCCACCGCATTGCCGCCCGCGGGCACGCTCACGGTCTGGGTCACCGGGTCGAGGCCGACATATTCCACCTGCAAGGTCACCTCGCCCGCAGGCGCGCTGACCTGGAAGCGGCCATCATCCGTGGTGATGTCCTGGGCATTGGACCCGGCGACCCGCACGACCGCTCCGCGCAGCGACCGGCCAGTGGCGGCATCGAAGATCCGACCGGTGACGGTGCCCTGCCCCGTGCGTGCAACGGCGCTGGCCGGGGGCGGGGTCTGCTGGGCGTGGGCGGTTCCGGCCGCGAGCGCGAGGAGCGCGGTGGAAGCGAACAAGGCGAGGGCTTCGGCGGTGGTCGGTCGCGTCACGTCTGGTTCCCTGAACTGTTAAGTGTTGCCCATGCTTAACCGCTCGCCCGCCCGCAGGCGGGTGCTCGCCCTCGTCCGCCGCGCCGGTCGCCGTCAGGCTGCAAACCGTGCCGGCGGCGAACGTCATCCGCAGGCCAACCCGGTCCCCCTGTGTCGCCGAGGCCCTAGAAGGCGGACATTTCAGGGGCAGGTCAGATTGGCGACAGTTCCGCTTGGCGCGTGACAGTTTGGGGTCCGCCGCCGGCAGGCCGGCACGCCACGTGGGTCGATGGCGGTGTGCTTCAGGCAGGGGGCAGTGCGCTGTGGAAAACGGGCGGTCGAACCAAAGCCGGCGTGATCAGGTTCAAGCGCACGGGAGGATGCGCCAAATTCGCCCGCGACTGCCCCTCGGGTCGAGGCCCGCAACGCTCGCGCCTTACCTTATCCCAAATCCGCATCGGTCAGGTGATGGCCGGGAGAGTTCTTCATCGCCTCCGGGTGACTGAAAACGATCAAGATCACTCGCCAATAGAATCGGTCCTGCATGACCTGGCCGCCGAGACTGGCGCAACGAGGAGCGACAGCGATGCGGCCGCGAAAACCTGATTACACGCCCCGTGCAGCCATGATGAAAGGACCATTGCTGTGTTCCTCGGTCGGCAACCGGCGCATCTCAGGGCCGTCACCACCGTCTTGAGGTCGCCCGGCAATGTCGATTGGTCGAAAATGCGGCTAACTCGTTGCGGGTCGCAGATGATTATCAATCCAAGGCAAGTATAGCCCTGAGCGTGCTTTGGAGAGCATGCTGTGGATCCTGCGGCATCGATGAGGCGTGCCAGGCAACGTGCTGATCGGGGCGCACCAGCAGCGCGCCGGTCTCGTCCGCCAAGCAGCGGCGCGCGAAGTCGCCGTAGGGATCCTCCCAGCGCGCGCCCGGGCCGACGACTCGGGCGGCGATTGTTACTCCCAGAGCTTCGCCGGCCGTGCGTGCTGCCGTGGCCCACTGCGCGCCGGCGAGACCGGTGAATAGCGTGAACCCGCCGCGCGCGCACAGATCAAGCGTCGATACCTGGACGCCGTCGCACGTGAGCCATACGTGGGCGAGGCGGCGCCCGGGCTCGGTGGCGATGATCGCCTCGAGATCCGGGTCATCGTTCGAAAGCGCCGGTGCGTCAGCGAGCACGGCCGTTGAACGATAAACGATATTGGTCTCCGCGCCTAGACCGCTGAAGCCGTAGACTGCGGCGTCGACCGCGTGGCGCACGGCCGCCCGTCTGGTCGCCCCTTCCGACGTCGGCGCGGCGAGCCCTGCAATCGCTTCGTCGATCGCGCCGGCGCTGCGATCGTCGTCTATGCCAAGGGCGGCAATGAGCGGCGGCAGGATGCCAAGACTCTGGAACGCGCGCTGGACGACAAATTGCGCCACCGGCTGGCGCTCATCCTCGAACGTCGCGACCAGCCCCGGCCCGGCGTGGCCGCGCAGCACCAAGGCCAGCTTCCACGCCAGATTGAAACTGTCCTGCATCGACGTGTTCGATCCCAGGCCGTTCATGGGCGTGTGCCGATGGATGGCATCGCCCACGCACAGGACCCGTCCTGCCGACAAGCGTGTGGCGAACATCGAGTTAATCGACCAGCTCGAGATCGCCTCGATCTCCACTGCAACAGAAGAGTCGCCGACGAGCCGATGGACGATCGCCGTCGCCTCGGCGTCTGAGAGGCTGGGCGGGCCTGTTGACGGATCGAAACCCCACGTCCCGACCCAGCGGTCCCATGGTTCGACGGCGCGCAGCACGCCGACCGGAAAGCCACCCATTCCGCGCCCGGGCTGCACCATCCAGTACATGACGCCCGGGCGGTGCGCGACAAAACGGGCCAGGTCGGCCCGAAAGATGATGCCCAGCGAACCGCCCAGCCCCATCTTCCCGACCATCGGCAAGGCCAGCTGCTCGGCCACGCGCGAATTGCTGCCATCCGCCCCGATCATATACTTAGCGCGGATGACCAGCGGCTCCTGCGTGACGAGATTGCGCGCGTAGGCAGTGACGCCCTGAGCGTCCTGCTCGAAGCGCTCGAGCTCGGTGCTAAACATCAGGTTGGTGCCACGCTTCATGGCCGCCGACACAAGCATCGGCTCGAGCCGATCCTGCGGCAGGTCGCCGATCGCGCAGGGGCTGATCAGATCGTGCTGCGCCTTCAGTCGTGGATGATTGTGCCAAGCCTTCAGGCGACCGATTTCCGGGCCGGCCAGCGACGTGCAAAAGACCTGTTCGGCCATGAGCGCCTGCGGCATCTCGAGGGCGACGGCTTCGTTCTCGAGCCCGAAGTGGCGAAGGATCTCCATCGCCCGCTGGTTGAAGATGTGGGCGCGGGGCGTTGGCGAAGGCGAGCGATACTTGGTCAAACAGATATTGGCGATGCGGTACTCGCTCAGCGCAAGCGCTGCGGTTGCGCCCGCCGGTCCGGCTCCCACCACTAACACCTCGGTCTCGATCATATCCCCTCCCCAGTCCCCGTAATCTATCGCCGAAATTGCCCGCGCCCGGTGCCGCCACTCACGATCGCAAGACGACCTGCGGCGTGGGTTTCCGACGTGGCGGATATCCCCATCGGGAGGTCATGGCCCGTGTGAAACGAACAGGTCGATGCCAAGATCATTAGTGATCAACGGTTTAGCTGCGCACCAAAAGCCAACCTTCCCCCCCCGCTCGATTTCACCCCGCGTTGAATTAGATTGATTCACCCGTTCAAGCAAGCCCGTATTGACCCGATCTGCCTGAGGCACTGCGAACGTGCCCACGCCGAACGGATCGAGCCAGAGGCCTGTCGGACGGGGGCGAAACGAGCTAGTGGAACTGCCAGGGCAGTAAACCGCGGAGGCGCATTTGCGAGCGCGACATCATGCCCTCGATAACTCGACTGGCAAGGTGCTGACGTCTGCGGGAGGAAACGGGTGAACAAGGTGGCGGTGATCATTGGGGTGGGCAAGGAGGCCGGCCTGGGCGCCGCGGTGGCCCGCCGCGCCGCGGCCGATGGATTGCACGTGGTGATTGGAGGCCGAACGGCCGCCCACCTCGATAAGGTCGCGACGGCTATCACGAACGCCGGCGGGCGCGCACTTGCCGTTCCGACGGATGCGACGGACGAGATTGCAGTTCGCCGGATGGTGGAGCAGGCCGAGGCCTTGGGTATGGTCGAACTGGCGGTATTCAATGTCGGCAATAATGTCCCCGCTGACTTTCTTGAGATGGATGCCGATCTTTTCCGAGGCTGTTGGCAGACGGCGTGCTTCGCCGGCTTCCATTTTGCCCGGGCCGTTCTTCCAGGCATGGCCGAGCGGCGGCGCGGCACCCTGATCTTTACCGGAGCCAGCGCCTCGCTTCGCGGCAAGCCAGGGTATGCCGCCTTCGCCGTTGCGAAGGCCGGCTTGCGCGCCCTCTCGCAATCCTTGGCGCGCGAGTTCGGACCGCGTGGCATTCATGTCGCGCATGTCATCGTTGATGGGTCGATCGATGGCGAACGCATCCGGGCGCGCCCTCAATTTGCCGAACGCAAGGCTGAATCGCGGTTGATCGGCCTCGATCCACTCGCGCAATCGTATATGTTCCTGCATCATCAACCAGCCAACGGCTGGACGCATGAGCTCGATATGCGCACCTTCGCCGAGCCGTTCTAGGTTCTGGACTCATAAGCTCTGAGCCATAGTCGGGTTGAAGCGATCAGCACGGCGGCGAGGAAGTTTCGGGCCAGCTTGTCGAAGCGGGTTGCGATGCGCCGGAAGTGCTTGAGCTTGCAGAAGTATCGCTCGACGA
>JANNOJ010000061.1:0-21543 GCA_031399025.1 Erythrobacteraceae bacterium | reverse complement strand
GCAGGGCGGGCACGGTGGCGAGGGCGGCAAGAAGCGTGCGGCGATCCAGCATGGGGTGACTCCCAAAAAGGTTAGTCACAAGGCCGCCGCCGCGCGACGCGGGGATTACAGGGTGATGGCGTTCGCGTGACGGCGAACGGAAAAGGCCCGGCTTGCGCCGGGCCTCGCTTAATGTGTGCCGGACAAGCCGGGCGGTTGGACGTCCACAGAAGTCCATGCCGCCCATGCCGCCACCGCCGCCCATGGCCGGACCGGAGTCCGTCTTGGGCGCCTCGGCGATCATCGCCTCGGTGGTGATCAGCAGGCCCGCAATCGAAGCCGCGTCCTGGATCGCCGTACGCACGACCTTGGTCGGGTCGATGATGCCCATCTTGACCAGATCGCCGTATTCGCCGGTCTGGGCGTTGTAGCCGAAGGAGTATTCCTTCGATTCCAGCAGCTTGCCGACCACAACCGCGCCGTCATCGCCGGCGTTGTCGACGATCTGCTTGGCAGGCGACATGATCGCCTTGCGGACGATCTCGACGCCGGTCTTCTGGTCGTCGTTCTGGGTCTTGATCGACTTGACGGTCGACAGGGCGCGCAGGAGGGCTACGCCGCCGCCCGGAAGGATGCCTTCTTCGACGGCCGCGCGGGTCGCGTTGAGGGCGTCGTCGACGCGGTCCTTCTTCTCCTTGACTTCGACTTCGGTCGCGCCGCCGACGCGGATCACCGCGACGCCGCCTGCGAGCTTGGCCAGGCGCTCCTGGAGCTTCTCACGGTCGTAGTCCGAGGTGGTCTCCTCGATCTGCGCCTTGATCTGCGACACGCGGCCCTCGATGTCCTTCTTCTTGCCGGCGCCGTCGATGATCGTGGTGTTCTCCTTCTCGATGCGCACCTTCTTGGCGCGTCCGAGCATGGCGAGCGTCACGGTCTCGAGCTTGATGCCGAGGTCTTCCGAGATCATCTGGCCGGCGGTCAGGATCGAGATGTCCTCGAGCATGGCCTTGCGGCGGTCACCGAAGCCCGGAGCCTTGACGGCCGCGACCTTGAGGCCGCCACGGAGCTTGTTGACGACGAGCGTGGCGAGAGCCTCGCCCTCGACGTCCTCGGCGATGATGAGCAACGGCTTGCCGGTCTGCACCACGGCCTCGAGGATCGGCAGCATCGCCTGGAGCGAGGACAGCTTCTTCTCGAAGATCAGGATGTAGGGGACTTCCAGCTCGGCGACCATCTTCTCGGCATTGGTGATGAAGTAGGGCGAGAGATAGCCGCGGTCGAACTGCATGCCCTCGACCGTCTCGAGCTCGAATTCGAGGCCCTTGCTCTCGTCGACGGTGATCACGCCTTCCTTGCCGACCTTCTCCATCGCCTCGGCGATCTTCTCGCCGACCTCGGTGTCGCCATTGGCCGAAATGGTGCCCACCTGGGCGATCTCGGCGGTGCCGGCCACCGGCTTCGAGCGCGCCTGGAGATCATCGACGACCTTTTTCACGGCAATGTCGATGCCGCGCTTCAGGTCCATCGGGTTCATGCCGGCGGCGACCGACTTCATCCCTTCGCGCACGATCGACTGGGCCAGCACCGTGGCGGTGGTGGTGCCGTCACCGGCGATATCGTTGGTCTTGGAGGCCACTTCGCGCAGCATCTGCGCGCCCATGTTCTCGAACTTGTCCTTGAGCTCGATCTCCTTGGCGACGGTGACGCCGTCCTTGGTGATGCGCGGGGCGCCGAAGCTCTTGTCGAGCACGACGTTGCGCCCCTTGGGGCCGAGCGTGACCTTCACCGCATTGGCGAGCGTGTCGACGCCCTTGAGGATGCGCTCGCGCGCATCGCGCCCGAATTTCACGTCCTTGGAAGCCATTATGTTTCTCCTGCAATCTTTATGGGGGTGGGAAATGCGTGATCGTGCGCGTCGCTCAGGCGATCACGCCCATGATGTCGCTTTCCTTCATGATCAGCAGGTCCTCGCCATCGAGCTTGACCTCGGTGCCGGACCATTTGCCGAACAGGATGCGGTTGCCGACCTCGACGTCGGGCGGGGTGATCTTGCCATCTTCCGCGCGGGCGCCCGTGCCGACGGCGACGATCTCGCCCTCGCTCGGCTTTTCCTTGGCGGTATCGGGGATGATGATGCCACCGGCCGTCTTTTCCTCGGCCTCGATGCGGCGGACCAGCACGCGGTCGTGCAGTGGACGGAATGCCATGATAGGGACCTCTTCATCTGTTGATCGTGAGTCGCTTTTGGCACTCTCGACAGGAGAGTGCCAGCGGCTGCCATATGGTAGGGCGAAGCGCGCGCGTCAACTCCTCTGTTCAGCCAGTCCGCCCCCGCAGCCGCCCATAAGCATGATCGGGCGGGCGCCGGAACAGGCCGAGCGCCTCACCCCCCTCACCCCGGCGCCAGCGCGCCATCACCAGCGTCGCTGCACCGGTGAGCGCAGCGTCGGCGGCGCCGATCGGTGAGCAGGGCGGGGCCAACAGCGCTGCTCACCGATCGGCAAAGCAATTCGCGCGAGCCGCCTGCGCGCCGGGGGAAAGTCCCGCAGCGATGCCGCATCAGGCCTTCCGGTAGCGCCTAACCGGCGATAGGGGTGGGAGCGAACAGTTCAGGAGCTCGGCTCAATGTCCTTCGTGTCCAAGCCCTGCGCGGCGCGCGCGCTGGCGCTGGCCCCAGCGCTCCTGATCGCGGCCTGCAGCTCGCCGGCCGAAGAGGCGGACGAGCCGGCCCGGGCTCCGGGCGAGCTGGCCGAGGCGCCCGGGACTTCGACTTCGACTTCGACTTCGTCTCAGCCTCCGGCGGCGACGGCGACCGCTTCCCCCGGCGATGAGGCTGGGACGCCGGGCGAACCGGCAGCGGCCGAGACGTCCACCACCGAGCCCACCCCCGCGGCGAGCCCCACGCCGGCCGCCGCGCGGGCTACCCCCGCCGCAGCCACGGTGGCGGTCGCCGCCACCGCGCCGCCGATGTGGGCGGTGTGCGGCGCCTGCCATGCGGTGGAACCGGGCCAGCACGGGCTCGGCCCCTCGCTCGCCGGAGTGTTCAACGCGCGCGCGGCGAGCAAGCCGGGGTTCGACTATTCCGAAGCGATGGCGAGTTCGGGTCTCACCTGGAACCAGGCGACGCTCGACCGCTACCTCACCGATCCGCGCGCCACGGTGCCGGGCACCACCATGGCATTCGCCGGCCTCAAGAACGACGCGCAGCGCGCCGAGGTGATCGAGTATCTGAAGGGGCTGTAGGAGCTTATCTCCTCGGCTCGATTATGCGCCGGCGGAGACAAGACCGGCGCCTGATTACGGGCTCATGCTATGCCGTTGCAGAGCATCGCACCGTAGGTCCCAGGCCAGTCTTCGCTCGTCTACCATCTACCATCCGCGCGCTCCGGGTTCGCCATCGGTCGGCGAGCAGCCGACCGCGAGCATCTCCTGAGCCGGGCGAAGTGGAGGAAAGCCCCCGATGCGTCACCCGGGGCTTGAGGCCAAGCAAACGCGCCTAAAACAAATCCGGCGCCGCGCGGGCTTCTTCGCCAAAGCCCCACATCCGCTCCAGATTGTAGAAGCTTCGCACTTCCGGGCGGAACAGGTGGACGATGACGTCACCGGCATCGAGCAGCACCCAGTCGGCGGTAGGCAGGCCTTCGATGCGCACTGCGCCGCCGCCCGCCTGCTTGACCCGTTCGGCAAGCTTGGCGGCCATCGCGGCGACCTGGCGGGTGGAGCGGCCAGAGGCGATCACCATGTGATCGGCAATGCTCGACTTGCCCGCGAGCGGGATGGACATGACGTCCTGCGCCTGATCGTCCTCGAGCTGGTCGAGAATCAGGGCATGGATGGTGCCGGGCTCGCCTTGGGGTGCCTGGCGGGTACCCAGGTCGATCGTGGGATTGCTTGCCGGTTCTTGCCCGGGGTCAATCATGGGCACAACCGGCGCTATCGCGGAAGCTATCGGGCGGGCCGCGGCCCAGTTCGTCTGGACGGTCATATCGGTGGGTCATGCTCCTGGTGCAGGGGTGGCGTTGGGCGCGGGGGTATGGCGTGGCGCACGCTCAAGAACGGGCTTCACCCGCCGCGCTCCGGTGCACCAAGTGCCCTGCCGGCGTCGGGAATGAGCGAATGCGTGACCTGATCCCTGGGCACCGGGCCCGCAAAGCGATCGGCCCAGCCGGGATCCGCGCGGCGTATCTCGGAAGCCGAGCGCGGATCGGGATCGAAACGCAATTCAATCAGCGCAGGTGCGCTCCATTCGCCCCGGTTGCTGATGCGGGCGACGGACAACCGGTAGCGCCGCAGCCAGGCCATCGCGGGGCTCGCGAGGGCGGCGTCATCATAACCGGGCCGGGCAATCACCGCAATCGGCATTTCGCGCGCCAGCCGGCGCCAGTCGCGCCACCGGTGCAACTGGGCGAGATTGTCCGCGCCCATGAGCCACACGAAACGGCGGCGCGGAAACAACCGCCTGATCGCCCGCAGCGTGTCGGCGGTATAGCGCGTACCCAGCTCGCGCTCGATCGCGGTGACCTTGATCGGCGCGTTCCTCGCCTGCGCGCGCGCCGAGCGCACGCGGGCGGCGAGCGGCGCCATGCCGGCCACCGGCTTCAGCGGATTGCCGGGGGACACCAGCCACCACACCTCGTCCAGGCCCAGCGCCAGGATGGTGAACAAAGTGATCCGCCGATGGCCCTCGTGGGCGGGGTTGAAGCTGCCCCCCAGGATGCCGGTGAGCGGCGCGGCCCGAATGCTGCCGCGGGCCGGGCGGCGGGGGGTACCAATCAACCGGGCGTGGGCCGCGGCGACCCCTTGCCCGCGGCATAGCGAGCCTGGATTGGCGCCATCCAGCCCGGGTGCTCGCCCAGCGCCAGGGCGGCCTGCTGGTCGAGGCCGTGAACCGCACCCAACCGGCCCGGCCGCGGGCCGAAGGTCATTGCCCGGCACGGCTCGGACACCACCAGGCCGGACGATTCCAGGCGATTGTAGCGCATCTGCGGTTCGCTTCCCGCCCGACCTCAGGCGCGGGCCTGACCGCTGCCGCGCACCTGCCACTTGTAGGTGGTCAATCCTTCCAGCGCCACCGGTCCGCGCGCGTGCAGGCGGCCGGTGGCGATGCCGATTTCGGCGCCCAGGCCGAACTCGCCGCCATCGGCGAACTGGGTGGAGGTGTTCACCATCACGATGGCGCTGTCGACCTCGGCGAGGAAGCGCTCGGCGGTGGCATCGTCGCCGGTGACGATCGCTTCGGTATGGCCGGAGGAATGGCGGGCGATGTGCGCCATGGCGGCGTCCGGCCCGTCGACGACCGCGACCGACAGCACCGCGTCGAGATATTCGGTATCCCAATCCTCGGCCGAAGCCGGCTTCACCCGCGGGTCGATCGCCTGCGCGCGCAGGTCGCCCCGCAGCTCGCACCCGCCCGCGATGAGGTCGGCCAGCACTGCGCCCGAGGCGGGGAAGGCGACATCGAGCAGCAGCGTCTCCATCGCCCCGCAGATCCCGGTCCGGCGCAATTTGGCATTTACCGCCAGCGCGCGCGCCATCGCCGGATCGGCGGCGGCGTGGATATAGGTGTGGCAGATTCCATCGAGATGCGCGAGCACCGGCACCCGCGCGTCGGCCTGCACGCGGGCCACCAGCCCCTTGCCGCCGCGCGGGACGATCATGTCGATCAGCCCGGCGGCCGTGAGCATGGCCCCCACCGCCCCGCGATCCTGTGTAGGCACCAATTGCACCGCGGCCGCCGGCACGCCGGCCTGCTCCAGCCCGTTGGTGAAGGCGGCGAGGATCGCGCGGTTGGACTGCACCGCCTCGCTGCCGCCCCGCAGGAGCGCGGCATTGCCGCTCATCAGGCACAAAGCGGCGGCGTCCGCGGTCACGTTGGGCCGGCTTTCGTAGATGATGCCGATCAGCCCGATGGGGATGCGCCGGCGCACCAGTTCCATGCCGGCGGGCGCAATGCGGGTGTCGATCACTTCACCCACCGGGTCGGGGAGCGTGGCCACCGTCTCGATCGCGGCGGCGATGGCTTCCAGCCGCGCCGCGTCGAGCCGCAGCCGGTCGAGCATGGCCGGCGCCAGCCCGCTCGCCTCGCCCGCCTGCACGTCCTGCCGGTTCGCCTCCAGGATCACCCCCTGCGCGCCGCGCAGTTGAGCCGCGGCGGCGAACAGCGCGCGGGCCTTCTCGGCGGTGCTCAAGCGCGCCAGCACACGTTGCGCCGCGCGCCCGGCCTGGGCCAAGCTCGCGACCAGAGCGACCGGATCTTCCCCGGGATCGGCGACAACGGGTTCGAGGGTGTCTGCGTGGCTGCCCATGACCGCCCCCTACCATCGCCGCGAGAACTTGTCAGTGCCGCGCTTAGCCCGCGGTTTCACAAATCCGAGCATCTCGGCTGTGATTCGAGGCTGCGTAACCCACAAGCCGGCTCCCAGTTCCGTCAATCCCGCACCAATTCCGGTTTGGCGGTCGATTCGTCCCGTCCCGACCTCGATTCATCCGGAACCCGGTTTGTCTGAATAGACGCGGGGCTCCAAGCCGTTACCCGGAGTAGTCCAGACGCAACAAACGACAGCCTGGGGGGTCGATTTTGACATCACACGCAGCGCGCCATGGCCGATCCCGGCTCCGGCGCTGGTTTCCGCAGCGCGAGATCATCGTGCGCATGGATGGCAGGAGCCGCTCCATCATCCTCACCCCGCGCAAGCAGATCGCCGCCTTCGCGCTTCTCGCCGCCGCCGGCTGCAGCACGCTGGTCACCGCCGCCACGCTCGCCCGCACCCAAGCCGAGACGCGCGCTCTGCAATCGGCGGTGATGGAGCAGCAAGCGCGAGTCCTGCAGGAGCAGCAGCGGGTAAGCGACTTCCGCGAAGACCTGCGCCATACCACCGACACGCTGCAGCAGCGGCAGGCTTTTCTCGAGCGGATGGTGGCCATGCTGCCGGTTGCCGAGGCCGGTCCGATCGCCCAAACTCCGGCCGACGCCGAGCCGACCGGCAGGCTGCGCCGGATCAGCGCCGTGCTGCCCGAGGCGCGTGGATTGGCGGCGATCGAGCACCGGCAATTGGCCGCCGCCGCCGCGCTCACCGGCTTCGCCGAGCACCGCGCGGCCCGGGCCGAGCAGGCCATCCGCCGCCTTGGCCTCGATCCCCGCCGCGTGCTGAGCGCGAGCCAGGCCTCGAGCCAGGCCGCGCTGGCATCCTCGCAGAGCGGCAGGCGAGCGACCGGCATGGGCGGTCCGCTCGAAGCGCTGGCGAGCGAAGCGGACGGCTCGCTCGATGCGCGATTCGCGCGCCTCGGGGCGAGCCTCGCGCGGCTGGCGGCGCTCGAACACGGCCTGCAGCGCATGCCCCAGGTCATGCCTACCGAAAGGGGGCGGATGACCTCCAATTTCGGCTATCGCCGCGATCCCTTCACCGGCGAGGCGGCGATGCATTCTGGGCTCGATTTTGGCGGCGCGCATGGCGAGCCGATCCGCGCGGTCGCCGCCGGGCGGGTGTCGTTCGTGGGCACCAAGGGCGGGTACGGGCGCCTGGTGGAGATCACCCATGGCAACGGCCTGGTGACCCGCTATGCGCACATGTCGGCCGCCGGTGCACGCGTCGGCCAGACCGTCGCCGCGGGGGAGGTGATCGGCGCGATCGGCAGCACCGGCCGCTCGACCGGGCCGCACCTGCATTTCGAAGTCCGGGTCAACGATCACGCGGTCAACCCGCGTCCGCTGCTCGAAGGCGCGCGCGAAATCCTGGCCGAGATCCAGTCCAGCCCGGGCCGATAACGAAGACCGTTAGCCCGCCCCGCCAGCGGGGCGCAGAGCGCTCAGGCGCCGCCGGCCTCGGCGGTTCGACGCGCCTCGAGCCAGGCTTCGGCCTCGGCTTCATGCGCGGCCTGGACGGCGGCCTTGGCCGCTTCCTGGCGCTCGCGCCGCAGCTCCTCGATCAGCAACGCGCGGTCGTCGCGCGCATCCACCGGCGCGGGCGCCAGACCCTCGTCGCCCTCGGCCTGCGGCATGCGCTTGGCCGCTCGCGCCACCGCCGCATCGAGCTCGCGCTGCGAGCACAGGCCCAGCGTCACCGGGTCTTTGGGCTGGATGTTCTGGATGTTCCAATGGCTGCGCTCGCGCAGTGCGTTGATGGTATTGCGGGTGGTGCCGATCAGCCGGCCGATCTGCGCGTCCGAAATCTCGGGGTGGTTGCGCAGGATCCAGGCGATGCCGTCGGGCTTGTCGGCGCGCTTGGAGACCGGCGTGTAGCGCGGGCCCTTGGTGCGGCTGACGTCGACCGGCGCCTTGTGCATCTTGAGCCGGTAGTTCGGGTCGTCCTGCGCCTTGGCGATCTCCTCGTGCGTCAGCTCGCCCGAATGGACCGGATCGCGGCCGGTATACTTGGAGCTGGCGAGATCGTCGGCCATCGCCTGCACTTCCAGGATGTGCAGGCCGCAGAACTCGGCGATCTGCTCGAAGCTCAAAGCGGTGTTGTCGACCAGCCACGAGGCGGTCGCGTGCGGCATGAGGGGGGCGGGCTGGGCCACGGGAAACTCCGTTCGGATAGAAAAAGGGCCGCCCGTTGCGGGGCGGCCGTACCTGGCGGGATATAGGTGACAAGTGCCTCCCGGGCAAGCACCGCCGCGTGACCGGCGCTAAGGGCTCCGCAGGCGGGCCGGCTAGGCGACCTTGGGCGTGGGCCGGCGGCGGCGGCGGCGGCGGTCGGCGACGGGGCCCAGCGGCACCAGCGCATCGAGGAACTGGTCGGCGCTCGCCTGCCAGCTGAACGACCGGCCGTGCGCCAGGCAATCGGCGCGATCGAGCGTCAGCGCGCGGGCGATGGCCGTCTCCAGCACCTCGTCCATCGCGCCCGATCGCGGCGTCAGCACGTCCAGCGGGCCGGGCACCGGATAGGCCGCGACCGGCGTGCCGCAGGCCAGCGCCTCGATCATCACGAGGCCGAAAGTATCGGTGCGGCTGGGGAAGACGAACACGTCCGCACCCGCGAAGCAGGCGGCGAGAGCCTGGCCGGATCGCGGTCCCAGGAACTGCGCCTCGGGAAACGCCGCCGCGAGCCGCGCCGCCTCGGGCCCGCTGCCCACCACCACCTTGGAACCGGGATGCGAATTGGCCAGGAACGCCTCGATGTTCTTTTCCACCGCGACCCGGCCGACATACAGCTGGATCGGCCGCGGCAGGGTGAAGAACAGGTCGGGCGGGGCGAGATCGGGGATGAAACTGGTCAGGTCCACTCCCCGGCTCCACTCGACCACCTGGGTAAGGCCCTGGGCGCACAGCTGCTCGCGGATGGTCTGGGTCGCCACCATGATCCGCGCGGCGGGCCGGTGGAAGCGGCGGATGTAGGGCCAGAACAGACGCGCCGGAAGTCCGGTGCGGCGGGCCAGATAGTCGGGAAACTGGGTGTGGTAGGCGGTGGTGAAGGGGCGGCGCTGCGCCATGCACCAATTGCGCGCCGCCCAGCCGAGCGGACCTTCGGTGGCGACGTGGACCGCATCGGGGGCAAAGGCGGTGAGGCGCCGCACCACCGCCCGGTGCGCGCCGAGCGCCAGGCGGATTTCGGGATAGGTCGGGCACGGCACCGAGCGGAACAGCTCGGGCGAGGTCACCTCGACCTCGTGCCCGCGGCTGCGCAGCTCGCGCACCGTCTCGGTGAGGGTGCGGACCACGCCGTTGACCTGCGGCGCCCAGGCGTCGGTGACCAGCGCGATCCTCATCGCCGGTTCTGCCGCATCGCCGGGTTCCGCGCGATCTGGCGGGCGGCCTTCCTCGTTGCCGGACATGGTCCCGCCCGCAGTGTGGGCTGCGGCGTGATCAGGCCGCGGCGGCGACCGATCGGCCCTGCTCTGCCAGTTCGACCACTTTGGCAGTGGCGGCCTCGCGCTCACCGCGGCGGCGCGCAATCTCCTCGGGCCAGTGGAGGATCTCCATCCGCCCGTCGAAATGCTCGACCAGCGCGTTGCAGCCCTCCACCCAATCGCCGTCGTTCCAGTATTCGACGGTCTTGTCGTTGTAGGCGATGTCGCGGAACTCGGCGGTGTGGATGTGGCCGCACACCACCCCGTCCACGCCGCGCTCGCCGGCGGCGCGGGCGACCACCTCCTCGTACTTGGAGATGAACTCGACCGCGTTCTTCACCTTGTGCTTGGCCACTTTGGACAGCGACCAATAGGGCATCCCCAGCCGCCGGCGCGCCACGTTGACCCAGTGGTTGAGGTTCATCATCATGTGGTAGGCCGCATCGCCCACGAAGGCGAGCCAGCGGTGGCCCATCATCACCGTGTCGAACTCGTCGCCGTGCAGCACCATCAGCCGGCGCCCGTCCGCGGTGTCGTGGAAGGCGGCGCGGCGGATCTCGACGCCGCCGAAGTTGAGCCCGGTGAACTGGCGGAACATCTCGTCGTGGTTGCCCGGAATGTAGATGATCCGCGTGCCCCGCTTGGCCCGCTTGAGAATGCGCCAGACGATGTCGTTGTGCGCCGCGGGCCAGTAGAATTTCTTCTTCAGCCGCCAGCCGTCGATGATGTCGCCCACCAGGTACATCGTCTCGCTGTCGACATTGTCGAGGAAGTCGATCAGCAGCTCGGCATTGCAGCCTTTGGTGCCCAGGTGGACGTCGCTGATCCAGATGGTGCGGAACTTGGCGCGGCCCTCGGGCCCATGTTCGTCGAAGGGGGGCTCGGGCTCCCCCGGTTCCTGGGCCGGTTCCTGGATCGCGGGGAAATGATGCTCGAAGCCGGGAAAGGGCGTGATCGTCGCCCCGCCGCCCACCTTGGCGTGGGCCTCACCGTCCAGATCGCTGTCCAGCATCTTGAGTGACCTTCGTTGCGCGCGTGCCTCGGCTCCGCCGCCTATGGTGCGTGTTTGTTACAGGCGATTCACAGTTCGGCGTCAATTCGGCGACTGTGTTACGCCTGCAAGTCAATCCATCGGCAGGAATCCGGGCAGCTCGCGCACCATTCCGATCCAGCCGGCGACATGTTCGAACCCCGCGAGATCGAAGCCGCCATCACCCGCGACATGGGTGTAGGCGAACAGCGCGATGTCGGCGAGCGACGGCGCCTGGCCGACGAACCAGGGGCGGTTGGCCAGGTGCTCGTCCATCAGGGCCAGCGCCGCCTCGCCGCCCCGGCGCTTGCCCGGGATCAGCGCGCGCTGCTCGGGGGTGAGCGCCGACTCGCCCACGAAGGCCAGCCAGAAGCGCAGGGTGGCGATGTTGGGCTCGTGATTGTACTGCTCGAAGAACATCCAGCGCAGCATGTCCGCTCGCTCGAACCGGTCAGCCGGGATCAGCGCTCGGCCCGGCGAACCCTGGTCGGCCAGGTACCAGCAGGCAGCGTTGCTTTCGGGCAACATTCGCCGATATTCGTCGTCACTGATCTGCAGCACCGGAATACGGCCGTTGGCATTCACCTCGCGCAGGAACTCGGCCGTGCGCGTTTCGCCCTGGCGGATGTCATAAGCGCGCCGTTCGAGGGGCAGGCCGAGGAGTGCAGCGGTGAGCCGGATCTTGTAGCAATTGCCGCTGATCGGGTCCTCGTGGAGGATCAGCCGCACGCTCATCGAAGCCCTCGGTGGCCGCCCCGGGCGCAGGGCAGGTTGTAGCGCAGAGAGACGAACCCCGCTGCGAGCGCGGAGCGCCTGCCATCGGCGATCTCGAACAGTCCCAGCAGGTGGAAGCGGTGCGGATAGTGCAACACCCGCTTGGCCTTGGTCCCGTCGGTCCAGGCGAGGCGGGCGCGCGGGCGGTCGGCCTTGCGCGCATTCAGCAAACTTGAGATCGCAAGCTCGCCGCCCGCCGTCGATGGTGTTCCACGGCCCATCTGAAATGCACAAGAACTGCGCAACCCCAGGTTGCTCTCGCCGCAGACTCGGTCCCAGCCCAAGCGAGCGGCGAGGGATCGCGCACCATCAGCGCCGCCAAATAGTCCTCGGCCACCCACCCCCAGCTCGTCGCGACGCCAAGGCCGTCGTGGCCGTGAGTTCATCCCGCCTCTCCCACCTCAAGCACGATCTTGCCGATGTGCTCGCCCGCCTCCATCCGCGCGTGCGCCTCGGCCGCCCGGGCCAGCGGATAGATCCGATCCATTTCGGGCCTGAGCAGGCCTTCCTCCACCAGCGGCCAGACGTGCTGGGCGACCTCGCGCGCCAGCATGGCCTTGAAGGCATCGGAGCGGGGGCGCAGGGTGGAACCGGTCAGCGTCTGCCGGCGGACCATCAATCCGGCCAGGTTGATCTCCGCCTTGGCCCCGCCCAGCACGGCGATCGTCACCAGCCGGCCATCGTCCGCCAGGCAGTCGAGGTTGCGCTGGGTATAAGTTCCGGCGACCATGTCGAGCACGCAAGCCACGCCCCGGCCGCCGGTGTGCGCCTTCACCTCGGCGACGAAGTCCTGCGTGCGGTAGTTGATCGCCAGGTCCGCCCCGATCCGCCGTGCGGCGGCGCATTTGTCGTCCGAACCGCAGGTGGTCAGCATGAGCAGCTCGAACAATTTGCCCAGCTTGATCGCCATCGTGCCGATCCCGCTGGTGCCGCCATGCACGAGCGCGGCCTCGCCCGCGCGGGCATGGCCGCGTTGGAACAGGTTGTGCCACACGGTGAACAGCGTCTCGGGCAGGGCCGCGGCCTCGGCGATCGGCAGCGCCTCGGGCACCTTTAGGCAATGCGCGGCGCGCGCCAGGCAGAACTGCGCGTAGCCGCCGCCCGTCACCAGTGCGCACACCGCCTCGCCGATTCGCGCCGGCTCGATGTCCCCTCCCACCGCGACGATGCGCCCCGCCACCTCGAGCCCGAGGATGTCCGAGGCCCCCGGCGGCGGCGGATACCCGCCGCGGCGCTGGAGCATGTCGGGCCGGTTGACGCCGGCATGCTCGACTGCGATCAGCACCTCGCCCGCGCCCGGCCTGGGCACCGGCCGCTCGGCCGGCCGCAACACTTCAGGCCCGCCCGACCCGGCGATCTCGACCACCTGCATGCTCGCCGGAATTGCCATGCCTGCCGCTCATGCTCCCGCGATCGTGGCGCCTGATCTGTGGCGCCGTTCCGTGGCCCTGCAGCGCCGGCGCGCAAGTTCCACATCTGTCGCCAACCAGCCCATTGACAGCAAGCGCGTGATTGGTCGATGCTGCAGTGCAATGGAAGACGATCTTCCTCGTTCCCGCGGTGATTCCGCGAGCAAGCTTTCCTACGAGAGCCTCGATCGCTACTCGCAGGATGAGTTGATGGAACGCATCGCCCTTCTTGAAGCCGAGCTCGCCCGGGTAACGGCCCACCATGCCCGGGCGGCTGATCGGCGCAGGCTGGCCGAATCGCTTTTCAGTGGCGGCACCGGTCCGGCTCCGGGAGCCGGCGGGTGATCGGCCGTGACCGATCCCGCGCACCTCTCCACAAAGCGCTTCGGCGCCCCATATCCAGCATAACGGCCAGAATAACGGATGGCCGCGGCCGCAAACCGCTACCCTCCTCCCGCTCGTATGTTGAACTTACGTTAACAATGGTCGGCGCAGCATCCCTGCAAATAGCACCGCCTCCCCGCCACTAGGGACCAGCCTAATGCCCAGCTTTGCCCAGAACCTCGAGAAGACCCTCCACTCGGCGCTGCAGAACGCCGCCGAGCGCACGCATGAATATGCCACGCTCGAACACCTGCTGCTCGCCCTGGTCGACGATCCGGAAGCGTCCGAGGTGATGAACGCCTGCGGGGTGGACGCCGCCGAACTGACGAATGTCGTGCGCCAATACCTCGACCAGGAATATCAGTCGCTCAAGACCGACGACGACGCCGATCCCCAGCCCACCGCCGGCTTCCAGCGGGTGATCCAGCGCGCCATCCTCCACGTCCAGTCGAGCGGCAAGGATACGGTGACCGGCGCCAACGTGCTCGTCGCGCTGTTCTCCGAGCGCGATTCTTACGCCGTCTACTTCCTTCAGCAGCAGGACATGAGCCGGCTGGATGCGGTGAGCTACATCAGCCACGGCATCGGTAAGGGCGGGCGCCAGATCGAGCCGCGCACCCCAAAAGGCGCGGAGGAGGAACAGGCGTCCGCGAAGGCCGAGGAGAAGCCCGAGAAGCCGAGCAGCAAGAAGGATTCCGCGCTCGACCAGTTCTGCGTCAACCTCAACGTCAAGGCCGAGAAGGGCAAGGTCGATCCGCTGATCGGCCGCGCTGCGGAAGTGGATCGCACGGTGCAGATCCTGTGCCGCCGCTCCAAGAACAACCCGCTCTACGTGGGCGATCCGGGCGTCGGCAAGACCGCCATCGCGGAAGGTCTCGCGCGTAAGATCGTCGAGGGCGACGTGCCCGAAGTGCTGATGGACGCGGTGATCTACTCGCTCGACATGGGCGCGCTGCTCGCCGGCACGCGCTACCGCGGCGATTTCGAGGAGCGGCTGAAGCAGGTCGTGGGCGAGCTCGAAAAGATGCCGGACGCCATCCTGTTCATCGACGAGATCCACACCGTCATCGGCGCGGGCGCGACCAGCGGCGGGGCGATGGACGCCTCCAACCTGCTGAAGCCCGCGCTCTCGAGCGGCGCCATCCGCTGCATCGGCTCGACCACCTACAAGGAGTTCCGCAACCACTTCGAGAAGGACCGCGCGCTGCTGCGGCGCTTCCAGAAGATCGACGTCAACGAGCCTTCGGTCGAGGACACGGTGAAGATCCTCAAGGGCCTGCGCTCGGCGTTCGAGGAGCACCACAAGGTCAAGTACACGCCCGACGCCATCAAGACCGCGGTCGAGATGAGCGCGCGCTACATCAACGACCGCAAGCTGCCCGACAAGGCGATCGACGTGATCGACGAGGTGGGCGCCATGCAGATGCTGGTGCCCCCCAGCCGCCGGCGCAAGGTGATCACCTCCAAGGACATCGAGAAGGTCATCGCCACCATGGCGCGCATCCCGCCCAAGTCGGTGAGCAAGGACGACCGCACCGCGCTCGCCAGCCTGGACAAGGACCTCAAACGCGTCGTCTACGGCCAGGACCAGGCGATCGCGCTGCTCTCGACCGCGATGAAGCTCTCGCGCGCGGGCCTGCGCGATGCGGAAAAGCCGATCGGCTCGTTCCTGTTCTCGGGCCCCACCGGCGTGGGCAAGACGGAAGTGGCGCGCCAGCTCGCCTCGATCATGGGCATCGAACTCAAGCGCTTCGACATGTCCGAATACATGGAGCGCCACTCGGTCAGCCGGCTGATCGGCGCGCCTCCGGGCTATGTCGGCTACGACCAGGGCGGGCTGCTCACCGATGCCATCGACCAGCACCCGCATTGCGTGCTGCTATTGGACGAGATCGAGAAGGCGCACCCCGACCTGTTCAACATCCTCCTCCAAGTGATGGATAATGGCCGCCTGACCGACCACCATGGCAAGACGGTCGATTTCCGCAACGTGGTGCTCATCATGACCACCAATGCGGGCGCCGCCGACGCCGCCAGGCAGGGCATCGGTTTCGGCGCCGGCACCAAGGCGGAAGCGAGCGAGGAGGCGGTCAAGAAGATGTTCGCGCCCGAGTTCCGCAACCGCCTCGATGCCATCGTCCCGTTCGCCTATCTGGGCACCGAGACGATCAGCCGCGTGGTCGACAAGTTCATCCTCCAATTGGAGCTCCAGCTCGCCGAGCAGAACGTGCACATCCAGTTCGACACCGATGCGCGCGAATGGCTGGGCAAGCGCGGCTACGACAAGCAGATGGGCGCGCGGCCGATGGCGCGGCTGATCCAGGACAAGGTCAAGCAGCCGCTCGCCGAGGAATTGCTGTTCGGCAAGCTGGCGCAGGGCGGCGAGGTCCATGTGAGCCTGAAGGGCGACAAGCTCGCCTTCGAGCTCACTCCCGCCGCTCCCGGCATCAAGCTGCGCAAGAAAACCCGCGCCAAGGCCGCGCCCAAGGCGCCGGCCGAGGAGACCGACGAGGGCTAGGCCCGTCGATCAGCGCGTGATGTGAGAGGCCGGGCCAAGCGCCCGGCCTGTTGCTGTCAGGCGCCCGCCTAGGTAGCAGACGGGCGCAGTACCGCGGCGGCCGCCTCCCACTGGACAGCGCCGCCCCCCGGCCCCACCTCGCCGGCATGCCCGCGCCCTTCGCCTGGATCCGGCCCGAACCGCACGGCATCCACATCCTCCCCGCCGATTGCTGGATCGACCCGACCCGGCCGGTCGACCGCGCGCTCGTCACCCATGGCCACGCCGATCACGCCCGCGGCGGCCACGGCGAGACCATCGCCACCCCGGCGACGCTCGCGATCATGGACCTGCGCTATGCCACCCGCGCGGGGGCGGTGCCGGTGGCATACGGCGAGACCATCCGCCTCCCCGGCAATGTCGCCGCCACCTACGTGCCCGCCGGCCACGTGCTCGGCTCGGCGCAGATCCTGCTCGAGCATGCGGGCGAGCGAGTCGTCGTCACCGGCGACTACAAGCGCCGGCCCGACCCGACCTGTCCGCCGTTCGAGGTGGTGGCGTGCGACATCTTCATCACCGAGGCGACCTTCGGCCTGCCGCTGTTCACCCATCCGCCGGTGGAGGAGGAGATCGCCAAGCTGCTCGCCGTGCTGGCCGATCACCCCGAGCGCTGCGTGCTGGTGGGCGCCTATGCGCTGGGCAAGGCGCAGCGCGTCATCGCCGAGCTGCGCGCCGCCGGCCACCATGCGCCCATCTATCTCCACGGCGCGATGGAGAAGATGTGCCGGCTTTACGAGGAGCTCGGCGTGGCCCTGGGCGAATTGCGCCTCGTCGCCGATCACCCCAGGGAGGCGCTGCGCGGCCACATCGTCATCAGCCCGCCCTCGGCGCTCAACGACCGCTGGAGCCGGCGCCTGCCCGACCCCATCACCGCCATGGCGTCCGGCTGGATGCGCGTGCGCCAGCGCGCCCGCCAGCGCAATGTCGAGCTGCCGCTGGTCATCTCCGACCATGCCGACTGGCCCGAACTCACCCGCACTATCGCCGAGGTGAACCCCATCGAGACCTGGATCACCCACGGCCGCGAGGAAGCGCTCCTGCGCTGGTGCCAGCTCCACCAACGCCGCGCCCGCGCGCTCGCTCTGGTAGGCTACGAAGACGAGGACGAGTGAGGCGAAAGCCTGGCGCGACGGTCTCGCCTCTCGCCTACCGTATCGTCGCTACTGCGAGCCGCCCTTCGTTGCGAGCTCTCTTAGCCGGTGCCAATCCATGCGATCGAGGTCACCGCGAGACCGTGTCTGCGCAGCGCAACAGCCGCTTCCTCGATATGAGAGCCGGAGGTAGCAACGTCATCGACCAGTAGAAGAGGGCCGACCGGGACAGTTGCGAGTTTCATTTTCGGGCGCCGTACATTCGTCTTGGGGTGGGAGCTGCCCGTGATGACGAGCGGCTCGAAGGCGTCCAGATAATTGATACCCAGCTGAGTACCGACCTGTTGGCCAATGCGCCGGGCCAGGCAGTCTTCTCCGCTGTGCCCACACGGAACTGCTACGACGTTGGCGAAGGCTGTTCCCCCGAAGGCTCTTCTGCACCAACTGCTCATCTCCTCGGCAATTGTGGCTTCAAACTGGCTGCTGGGCATCTTCTTGATCGCCTTCAGGGCCGAAATTTGCTCGGCCTTGATCGTTTGCCGCCACCGTCTGATCGCATGGTAAGATACGCTGCCGCGTGAAAGGACCCGAGGTTGCGAGATCAGCGTATCGATCAGAAATCGTTCGACAACGTTGTGGTCACACTCCTGAAGTTTGATCTGACCTTCAAATAACGCAGGATCCTCTGCGACGACGTTTTCATCTTTGAGCAAAATCTGCCGATTGCTCAGGTCGGCAATTTCCGCGATCATGGAGAACACGTCATGCAGAACGTCGATCAACCTTCCGAAGAACGGGGGGGGCTCACGCATCGATCGTGGAGCAATCGCCTGATGTGATCCAAAAATGGCAATTACGGTTACTCCAGGTAATCGCACATCAAGTTTGATGATATTCAACGACTGCCAGAATGGGGCTGATTTGACAAACGTCCAGGCCTTTACCTTATCATTACGCCTGGCATCTTCGAACACTGTCCCTGCGTTAATTCGATATGCACTGAATTGACGTTCATCAATTTCAACGGTCGCCGAAAGCGGTAGGCCAACAGAGCAAAGAATATCGTACTCGTCATCGCGGTGCGCGACGAGAACCCCACCATCGGCTGCCATGTGATCTGTGGCGAGCAGCAACAGGCGCTGAAGGAACTGCGATCCACCGCCCCGAGCCAAACTTAATGCAGCGACCCCAAACTGGGAACCAGGCATGTACATCAACCACTCCTCGGCGGCATCGCCATTCTGATCGGACTTGGATGCCTCAAGATCCTCCGCAATTGGGGCCGAATGCTGGTGATGAGATCCTCGTTCCATTCGACAGGTGACACTGGTCAGTCACGCCTACTTACGAGAAAGTGCAAAATCCCCGGCGTAGGACTGAGAGAACCGTAGCGGAACAGCCTGTCCCAAATTGCGTTCGTTTCGTCGCAATGGTATTCTGTACCAGTCCGAGACGATTCGGCCAACATATGTTCGCGTTATCGAGGGGTAGCTGATTGATATATCAGACATCGGTATACGAGTTCGCCCTACGATCTCGCCAATTCTAGGATCATGGTCGAGGTCCATCAGCGCCGTTAGTTCGTGCTCTGGCCGCTTGCGCCCAACCTTTGCCGCTTGTGCCCAATCTTGAGTCCGGAACAGCGAGGGGTCCCTTGGCGGAATGGTCATGCCCGTCCGCATAAACCTAGATCAGCGACAAGCCACCACTTCTCTTTAATCAAAGATATCTTTTCTCTTACAGCGTTTCCCGATGACGGCAGAATACGGAACTTAATTTGAGTTGGATTGTTAAGAATCGAGTATTGCTGCAAAATTCCAACAAAAGATTCTACATGAAGCATGTACCGGAGAAATCGCTCGCCCAAATCGAGGGTGAAGCAACGGTCAACGCATTTCGCGAGGGTCTAGGACCGTTCGTCGTGGCTGCCACGAAAACTCGCATGCCCATGGTGTTCACCGACGAGGAACCTGGCCACCCTGTCCTTTTCGCTAACGACGCCTTTCTATCGCTCACCGGCTACACGCGCGAGGAGGTGCTCGCCAAGAGCCTTCCTTCGCTGCTGGCCGTGGGCCTCGATGCAGACACCCTGCCGGTTGTCGAAGCCGCCTTTCGCGGCGAGTGCGACCACGATCCCGAGCTTCATTACAAGCGCAAGGATGGCACCGAATTCTGGGCATCGCTGTTCGTCAGCCCGGTGTGCGACGAAGACGGAAAGGTTGTTCAGCACTTTGCGTCCTTCGTTGACCTGACCAGCCACCATCTGGAAAGTACCCGCTGCCAGATGCTGATTGGCGAGCTGAATCACCGCGTGAAGAACACTTTGTCCACGGTTCAGTCGATCGTCACCCAAGCGTTGCGCCGGCCGGCCGAGCCGGCCACGATCCGCGAGGCGATCGAATCCCGCCTGCTGGCGTTATCTCGATCGCACGACCTGCTTACCAGCAGCAATTGGGAGGGCGCGGGCCTGCACGATCTGGTCCACACCGCAATGCATCCGTTCAAGGTAGTGGCGGGCCGTGAAGAGCGTTTCACAATTGCCGGCGCCAATGTGCATTTGCCTTCCAAGGCCGCGCTATCGCTCGCCATCGCGCTTCATGAACTTGCCACCAATGCGGTGAAATACGGGGCCTTCTCGAACGAGGCCGGGAAGGTGGAGATCGACTGGGCGGTATCGCCGCAAGCGCAAGGCGGGCGGCTTGTGCTGCGGTGGCGGGAGCACGGTGGTCCGGAAGTAACACCGCCGACGCACAAAGGCTTCGGCTCCTGGGTACTCCAGCGCGGGCTGGCCCACGAGCTCGATGGCAAGGTGACGCTCGACTATCTGAGCGAGGGCGTCGTGTGCACGATCGACATCCCAGCTTTCCCCACAGTGACCGCATGACCGGCCTCCTGGCCGGGCGCCGGATCCTCGTGGTCGAGGACGAAATGCTTGTGCTGATGAACATCGAGCTGGCGCTTCAGGATCTCGGCTGCGACGACATCTGCGCCGCCGGCAATGTTGCCGAAGCACTCGCGTTGGTCGATAAGCAAGAGTTCGACGCGGCCATGCTAGACGTCAATCTGGCGGGGGAGAAAAGCTATCCCGTCGCCGACGCGCTGACCCGGCGTTCCATCCCGTTCGCCTTCGCCACCGGCGGTGCCGACCATGGCGGGCGCACCGATCTTGACAGCCGGCCAGTGCTCAGGAAGCCCTATGTGCTGGCCGCAATGATCGCGGTCTTCGAGCAATTGCTGAACGACAAGCCTTTACGGGCCGCAACCTAACGCGGGCGAACCGTGCGGTGGCAACAACCGCTACCGGTAGACCTGTAGGCGGGCTTGCGCGTACCAACAGCGTTCATCCGCCACTTTCTCCAGCCCAAGTCGATTCACGTATCCCGCGCTCAACGCCGCGAAGGCCCGCAGCGCGAACCGTAGCGCGGTTCGGGACCCTTGGCCCCGGGAATGCATCCGCTATTTACTCGTTGCCCATGGAAGCCTTCGCCCAGCTGGTCGACCGCCTGGTCTACACAAGCGGCCGCAACGAGAAGTTGCGGCTGATCGCGCGCTACCTGCGCGCCACGCCCGATCCCGATCGCGGCTGGGCGCTCGCCGCGCTGACCGAGGGGCTCGATTTTCCGGCGGTCAAGTCGAGCACCATCCGCAACCTGCTGCACGAGCGGGTGGACCCGGTGCTGTGGTCGCTCAGCCGCGATTTCGTCGGCGACACCGCCGAGACCGCCAGCCTGCTGTGGCCCGAGCCCCTCGCCCCATGCGAACCCCCGCCCACGGTGGCCGAGGCGGTGGCAGCGCTGCACGGCATGACCCGCGCCTCGGTCAATTCCGAACTGCCCCGTCTGCTCGACCGGCTCGATGACTCTGGCCGCTACGCCCTCCTCAAGCTCGCCACCGGTGCCATGCGCGTGGGCGTCTCGGCGCGGCTCGCCAAGGTCGCGTTCGCGCAGGCTTTCGACGTGCCGGTGGAGCAGGTGGAGGAATACTGGCACGCGCTGGCGCCCCCCTTCGCGCCGCTGTTCGCCTGGGCGGCTGACGGCGCCGCGCCGCCCGCGAACGAGAACCTGCCGCTGTTCCGCCCCTTCATGCTGGCCCACCCGCTGGAAGAACTCGCGCTCGACCTTGCCGATTACGTTGCCGAGTGGAAGTGGGACGGCATCCGCGTGCAGCTCGTCCATGTGCCCGGCCCGGGTGGCGGCGAGACCCGGCTGTTTTCGCGCTCGGGCGACGAGATCACCGCCACCTTCCCGGAAATGGCCGCGGCGCTCGCCATCCCCGCGGTGCTCGATGGCGAGTTGCTGGTGCGCGGCTCGCATCAGGGTGGCGTGGCGAACGAACGCAATCAGGGCGGCGCCGCCAGCTTCAACGCGCTCCAGCAGCGGCTCGGGCGCAAGCTCGTCTCGGCCAAAATGCTCGCCGAATACCCCGCCTTCGTGCGCCTCTACGACGTCCTCCAGCTCGACGGCGAAGACCTGCGCCCGCTCGCCTGGACCCAGCGTCGCGCCCGCCTCGAAGCGCTCCTGCCGCGCCTGCCCG
>JANNOJ010000090.1:0-2018 GCA_031399025.1 Erythrobacteraceae bacterium | reverse complement strand
AGTCGCAGCCTTTCGTGGTGCAGGGCCAGATGCGGGGCATCGCGGTTTCCGGCCCGCGGCGGTTCGCCACCCTGCCCGACCTGCCGACCTTCCGCGAACTTGGCTGGCCCGAGCCCGACAGCGGCACCTGGCAGGGCATCCTGGTTCAGGGCAACACCCCGCCGGCGATGATCGCGCGGCTGGAGCGCGAGCTGAAGGCGGTGCTGACGATTCCGGCCGTGGTAACCCGTATCGGCGAGCTGGGCGGCGAGGTGCGGGCCGACGGCAGTGCCGCGATGCGCGAGCTGCTGAAGGCCCAGACCGCGGCCTACGGCGCGATCATCAAGGCGAACAACATCACCGCGGAGCAGTAGAAGTCCCTTGTAAGTCTCATACTGCGTCATCGTGTATGGTGGTGCGGTCCGCGGTGGGCGGGAGACCGGATACCCTGAGGGACGCCAAGCCCGTGGGAGAGCGTGGGTCTTCGCCCGCCGCTCCATCCATCCCGACCAGTCGCTTGGGCCGACGGACCGCAGACCACCGCTGCCCGCCGAGCCCGCTTGCGCAAGGAGGGGATACGATGGACGCCTGTATCGTCGGCATCGACGTCGCCAAGGACAAACTCGACATCCACATCCACCCGCAGCGCCGGTGCCTGGTGCTGCCACGCACCCAGGAGGGTATCGCCGAACTCGTCATTCTGCTGCAGCCGCTCGCGCCGGAACTCGTCGGCGTCGAGGCAACCGGCGGCTTCGAAACGGTCGTTGCCGCCGCCCTGGCCGCCGCCGCCCTGCCGGTCGTCGTGCTCAATCCGGCACGCATCCGCGCCTTTGCCAACGCGCTCGGCAAGCGCGCCAAGACCGATCCGATCGATGCCGCGGTGATCGCCCGATTCGTCGCCGCCACCAAACCCGAGGTCCGGCCGCTGCCCGACGCCGAAACCCAGGCCTTCGCAGATCTGGTCGCCCGTCGCCGCCAGATCATCGCCATGATCACCGCCGAAGGCCAGCGCGAGCGCCGCGCCTCGCCCCGAACCCGCAAGAGCATCGCCCGCCTGCTGCGCGCCCTGCAAAAGGAACTCGATGCGCTCGACCGCGACCTCGACACCACCGTGCGCGGCTCGCCGATCTGGCGCGAGCAGGAGGAACTGCTTGCCTCCGTGCCCGGCGTCGGCAACGTCACCGCGCGAACCCTGCTTGCCGAGATGCCCGAACTCGGCACCCTCGATCGCCGCCAGATCGCAGCCTTGGCCGGCCTCGCGCCATGGACCAGGCAGTCCGGCCAGTGGCGCGGCAAGAGCATGATCGCAGGCGGCAGGGCGCCGGCGCGATCCGCCCTGTTCATGGCCGCGATGACTGCCGCCACCCACAACCCGATCCTCAAGGCCTTCCGAGACAAACTCGTCGACGCAGGCAAGCCAAAACTTGTCGCCCTCATCGCCGTCGCCAGAAAACTCCTCACCATCCTCAACGCCATCCTCAGGGACAAATCCCCTTGGCAGCACGCTTGACATCCAAGCCAGTCGCTCTCCCGCGATCGCGGAAGAGGGCGGGGGTGGGGGTCGGGCCACGACGCGGGTCGCTGGCTGAACGTTGGCGCGACGCATGGGTGCAGGGCAGAAAGTCGAGCGCTGTCAGGTCGCTACGGTGCGGCAAGGTCGCTTTTGGACAAATTCACCCGGATGGGCGACGCATGGACTCCACACCCATCCCGCCGCTTGCTTCCCCCTCTCCCGCGCTGCGGGAGAGGGCCGGGGTGAGGGTCCGGCCGCCAAGCGGGCAGCTTGCGCACGGACCGCGACGGCGTTGGGCGGAGCGTTTTCAGCACGCTACGATAAGCGGGCCGTTTTCGGACAAATTCCGCCGGCGCCGAACCGCGCGGACGAGCAGCCGGGCCGCTTGCATGGGCGAGCCAGCGGGTTCTTGGGGGTCGGATTCAGCGGCGCCAGGCGCCTTCAAGGAACAGGGTCCTATGATACGCGCCTGGCCGACGACCGGACAACCCGTTTGGCGACCTTCCAGCCCTGCGGCCCCGGCGCC
>JANNOJ010000057.1:0-1780 GCA_031399025.1 Erythrobacteraceae bacterium | reverse complement strand
GTGTGTGGACGGCCCTTTGGATGCAAGGGGTTTTCTTCAGGGTTCTGGCGATACGGTGCGAGTGCGGTCGTGTGTCCGGCCTGTTGGCGCGACCGGCTGGCCGCTGGCCCAGATGGGTTCCGCGCCCGAGGCCCCAAACGGGGAGGCGGGGAGGCGGCCTTGGCTGGCCTTCGAACCCCACGGGTTATCTCGGACGTCGGCTCGACCGATTGCCATCTCCTGTTTCAGCCCTCTTGCACCCCGGCGTCACGCGTGGATCGGAGACCCTTTCAAGAGCCCTTTCAGGCCACCAATCAGGCCGCTACCGGCGCCACCCGGTAGTCCTCCCCTCGCGTCATCATGGCCCAGGCGATCCGGGCCATCTTGTTGGCCAGAGCCACCGCCGCCAGCTTGCGCGGCTTGCGCTCCAGCAATCCCAGCAGCCAGGGCATCGCCTTGGCGCCCGGCCTGGCATGGCGGATCACCGCCGTCGCGCCGAGCACCAGCAACTGCCGCAGTCGTTCATGGCCCGCCCGGCTGATCCCGCCCAGGCGCTGCTTGCCGCCGGTCGAATGTTCCCGCGGCGTCAGCCCGATCCAGGCCGCCAGATGTCGCCCGGAGGCGAATTGCGCCGGATCCACGCTGAGCACCAGGCTGATCGCGGTGATCGGTCCAATCCCTGGCACCTTCGCCAGCCGCCGGCTCAGCGGGCTCGCCTTGTGCAGCGCCAGCAACTCGGCCTCCAACGCCGTCAGCCGGTCGTCGAGGTGAGCGATCTCCTCCCCCAGCACCGCCAGCATGGCGCGCGCCGGCGCCGGGATCGCGGTCGTCGCCGCGATCGTCTCCAGCAGCGGCTCGACCCGCGCCAGGCCCTTCCCCGTCACCAGCCCAAACTCGGCAGCGTGGCCGCGCAGCGCATTCACCAGCTGCGTCCGCTGCCGCACCAGCAGCTCTCGCACACGCAGCACCATCAGCGCTGCCTGCTGCTCGGCCGACTTCACCGGCACGTCGCGCATCTCCGAATGCCCCGCTGCGGTGCAGATCGCCGCCGCATCCAGCCGGTCGTTCTTGCCACGCTTGACGAAGGGCTTCACGTATTGCGGCGGCAGCAGACGCACCCGGTGCCCCATCGCCGTCAGCCGCCGGCCCCAGTGGTGCGAGGCACCGCACGCCTCCAGCACGACTTCGCAGGCTGCCAGCTTGCCAAAAAACGCCTCAAAGTCGGACCGGCGCAGGTCGCGCCGCAGCACCACCGCTCCCGCCGCATCAATCCCATGCAACGTGAACACCTGCTTCGACGTGTCCACCGCTATCCGCTTATACTCCATCTCGGGCGGCCCCCAGGTTGGTGTTGCGATGACCCCTACCTTGGCACTCGATGCCGTGGGGCCGTCCACACCAACGGGGAGGGAATGCTTCCCTCCCTGACCTTCTTTCTTGGCGCCCCAGACTCAGGGCGACGCTCGACGTCGCCGCGGTCCCGAGCGTGGTTGCCGGGGCCGCTCGCCGCCGTATGGTGCCGCCCGCCCCGCACCGAAAGACCACCATGCGCCCCTCCGGCCGCCTTCCCGACGCCCTGCGCGACATCCACCTCGAACCCGGCGTCGCCCGCCACGCCGAAGGCTCCTGCCGGATCCGCATGGGGCTTACGGAGGTGCTGTGCACCGCGTCCGTGGAAGCCCGCGTGCCGCCCTTCCTGCGCAACACCGGCCAGGGCTGGGTGACGGCCGAATACGGCATGCTGCCCCGGCAACCACGCTCGGGACCGCGGCGACGTCGAGCGTCGCCCTGAGTCTGGGGC
>JANNOJ010000047.1:0-4446 GCA_031399025.1 Erythrobacteraceae bacterium | reverse complement strand
TGATCAGCGGCAGCGCGCTGGCGCTGTTCGTGGGGGTGGCAAGCGGGCTCAACTTCACCGCCGCACTGGCCCTGGGTTTTGCGCTGGCCTTTTCCTCGACCGCGATCGTACTGCCGATCTCCGGCACCCGCACCCCGGTGGGCCGCGCGGCGCTGTCGATGCTGCTGTTCGAGGATATCATGATCGTCCCGATCATCTTCATCCTCGGCGCGCTCGCCCCCAATGCCCAGGCTGATGGCTGGGACGGTCTGATCGCAACGCTGTGGCAAGGCGGGCTGGTGATCGCGGTGCTGCTGGTGGTGGGCCGCCTGGCCCTGCCCCGCCTGTTCGCGCAGGCCGCGCGCACCAAGAACCCCGAACTGTTCCTCGCCGCCTCGCTGCTGGTGGTGATCGGTGCGAGCCTGGCGACCGCGCTGGTCGGCCTCTCCCCCATCGTCGGCGCGCTGATCGCTGGCCTGCTGATCGCCGAGACCGAGTATCACACCGAGGTCGAGCTGATCATGGAGCCGTTCAAGGGCCTCGCGCTCGGCGTGTTCCTGATCACCGTGGGCATGAGCATCAACCTGATTGATATCGGCGCCAATTTCGGCGCGATTGCGCTGGCGGTGGTGGGCGTGCTGGCGTTCAAGGCGGTGGTCACCGGACTCTCGCTGCGGCTGATGGGCGCGCGGCGCGGTACGGCGGCAGAAACCGGGGTGCTGATGGCCTCACCATCAGAGACCACGCTGATCATCCTTGCTGCCGCCACCAGCGCGCTGGTGCTTGACCAGGAAACGGCGCGCTTCTGGCAGACCGTTACCGCGATCGGCCTCACCATCACCCCGCTCTTGGCGAAGCTCGGCGCGGTGATCGCGCGGCGGGTCGATGGTGTCGCCGCGCTTGGGCCTGACGATCACAGCGGCGATGGGCGCACGATCATTGTCGGCGGCGGGCGCGTCGGGCGATTGGTAGCCGACATGATGCAGACCCATGACCGGCCCTATGTGATGATCGATTCGAACCCCGATCTGGTCGAACAGGCCAAGCGCGATGGTTACCGCGCCACATTTGGCGATGCGGCGCGCCGCGGCACACTGGGGCGGCTCGGGGTGGAAGGCGCGCCGGCGGTGGTGCTGACGATGGACGAACCGGTGCTCGCTCAGCGCCTCGTCACCAAGCTGCGCCAGGCCTATCCCGACCTGCTGATCGTCGCCCGCGCGCGCGACACCGATCACGCAGCCGCAATGTACCGCGCCGGTGCCAGCCATGCGGTGCCTGAGACTTTGGAGAGCTCGCTTCAGCTATCCGAGGCGGTACTGGTCGATATCGGCGTGGCGATGGGCCCGGTGATCGCCTCGATCCACGCCAAGCGCGACGAATATCGCGAGCAGCTGGAGCGCGAAGGCGGGCTGAGCGAGAAGCCGAAGCTCAAAAGCACGAGCCTGCGGCGGGAGGGCGCCTGAAAACAGGCCTGATATTCGGAGGGTGTGACGATGGACGAACCGATTTCGAATCTGATCGATCAGGCACGAACCAATCTTCAACGCGGCAACCGCGCCGACGCCTTGACGCTCTACCGACAGGCAGCGGACCGTGCTCGCCAGATTGGCGAAGCTGATAGACTGGCGCATTGCTTACGCCACATCGGCATCATCACCCTTGACGACAATAATAACGAAGCCGCGCGGTCCGCGGGGCAGGAAGCGGTAGCGATCTACCGGAAATGCGGAGACGATCCGCTCAGTTTGGCCAATGCACTGCGGATTACCGCGCTCGCTCGGACAGCCCTCGGCGAGACACGCCAAGCCGCTCCATGCTGGGTCGAGGCCCGCGCAATCTACCTAGAATTGGGCATTGCCAGCGGCGTGGCCGAAGCCGACCATTGGCTTACCATCACGCCGCAGGAACCGCCGCCAGCACCGCCTTGACCGCCGCTAGCGCCTCGCCTGCCTTGCTGCCATCGGGCCCGCCGCCCTGCGCCATGTCGGGCCGGCCGCCGCCGCCCTTGCCGCCGAGCGCCTCGACGCCGGCGCGCACCAAATCGACCGCGCTGAAGCGCGCGGTGAGATCATCGGTCACCGCCGCCGCGATGCTCGCCTTGCCGTCATTGACCGCAATGATCGCCGCCACGCCGCTGCCCATGCGCTGCTTGGCCGCATCGAGCAGTGGGCGCAGGTCCTTCGGGTCAAGGCCTTCGAGCACCTGACCGCTGAAGCAGACGCCAGCGATCGCTTCATCGGCGGGCGCTGCCGCCCCGCCCGAACCGCCGCCGCCGCCGAGCGCCAGCGCCTTTTTGGCCTCGGCCAGTTCTTTTTCGAGCCGCTTGCGCTCATCGAGCAGCGCCGCGAGGCGGGCCGGAACTTCCTCCGGCGTCGCGCGGATCACGCCTGCAGCCGCCTTCAAGGCTTCCTCGCGGGCAACCAGCCACTGGCGCGCGCCCTCACCGGTCATCGCCTCGATCCGGCGCACGCCTGATGACACCGCACTTTCCGAGATGATCCGGAACACCCCGATATCGCCGGTGGCGCGCACATGCGTGCCGCCGCACAGTTCAACCGAGTAACTGCGTCCACCCTGACCGGCGCGGCCCATGGCGAGCACGCGGACTTCATCGCCGTACTTCTCGCCGAACAGCGCCAGTGCGCCCGCTGCGACCGCATCATCGGGTGTCATCAAGCGGGTGCTGACCGCCTCGTTGGCGCGGATCTCGGCGTTCACTTCGGTCTCGATCGCGGCGAAATCGTCGGGCGTTAGCGCGACCGGGTGCGAGAAATCGAACCGTAGCCGGTCATCAGCGACCATGCTCCCCTTCTGCGTCACATGCCCGCCGAGGCGATTGCGCAAGGCGGCGTGGACGAGGTGGGTGGCCGAGTGGTTGGCGCGGATCGCATCGCGGCGCGCCGTATCGACCTTCAATTCCACCGTATCGCCAACTGCGACTGAGCCTTCATCAATGACAACCTGATGCGCGTGGAGGCGGCCCAGGGGCTTGGATGTATCGGTGACGCTCGCGCGCAGCCCCGCGACGCTGGCGATGGTGCCAGCATCGCCGGTCTGCCCGCCGCTTTCGCCGTAGAACGGGGTCTGGTTGGTGAGGATGACGACCTCGTCGCCCACCGTGGCGCTGGCGACTTCCACTCCACCCTTGACGATGGCGACCACCCGACCCTCGCCGCTGGTGGCGGCATAGCCGGTGAATTCGCTCGCGCCTTCACGCTCGGCGATGTCGAACTACACTTCGCCCGAAGCGGCATCGCCCGAGCCTTTCCACGCCGCGCGCGCCGCGGCCTTCTGGCGTGCCATCGCGGTGTCGAAGCCTTCGCGGTCGACCCCGATCCCGCGGACGCGCAAGGCGTCTTCGGTGAGGTCATAGGGGAAGCCGAAAGTGTCGTAGAGGCGGAAGGCAACCTCGCCATCAAGCTCGCCGCCGCTGGCAAGATCGCCAGTCGCTTCATCAAGCAATTTCAGACCCTTATCGAGCGTCCGGCGAAACTGGGTTTCCTCGCGCTCAAGCACTTCGGCGATCAGCGCCTGCCCGCGGGCAAGATCGGGATAGGCGGCGCCCATTTCGGTGACGAGGGCGGGCACGAGGCGGTGCATCAGCGGCTCGCTCGCGCCGAGCAGATGCGCGTGGCGCATCGCGCGGCGCATGATCCGGCGCAGCACATAGCCGCGGCCTTCGTTCGAGGGGAGCACGCCGTCGGCCATCAGGAAGCTGGTCGAGCGCAGGTGATCGGCGATCACACGGTGGCTGGCGGCCTGCTCACCCTGCGCGGCCACCCCGGTGAGGTTCTCGCTCGCCGCGATCAGCGCCTTGAAGGTGTCGGTGTCGTAGTTGTCGTGGACGCCCTGGAGCACCGCGGCAACCCGTTCGATCCCCATGCCGGTATCGATCGAAGGCTTGGGCAGATCGCGGCGGGTGCCGTCAACCTGCTGTTCGTATTGCATAAACACGAGGTTCCAGATCTCGACAAAGCGATCCCCGTCCTCGTCCGGGCTGCCGGGAGGGCCTCCGAAAATGTGGTCGCCATGATCGTAGAAGATTTCCGAACACGGCCCGCAGGGGCCGGTGTCGCCCATCGACCAGAAATTGTCACTGGTGCTGATGCGGATAATGCGCTCGTCGGGCAGGCCGGCGATGCGCTGCCACAGTGAATGGGCCTCATCATCGGTGTGGTAGACCGTGACCGTCAGCTTGTCCTTGGGGATACCCCATTCTAGCGTCAGCAAGGTCCAGGCATGTGCGATTGCCTGTTCCTTGAAGTAGTCGCCGAAGGAGAAATTCCCGAGCATTTCGAAGAAGGTATGGTGCCGCGCGGTGTAGCCGACATTGTCGAGATCATTGTGCTTGCCGCCAGCGCGGACGCATTTTTGCGAGGAGGCGGCGCGCGGGCTTGGCGGGGTTTCGAGCCCGGTGAAGACGTTCTTGAACGGCACCATCCCGGCGTTGACGAACATCAGCGTCGG
>JANNOJ010000036.1:0-33683 GCA_031399025.1 Erythrobacteraceae bacterium | reverse complement strand
CGCGGCTTGTTCGGCAGCAACGGCTCGATCAGCCGCCACTCAACCTCGCTCAGATCGTATCGCGCCATGCCAAGGCTCCTTTCGGAATCCTTGAATCAGCCAAAGCAACCACTCGCAAGCTTTATGAGTTCAGAACCTAGTCGCTCTCGATCATTTGGCGGACTTGGGCCAGCGGGATGATCTGCAGCGGACGTTCTTCCTGGTCCGCCTCGGGCAGGCTCCTGCCGGCTGGCGTGAAGTGGATGGCCTGCCATCGCGAACCGCCTTGTGGTATATATATGCCGCAGTTGGGAGGGTTGCGGGCAATCCGCTGAACGCCTGACACGAGCGCGGCCAAATCTCCTACTTCCGACGTGGTCAATTCGGCAAACGGGCGGCGGGCATGCAACCGTGCTGCGGCTGTCTGCCCACAAAAGGCATGGCCCATTAGGCCGTAGCGAGTGGCCATCTGCAGCCACAATCCTGGAGCGATCTGCATCAGGCTGTGACTGACTGCACCGGCGGAAGAGAACAGGTCTTCCGGGCCGTCCACATGGTAGGTCCGGTACTCCGGACCTAGCAGATCGTCATGCGGGTGGTAGAAGGCATAAAGGGCGAGCCCGCCCTCCTCCCGGTGCATGACGTTGTTAGCGATGCCTCCCGCTTGCTCCGCCAGGAGTGCGAGAATGTCCACGCCAAGTTCCTGCCAGTTCTCGACCGGCGGACCCTCGCGGAACATCCGCTCGGTTCGCGTATCGAGCTGCCCTTGTAGCTCCGTGTTAGAGCGGACATGCGCGATCAACTGCGCGTAGTCGCCCTGTTCGGCGGAGGAGTGCACCCACTCCTGGTAGACGCAGCCCGAGACGCAGGGAGCCGCGACGGCCGCCAGAAATGCCGCCCTTAGCCAACCCACCTTGCGCATCGCCGCCCCTTTCAGCTGCGCGGCGCGGCGGACAGCCGCACCTGGGCACGCTCGGCCCCGAGGAGGCATAGGAGCGCGACGAGGAACAACAGTCAAGCCATGCTAGCGCTGGCCGAAGACGCTAAGCCACTTCCCACAGCGGGTGATGCAGGCCGTGGCGCTTGCGCATGCGGGCCAGCAGGCGGCCTTCGCGCCAGATTTCGGCAACGCCGCTGTCCATGTTGATGTCGGCCACCAGCAGCGCGACCTTCACGCTGGGCGCTTCGAGGCGCAGCCGGTGGTGGCTGTCGGCATCGTCGTGAATGACCAGTCCGACGCGATCCATGCAGTGTCTCCCGCCCATCGGCTCCAGCCATATAGGCCATCGATTGCGGCCGAATGTTGAATGCCGGGTCGCGATGCGGCGGGACGTTGCTGCCGTGCGCTAATCGAACGGGTTCTTGGGGCTCCGGAGCGAGAGTCGCACCGGGACCGCGCCAAAGCCCAGGTCGTGGCGGATGCCGTTGAGCAGGTAGCGCTCGTAGCTGGTGGGCAGGTCGTCGAGCCTGGTCCCGAACACCACGAAGCGCGGCGGGCGGATACCGGCCTGGGTGATGTAGCGCAGCTTGATCCGCCGGCCGCCGGGCGCGGGCGGCGGGTTGGCCTCGCGCGCGTGTTCGAACCAGCGGTTGAGTGCGCCGGTGGAGACGCGCTTGCTCCAGGCCGCCCGCACTTCGAAGGCGGCGGCGAGCAGCGTGTCGAGCCCCTTGCCGGTGAGGCCCGAGACCGCCAGCAGCGGCACGCCCTTCAATTGCGCCAGGCTCTCGTCGAGCGCGCCGCGCACGCCGTTGAACAGGCCGCTGGCGTTCTCGGCCACGTCCCACTTGTTGATCGCCACGATGAGCGCGCGGCCTTCCTCGATCACCGCGTCGGCGATCTTGAGATCCTGCACCTCGAGGCCGCGCGTCGCATCGAGCAGCAGCACCACGACCTCGGCGTAATCGACCGCGCGGCGGGCATCGGCGACCGAGAGCTTCTCCAGTCTGTCGACCACCTTGGCGCGCTTCCTCATGCCGGCGGTGTCGACCAGCTTGACGGTGCGCGGCTCGCCGGTGGCGGGATCGATCCACTGCCAGGGCACCGCGATCGAATCGCGGGTGATCCCCGCTTCCGGCCCGGTCAGCAGCCGGTCCTCGCCCAAGAGCCGGTTGATGAGCGTGGACTTGCCCGCGTTGGGCCGGCCGACGATCGCGAGCGCCAGCGGCGCGGCGGGATCGGGCTCGTCGTCCTCCCCGGCCTCGCCGGCGACGCGGGCCGCCTCGAGCGCGAGGGCATGCTCGTCGGCCTTGTCGCCGATGATGGGCAGGAGCGCGGAATAGAGGTCCGCCACGCCCTCGCCGTGCTCGGCGCTGACCGCGAGCGGCTCGCCGAGCCCGAGCGAATAGCTCTCCAGGATGCCCGCCTGCCCGGCATTGCCTTCCGCCTTGTTGGCCACCAGCACCACCGGGATGGAGGCGCCGCGCAGCCAGCGGGCGATCTCCTCGTCCAAGGGCGTGAGCCCGGCGCGCGCATCGATGACGAACAGCGCCGCATCGGCGCCTTCCAGCGAGACCTGCGTCTGGGCGCGCATCCGGCCCGCCAGCGTGGCGGGGTCCTCGTCCTCCCACCCGGCGGTGTCGACCGCCTCGAAGGTGAGGCCCAGGATCCCCGCTTCGCCGAAGCGCCGGTCGCGGGTGACGCCGGGCTGGTCGTCGACCAGCGCGATGCGCTTGCCCACGAGGCGGTTGAACAGCGTCGACTTGCCCACGTTGGGCCGGCCGATGATGACCACCTGCGGGAGCCTGGTAGCGAGGGGAAGCGGGCCGGCCATGGCGGCGTGAGGTGGGCCGCGGCGCGGCGCTTGGCAAGCGAAAGCGGGGCTGGCGGACACGGGGGCGCTGCTCGGCAAGGCCTACCAGCTGCCGGTGTTCGCCATGCTGGCCCAGGGCTCGGCCGGGGGCAGGTGGCCATCCTGGAGCAGCTCGATCGAGATGCCGTCGGGCGACCTGACGAAGGCCATGTGCCCGTCGCGCGGCGGACGGTTGATGGTGACGCCGGCCTCCATCAGCGCCGAGCAGGTGGCGTAAATGTCGTCCACCCGGTAGGCGAGATGGCCGAAATTGCGCCCGCCGGTGTATTCCTCGGCCGGGCTGCCGTCGGCGGGCGGCCAGTTGTAGGTGAGCTCCACCTCGGCGATTCCCGCCTGGCCCGGCGCGGCGAGGAAGATGAGCGTGAAGCGGCCCTGCTCGCTGTCCATGCGGCGCACCTCCTCGAGCCCGATGAGCTTGAAGAATGCGACCGTTGCGTCGGGGTCGGCGACGCGGATCATGGTGTGGAGAAACTTGGCCATGGCGGATGCTCCCGGTGCCGGGCTGACCGCGCGGCTTAGCCGAAGGCGGGCGACCAGCGCAAAAGGAAAGGGGCCCGCGCCGTTGCCGCGGGGCCCCTGCCTTCGGTTCGAACCCGGAAGCGGGTGGTTAGAAGGCCGCGCCCAGGGTGAAGACGAAGGCGTCGTCGGTGAACACGTAGTCGCCGGGCGCGTAATCGCCCTCGGCCCCGACATAGGCACCGCCGACCGAGATGTTCTCGCCCAGCGCAACGCTGAGGCCGGCCGAATAGTCCCACGCCTTGCTGTCATCGGTGAAGGTGAGGAAGCCGTCGGTGTAGCCGACATGACCGGTCAGCGAGACGGGCGTGTTGGGGATGCCGAAGCCTGCATCGGCGTAGATGTAGAAATTGTCGGTACCGCCGAGCGAATCTTGCTCGGGCGCATAGGCGACGCCGACCGACATCTCCGCCGGGCCCAGGCCGAAGCCGACCGAGCTGTAGAATTCGATGTAGTCGAAATCGCCCGCGCCGGCATTGGGGTAGAGGTAGGCGATGACGCCGAGGTCGAGCGAGACGGTCTCGCTGAGGTCGGTGGCAAAGCCGCCATAGACGTCGATCTCGGTATGGCCGAAGCCCACCGTGTCCTCGTCGATCGACGACCCCCAAGTGCCGACGTAGAAGCCGCTGTCGTGAGCGACATCGATGCCGCCCTGGATGGCGACGTCGCCGCCCGAGAGGTCGACGCCGCGGAAGCGGTATTCACTGGCGATCGTGGCATTGGCCGAGACCGAGATGCCCGACGTGTCGTCCTGCGCCGCGGCGGGAGCGGCGAGCAGGGCGGTGCCGGCCAGGAAGCTGGCAGCCAGAAGACTGCGGACGGACGTAAGCATGGGGCAATTCCTCCGATTGCTCTTGATTGACGCCTCGTCCCACCTGCGTATCGCGGCTCGGCCTCGGTAACGGGCCCGGTTGCGCACGAATGCGAAGGAAAGTGCCTGTACCAACTGTATGACACAAGAATTTTCCCCACCGGCACGGGCGAAGCGCCCGGAGTGTTGATTTTGTGCATCACGTTCAGCGGATTAAAAGGATATTTCGGCAACTGCGCCGGGTCTATGGCGCGCCGACTCCGAGTGCCTCGGCGGCCAGGCCCCACGGGCCGACCGGCGCGGCCGCCAATTCGTGATATAGTCTGGGAAAAGCATGATGTTCGCCCGTCTCAAGCAGCTGTTCACTCAAGGTCATGCCGCGGCGCCCGGCCCCGCAGTGCCCCCCGGTCAGCGGATCTATGCGGTGGGCGACATCCATGGCCGGCGCGACCTGTTCGAGGCGCTGATCGCGGCGATCGAGGAGGACGACCGGGTGGCGGGGCTGGCCGACACCACGGTGATCCTCCTGGGCGATCTGGTCGACCGCGGACCCGACAGCGCCGGGGTGCTGGAACGCGCCCGTGCGTGGCGGCAGGCGCGCCGGGTGCGCATCCTGGCCGGCAACCATGAGGAGATGTTCCTGCAGAGCTTCGCCAGCGAGCAGGTGCTGCGCCATTTCCTGCGCCATGGCGGGCGCGAGACGGTGCTGAGCTTCGGGCTCGACCACGACGCGTTCCGCGCCGCCTCGCTGGAAGAAGTGCAGGCAATGATCAACGCGGCGGTGCCGGCCGAGATGCGCGAGTTCATCGCCGGCTTCGAGGACATGATCGAGGTGGGCGACTATCTGTTCGTCCATGCCGGGATCGACCCCGCGCTGCCGCTTGCGGAGCAGTCGACCGAAACGCTGCGCTGGATCCGCGAGCCCTTCCTCTCGCACGCCGAGGCGCACCCCAAGGTGGTGGTGCACGGCCACACCATTCACCAGGACGTGCAGGACAAAGGCAACCGGATCGGGATCGATACCGGCGCCTTTGCCAGCGGCCGGCTGACCGCATTGGTTCTCGAGGGCGCGCAACGCCGCTATCTGGAAACCACGCAGCACGCCGACGGCACGATCGTGGCGCTGCCCCGGGTGCTGGGCAAGTAGCGCGAGGGGGAGTGGCAATTGAAAGGGGGTCGGGGCGGGCCGGCGCCGGGGCGGAGTCGGCAACGAGCAATTCTTGCCGCGCGCTGGCGTGGCGCCATTGCATGGCCGCGTTGCGTTGCATGACGCCTGAAAAGCTACGCTTTCGCGAAGCAACCGACCGGCGCTCCCGGTCTGTCCGGAACCCATCTTGGTGCAGATCGATACATGATGTGCTGGGGTGAAGGGAGAGTAAGCACCGGATGCCGGATGAGCGAAGTCCCGCATGAGCGATCACGCGATCCATCCCGCCCGGCGGGCTCATGCCGCCCGGCGCGCAGCGCTATCCGGGCCCGCCCGCAAAGTGGTGCAAGTCGGCAAGCGGCTGCGCCGACCCGGCGTCGGCGTGGCGATCCGCGCCGCCCCCGCGGTCGATGTACCGGAACGCCCGGCATGACCTACATTGCGACCAAGTCCTTCTTCGACCCGGCGGGGCGCGCTCAGGTGCTGGCCAGGGACAGCGCGGTCCGTACGCGCTGACCGCAAGCCGCCGCGCTTGCCGGTACGGTGAGCGAGGCGCTCATCCGACGCTATGAGGCGCTGTTGCCGGATCGCCGGTGCATCGAGCGGAAATATCGCGCGTTCGTGGGCGAACCGCTGAACCTGGACCAGCCCCGCTTGCTCGGCGAGAAGGTGCAATGGCTCAAACTCGAGGACGTGACGCCGCTGCACACGCTCTGCGCCGACAAGATCCGCGCGCGCGCGCGACTATGTGCGCGACCGGGTGGGGGACGCGCACCTGATCCCCGCGCTGCTGATCGCCGAGGATGCCAGCGGCCTCAATCCCGAGACGATCCGCGCCGAGCGGTTCGCCGCCAAGAGCAATCACGACCGGGGCGGCGTGGTGCTGTGCCGCGATCGGGCGCGGTTCGACTGGGCGGGCGCGCGGGCGATGCTTGGCGCCCGGCTGCGCCAGCCGTTCTGGAGGACGTTTCGCGAGCGCGCCTACAAGGACATCGTGCCCGGCATCATCGTGGAATCGCTGCTCGAGGGCGCCGATAGCGGTCTGCCGCGGGATTACCAGCTGTTCTGTTTCCATGGCGAGCCGGTGATGATCCAGGTCGTGGACGGGCGCGACGGCTGGCCCGGGCGGTTCATGCCGCTCGGCCCGTTCGCCACGTGGGAAGAGGCGGCGAGCGCGCCGCTGATCGCCAAGCCGCTGCGCGGAAGCGGCGGGCGCGGCGTGGTCCGGCTCGAGCGCGGTGCACCGCTGCCGCGAGCGGACGGCCTATTGATCGAGCGGCGCGTGGAGCCCCATTCCTACGCCCGGGCCATTTTCGCCGGCGCGGTCAATACCGTGCGCATCATGACCGCCAGGGACCCGAATGACGGCGACAGCTTCATCTTCGGGACGGCGCACCGCTTCGGCACCGGCCGGTCCGCGCCGACCGACAATCGCAAACAGGGCGGCCTCGTCAGCGCGATCGATCCGGCGAGCGGAGGCTTGTCGGCGAGCATCGGCCTGGGCGCGGGCAATCGCCGGACCGTGCATCGCGCCCATCCCGAAACGGGCGCGCCCATCGCGGGGATCGTGATCCCGCAGGGGGACCGGCTGAAGGATGCCGCGCTCACCCTGGCAAGCGCCTTCCCCGAGCTGGTGCTGGTGGGCTGGGATCTGGCGGTGACGCCGACCGCGCCGGTGGTGATCGAGGGCAATGCGGCGCTGCCCAACCCCAATCTGATGCAGGCCCACGCTCCGCTGCTGACGCAGGCCCGGGTGCGGCGGTTCCTGGAACATCACCGCGTCATCACCGCGCGCCGCGGGCCGAGGAGCTTAGCCGGACGGTCGGCTGACGGTCAGCCAGCAGCCCTCCTCCCCGCGCCGCGCCGTGGGGTACGCTTCACAGCGTTCCTGGCTGCGTTCGCCGCCTGAGCAGCAGCGCGGCGGCGCTTGCGCGCGCCTGATCGTAGAGCAGGTGGTTCGTCAAGCGCAACGCCGCGAGCCAGCTGAGGGCGGCCAGCGGCAAGGCCAGCAACAGGGTCGGCAACGGCGCGGCGCCGCTCCACAGGACGACCGCCGCAGGCGCGCACAATGTCATCAGCGTGATGATCGCGGCTCGCGTCAGGACCGGGCGGTAATGGCCCTTGCCGAAGTTTCTCCTGGTCCAGCTGGCGAGTTGCCCGGCCTTGACCGCCGACCCTGCAACCAGCGCGGCGCAGAACGCCTCGAGCGAGATGGCCGCTCCCGCCAGGCCCAGCGCGAGCCGGGCAAGCTGCGAATGGAGCTGTATCCTGAGGTAGAACGACAGCTCGTCGATCGCGGTGAAATAGCTCAGGCTCATCTTGCTGAAGGGCAGGAACAGGCCCATGCCCGCCAGGATGCGCACCGGCGTCACCGCCGCGTCCCACTGGTCGCCCAGCATCACCGTCACCAGGGGCTCCGCCAGCAGCGCGATCATCGCGTAGCCGGGCCAGCACAGGGCCACCAGCAGATCGACCTTGGTGACATAGACGGTCTCGCGCGGGGCGCCGCCCGCCAGCGCGTTGCTGATCGCCGGCAGCACGACCGGCATGATCCCTTCGAACAGCGTGCGATCGACCATGCGGTGGATGACCTGCACGCGGTTGAACAGCCCGGTGACCGAAGCACCCGCGAGCGCGCCCAGGCCGCTGACCAGCACCAAGTCGGTGAATTCGGGCGCCAGCTTGATCAGCGTGACCCGGCGCCCGAACCCGCCGAACTGGGTCAGGCCGCTCAGACTGGGGCGCGGCCAAACGCGCCGCTCTGCGCCGCCGAGCGTCAGCAACAGGCCGGTGGCGACCAGGTGCGAGACGAGCACACCCACGGCGAGCGCGGGCGCACCCCAGCCGAGCAGGGCGAGGCCGATCGCGGTCGAACCGTCGGCGGCGGTCCGCAAGGCGGCGATCTTAGCGGGGAGCCGGAAGTTGAGCTGGCGGTGCAATTGCGCCTCGGTGGCCAGCGAAAACGGCTCCAACAGCAGCGCGATCGCCATCGGGACGAGCGAGATAGCGAGCGGGTAGGGCATCAGCCAGCCGCCGAAGATCGCCGCGCTGACCAGGAGCAACAGGCAGCCTGCCAAGGCAATCATCAGCGACAGCCCCGCGGCCCGCCCGAGCGCGGCGCGATCCATCTCCTGCTCGGCCCGGATGACATAGGCCTGCAGCCCGAAGGCCGTCAGCGTCTGCAGCAGGCTGAAGGCGCCAAATGCAATGGCATAATAGCCGAAATCGGCCGGCGCCAGCAGCCGGCCCAGGACGGCGAAGAACACCGCCATCATCAGGATCGCCAACAGCCGCGCGCTCAGCATCTGCAGCATTGCCGTCTGCAAGGATGTCGTCATGCCCGCATGCGCCTTCGCGTTCCCTCGAGATGTCGCCTGCCCCTAGCAGGTTCGCCCGCCAGCGACACCGGCAGGTCCACACGCTGATCCTGCCCGCACTCCGAGAGGCCGGCACGCGGCGCCAGCCATCACACCCGGTGCTCGTACCGGCGGCGAGCCACCACGGCAATGCACTCCCCGGGCCAAGAAGCGGGGGAGGCGCCGGGGAGCCTGTAAGCCGGGTTCTGTCCCGTCAGCGGTATCCGATCGGGACCGGCCTGACGGGGGCAACCATTCATCTACGCGCCGGATTGCTCCGACGCTCCAGCAGCCAACCCGGGCGGCGAGCGCGAAACCCGCCTGCCGCGGCCCGAAGCCCGCGGCGTGCCGCCCCTATTCGGCCTTGCTCCGGGTGGGGTTTGCCATGACGCGGCCCGTTGCCGGGCCACCGGTGCGCTCTTGCCGCACCCTTTCACCCTTGCCTGTGCCCCGAAGGGCCATCGGCGGTTTGCTCTCTGTGGCACTTTCCCTTGATCGCCAGCCACGGATAAATCCACGACCACCAACCCGGCGGGCGTTACCCGCCACCCTTGTTTCGTGGAGCCCGGACTTTCCTCGACAGATCCCTGCTTTCGCAGCGACAGGCGCGGTTGCCCGGCTCCCCGGCGGGGCATCTATAGGCTGGCCTGGCGATAGGACAAGCCGCAACGGGACGCCCGGTCAGCGCGACAGGCCGCGGTCGCGATCCACCAGCAGCTGGAACAGGATGGCGCGCACCTCGCCGTCGATTTCGCCATTGATCCGCGCGGGCCGCCAGCGGCGCTGGAACGCCTCGACCGCCTTGCGGCCGTCGGTGATGTCGTAGCCGAACCGCTCGAGCGCGAGATAGAAGGCGCCGTCATTGTCGAACGGATCGCCCAAAGTGAGCTTCTCGGGCCGCGGCAGGCACAGCCTGTATTGCGCGAGGCGATCCCAGGGGAACAGTTCGCCCGGATCGATCTTGCGGATGGGTGCCACGTCGGAATGGCCGACCACGTTGGTACGCGGGATGTTGTGCGTGGTGCAGATACGGTGGAGCAGCGGCACCAGCGCCTCGAACTGCGCGTCGGCGAAGGGGCGATAGCCGTAGAGGTGGCCGGGATGGTCGAGCTCGATGCCGATGGCGGCCGAGTTCACGTCGCGGATGCCGCGCCAGAAGCTTAGCCCGGCGTGCCAGGCGCGCTTGGCCTCGTCGACCAGGCGGATCACCTCGCCGGCTTCGGTGATGAGATAATGCGCGCTGACCTTGCTGGCGGGATCGCGCATCTTGGCCAGCGCTTTGGCATGGCCTTGCATCTCGGTATAGTGCAGCACCACCATGCTGATGGGCAGCGCGCGTTCGTCCCAATTGGGCGAGGGCGCCTCGCGGTGGACCAGCGGATCGCCATCCGCGCCCTCGCTCATCGCGGCCTCAACCGGCCGCCGCCCGGGCCGGCAGCACCGCGCCCAGCAGCAGCGCCTCGTCGGAAACCGCTTGCTGCACGCCGCCGCCCGCTTCCTCCGCCAGCTGGCGCACCAGGAAGGCCGGGGCGGACTGGGCGCTGAGCTCGCTGGTCTCGGCCGTGCCGTCGAGCGTGCGGGCCAGCAGCGGGTCGAACGCGATGCGGGGCCCGGCCGCGCGCACGACGATCTCGGTTTCGCCGCTGCCATCGCCCTCCAGCAAGTGCTCCTCGGCGCCGACCACGAGCGTGCCGCCGCGCACCAGTGCCGCGAGGCCCAGCGCGGCGAAGTTCAAGAGGATCTTGAGCGCCGGCCGCTCGAGTTCGCGCGCCTCGACCGCCCATTCCAGCGTCACCCGGCCATTGTCGGACAGCAGCGCCTCGAGCAGCCCGCGGGCCTCGTCCACCGCGACGCGGCTGCCGAGCGCGGCGGGCGAGCCGTAGGCGAAGCGGTAGAACTGCAGCTTGACCGCGCTGGTGCGCGCGCTCTGTTCGAGCAGGTCGATGCAGCTCTGACGCATCGCCGGGTCGGTCTCGTCGGCCAGCAGTTCGAGCCCGTTGCCGATGGCGCCCACCGGGCTCATCAGATCATGGCACAGCCGCGAACACAGCAGGGCGGCCAGGTCGGTGGAGGAGGTCATCTGAGGGGCGAAATCCGAACGGGCAGGAGACGAGGAACAGGCGGGACGATGATCCGGTGGCCGGTCGGCGCGTCGTGGAGACCCGCACGTCGCGCGCCACCGAGGCCGGGCGAAGCGGGCTCCTTAGCCGGGCGCGGCGCACGAGGAAAGGGTGGTGTACGCGAGCGGGACGAAGCCGGTCGGCTCGTCGCGCCAGAAGGTGATGTCGCCCTCGTGGTTGCCGGCATGGCCGATGATCGCCCACACCCGGCCATCGCCCGCCGCCAACGCCCGATCGGTGGCCGAGGGCTCGGCGGGGCCGGTGGGATGCGAATGGTAATAGCCGATCACCTCCGGGCCGCCGGCGCGAGCGGCGCGGTGGGCGTCGACGAGCGCCTGGGGGTCGATCTCGAAGTGCGCTTCGGGGGCGGGGTGGAGGTTGCGGGCCGGGAGCGCGGCGGTAATGGCGGCGGCGTGGCCCACGAGGATGCCGCAGCATTCCCGGGGATAGGCCTGGGCGGCCTCGGCGCGGAGCGTGATTTGGGCGCCGGCGCAAACCGCCAATTCCGCTCGCCCTGAGCTTGTCGAAGGGCCGCCTTTGCTTCTAGCCAAGCGCATGGGGTTCTGGGCCTACATGCTGCATTGTCGCGGAGGCGCGTTCTATGTCGGGCATACCGATGATCTGGACGCGCGCATGGCGCAGCACAAGAGTGGGGCCTTGGCTGGATTTACCGCCGAGAGGCTGCCGGTGGAGCTGGTGTGGTCGGAGGAATTCCCCACTCGCCAGGACGCCTTCGAGGTCGAGCGTCGGATCAAGGGCTGGACGCAGGCCAAGAAGCTGGCGCTGATCCGGGGGGATTGGGGGCGGATTGCGGGGCTGGCCGATAAGGTGGACGGTCCTTCGACAGGCTCAGGGCGAAGGGGTGTTGTGGTGGGCTCATCAAATGCGGAGGGCGAACAAGCGCTCACCGGCATCCTCGCCGATGCCGGCCGGCTCGACAAGGTGCTGGCCGAGGCGAGCGGCCTGTCGCGCGAGCGGGTCAAGGCGCTGATCGGCGAGGGGCGGGTGGAGGTGGCGGGAGCCGGGGCCAGCGGCGCGGCGGCGAAGGCCGACGCGGGGTCGAGGTATGTCATCCACCTGCCGCCCACGCGCGACCCACAGGCTCTTCCACAGGATATCCCCCTGGTTATCGCCTACGAGGACGAGCACCTGATCGTCGTCGACAAGCCCGCCGGCCTCGTGGTGCACCCGGCTGCTGGCAATCTCGACGGCACGCTGGTCAACGCGCTGCTGCACCATTGCCGCCAGGGCGGGGGAGATGGCGGGGGCGGCCAGTTGTCGGGCATCGGCGGCGTGGCGCGGCCGGGGATCGTCCACCGGATCGACAAGGACACCTCGGGCCTGTTGGTGGTGGCCAAGAGCGATGCGGCGCATGTCGGCCTGGCTCGCCAGTTCGCCGACCATTCGATCGAGCGGGTGTACCTGGCGGTGGTGAACGGCCACCCCACGCCCCCTGCGGGCACGATCGAAGGCCTCATCGGCCGCTCGGAGGCGAACCGAAAGAAAATGGCGGTTCTGCCCAAGAATTCCTCGCGTGGAAAACGGGCGGTGACGCGATATAGGACGGTTCGAAGGCTGGATGGGTGCGCGCTGGTCGAGTGCCGCCTGGAGACGGGCCGCACGCACCAGGTGCGCGTGCACCTGGCATCCATCGGCCACCCGCTCGTTGGGGATCCTGTCTATGGCCACGTCACATCCGCTACCAAACCGGTGCTCGCCCGGCTCGGCTTCGGCCGCCAGGCGCTGCATGCGGCGGTGCTCGGTTTCGTTCACCCGATAAACGGAACGGCGCTCCGCTTCGCCAGTGACGTGCCGCCCGACCTGCAGGAACTGATCGACCAAACCGGTCATTCAAATCGATGAAATGCGCCCCTGTTTGATGAATACTCATCTATAAGCGGGCATGACCAGCAGAGACCGCAACTCGCACGGGCGCCCGGCAGGAGCTCCAAGACCGCGGTCGACGCCAGAAAGGTTCAGGAAGCCAACGTGAGTAACATGACCCGACGACCCAGCGTGCCGGCACTCGGCGGTGAGCAGAGTCTCAACCGCTATCTGTCGGAGATCAAGAAGTTCCCGGTGCTGACGCCCGAGCAGGAATACATGCTCGCCAAGCGCTACCAGGAACACGAGGATCCCGATGCCGCGGCGCAGCTGGTCACCAGCCACCTGCGGCTCGTCGCGAAGATCGCCATGGGCTACCGCGGCTACGGTCTGCCGGTGAGCGACCTCATTTCGGAGGGCAATGTGGGCCTGATGCAGGGGGTGAAGAAGTTCGACCCCGATCGCGGCTTCCGCCTGGCGACCTATGCGATGTGGTGGATCAAGGCCAGCATCCAGGAATTCATCCTGCGCTCGTGGAGCCTCGTCAAGATGGGCACCACGGCCGCGCAGAAGAAGCTGTTCTTCAACCTGCGGCGGATGAAGAAGGAGCTCGAAGCCTACGACGATAGCGACCTCCACCCCGATGACGTGGCCAAGATCGCCACCGATCTCGGCGTGCCCGAGCAGGAAGTCATCAACATGAACCGGCGCATGATGATGGGGGGCGACGCGTCGCTCAACGTCTCGATGCGCGGCGACGAGGAGGGCGCGGGCCAGTGGCAGGACTGGCTGACCGACGACCGGCCGCTGCAGGACGTGGTGGCGGCCAACACCGAGGAGGCGACGGTGCGCCACGACATGCTGTTGCAGGCGATGGACAGCCTGAACGAGCGCGAGAAGCACATCCTGACCGAGCGGCGCCTGACCGAGAACCCGCAGACGCTGGAAGAGCTTTCGCAGGTCTACGATGTCAGCCGCGAGCGCATCCGCCAGATCGAGGTGCGCGCGTTCGAGAAGCTGCAGAAGGCGATGCAGCGGATCGCGGGCGAGCGGCTGCTGCCTGCCGGCTGAGCATTCGCGCGGTGAAGAAAAGGGGGCGCGAAGGGTGACCTTCGCGCCCCTTTTTGCGGACCCGAGAGCACCGGTCAGAACCGGCTGGTCATCGCCAAGGCTTCGGCCAGGCGGCCTTCGATCTCGGCGTTGCGCAAGATGAGCGTGTTGGGCACGCAGACCTCGGGCGGCGGATCGCCGGCGACGAATTGCGCCATCACCTGGTCGATGAAGGTCGCGAGCGGCAGGTAGCCTGCGCGGGTCGAGTGGCCGGGCGTCAGGTCGGTCTGCACCGCCGGCGGGACGATCTCGATGACCTCCACCTGTTGCTCCAGCCTGGCCCGCAAGGCCATCGTGTAGGAATGCAGCGCGGCTTTGGTGGCCGAATACGTGGCGGCGCGCGGCATGGGCACGAAGGCCAGGCCCGAGCTCACATTGACGATCGTCGCGCCCTCTTGGCCGGCGAGATGGCTGACCAGCGCATCGATCAGCCGAATCGGCCCCAGCAGATTGGTGGCGATCATCGCCTCGGCATCGGCCAGGTTGCGCGGGGCGCCGATATCTTCGAAGCGCATGATGCCGGCATTGTTCACCAGCACGTTGAGCGCCGGGTGTTCCGCCACGACCTCCACCGCAAACCGGGCGATATCGGCCGGATCGGCAATGTCGAGCGGCATCGGATGAATGTCCGGGTGGCCGGCCGCGGTCTCGGCCAGCGCCGCCGCGCGGCGCCCGGCCACGATGACGGCATTGCCCAGTTCGTGCCACCGCCGCGCCAGCTCGCGGCCGATGCCGCTGCCGCCGCCGGTCACGAGGATGGTATTGCCTGCTGCCTGCATGATGCGGGTGTCCTGCTTGCCTCGCCGATGCCACGCCATTTAGCGTGCCCCTATGCAATTGGAAGCAGAAGGCGTTCAGCGGCGTGTGGCTGTGGGCGCAGGATAATTTCGAACGTATCGCCGCCCGGATGGCCCACGACGCGCGCGCCTGAGCCGATTGCGCGCGGCTCGGGCACGCACTATCGCATGGCTCCCATGCTCCGGCTGCTCTCCCTGCTCGCCGGTCTGCTCGCCGGCCTGATCCTCCTGAGCCTGGCGGCGGCGATCGTATTGCGCTTCGTGCCCGTGCCCGTCACCGCGACGATGCTGATGGACCCCAACGGCTTCACCAAGGACTGGACGCCGATCGAGCGGATCGACCCGACCATGGTGGCCGCGGTGATCGCCGCGGAGGACGGCAAGTTCTGCACACACAACGGTTTCGACCGCCAGGCAATCGAGCAGGCGATCGAGGAACGCCTCAGCGGCGAGCGCGAGCGCGGCGGCTCGACCATCAGCCAGCAGACCGCCAAGAACGTCTTCCTGTGGCAGGGCGGCGGCTGGTTCAGGAAGGGCCTGGAAGCCTGGTTCACCTTCCTGATCGAGCATTTGTGGGACAAGCGGCGGATCATGGAGGTCTATCTCAACGTCGCCGAAACCGGCATCGGCACCTACGGGGTGGAGGCCGGCGCGCAGCGTTACTACAACCGCTCGGCCGAACGGCTCGCCCCGATCGAAGCGGCGCGCATCGCCGCCGCGCTGCCATCGCCCAAAACGCGCGCAGTGGTCGATCCGGGCGGCTTCACCCGGCGCTACGGCAACACGATCGCAGCGCGGATCGGCGTGGTGGGACGCGACGGCCTCGACGTCTGCGTGTACGAGTAGCGGGGATGGGCGCGGGGCACTCGCATGCGCACGGGCCGGGGCCCGGGCCCGTTGGCGCGCATGCTGGCTTAGATCCGCACGCCCACGCGCGCGACCATAGGCCAGCGGATTTCGGCCGCGCCTTTGCCGTGGGCATCGCGCTCAACGCCGCCTTCGTCGTGGTGGAGGCGACCTTCGGCTTCCTCTCGGGGTCGATGGCGCTGGTGGCGGACGCCGGGCACAATTTGTCGGACGTGCTCTCGCTGGTGATCGCCTGGGCCGCCGGGTTGGCCGCCAGGCGCCCGCCCAGCGCGCGCTTCACCTACGGGCTGAAGAGCTCCACCATCCTCGCCGCACTCGCCAATGCCGCGCTGCTGCTGGTGGCGATCGGCGCGATCGCCATCGAGACGGTGCGCCGGCTGTTCGAGCCCGTCCCGCCCGAAGGCTGGACGATGATCGTGGTGGCCGGCATCGGCGTCGTCATCAACACCGCCACCGCGCTCATGTTCATGCGCGGGCGCGGGATCGGGGGCGATCTCAATATCCGCGGCGCCTTTGCCCATATGGCGGCCGATGCGCTGGTCTCGGTGGGGGTGGTGGTGGCCGGCGTGCTGGTGCTGGCGACCGGCCGGCTGTGGATAGATCCGGTGACAAGCCTGGTGATCATCCTGGTGATCGGCTGGGGCACCTGGGGGCTGCTGCGCGACAGCGTGAAGATGAGCCTGCTCGCCGTACCCGATGCGATCGACGAGGCGGCCGTACGCGGCTACCTCGCCGAGCTGCCCGGGGTGGCGGCGGTGCACGATCTGCACATCTGGCCGATGTCGACCACGGAAACGGCGCTGACGGCCCACCTGGTGATCCCCGCCGGGCACCCGGGTGATGCCTTCCTGGGCGAGGTGGCCGAGGGGCTGGAGCACCGTTTCGGTATCGGCCATGCGACGATGCAGGTGGAGCGGGACCCGGAATGCGCGGCGGGGTGCTAGCGAGGAGGAGGGCGCGGGTGAGCAAGGAGAGCGTGCGCGAGGGCGGGTGCGGCTGCGGCGCGGTGCGCTATCGGACCCGGGGGGAGCCGATCTACGTGAACAATTGCCATTGCCGGCTGTGCCAGCGGCAGACCGGCTCGACCAGCGTGGTCAACGCTTTCTTCGAAGCCGAGCGGGTGACGCTGGTCGCGGGCGAGTTGACGGAGCACGTGCTCGTGACCGGCAGCGGCGGGCGCCACCTCATCCGCCGCTGCGCCGCCTGCGGCACCGCCGTATGGAGCGTCTATCCGCGCCTGGGCGAGCTGGGCCTGGGCGTGCGGGTCGGCACGCTCGATGATCCGGGCACTCTCACCCCCGATGCGGTGATCTTCGCCGAGCGCGCGATGGTGTGGGTGGCGTTCCCGCCCGGCCTTCCCGTGTTCGCGGCGGCCTACGACTTCCGCGAGGTGCTCCCGCCCGAGCGCGCGGCGCGGATGACGGCGTTGCTGGAGCGGCGGCAGGCTGGGCAGGGGTGAGGACGCCCCCCGCGTCCCTTCGGCTCGGCCTTCGGAGGCCGGCCGCTCAACGCACGATCGCGTGCCAATCGGGATGAAGCGCGGGGAGCGTATCGGGCAGCTGCCGCGTGACGAACACCAGGGCGGTTTGGTGCAGCAGGTCGTAATGCCGCGCGCAATTGCCTTGGCCGGCGACGATGCCGAGGTTGTGAGCCGCTCGAAGAGACCACGGGCGTGCCGTCGAGGCAGGGATAACGCGCACCGTCCTTGTGGCTTGCCTGCCATTGGTCGAACCAGGCCAGAAAGGGGGCATGGTCCTGCGGCGGAATGCGGAAGGTCCAACGCGCGATCTCGATGGGCGGCAGCGGACCGTCAGGGTTCCAGGGCGGCTTTTGCTGGCGGGTGAGGACCCCCAGCGCTTCGCCCTCGGGACCGGCATGGGGAGCGAGGCCGAACCAGTCGGTGAAAGACGGCAATGATGACAAGGCGCAGCCCGTCCGGCCCGATCGCCGATCGGTCCGGCAGCGATGCGAGGACCGCATTGCCGCCCTGATCGCCCCAGTCCTTCGCCGCCTGGTCGAGGGTAGCGTCGAATGTGGCATCCCGGCCGGCGATGATCGGCCCCGATGGGCCGACCATGACCCAGAGCGCCAGGATGGGGCCTCCGATGATCACCAATGCGCTCGTAGAATAGCCGAGCCGGTAGAGCCAGATCAGCCATGCAGGATGCGCCAGCGGCACGACTATGCGGGAAGAGGCCTATCGCCCACTGAGGGGGAGGGGCACGTCAGGCCGCCGCTTCCTTCTTCTTGCCGCCGTCGCCGCCGTGCACGCGGATGGGTTCCTTGCGGCCTTCGACGACGTCCTTGTCGACCACCACTTCCACCACGCCGTCCATACTGGGCAGGTCGAACATGGTGTCGAGCAGGATCCCTTCCACGATCGAGCGCAGCCCGCGGGCGCCGGTCTTGCGCTTGATGGCGCGCGCGGCGATCGCGTTCATCGCCTCGTCGGTGAAGGAAAGCTCGACGTCCTCGAGCTCGAACAGCTTGGCGTATTGCTTGACCAGCGCGTTCTTGGGCTGGCGCAGGATGGTGACCAGCGCCGGCTCGTCGAGGTCGTGCAGCGTGGCGATGACCGGCAGGCGGCCGACGAATTCGGGGATCAGCCCGAACTTGAGCAGGTCTTCCGGCTCGCACTTCTCCAGCAGGGCACCGATGCGCGCCTTGCTCGGCTCGGCGACGTTGGCGCCGAAGCCGATCGAGCGCTTCTGGAGCCGGTCGCCGATGATCTTTTCGAGGCCCGCGAAGGCGCCGCCGCAGATGAACAGGATGTTGGTCGTGTCCACCTGCAGGAATTCCTGCTGCGGATGCTTGCGCCCGCCCTGCGGCGGCACGCTGGCGGTGGTGCCCTCCATCAGCTTGAGCAGCGCCTGCTGGACGCCCTCGCCGCTGACGTCGCGGGTGATCGAGGGGTTCTCAGCCTTGCGGGTGATCTTGTCGATCTCGTCGATGTAGACGATGCCGTGCTGCGCCTTCTCGACGTTGTAGTCGGACGATTGCAGCAGCTTGAGGATGATATTCTCGACATCCTCGCCCACGTAGCCGGCCTCGGTCAGCGTGGTGGCGTCGGCCATGGTGAAGGGCACGTCGAAGGTGCGCGCCAGGGTCTGGGCGAGCAGCGTCTTGCCCGAGCCGGTGGGGCCGACAAGCAGAATGTTGGACTTGGCGAGCTCCACGTCGCCCGATTTGCCGCCATGGCGCAGGCGCTTGTAGTGGTTGTGCACCGCCACGCTCAGCACGCGTTTGGCGCGATCCTGACCGATGACGTAATCGTTGAGCGTGCCGCAGATCTCCTGCGGGGTGGGGATGCCGCCATCCTTCTTGCCGGCGATGCCGCCCTTGGCCTCTTCCCGGATGATGTCGTTGCACAGCTCGACGCATTCATCGCAGATGAACACGGTGGGTCCGGCGATCAGCTTGCGGACCTCGTGCTGGGACTTGCCGCAGAAACTGCAGTACAGGGTGCTCTTGCTGTCCGATCCGCTCAACTTGGTCATTCTCTCGTCCTTGACGCGGACCCTGACGTGATCGCGCTGCGTCGATCGGGGAGCCGAGACGGGTCCGCGCGGGGATTCGCCCCTGTGAATGTAGCCCCGAGGCCAATTTAATCAATCTCTGGCAATGCCTTTAGCCCACAGGCCTTGCCCAAGCCTGAAGATCGGGGGCGCCAAGATACTAGGTAGCATACCGGAGGAGCCCCGGTTGCGCGTCCCCGTATCAGCTCGGAGCGCCGCCGCTGCCGCTCGCATCGCCGGTCTCCTCGTCCTTGGGACGGTGCGCGAACACGGCGTCGACGATGCCGAAATTCTTCGCCTCTTCCGCTTCGAGGAAGGTGTCGCGGTCGAGCGCACGCTCGATGTCGGTCAGGCTCTGGCCGGTGTACTTGACGTAGAGCTCGTTCATCCGCTGGCGGATGCGCAGGATCTCGCGCGCCTGGATCTCGATGTCGCTGGCCATGCCGCGCGCGCCGCCGGAGGGCTGGTGGACCATGATCCGCGCATTGGGCAGCGCGACGCGCATGCCGGGCTCGCCGGCCGCCAGCAGGAAGCTGCCCATCGAGGCGGCCTGGCCGATGCACACGGTGCGCACCTTGGGCTTGATGTACTGCATGGTGTCGTGGATCGCCATGCCGGCGGTCACCACGCCGCCGGGCGAGTTGATGTACATCGAGATGTCCTGGCTGTTCTCGCTCTCGAGGAACAGCAGCTGGGCGACGATCAGGCTGGCCATCATGTCTTCCACCTGGCCGGTGACGAAGACGATCCGCTCGCGCAGCAGGCGGCTGAAGATATCGAAGCTGCGCTCGCCGCGGCTGGTGCTCTCGACGACGACTGGGACCAGGCCGCCCGTGATCGGATCGGCATCGAAGCGGTCCTTGCTGTCACCGAACAGGTCGAACATGAAAAATCCCTCTCGTCGCTATGGAGCACCTAATGTCGCGCCTGGCCCGAACTTGTGCAAGCCCCTCCCCGTGAGCCTTGCCCAAGCGCCTGGTGCAGCGCACACGGGTGGCATGACGCGATGTCTCCTGCCGCTCGTGGCGCTTGTCGCCAGCGCCTGCCAGCCCGCCCCGCTCGGGCGGACAGCGCCATCTGTGATCCTGGACGATCCGGGAAGCCCCGTCGCCGCCCGCTATTATCTCGAGCGGATCGGCCAGGTGGACGATGGCGAGCGGCCGCTCAATGCGGTGGTGGCGGTGAATGGCGCGGCGCCCGGCGAAGCGGAGGAGGCGCGCGCAGCGGGTCTGCCGCTGGCGGGTCGCACGGTGCTGGTGAAGGACAATATCGAGACCCGCGAATGGCCCACCACCGCCGGATCACTGGCGCTGGCCGGCAATGCGACCGGCCGCGATGCGCCGCTCATCGCCCGGCTGCGCGCCGCAGGTGGCGTCGTGCTGGGCAAGACCAACCTGTCGGAATGGGCCAATTTCCGCAGCTCGAACTCCACCAGCGGGTGGAGTGCGGTAGGCGGGCAGACCGGCAATCCCGCCGGCCCCGGGCGCAATCCGTGCGGCTCCTCCTCGGGCAGCGGCGCGGCGGTGGCGGCGGGGCTGGCCTGGGCGGCGATCGGCACCGAGACCGATGGCTCGATCACCTGCCCGGCGAGCGTGAACGGCGTGGTCGGCTTCAAGCCCACCGTAGGCCTCGTGAGCCGCACGCATGTGGTGCCGATCAGCGCCAGCCAGGACACTGCCGGGCCGATGGCCCGCTCGGTCCGCGATGCCGCGATGCTGCTCGCGGCAATTGCCGGCAGCGACCCGGCCGATCTCGCCACCGCCGAGGCGGACGCTCATGCGGTGGATTTCGCCGCCGGCCTCGCGGGCGCTTCGCTGGCGGGCACGCGGCTGGGCATATTGCGGAACCGGGCGGGAGAGGACGCGCGGTTGCTGGCGCTGTTCGACCGGGCGCTGGCTGACCTGCGCGCGGCGGGCGCGGTGCTGGTCGACATCGAGCTGGAAGAGGACGAGGCGCTGGGCCGCGACGAGTTCACCGTGCTGCTCTACGAGTTTCGCGAGGGGCTCGATGCCTATCTCGCTGGCTCGCCCGCCGACCTGCCGGTGCGCTCGCTGGCCGAGCTCATCGCCTTCAATGCCGCCCATGCCGAAACCGAGCTGCGCTGGTTCGGCCAGGACCTGTTCGAGCGATCGTTGCAGGCGACCGACCGCGCCGCCTATCTCGCCGCGCGCGACAACTCGCGCCGCCTGGCCGGCGCGGAGGGGATCGACCGGCTGCTGGCCGAGCACGACGTTGCGTTCCTCATCGCCCCCACCACCGGCCCGGCCTGGCTCACCGACCTGGTGCTGGGGGACCGCTACGATGGCGGGGTGGGCGCGGGCAGCCTGGCGGCGGTGGCCGGCTATCCGCATCTCACCGTGCCGATGGGGCAGGTCGAAGGACTGCCGGTGGGCCTCTCCTTCATGGGCGCGAAGTGGCGCGACCAGGCGGTGCTGCGCGCGGGCGCGGCTTACGAGAAGGTGCGCAGCGCGGCGCTCGCGGGGTCTCTGCCGGAAGATTGAACGAGGAGGGCAACCGGCCCCCGGAGCGCCGCTGGATGACGGGGCGGATCACAAGCGCCGCATGGGCGTTGTGAAAAGTCTGTGCCCTGCCGGCGCGGCGCAGCGGATTTTCCCCATGCATCAACGACCTGTCTCGCGCTCCATGCGGCCCGCCGGGCAGTGACGGTGGATCCGCGCATCCTCGCCTTCGTCGTCGTGGGCCTGGGCCTGATGGTCGCAGTGGGGCTCGAACGCTACCTCGCCAGGCATAGTTGGCTGTCGCTGCCGATCGTCTACGTCGCGGTCGGCTGGGCGGTGTTCTCGCTGCCGCTGGGGCTGCCCGGCATCAATCCCACGAGGGATTGGGTCGACGCCGCGAGCCTGGAATATCTCACCGAGTTCATCGTCATCGTCTCGCTGATGGCGGCGGGCATCGCCATCGACCGGCCGCTGAGCTGGAACAACTGGAAGCAGGTCTGGCCGCTGCTGGCGATCACCATGCCGCTGTCCATCGCCGCGGTGGCGATGTGGGGTTGGTGGGCGATGGGCCTGGCGCCCGCGTCCGCCATCCTGCTCGGCGCGGCGCTGGCGCCGACCGACCCGGTGCTGGCCAGGAGCGTCTCGGTCGGCCCGCCGGGCGAGAGCGAGCGGCACGACGTGCGCTTCTCGCTCACCGTGGAGGCCGGGTTGAATGATGGCCTTGCCTTCCCCTTCGTCCACCTCGCCATCGCCGCCATCGGCATGGCGACGCTCGGCTGGTGGACCATCGGCTGGCTGGCGGAGGATGTGGTCTGGCGCGCGGTCGCCGGCGTGGCGGTGGGCTATGGCGTGGGCCGGGCGGGCGCCTGGTACGTGTTCGAGCGCGGCATGGACGTCCTGCCCGAAGATCAGGCCGCGCAGGAAGGCGGGGACGAGGAGGCAGTAGCGGCTCGGGGCCGGGACGGGGACGGGGACGGGGACGGGGCCGGGGACGAGCCGCCCACGGAGTATTCGACCAGCGAGGGGCTGATCGTGCTCGGCACGCTGCTGCTGGCCTATGGTCTGGCCGAGATCGTCCACGGCTATGGCTTCCTGGCGGTGTTCATCGGGGCGGTGATCACCCGCCAGCGCGAGAACGCCAGCCGCTACCACAAGATCAGCCACCATTTCATCGACCAGATCGAGAAGATCGTGCTGGTCCTGGTGCTGTTCGGCTTTGGCGGGATGCTGGCGAGCGGCGTGCTGCGGCCGCTGGATTGGCCGACCGCGGCAATGGCGCTGCTGCTGGTCTTCGCCATCCGGCCGCTGGCGGGCCTGCTCGGCGAGAGCATCAACGGCCTGCCGCTGCACGGCAAGCTGGCGGTCGCCTTCCTCGGCATCCGCGGCATGGGCTCGATCTACTACCTCGCCTATGCCCAGAACAATGCCGAGTTCGACCAGCTGGACGTGCTGTGGGCGGGGGTGTGCTTCGCCATCCTGGTGTCCGTCGTGGTCCACGGCGCGACCACGGTGCGCTTCATGCGCAGCGTGGAGAGCGTAGGCGCGCACCTGCATGCGGGCGCGGGCGCGCGAATGGCGGATCAACGCCGCCGGCGCCGCGGGGCGCGCGGGAGAGGCTAGGGGGAGTCCGAGCCCGGTCGCCCGCCCGCGATCTGCGGCAAGCAGATTGCCAGGCTCGCCCGCGCCGCGACCCTACTCGCTAGGTGCTTCGTCCTCGCTCGCCTCGGGCGCCTTCTTCGCCGCGCCCTTCTTCGCGGGAGCCTTCTTGGCTGACTTGGTCTCGAGCGGCGCCTCAGGCATCGCGGTGTCGCTGTCGCTGTCGCTGGCCTTGGCCGTCTTCTCCGCTTTCTGGGCGGGCTCGGCGGCGGCGGTAGGTTCCTTGGGCGTCGCACCGGGCTCATCCTCGGCGCGAGCATCCTCGCTGGCGGGGGTCTTGGACTGCTTGGCCGCCTTGCGCTTGGCCGGCTGGTCGACCGCGGGCTCGGCTTGGGCAGTGGCGTTCGCGTCGGCGGGGGCGTCTTCCTCCGCCTCGATCGCCGCTTCGAGCTGCGCGCGGGACACCTCGCGTTCGCTGATCTCGGCCTGGTCGAACAGGAAGTCGACCACCTTGTCCTCGTAGAGCGGGGCGCGCAACTGGGCCTGGGCCATCGGCTCCTTGCGGACATACTCGACGAACCGCTCGCGGTCTTCGGGTCGGTACTGCTGCGCGGCCTGCTGCAGCAGCATTTGCATTTCCTGGCTGGTGATCTCCACCTGGTTGCGCTGGCCGATTTCGGACAGCAACAGGCCCAGGCGCACGCGGCGCTCGGCGATGCGGCGGTAATCCTCCTTCTCGGCGTCGAGCTCCCGCATGGCCGCGGCGGGATCCTCCTCGCGCGATACCTCGGTGGTGAGCTGCTGCCAGATCTGCTCGAACTCGGCATCCACCATGCTCTGGGGCACCGGGAAATCGTGGTCCCTGGCCAGGGTGTCGAGCAACTGGCGCTTCATCTGCGTGCGGGTGAGCCCGGCAGTCTCCTGCTCGAGCTGAGCGCGCATCAGCTCCTTGAGCTTGTCGAGCCCTTCCAGCCCCAGCGACTTGGCAAAATCCTCGTCGATCCGGGTCTCGCGGGCCACCTTGACCTGGCTCACGGTGACGTCGAACTCCGCCTCGCGGCCTTTCAGCGCCGCGGCCGGGTATTCCTCCGGGAAGCTCACTTTGATCGTCCGTACCTCGCCGGCAGTGGCGCCCACGAGCTGCTCCTCGAAGCCGGGGATGAACTGGCCCGAGCCCAGCACCAGCGCCTGGCCTTCGCCCTTGCCGCCCTCGAATTCCTCGCCATCGAGGCGGCCCACGAAGTCGATGATCAGCTGGTCGCCATCGGCTGCCGCCTGGCCTTGGGATGCGTCGTCGTAATTCTTTTGGTTGGCGGCCAGCCGCCCCAGCGCCTCGGCCAGCGCTTCGTCGGTGACCGGCACCGTCAGGCGTTCGAGCTTCAGGCGGGTGAGGTCGGGCACCTCGAACTCGGGCAGGACCTCGAGTTCGACCGTGAGCTCGGCATCCTTGCCCGGCGCGTAGCCTTCCTTGATGTCGATGCGCGGCTGCAGCGCGGGGCGCAGCCGCTTCTCGCGGATCAGGCCGTCCACCGATTCGCGCACCGTGGTGTTGAGCACCTCGGAGTGCAGCGCCGGCCCATGCATCTTGCGCACCAGGTTGGTCGGCACCTTGCCGGGGCGGAAGCCGGGCATCTTGACCTGCGGCGCGACCTTCCTGACCTCGGCCTCGATCTTGGCGTCGATCTCCCGGGCCGGGATGGTCAGGGCGTAGGCGCGCCTGAGGCCGTCATTGCTGGTTTCGACGATATCCATGTCTGCCTTTTCAAAATCCTGCCGCCGCCAACTCGGCGGCCAATGGGGGGAGGGGCCGGAGCGCCGGACTGGTGCGGGCGAAGGGACTCGAACCCCCACATCTTCACGATACTTGGACCTAAACCAAGCGCGTCTACCAGTTCCGCCACGCCCGCCGGCCCGGCGTGTCCCATCGGGCGGCAGCAACGCCACCTTCGGAACAAGCAGCCGCCAATAGGGCCGCACGCCCGAAAGGGCAAGGATCACGACCGGGCGATGGCGCGCGGGCGGAACAGTACCGGCTCGCCGCTGGTTGAGTTCGATATGCAGCGAAGGATATGGCCATGAACCCGGAAGAATACGCCGACGAGAGCTACACCCAGCCGCACGTTCCGCCCGCCACCGCGCCGGTGATCGACGGCCAGGCCGATGCGTGCGACGCCGCGACGTTGGCGAACGACAATGGCGACAGCGATTATTCCTACTCCCGGCTGAGCGACGTGGATCGCGGCGGCGAAGACGACGATGTCGCGCCCGGCGATACGCCCGACGAGATCGTGCCCGACGACGGCGATATCGTCGAGCCGGTGATACCCGATGAGATCACGCCCGATGAGGGCGACATCGTCGTGCCCGATGGCGGCGACATCATCGAGCCAGGCAGCGTGCCTCATGAAACGCCGATGCCGCCCGACTGATGCGGCATTTGCCTTTTGGCCAGCGGCCCGGCTAAGCGCGGGGCCATGACCGACGAGGATGTTCCCGCGACCAGCGCGGCCCAGACTGCTGCAACTCCAGAACCCAGGGAAGCCGGGCTCGACCTGCCGCCCGACCGGCTCGCGATCGACCCGCGCAGCGAGCATTTCGACGGCGATCTGCTGCGCCGTGGCATCGGCATCCGCTTCAAGGGCGCCCAGCGCACCAATGTCGAGGAATATTGCATCTCGGCAGGGTGGATCCGGGTTCAGGCGGGCAAAGCGCTGGATCGCAAGGGCCGCCCGCTGACCGTCAAGCTGAGCGGCCCGGTCGAAGCCTGGTACGAGGATCTGGGCGAGGATGCGCCGGTCGCCCGGCTGGATTGATCCCTAACGAAACATGGGCGCCGCCGGCTGCGGCTGGCGGGCGAAGCGCAGCACCAGATAGCCGAGCACCGCCGAAATCGCCGAGCCGAGCAGCACGCCCAGCTTCGCTTCCTCCACCAGCAGCGGCGAATTGGGGAACGCCAGCGCGCCGATGAACAGGCTCATGGTGAAGCCTACCCCGCACAGGATGGCGATGCCCCAGATCTGCACCAGCGATCCTTCGGCGGGGCGCGCGGCGAAACCGAGCCGGTCGGCGATCACGATCACCGAGAAGATCCCCACCTGCTTGCCGATCACCAGCCCGCATGCGATGGCCAGCGGCAGCGGATCGAGCAGCGCGGCGAGCCCCAGCCCGGCCAGCGCGACGCCGGCGTTGGCGAAGCCGAACAGCGGCACCACCAGATAGGCGTTCCAGCCCACCAGCGCATGTTCGATGTTCTCCAGCAGGCTGGTGCCGTCGCGCCCCCGCATGGGAATGGTGAGCGCCGCCACCACCCCGGCGATGGTGGCGTGGATGCCCGAGTTGAGCACGCAGAACCACAGCACCACCGCCCCCAGGATGTAGGGCCAGCTGCGGTCCGCCCGCAGCTTGTTGAGCGCGATCAGCCCGCCCACCACCAGCACCGAGAGCGCGAGCCAGTTCATCGCGATCTCGGCGGTGTAGAACAGCGCGATGATCAGGACGGCGCCGATGTCATCGACGATCGCCACGGTCAGCAGGAACAGCCGCAGCGGCCCGGGCACGCGGTTGCCGAGCAGGCCCAGCACGCCCATGGCGAAGGCGATGTCGGTGGCCGCCGGGATCGCCCAGCCCTGCACGAGGGTCGGCTCGCCGCCGGCGACGAGCAGGTAGACCGCGGCCGGTGCCGCCATGCCGGCCACCGCGGCCAGCACGGGCAGCCGGCGCGCCTGCGGGTCGGCGAGGTTGCCGGCGATGAGCTCGCGCTTCACCTCCAGCCCGACGACGAAGAAGAACACCGCCATCAGCCCGTCGTTGATCCACAGGTGCAGGTTGTAAAGCTTGGCGACGGGGGTCCAGGGCAGCGTGCCGTGGAACAGCTCGTGGTAGCCGCCCGCCAGCGGCGAATTGGCCACCAGCATGGCCGCGGCGGCGATCGTGATGAGCAATATGCCGGCGAACGCGTCGCTGACGAACAGCGCCCTCAAGGGCCGGGCGGCGACATGAAGAATCCTAGCGGGCATGGGGCGAGCTCATCGAGCAAGCGGCGGCGCCATGCAACCAGCGTCAAAAATCGTTGCCCGATCAGGTCCTTGCACCTACACGTCCTAAAATGGGATAGTTTTCCAGCCAGATGGCGAGTAGCCCCCGGGGTCGACGATGGGCGTAGATGCATGGAGCCCGCTGCAAATGCTCGGGCTCGTCCAGTATGAACTGCTGCTTTTTGCAGGCGTCTTCTTCCTGGTCGGCGCGCTGGACGAACTCGCGATCGACGGTGCTTGGATATGGTTGCGGCTGACCGGCCGGGCACGCACCTACACGCTGCCGCGCGGATCGATGTGCGGCCCCGACCTAAGCGGTCGCGCGGCGGTCATCGTCCCCGCTTGGCAAGAGGATGGGATCATTGCCGATACCATCGCCCATGCGCTCGCCGCCTGGCCGCAGGCCGAACTGCGGCTCTATATCGGCTGCTACGGCAACGATCCGGCGACCGTGGCGGCGGCGATGCGCGGCGCGGCGAACGATCCGCGGCTGCGGGTGGTGGTCCACTCCAACGCCGGGCCGACCACCAAGGCCGACTGCCTCAACCGGGTCTACCGCGCGATCGAGGACGACGAGCGGCGCAGCGGCCGGCGCTATCGCATGGTGCTGCTGCACGATGCCGAGGACATGGTCGATCCCGCCGCGCTCGGCCTGCTCGACCAGGCGATGGACGGGGCCGATTTCGTCCAACTCCCCGTGCTGCCGGTGCCGCAGATCGGCTCGCGCTGGGTGGGCAGCCATTATTGCGAGGAATTCGCCGAGGCGCACGGCCGCACGCTGGTGGTGCGCGACGCCATCGCCGCCAGCCTGCCCGCAGCGGGGGTGGGCTGCGTGTTCGCCCGCGACATCCTCGAGCGCATCGTCCAGGACAAGCGCAACGGTCCGTTCTCGGTCGATTCGCTGACCGAGGATTACGAGCTCGGCTTCCGCGTGGCCGATGCCGGCGGCCGCTCGCGCTTCCTGCGGGTGCGCGACGAAACTGGCCGGCTGGTCGCCACCCGGGCCTATTTCCCCGGCCGGCTCGATGCCTCGGTGCGGCAGAAGGGGCGCTGGATCCACGGCATCGCGCTGCAGGGCTGGGAACGGCTCGGCTGGAAGGGCGGGGCGGGCGAGAACTGGATGCGGCTGCGCGACCGGCGCGGGCTGCTGAGCGCGCTCGTGCTGCTGGCCGGGTATGCGCTGCTGGTGCTGGTGGCGGTCTCGGGCATGCTGGCGGCGTTCGGCTTCACGCAGGCCTGGCAGAATGATCGGCTGATCGTGGCACTGCTGTACCTCAACCTCGCCAGCTTCGGCTGGCGGGCGATCGTGCGCTTCGCCTTCACCGCGCGCGAGTACGGTCCGATCGAGGGCGTGCGGGCGGTGCTGCGCATCCCGGTGGCCAACATCATCGCCATCATGGCCGCGCGACGGGCGCTGATGGCTTATGTGGGCACCCTGCTCGGCAGCCCGCTCACCTGGGAGAAGACCGACCACGACCAGCATCCGGCCCGGCGGCAGGCTCACCAGCAGGGCCGGCGGCCCGCGGTCAAGGCGTCGGCGTGAACGCCATGCGCTTCACCCGGCGGGGACACCCCCTGGTCTTCCTGGGAGCGCTGTTGCTGGGCTGGTCGGGCGTGCGGATCGCCACCTGGCATTCGCCCTTCGAGTTGGCGCAAAGCCTGGAGAACGCCGCCCGGGCGCCGATCAGGAGGGCGCGCGAGGCGTTCGTCGGCAACTTGGACGCGAGCCGGCCGGACCGCGTGCAAGCCGGGGACGATGGGTTGCCAGGAACCGGGGCGGGGATCACCCCGGGCACCACCCCGGGCACCTGGGCCAGCACCTCGATCCGCGAGCAAGGCTGGCCCGTGCTCGACCAGCCGCTTCCCGGCCTTCTCCCCGCTTCCCGCGGCCCGGAGTCACCGGCCCCGCGTAGCCGGGGCCCGGCCGGGTCCCAGAGGCCCGCCGCCGGCGCGTCGTCGGTTGCGGGCATGGCGATCGGCCACGCGCTGTTGGCGATGCTGGGGCTCTCGCAGATGCAGGTGCCGCCGGTGCTCGCCGCCTTGCTGGATATGGGCCGCCGGTCGGACCGCGCCGAGCGACCGGCCCGCCTGGCGCAGGACGATGCCGCGCCCATGCCGCCCCCCCCCGCGCGGCTGGCGGCGCAAGCGGCCGCGCCGCGCCGGTGGACCGGCGATGGCTGGGTGCTGGCGCGCGACGGGGGCGAGCGGTCCTCGGCGCCTGGCCAGCCGAGCTACGGCCGCAGCCAGGCGGGCGCGGCGCTGCGCTACCGGCTGGCGCCGTCCTCGCCGCATGCCCCGCAGGCCTATGTCCGGGCAAGCAGCGCGCTGGGCGCCCCGCGCGACGCCGAGGTCGCCGTCGGTCTGTCCGGCCGACCATTGCGGCGCCTACCGGTACGCGTTGCCGCCGAGGTCCGACTGGCCGACGTGGGCAGCGGCGCCGACGTGCGCGCGGCCGCCTATGCCGTCACCGAAATTCCTTGGCTCGCCTTGCCGTTCGGCGCGCGCGGCGAGGTCTATGCCCAGGCCGGCTACGTGGGCGGCGAGTTCGCCACTCCCTTCGTCGATGGCCAGGCGCGGGTGACCCGCGATATCGCGAGCCTAGGCCGGGCCACCCTCTCCGCCGGCGCGGGGTCGTGGGGCGGCGCGCAGGAAGGGGCGGCGCGGCTCGACGTGGGTCCGAGCGCCGCGGTGTCGTTCGGCATCGGCCAGGTCTATTCGCGCCTCTCGGTGGATTATCGCGTGCGGGTGGCCGGCGATGCCGCGCCGGCCAGTGGCCCCGCGCTTACGCTCGCGGCGGGATTCTAGCGCGCCTGCGGCATCCGGCTTCCAGCGCCCGCGCCCTTGCGATAGGCCGGGGCCGGCATGGACGTCTACCTCCCCATCGCGAACCTGGCGGTCAACGGGCTGGTGATCATCCTGCTCGGCGGGGCGACCGGCATCCTGTCGGGCATCTTCGGCGTGGGCGGCGGGTTCCTGACGACGCCGCTGCTGATCTTCTACGGCATTCCGCCCACCGTGGCCGCGGCCTCGGCGGCAACGCAGGTGACGGGCGCCAGCGTTTCGGGCTTGTTCGCCCACGCCAGCCGCCAGGGGGTCGACTATCAATTGGGCCTGGTGAGCGTGGCGGGCGGGCTGGTCGGCGCGCTGATCGGCGCGGGCCTGTTCAGCGCGCTCCAGGCGGTCGGCCAGATCGATACGGTCATCTCCATCCTCTACGTGGTCCTGCTCGGCGCGATCGGCGCTCTGATGGGGCGCGAGAGCCTCGAGGTGCTGCTCGCCGGGCCGGACGCGCGGCCCCGCCCCGCGCGCCGGCGACACCACCCGCTGATCGCCGGGCTGCCGGGCCGGTGGCGGTTCTATCGCTCGGGCCTGTACATCTCGCCCTTCGCCCCGCTGATCCTGGGTGTGCTGGTGGGCATTTTGACCATGCTGATGGGCGTGGGCGGCGGGTTCATCATGGTCCCGGCCATGCTCTACGTACTGGGAATGAGCGCCAAGGTCGTGGTGGGCACCAGCCTGTTCAACATCCTGTTCGTCACCATGGCCGCCACCATGGTCCATGCTCTCACCACCAAGGCGGTGGACATCGTCCTTGCCGGTCTGCTGCTGCTGGGCTCGGTGGTGGGGGCGCAGCTGGGCACCCGGATCGGCGCGGTGGTGAAGCCCGAACTGCTGCGCCTGCTGCTGGCTGCTATCGTGCTCACCATCGCGTTGCGCATGGCCTTCGGCCTGGGGGTGCGGCCGGACGAGATCTACACCGTGGTCCCCCTGTGACGCAGGGTGCGGGGCGCCTGCTGGCGCGCGGCGTCGCGGCGTTACTGCTGGCCGTCGCCGGCCTGGCGACGCTGCCCGCCCCGGCGCAGGCCCAGTCGCGCGACCCGATCCTGGTGCCCGAGGTCTCGCAGCACCAGATCCGCGTGCGCCAGGGCTTTACCGGCACCGAGGTGCTGGTGTTCGGCGCGGTGCTCGATCCCTCGGGCGGCTGGACCGGGCGCGAGCACGACATCGTGGTGGTGCTCAAGGGCCCGACCAGCGCGGTGCAATTGCGCGAGAAGCAGAAGCTCGCCGGGATCTGGATCAACGCCGACTCCACCGACTTCCGCTCGGTCCCCTCGTTCTTCGCACTCGCCTCCTCGCGGCCGATCGGCGATCTGGTCGACGAGCGCACCGCCGCGATCTACGAGCTGGGGCTCGCTTACCTGCAGCTCTCCCCTTCGGGTTCGATCGACCCGGCCGAGCAGGCGCGCTTCATCGCCGGCCTGGTCGACCTGCGGCGGCGCGAGGGGCTGTACCAGGAAGCGCCGGAAGGGGTCTCGATCAGCGAAGGGGTGCTGTACCAGGCGCGCATCGCCATCCCCTCCAACGTCCAGACCGGCCGCTACACCGCCGAGACCTTCGCCATCGCCGACGGGCGCGTGATCACCTCCGCCATCTCCGAGATCGAGGTGGTCAAGCAGGGCTTCGAAGCCATCATCGCGGACCAGGCGCAAGACCGCGCGCTGCTGTACGGCCTGTTCGCGGTGGCTCTGTCGGTGGCGATGGGCTGGCTGGCGGGCCGCGCCTTCGCCTTGGTCTGAGGCGCGAGGGGGGTCTGAGGCGCGGGGGGTGTGAGGCGCGGGGTTCTGAGGGGGGCGCGTTGAGACGATCTTAAGACTCGGCGCGCTACTGAGGGCTCGACAGTCCCCCATTGGCAACGAGTTAGCGCATGTCCGATATGCACAGCCTGTCGGCCGCCGCCTTCCAGCGCGCCGGAGATTTCGGCGACGAGCGGGCTACGGGCGCCGCCCGCACGGCGATCGGCCGCGTGGTCGCCGTCGCCGGCTCGGGCGCCGAACTGGCGCTCGATCCCGCGCGGCTCAACGCCTGCATGGCGGATGCCGACCCGGCGGTGGCGATGACCGGGCAGGTGGGCAGCCAGGTCAAGGTGCGCACCTCTGCAGGCTGGCTGCTTGCCAGCGTGCGCAACCAGCGCCAGGCGTCCCAGCGGACGCCCGATGGTTCGCCGGAAGGGAGCGCCGGCGATGGCGCGGGGGCAGGCGTGCTGTCGCAGGTCGATTTCCTGGGGGAGGGGCTGGAAGACCAGGAGACCGGGCGCATCCATGGCTTCCGCCGCGGCATCACCCGCTATCCGATCCCGGGGGCCGAGGTGTTCCCCGCCACCTCGGGCGACCTGCGGCTGATCCACGCCGGCGACGGCCGCCGGGCGATCGGCGTCGGCACCGTCTATCCCACGCGCGACATCCCGGCCGGGCTGTACGTCGATGCGCTGCTCGGCCGCCACTTCGCGCTGCTCGGCTCCACCGGCACCGGCAAGTCGACCGCCGCGGCGCTGATCCTCCACCGCATCTGCGAGGCCGCGCCGCAGGGGCGCGTGGTGATGATCGACCCGCACGGCGAATACGCCGCCGCCTTCCGCGACTATGGCGCCGTGTTCGACGTCTCCAACCTGAAGATGCCCTATTGGCTCATGAACTTCGAGGAGCACTGCGAGGTGCTGCTCAAGTCCAGCGGCAACGATCTGCAGGACGACCGCGACATCCTGGCCAAGTGCCTGCTCGCGGCCCGCCTGAAGAGCCGGCTGGCCGAGGGGCTGGGCAGGGTCACGGTCGATTCGCCGATCCCCTATCTGCTCTCCGAGCTCCTCCGGTTGGTGCAGGACGAGATGGGCAAGCTCGACAAGGCCACCACCGCCGCGCCCTACATGCGGATCAAGACCAAGCTCGAGGAGCTGCGCACCGATCCGCGCTATGCCTTTATGTTTTCCGGAATGCTGGTGGGCGACACGATGGCCGAATTCATCGCCCGCATCTTCCGCCTGCCCGGCGAGGGCCGGCCGATCGCCATCATCGACCTGTCGGGCGTACCCTCCGACATCACCCGCACCGTGGTGGCGGTGCTGAGCCGCATGGTGTTCGACTTTGCCGTCTGGGGCCGCGACGAGATCACCCAGCCCATCCTGCTGGTCTGCGAAGAGGCGCACCGCTACGTGCCGGACGAGAGCAATGCCGAAGGCTCGAGCGTCGGGCGTGTGCTGTCGCGCATCGCCAAGGAAGGGCGCAAGTACGGCATCGCCCTGGGGTTGATCACCCAGCGCCCGTCCGACCTGGCCGAAGGCGTGCTCTCGCAATGCGGCACCATCATCACCATGCGGCTGAACAACGAGCGCGACCAGGCTTTCGTGCGCGCCGCCATGCCCGAAGGCGCCAAGGGGTTCCTCGATTCGATCGCCGCGCTGCGCAACCGCGAGTGCATCATCTGCGGCGAGGGCGTGTCGATCCCCATCCGCGCCAGCTTCGATACGCTGGAAGAGGCCAAGCGGCCGGCTTCCGCCGACCCGAGCTTCACCCGGCTGTGGCACGCCGGCGGCGGCGGCGATGCCGCGATGGTCGACCGGGTCGTCAAACGCTGGCGGATGCAGGGGAACTGAGCGCGGGACCCCGGTCGTGGCCCGGTGTGGGACCGCTGGACCCCGGTGAGAGCGCGGGCGGAGCCGGGATGGGTGCCCACCAGCAGACCGGCAGGACTCAGGGGCCGTCGCACGCCCGCCGCAGCCACTTGCCGTTTAGGTTCTGGACTCATAAGCTCTGAGCCATAGTCGGGTTGAAGCGATCAGCACGGCGGCGAGGAAGTTTCGGGCCAGCTTGTCGAAGCGGGTTGCGATGCGCCGGAAGTGCTTGAGCTTGCAGAAGTATCGCTCGACGACGTTGCGCTGACGGTAGATTGCCGGGTCGATGGAGCGTTG
>JANNOJ010000020.1:0-11545 GCA_031399025.1 Erythrobacteraceae bacterium | reverse complement strand
CCATGCCCTGGCCGCCGTGTTGACGGCGCTCGAGCACCGCGACCGGACGGGCGAGGGCACGGTGGTGGACATCGCCCAGTTCGAGACGACCGTGTCGAGCCTCGGACCGTTCCTGCTCGACCACGCACTGAGCGGTGCCGTACCGGGTCGCACCGGGAACCGGCTGGCCTGGCTGTCGAGGAGGGTTCCGACCCGCCGCCGCCAGGCGGCATCGGCGGTCCGTTCGGCCCCCTTTTTGAGGAGCAGTTCGACTTCGGCGCCCTGATCCCAGTCGGCTGGCGGGTAGTCCGAGCCACTGGGCTAGACGCGGACGATGCCGAAATCGAGCAGTTGCCGCCGAGGTCGTGGCCCTGGGCGGTGCAGCGGGCGACGATGCGGCCGTAGGGATCGGTCTCCTGGAAGCCGGCGACCTGGGGAGAGGCGTCGACCTGCTCGCAAGTGACCTCCCCGACAAGCAGGCCCTCGAGGAAGGCCTTCGCCTCCTCGCCGCCGCCGCGGGTGAGTTCGGGGGCGTTGATGCGGGCGAGGCGGACGCGGCCGTTCCGCTGCTCGATGTTGGCGCAGCGCAGGGTGTCGCCATCGACCACTACGGCCATCATGCAGGCGAAGATGAGGCTCATAAGTGCCAATCAGGCACCCAGACCCAACGGCAGGGGCACCATTCCTTAGCGCAGTCGGGTAGCGGAAGGGGGAAGCGCGCTTGGCGCGGAAGCACCAGGCCGGCGAGTTCGAGAGAGCGCGGGCAGTGGTATTCGGGCTGCGCGCGAGCCATAAATTGCACCTTGGACGACATTGTCGACCAGAAGACCTCGTCGGCGTCGAACTGCATGAGACGGAGCCTAAAGTAGAGACGCAAGCCGGTGGCCTTGGCAGCGTGTCGAGGATCGCGCTTGCCCTTGTCGGTGAGCAGCTGCCAAACGGCGCGCGGCATGCGTCCTCGACCAAGGCCAGCATCACGCTTCTCTTGCTCCGACATATCATCCAGATCGTTGTAGATGAGCATCGTATCCGAGGTGCCTCGCGGCCAGAGCTGGCGATAGAGGGCGGCGAGCTCGTCGGCGCGATCGGCGCGGAAATAGCCCAACGCCTGGATCGCCTCGTGCACGAGCTGGTCAAGCTCTGGCGGCGCCTCCCGGAGGATGATCCCGCCGTTCACAGCTTCTTCGCCACGGCGACGACGCGGCCGATGAGGTCGACCTCGCCGTCGTGGGCGGTTTCGGGCGGGACGGCGGGGTTGTTGGCGAGCAGCTTGGGGCTGCCGCCGGGCATGGGGAGCAGGCGCTTGATCATGCCGATCTCGCCAAAGGCGATCGCCCAGGTAAGGTCGGCGAAGGTGATCGTATCCTGCCGGCGATTGATCAGCAGGATGTCGCCCTCGCTGATCGCCGGCTTCATGAAGTCGACCTGCCCCCGCGCCCAGAAGAGCTGCTCGGGGCTGCTGTCGGTCCAGCGGCGCAGCCACTCGCGCGAGAACCCGCGCCGCTTAGCGCCGGTGTCCTGGCCCAGATCGGTGGCGCCGAGGCCGTAACGCAGATCAATCTGTGCCACCTCGACCTCTTGGGCACGGTCGATCGGTGAGGTGCGGGAGGCGAGCCGCTGCGCTGATCCGTCTGCACCTTTGCCGGTGAGGATCTGACTGACGTCGAGCCTGGAGCGCGCAGCAGCGTCAGCGCTTGGAGAACTGGAAGCTGCGGCGGGCCTTGGCCCGGCCGTACTTCTTGCGTTCCACGACACGGGGATCGCGGGTGAGGAAGCCGGCTGCCTTCACGGTGAACCGCAGCGCTGGCTCGTACTTGCTGAGCGCCTGGCTGATGCCGTGCTTGACCGCGCCCGCCTGGCCCGAGAGCCCGCCGCCCTTGACAGTGGCGATGACGTCGTACTGGCCTTCGCGCTCGGTGATGAGGAATGGCTGGTTGATGACGAGGCGCAGCGTGGGCCGGGCGAAGTAGACTTCCTGATCGCGGCCGTTGACCACCACCTTGCCGCTGCCCGGCTTCACCCACACGCGGGCGACCGCGTCCTTGCGGCGGCCGGTGGCGTAGGCGCGCCCCGAGGCGTCGAGCTCCTGCTCGCGGAGCGGTGCGGCCGGGCCGGTGCGCGCGGGGGGAGGTGCCGGCACCGCATAATCGCCATCACCACCGTCGCCGGTGGCGCTGCGGGCGGCGTTGCGGGTGGCAAGCGAGCCGAGGTCGGAGAAGTCGGACACGAAGTCCGAGCCGGATTTGCTGTCGCCGGGGAACTGGCTGGCCATTACTTCGAAACCCTGTTCTTGCGGTTCATGGCGCCGATGTCGAGCGCCCGGGGCTGCTGCCCGGTGTGCGGGTGCTCGGCGCCGGAATACAGATGCAGCGCCTTCATCTGCACCCGGCCCAGCGGCCCGCGGGGCACCATGCGCTCCACCGCCTTCTCCAGCACGCGCTCGGGGAAGCGGCCGGTGAGCACCTTGGCCGCGGTCGTCTCCTTGATGCCGCCGGCATAGCCGGTGTGTTTGTAATAGGTCTTGGCCTGCAGCTTGTTGCCGGTGAAGCGGACCTTGTCGGCATTGATGATGACGACATGGTCGCCGCAATCCACATGCGGCGTGAAGCTGGCCTTGTGCTTGCCGCGCAGGATGTTGGCGACGATGGTGGCCAGCCGGCCGACGACGAGGCCATCGGCATCGATCAGATGCCATTTCTTCTCGACCTCGGCCGGCTTGATCGACCGGGTCACCCTGGAAAGCGCCTTCATGGCTCGCCTTAACCTTTTCGTCCGTTTGCTTGCTGCGGCTCGTGGCGAGCGCCAGGCGATGGTGCATGCCACCGCGGCCCAGCCTTCGCGAAGGCGCGCCTTTGCACAGGTGGGGGACGATAAGTCAAGCTTTGCCGCGCTCTTTGCGGGAGGTATTATGATACCATCGACGGTAATGCGGAACATCGGGCGGCGGGTCGCACGGGGTTCAAGCGGCCAGCGTGAAGATCTCCGTCGTGCGCCGTTCGTCCTGGGCGATGGTGGTGATCACCTCGCGCCGAGCGCTCGCCATCAGCCCGGTGGCGGGATCGCGGCTGGCGGTGAAATGGGTCCGCACCACGCCCTGGCCGCCTACCGGAAGGTCGAAGGCGCGTTGGTCGGTGCGGGTATCCTGGGCGGGAGCGAACAGGTCGGTGGGCAGGCTGCTGACGATATTGCTCCCTGCCTGATGCACGGCGGCGACGAAGTCACGCATGCTCCGCAGCTGGTCCTCACCGCGCTCGAGCGTGGCCACCGCGAGGGCGACGTAGCGCATGGCAGCTTCGATCTCGGGCTCCTCGTCGGCGGTGACGCCCGAACGGATCCAGCCGCGCTGGTCGAGCTCGAGCGGGAAGATGCCGATCTCCACCCGCTCGCGTTCCATCTGGGCGAGCGCAGCGAGTTGCTCGGGGGTTTCCACCGAGACGGCGGTCTGTTCGCCTTCCACAATGTAGCCCGCCTGCGCGCGGGTGAAGCGGATGGCGAACCGGCGCTCGACGATGATCCGCGCATCGCCCACCAGCGTCCGCTCGAGCCGCCGGGTGTAGACCATGGGCCGGGGCGGCGGGGTGATGGTGAGGGCGGGCTGGGCCGGGCTCACGGCGCCGCCGATCCCTCCCGTCCGGGCACCCACCTGCGCCTGCGCTCGCTGTGCGGCAAGCGCGGGCAGCATGGCCATGGCCAGGGCCAGCATCCGGCGCCGGTCGAGCGCGGTCATCGCCCGGACCGCATGAGGGTGGGGCTTGCAAGAGGGCGTGGATGGCCGGCCCGCTCACGGGCGCCGATCGCGTGCACCGCCCACGCCGTCGCGGCCACGAGCAGCGCGCCGGTCAGCTGGTGCGCCACCGCCAGCCACAGCGCGACGCCCGACAGGACCGTGGCGATACCCAGCAGCATCTGCACGCCAACCGTGGCATGGACCGCGACCGCCGCGCTGCCCGCGCCGCTCCGCGCCGCCGCGCGGCCAAGCACGATGAGCGCGGCGAGGGCGACGAAAGCCCACCAGCGGTGGAGGAAGTGGAGCAGATAGGGATCGTGCGTCAGCGCCCACAGCGCCCCGTTCGACCAATCCGCCACGGGCACGATGCGGCCCTGCATCAGGGGCCAGCTGTCCGACGCCAGGCCGGCATCGAGGCCCGCCACCCAGGCGCCGAGCAGCAGCTGGACGAACAGCACCAGCGCCGCCACCGCGCCGGCGCCGGTAAGCCGGGCGGGAGGAGCGCCGGGAACCTTGGTCCGGGCGATAAGGTCGCGTGCGGTCCAGACCAGCAGGGCCAGGGTCATGAGCGCGGTCAACAAATGGATCGAGAGCCAGAAGTGGCTGACATCGGTCTTCTGTCCCGAAAGTCCCGAACGCACCATGAACCAGCCGAACACCCCTTGAAGGCCGCCGAGCGACAGCAATGCGAGCAGCCGCGCCTTGTATACGTCGGGAATGGCGCGCCGGACCCAGAACCAGGCGAGCGGAGCCGCGAAAGCCAGGCCGATGACGCGGCCGAGGAGGCGGTGAAACCATTCCCAGAAATAGATGAGCTTGTATTCGGCCAGCGTCATGCCGGCCGGGCCGTTGACCTGGGTATATTCGGGGATCTGGCGGTATCGGGCGAACTGCGCCTGCCACTGCCCCTCGGTGAGCGGCGGGAGGATGCCGGCGACCGGCTCCCAGCGGGTGATCGAGAGGCCGGATTCGGTCAGCCGGGTGATGCCGCCAACCGCGACCATGATGACTACCAGCACGGCGACTGTCAGCAGCCAACGCGCCAGCGCCAGCGGGCGCTCTTGCATCACCGCCGTGCCACGCACCTCCATCGGTCTTATCTGTGCCACCATCTGCCGCATTATTCGCTTGTTGGGGGGATTAACAGGAGCGGGGAGGCAGGGGAAGGGCATTGCAACATGTTACAATGTCTCATACGTATTGCGCATGGGCACGATCCTTCCCCGCTTGCGTGGTCGCCTGGACCGGCTGGACCGGCTGGGCGTAGTGCTGTCGGTTTTGTGCGCGGCACATTGTCTTGCCGGCATCGTGCTGGTCGCGCTGCTGGGGGTTGGCGGTGGGCTGCTGCTGGACCCGGCGTTCCATCGTGTGGGGCTGGTGATCGCGACCCTGATCGCCGCGCTCGCCATCGGCGCCGGGGCGCTGGGCCATCGCCGCCGGGCGCCATTCGTGATGGCGGTGATTGGCCTGGCATTCATGGCCAGCGCCTTGACGGTGGGCCACGGCCCCGACGAAATGGTGCTGACGGTGATCGGCGTGGCGCTCGTTGCGGTGGGTCATGGGCTGAACCTGCGGCCCCCCGGCGCGCACCGGCATGAGCATTAGGTCACCACCGTTCAGTGGCGAATGGGCGGCGCTCCCTGTTGCAAGGAGCGGGCGAGGCGCTATCTCGCCGCTGCCATGATGGAACCCGCCACGACCCAACCTGTCTCCCTCATCGTCAACGGCGAGCCGCGTCGCACCGGTGCCGCGACCATCGCCGCGCTCGTCCGCGAACTCCAGCTCAACCCGCAGAAGGTGGCGGTGGAGCACAACGGCACCATCGTGCCGCGCTCGATGCTCGGGGCCGTGCCGCTGGCCACGGGGGACACGCTGGAGATCGTCCATTTCGTCGGCGGGGGCGAGGCGGGGGTGGTGGCGGACGACAGCTGGGAGGTGGCCGGCCGGCGCTTCACCTCGCGGCTGATCGTGGGCACCGGCAAATACAAGGACTTCGCCCAGAACGCCGCCGCCGTGGCGGCGAGCGGGGCGCAGATCGTCACCGTGGCCGTGCGCCGGGTAAACGTGACCGACCCCGATGCGCCGATGCTGACCGACTTCATCGACCCGGCCAAGATCACCTATCTGCCCAACACCGCCGGCTGCTTCACCGCCGAGGACGCGATCCGGACGCTGCGCCTGGCGCGCGAGGCGGGCGGCTGGGACCTGGTCAAGCTGGAGGTGCTGGGCGAGGCGCGCACCCTCTATCCCGACATGCGCGAGACCCTGAAGGCGACCGACGTGCTGGTGGCCGAAGGCTTCAAGCCGATGGTCTATTGCGTGGACGACCCCATCGCCGCGCGCCAGCTGGAGGAGGCGGGCGCGGTGGCGATCATGCCGCTGGGGGCGCCGATCGGCTCGGGGCTGGGCATCCAGAACCGGGTGACGATCCGCCTGATCGTCGAGGGCGCGAACGTGCCGGTGCTGGTCGATGCGGGCGTCGGCACCGCGAGCGACGCGGCGGTGGCGATGGAGCTGGGCTGCGACGGCGTGCTGATGAACACCGCCATTGCCGAGGCCAAGGACCCGGTGCGCATGGCGCGGGCGATGAAGCTGGCGGTTGAAGCAGGCCGCGAGGCCTATCGCGCCGGGCGCATGGCTACCCGCCGCTATGCCGACCCGTCGAGCCCGCTTGCCGGCCTGATCTGACGCCGGTTCGTTCCCGGCGCTGGTTGCCGACGGGATCGGCTCGGTTAAGACATGCTGATGCGCGCAACCCGCAAGCCCGCGTTAAAGCTCTGGGGCCTCGCGCCCTGGTCGCTCGTGGTCCCACCGCTCGGCGTCACGAGCCTGGCGCTGGGTGCGCCGCAGGGGCTGGTCGCGGCTATGATCCTGGCGATCCTGCTCGGCGCTGCGATCATGGCCGCGGTTTACCATGCCGAGACCCTGGCGCATTATTTGGGCGAGCCGTTCGGCACGCTGGTGCTGGCGCTCGCGGTAACCGTGATAGAGACCTCGCTGATCGTCTCGATCATGCTGAGCGAGGGGGCGCAGGCCCAGGCTTTGGCCCGCGACACGCTGATCGCGGCGATCATGATCACCATCAACGCCATCGTCGGCATCTGCCTGCTGGTGGGCGGCGGCCGTCATTACCAGCAGCATTATACGCCATCGGGCGTGAGCGTGGGCCTGGCGATGCTGGCCACGCTCGCGGTGCTGACGCTGATCCTGCCCAATTACACCGTAAGCGAGCGCGGGCCGTTCTATACTCAGAGCCAGTTGGTGTTCGTCGCAGTGGTATCGCTGGTGGTCTACACGACCTTCGTCGTGGCTCAGACGATACGCCATCGCGAAGATTTCCTGCCGCAGGTGGGCGCCCAACCTTACCATCCGGCGGGCGAGGTGACCCGCACTTCGGCGGTCGCCTCGGCGGGGGCGATGGTCGTGACGTTGTTCGTGGTCGTGACGCTGGCCAAGGCGCTCTCACCCTCGATCGAGGCGGCGGTGAGCGCGATCGGGGCACCGGCGGCGCTGGTGGGCGTCATAATCGCCGGGCTGGTGCTGGCTCCCGAAGGCTTCGCCGCGCTCGGGGCCGCGCGAGCCAACCGGGTCCAGACCAGCCTCAACCTGGCCATCGGCTCCGCCCTCGCCACGATCGGTCTCACCATCCCAGCGGTGGCGGTGGCGGCGCTGTGGATGGGGCTGGAGCTCGAGCTGGGGCTGTCCATGCGCTCTACCGTGCTGCTGGCGCTCACGCTGCTGGTGGCCACGCTCACACTGACCAGCGGGCGCACTACTTTCGTCCACGGCGTGATCCACCTGGTGATCTTCGCCACCTGGCTGTTCACCACGATCGTGCCCTAGCGAACAGCGTGCCCCACCGTGGGCGGGTGAGAAATGTCGCCGGTACTTAACCGGTTGCTAACCATGTTGGCGGACATTGGGCCTGTCCACGACGGGAGCCGACCAATGGCGCAATCGCATACCGCTTCGCGTACCATCGCCGAATTGCGCGAGTTTGCCGGCTTCACGGCGCAGGAACAATTCTTCATCGAGCGCAGCCTCGATCTTGCCTTTCGGCGGGATGGCTCGGGCGGCGAGCCGGCGACGGACCAGCCCGCTGGCACCGAGATTTCCGGCAGCCAGGGTGCGGTGGGCTCGGACACCAGTGTCCAACGCGCCGCCTATCGCGAACTGCGCGCCTGCCGTGCCGACCTGGCGGCCGACCAGCCGCTCGAGGCGCTCACCGGCGCCTTGGGCGTGCTCGTGCGGGTCTCGGCGCAGGACCTGGCGCGCGGCCTGCTGGGCTCCTTCGCCGCCTATCGCTTCCTCTACGAGCGGCTGCTGGGCGCCGCCGTCCGCCCCTATCTGCCGGCCGGCTTCTGCGCCGCCGCCGCGCTACCGCAGATCGAACCGGCGCGCCGCCGCCAGCTGCTCGGCAGCCTGAGCGAGGCGGTCGTCATCACCCCCGGCTGGTCGCAGCGCGAGCCGCTGTTCGTGCCCAAGCGCATCTTCGACGAGCCGGATCTCGCGGGCGATGCGTACCCGGCCGGGGCTCAATAGAGCGCGTCGAGCCGCTCGCCGTAGCGCGCGCGCAGCTGGTGCCGGCGGACCTTGAGCGTCGGGGTCATCTCGTTGTTCTCCACCGTGAACGGCTCGTCGGCGAGGATGAATTTGCGGATCTTCTCGGTCACCGAGAGGTCGGCGTTGGTCCGCTCGATCGCCGCCTTGACCGCCTGGCTGAAATCCGCGCGGCCGGCCAGCGCCACGAGGTCTTCTCCGGCCCCGCGCGCTTTGGCCCAGTCGCGCGCCCATTCGGCATCGGGCACCAGCAGCGCGACCACGTAGGGCCGCTTGTCGCCCGAGACCATCGCCTGGGCGATCTCGGGCTGCAGCGCCAGCATCCCCTCCAGCTTCTGGGGGGCGATGTTGTCGCCCTTGTCATTGACGATGAGGTCCTTCTTGCGGTCGGTGATGACGATCCGGCCGGCCTTGTCGAGATGGCCGATGTCGCCGGTGTGCAGCCAGCCGCCCTGCAGCACCCGCGCGGTTTCCTGCAGGTTGCGCCAATAGCCCTTCATGACCAGCTCGCCGCGCACCAGGATTTCGCCATCGGCGGCGATCCGGACCTCGGTATCGCGCAAGGGGGTCCCGACGGTGCGCAGGCGGATGCCGGTGGCGGGCACGTTGCAGCTGATCACCGGCGCCGCTTCGGTCTGGCCGTAACCCTGCAGCAAAGTGAGGCCCAGGCCCTGGAAGAACGCGCCCACCTCGGGATTGAGCGGCGCCCCGCCCGAGACCATCGCCTTGATCCGGCCGCCGAAGCGCTCCGCGATCTTGGGCCGCAGCGTGCGATCCAGCAGCAGGTTCATCGGCGCATCGACCAGCCGTGCGCGTCCGTCGAGCAGCTTCCCGCCGAGCCGCACCGCGCGCGCCAGCAGGAAGGCGGCTACCGCGCCTTCCTTCTCGACCTGCTTGATGATCCGCGCGCGCAGCAGCTCGAACAGGCGCGGGACCACGATCATCAGCGTCGGCCGCGCCTCGGCGAGGTTGGTGGAGAGCTTGTCGAGCCCCTCGGCGAACCAGATCTCGGCGCCGAGGCCGATCGCCAGCATGAAGCCGGCGGTGTGCTCGAGCGCGTGGCTGAGCGGCAGGAAGGAGAGGAAGCGCTCCTCGCCCCAGCCGAAATCCTCCACCAGCGCCGCGCCCGCGCCATACACATTGGCGAGGATGGCGCCGTGGTGCAGCATCACCCCGCGCGGGGCTCCGCTGGTGCCGCTGGTGTAGATGATGCAGGCGAGCTCGTCGCGCGTGGCGGCGGCCAGCGCGGCATCGACTTCGCTGCGGGCCTGCCGGGCGGCGGCGGCGTCGGCGACGACCAGGTCCCGCCAGCTGTGGAGCGCAAAACCGCCGCTCTGCGCGCCGAGCGCTTCGTGCCGGGCGATCGGCTCGATGGCGATGAGGTGCTCGGCCTGGCCGGTGCGCAGCATCGCGCGCAACAGCGGCATGGCGAGCTTGCTATCGGAGACGATGACCGCCCGGGCGCCCGAATCGGCGAGGATGTGGCGGTGGTCGCCCTCGGTGTTGGTGGTGTAGGCTGGCGTGGTGACGCAGCCGGCGGCCATGATGGCGAGATCGGCGATGCACCATTCCGGGCGGTTCTCGGAAACGATGATCACCCGGTCGCCCGGTTGCAGGCCCATCGCGCGCAACGAGGCGGCGAGCACGCAGACCTGGCGCGCCGCTTCGCGGTAGGAGACCGGCGTCCAGCCCGCCGCGAGCTTGGCGGTGAGGAACGGCCTGTCGCCGAGCTCGTCGGCGCGCTGGAGTAACAGGCCCACCAGGCTGGTCGCTTGCTCGATATCGCTCAGCTGCACCGCCGGCGTCCCCCTTCCTGGCGCGCCTTGGCCGGTGATCCGGCGGCGCGTCTGGTCAGCGGCTTAGTCGGGCGGTCATGGCCCGGCAAGCGTCAGCCGGCGACGTTGGGTTCGAGGTTGGTTCCTGTCCGGGCGGGACGGACGCGATGTCGAGAGCGTCCTGGTGCTCGGCGCCCGGAGCAAGGAAGTGCACTCCGCCGACAAGCTCAGGACGAGCGGGTTCGGGGTGCCGGGGTGAGGATGGCGCCGGGCAATGCGTCAGCGGATCTTGACCAGCTCGTCGAGCCGCGGGTCCATGCGCGCCTCCCAGCCTTCCTCGGTGCGCAGGGCGGCGGTGGTGCGCAGCAGGCCGTCGAAAGGCATGATAGCGGTGTGGCCGAGCGCTTCGAGTTGCGGGATGGCGTCCTCCAGCCAGGTGCCTTCTTCCACCACCACGCGCGGACCGAAGGCCATGATCAGCGGCAGGCCGAGCGCTTGCTCGAGCGGCAGGCCGAAGTCGATGACGCCGATGATGGCGCGCGCCGTCTGCACCGGGATCGTCTGGCCGCCGGAGGCGCCCGCGGTCATGAACGCTCGGCCGGCGGGATCGTAGATCACCATCGGGGACATCGACGAGCGCGGTCGTTTGCCGCCCTCGACCCGGTTGGCGACCAGTGCCCCGTCGGCGTCGGCGGGCACGAAGGTGAAGTCGGTCAGCTCGTTGTTGAGGTAGTAGCCATCGACGAACAGCCCCGCCCCGAAACCCGCCTCGATGGTGGTGTTGATGCTGACCATCGTGCCCGCGCCGTCCACCGCGACGACGTGGCTGGTGCCCGCCTCCGGCCATTCGGGTCCGTCGATCCGCGCCTGGGCGCCGGCGGGCCGGCCCGGCGCGGGCTCGGCCATGGCGCGGGCCGGGTCGATCAGCGCCGAGCGCTGCGCCAGGTAGGCGGGATCGAGCAGCCCGGCGAGCGGCACGGCGATGAAATCGCTGTCGGCCAGCCAGTATTCCTTGTCGGCGTAGGCCACCCGCTGCGATTCCAGGAACAGGTGCCAGGTGGTGAGGTTCTGCGGCCCGAGCGCGGCGAGGTCGAAGCGTTCGAGCTGTTTGAGGATGGCGATCACCGCCACGCTGCCCGAGCTCGGCGGGCCCATGCCGCACAGGCGGTAGCCCCGGTAGGTGCCGCAGACCGGCGGGCGATCCTTGGCCGCGTAGCCTGCCAGATCGGCCTGGGTCATGGCGTGGGCGCGCGGGGTGTCGGCGGCGATCTCGCGCACCAGCGCTGCGGCGGCGGGGCCGTGGTAGAAGGCTTGCGGGCCTTCCTCGGCGATGCGCTGGAAGGTAGCGGCAAGTTCGGGAATGCGGATCAGCGTGCCCGGCGCCAGCGCCTTGCCGTCGGGGCCGTAATAGATGGCGCGCGCGTCGGCGTCGCGCGCGCCGCTCTGGGGATTGTCGTCGAGCGAGCCGTTGAGCCGGATGTTCATGGCGAAACCGTCGCGGGCG
>JANNOJ010000014.1:0-1830 GCA_031399025.1 Erythrobacteraceae bacterium | reverse complement strand
GGCGATGCGCAGGAAGTCAGCCGTCTCGCGGACCTCAAGCTTCCGGTGCAGCCCCAGCCCCGCGCAGTCGATGATGTCGATGATCCGGCCCGGGCGCGGCGACATCACCACGATGCGGGTCGAGAGGAACACGGCTTCCGGGATCGAGTGGGTGACGAACAGCACCGTCTTGCCGGTCTTGGCCCAGAGATGAAGCAGTTGCTCGTTCAGCCGGTCGCGCACGATCTCGTCGAGCGCCCCGAAGGGCTCGTCCATCAGCAGGATGTCCGCGTCGAAGGCGAGCGCCCGCGCGATCGACGCCCGCTGCTGCATCCCGCCCGACAGCTGCCACGGATACTTGTTCTCGAACCCCGCGAGTTCGACCTGGCCCAGCACGCGCGCGACCCGTTCGGCGGCCTCGGCGCGGGAGTAGCCCATCACTTCCAGCGGCAACCGCACGTTTCCCGCGATCGTGCGCCAGGGAAACAGCCCCGCCGCCTGGAACACGTAGCCGTAGGCGCGCCGCGCCCGCGCCTCGGCCGGCGTCATGCCGTTCACCGTCATCGTCCCGGCCGTGGGTTGCTCCAGGTCCGCCGCCACCCGCAGAAAGGTGGTCTTGCCGCAGCCCGACGGCCCGATGAAGCTGACGAACGCGCCCCGCGCGATGGTCAGATCGACGTCGCGCAGCGCATGCACCGGCCCGTCGCCGGTCTGGAACACCAGGCTCAGCCCCCGCGCCTCGATCGCGGGCCCCGCGACGCCCATGTCCCTCACCTGCCCTCCACCACATCGGCCCAACCGGCGCGACGCCTGAACTGCGCCGACGCGAACGGACGGAGCGGCAGGATGCGGCGCCCTTCGGCCCGCGGATCCTCCTCGGCGCGTAAAACCAGCGCCGCCCCGGCGCCCTGGCCGCGTAGCGCGTGCGGCACGTCGGCGTGATCGCTGATGACCAGCCGCGCGCCCGCCCGCGAATAGCTCGCCGCCGCCTCCGCCCCGGCGCCGCTACAGACATAGCGCCCCTTGCTCGCGCCGTCCTCGCGCGTGATATCCGGCCCCGACGCCGCCATCACACCCCCGATGGAATGTTGGTCGGATCGCGCTTTACGCCGCGCGGGGCCGTCAGCTCCTTCCAGGCCGACAGCGCCACATGCGCGGCCGGGAACGCCTCCCGCGGGATGAACTTGCCCCGCCCCGCCTGCGGCTGGCTGTTCCGCCCGTCCGCCCAGACCACGTCGCCCCGGCTCAGCGTGTAGCGCGGCAGGCCCCGCACCTCGACGCCCTCGAAGACGTTGTAGTCGATGATCGATTTCTGCGCGGTCGCCGAAATCGTCTTGGTCAGCGCCGGATCCCAGACCACGACGTCCGCGTCCGCCCCCACCACGATCGCGCCCTTGCGCGGATAGACGTTGAGGATCTTCGCGATGTTGGTCGAGGTCACTGCGACGAACTCGCTCGGCGTCAGCCGCCCGGTCACAACGCCTTGCGTCCACAGCACCGACAGCCGGTCCTCAAGGCCGCCCGTCCCGTTCGGGATAGACGGAAATCCCCCCAATCCCATGCGCTTCTGCGCCGTGGTGAAAGCGCAGTGGTCGGTCGCCACCACCTGCAGCGAGCCTGACTGCAAGCCCGCCCACAGGCTCGCCTGATGCTCTTTCGATCGGAACGGCGGCGACATCACCCGCCGAGCCGCGTAATCCCAGTCCCGGTTGAAGTACTCGCCCTCGTCGAGGGTCAGGTGCTGGATCAGCGGCTCGCCGTAGACCCGCATCCCTTTCGCCCGCGCCCGCCGGATCGCCTCGTGCGCCTGCTCGCAGCTCACGTGCACCACATAGAGCGGCACGCCGGCCG
>JANNOJ010000089.1:0-21070 GCA_031399025.1 Erythrobacteraceae bacterium | reverse complement strand
CGCCCCAACCTTTGTCGTTGGAGAGCTCCGCGAACCCCTCGAACTGGTCGGCCGGGTGCATGGGCGTCCGGGTCACGTTCTCGTCCAGACTGATCTCGGCGGGGTCGTTCTGCATATCGAGCCAGCAGCGCACCGGGTCGGACTTCCTGATCTGCTTGCGCTTGGCGCGCAGCAGCATCGCCAGCCTGCGGCCCTCGCCAGCGGTGACGAGGTAATAGCCGGTCGGCGTCCCGTCTTCCTTGGTCTCCGGCTCCACGACAAGGTTCTGGATCAGCCCCTTGTGCTGGATCGAAGCGGCCAGCGCCTCGATAGCGGCTTCCCCATGCGGCACCTTGCGGGCATTGCGCGGGGACTTCTTGAGCTTGGCGAGCGGCACGAAAATTTCGACGCCCGACACGGGCTCGGCGGCAACGGTTTCGGTAACTGCGTTCATCACACTTCTCCTTCAAAACCACACGCACCCCGGAATGGGGTGGGCGGCGAAGAAGCGACCGGCAGGCCCGCCGACGGAGCCGGGCAGCATCCGCAGGACCGAAACGCAGTGGAGGTAAGCGCGCCTGCGCGCGTTGCGGCCCGGCGCGGCGGGCCTAAAGGAAGCGACCGCCCACCCCATCACGGGGAGTGCAACGACCGTCAGAGCGATCGGGCCGGCGCAGCCCTGGTCCGATCTCCGCAGCTCGGAACGCTACAATCTGCAGAGCGGATTGGCCGATCGGCGCGTCAGCGCCACCCCGCCATGCTGATCGTCACCCGACAGGGCCGAAACCCGTAAGGGGTTCGGTCGGAGCGTAGCGGTGATAGAGCGGCGGTCCCGCAGGGAGGCGCCAACCTTGCTCTTTCGCCCATCATCGACTAAGATGCTGTCATTGACTTATGGAGGCGAGTATGGCGGTCATGACGATCCGAAACATCGACGATGCGATCAAGAAGCGCCTCCGCGTCCGCGCGGCCGTCAATGGCCGGTCGATGGAGGATGAAGCGCGCGACATCCTGCGCTCGGCGCTGTCCACAGACGATCCGCGACCCCGCAATCTTGGCCAGGCGATCCACGAACGCTTCGGCCCGCTGGGCGGCGTCGATCTGCCTGACGTGCCGCGCGAGTCGATCCGCCCGCCGGTGGACTTCGGCTGATGATCGTGCTGGACACCAACGTCATTTCCGAGCTGATGCGGCGCGAGCCTGAGCCGAGGGTCATGGCGTGGATGGCGGAGCAGCCGATGGCGGGCGTGTTCACGACGACGCTGACCCAGGCGGAAATCTTCTACGGTCTGGCGCTGCTGCCGGAGGGACGCCGCCGCGACGATCTGCTGGCGGCGGCACGGCCGATGTTCGATGTCGATCTGGCGGGGCGCGTCCTGCCGTTCGATAGCGATGCGGCGCTTGTCTATCCGGAGATCGCCGCCGGTCGGAAACAGGGTGGCAAACCGATCAGCCAGAATGACGCACAGATCGCCGCCATCGTGCGCTCGCGCGGCGCGCGGCTGGCGACTCGTAACGTCCGGGATTTCGTCGATAGCGGGATCACGGTTGTCGATCCGTGGAGCGAAGCATGACTCCCGCCGCAGCGCGCCCCTATCTGCGCTACGTCGCGACAGAGCCTTTGCGCGCGGCGCGGCGGCGACGCAGCCTGTCAGGATGGTCCTTCCTCGCAAGCTCCGTCGCCGAACACCGCGCCGTCCCGCGCAATGCCCGGACGATCTGCTCGACTATGCGCGGTTGCCGCCCCAACGATGTGCCTTGGCGCGGTGTTGTCCGGCATCCGACGAGAGGGCAGCGGCACTGGGATTTGCCTGGCCCTACGCCGGACGGCCGCCGAAGGACGACATTTCGAGTTGGACCGTCACGGACGATTGGCCGGAGCGCGTGCCGGTTACGAGCGGCGAGGTGGATGTCTTCGAGGCATGGTTCGGCGATGTCTTCGACGAGCTGTTCGGGCCATGCCAATGAAGTGAGGATGCTGCCATGACCGTGTCGCTGCGCGCCGCCCTTTACCTGCGCGTCTCGACGGCGCGGCAGGCCGAGCATGACGTGTCGATCCCCGATCAGCGCAGGCAGGGCGAAGCCTACTGCCTGTCTCGTAATCTGGAGCTGGTCGATACCTTCGTCGAGGCGGGGGCATCCGCCACCAATGATCGTCGACCCGAGTTCCAGCGGATGATCGAGGCCGGAACAAGCAAGCCCGCGCCGTTCGACGTGGTGGTCGTCCACAGCTTCTCGCGTTTCTTTCGCGATCACTTCGAGCTTGAGTTCTACGTCCGCAAGCTCGCCAAGAATGGCGTGAAGCTACTCTCGATCACCCAGGAAATGGGCGATGACCCGATGCACGTCATGATGCGCCAGATCATGGCGCTGTTCGACGAATATCAGTCGAAGGAAAATGCGAAGCACGTCCTGCGCGCGCTCAAGGAAAACGCCCGCCAGGGCTTCTGGAACGGCTCGCTGCCGCCGATCGGCTATCGCGTCGTCGCGGCCGAGCAGCGCGGTGCCAAGATCAAGAAGAAGCTGGAGATCGACCCGCTCCATGCCGACACCGTGCGGCTGGCGTTCAAGCTGGCGCTGGAAGGCGATGGCGTGTCCGGGCCGATGGGCGTCAAGACGATCACGAAGCATCTCAACGAGCGCCGCATCTTTACCCGCGACGGCGGGCGATGGGGCATCGGCACCGTGCATCGGATGCTGACGCGACCGACCTATGCGGGCCGGCACGAGTTCAACAAGCGTGGCAAGTCAAAGGAACTGAAGCCCGCTATCGAGGTGATCCCGGTGGAAGTGCCGCCGATCATCGACCAGGCCACGTTCGATGCGGTGCAGGCGCATTTGAAGGCGCGCAGCCCGAAGGTTTCGCATCCGCAGGTCGTCGGCGGCCCGACGCTGCTTACGGGACTGATCCACTGCGGCAAGTGCGGCGGCGCGATGACGATCCGCACCGGCAAGGGCGGACGCTATCGCTATTACACCTGCTCGATGAAGGCGCGGCAGGGCGTGACCGCCTGCGCGGGCATGACAGTCGCGATGGAGCGATTGGACGATCTTGTAGCCAATCATCTGGCGGAACGGCTGCTCGATCCAGACAGGCTTGAAGACGTGCTGTCCGAGGTTCTGGATCGCCGGCAGGAACGATCCGAGCGACGCCGCGAGCATATCGCGGAGTTGAACCGGCGCGCTGCGGAGACCGAGCTGCGCTTGAAGCGGCTGTATGATGCAATCGAAAGCGGAGTCGCCGATCTCGATGATCCGGCGCTCAAGGATCCCATCGACGGATTGAAGGCGACGCGCGATCAGTCACGAGCGGATGCCGAGCGCGCGTCAGCGCTGCTCGTAAGCTCGGCCCAGCAGGCGATCACGCCGACGATGCTTCGTAAGTTCGCCTCGACCGCGCGGCAACGTATCCGGCTGGAGGGCGGCGGCTACCGGCGCGATCATCTGCGTGCGCTCGCGCAGCGGGTGGAGGTCGATCGGGGAGAAGTCCGCATCATGGGCTCAAAGAGCAACCTGCTGCGCGTGCTTGCCGCTAACGGCGTAGCCACAGCGGCGGGCGGAGTGCCCAGCTTTGTTCCGAAGTGGCGGACAGGGTGGGATTCGAACCCACGATGAGCCTTAGCCCACGCCGGTTTTCAAGACCGGTGCCTTCAACCGCTCGGCCACCTGTCCGCTGCCGGCGCCGAGGTACGCAGGCCCCCTCGGCATGACAAGCTGCAACTTCTCACTGCAGCTTGCCCGACCGACTGCCGAGCACCGGATGTCCCCGCGGCATCGGGCACATCTGTGCCGAATTGATGCGGAATTTACGCTCTGAGGCAGAATTGACGGCATTTTCACACCCACCCCACCCCTCGCCTCACGCGGCCTGAGGCATCTCCTTCGCATCCGGGGATGATCCCGGCTTGCTAGGAGAACGGACATGAAGAGTGCTTTGGGCAGCGGAAAAATCGGCAACATCGCCACCATCGCGGCCACCGCCCTCACGGCCTCGGCCTTGTGGGCTGCCGGCCCGGCGCCCGCACAGGCAGACACGCTGGACGATCGGCGAAAGGTGGCGGTGCCATACACCGATCTCAACTTGGCTGACAAGGATGGGATCGAGCGGCTCGATCGTCGCCTGCACCGCGCGGTCGCCCGGGTTTGCGGGCGGCGGATGGCCAGTTCGGCGAGCGAGGCGGCGCGGGATCGGGATTGCCGCCACACCGCCTGGGCCGGCATCGAACCGCAGCGCGCCTTCGCCATCGCCCGCGCTCAGGGCGCCGGCGGCGCTGTGCTTGCCGGCAATACGACCACCGGCAGCCCGATCGGGATCGGCGCGGCGGACTGATGCCATGCGCACGAACGTCCAGGGGGCGCCATGCACCGGCGCCCCCGCCTTGCTATTTCCGCCGCGCCAAGGCAGGTTGTCGCCGGCGGTATCGGCGACACGCGGCATTTCGGGGATCCAGGGGGATCGTCGCCCATATCCTTCAGAAAAAGCGGGTCTGCAATGCCAGGGCTGGAAGCGCGCGAAACGGTACTGCCGGCCAGCCTCCAATTGTTCGGCCCGTTCCGCCTGTCGGGGTACGACACGCAGCCGCTGGCGCTGGGCCGCAAGGCGCGCGCCATCCTGGCGTATCTCGTCCTGGTGCCCGGTTTCACCGCCACGCGTGAGCACCTCTCCGCGCTGCTGTGGAGCGACCGCGGGCCCGAACAGGCGCGCGCCAGTCTGCGCCAGTGCATCAAGGAATTGCGCGCACTGCCGACGGCCGAGCCGCCGGTGCATGCGACGCGCGACGCGCTCACGCTCGATCGCGGCGCGGTTGCGGTCGACCTGCACGAGATCCGCCGCGCCGCCTCGCAGCGCGATCTTGGCGCTCTGTCGGTGCGGCTCGATCAGGTGGGCGGCGACCTGCTGGAAGATTTCGTGGACCTCTCGCCCGCCTTCGACGACTGGCTCATGGCCGAACGGCCGCGCCAGCACGATATTCTGCTGGCCGACATCCTCGAGGCGGTGGAGGACACCGGCTTCGCCGATGTGAGGAACGCCAAGGCCATCCTGCGTTCGCTCGACCGGCTCGACCCCACCAACGAGGCCGCCGTCCGCCTCGGCATGCGGCTCGATCATGCCGAGGGCGACAGCGGCGCGCTCCACCGCCGCTATCGCCTGCTCGCCGAGCGGCTCGACCGGGATTTCGGCGTCCCGCCCTCGGACGAGACCAAGGAGCTCTACGAAGCGTTGGTTGCCGGCCGCGTAGCCGCGCCGCCCATCCCCGCCCCCGCCCCCGGGGCCGCTCAGGAAAACCCGCCCCCGCCAGGCGCCGCCGCTGGCGCGCCGCGCACGCAGCTGGTCGGCGGGGAAGACATGCTGCCGCTGGTGATGGTCTCGCCCTTGCAGACCACCGCCAGCGACGGCCTGCTCGCCGCGCTGCTCGATTTCTGCGCCGACGACGTGCGCACCTCGCTGAGCCGGAACCGGGGCCTGCGCGTGCTGGCGGTGGACGATGCCGACGTGGCCGAGACCATCCGCCGCACCCAGGATGCGCTCGGCCTCTACCTGCTCAAATGGAACGCACGCCAGGTCGGCCAGGCCTTGCGGATCAACCTGCAGCTGGTGAACGCCGGGAACCGGGTGATCGTGTGGTCCGACACGCTCGCCTTTGCCGAACCCGACGACGATATGGTCGAGATCATCGTCGAGAAGGCGACCGGCGCGATCGGCCCGGCGATCGATCGCGATCTCGACGCGGTCCTGCGCCAGGCCTTTCCAGGCTTCGACGAGGAGCGCGTGCTCTACACCCGGGCTCGCCTGCTGATCCGGCGCATCGGCACGCTGGCGGCGGTGCGTGAGGCGGTCGAGTTGCTCGAGCGGCTGATCGAGCACAACCCGCAGCACCTGGGCGCCCGGCTGCTGCTGGTGCGGATGTACAGCACCGATTTCTGGCAGCAGATCTGCGGCCACGACGTGGTGCTGTTCCGCCGCCGGTCGGACGAGCACCTGCAGGCGGCGGCGGGGGGGATCGAGCCGACCAATTGCGAGGTGCGCATCCGCAAGGGCTGGTCGTACCTGCGCCACGGCCGGACCGAGCAGGCGCGGCTGGAATTCGAAGCTGTGCTCGATCATCTGCCGCGCGATGCCGACGTGGTCGACATGTGCGCTTTTGGCCTGTGCCACCTGGGTCGCTACCAGGATGCCGACCGGCTGATGCAGCGGGCCTTCTTTCTCAACCCCTTCCCGCCAAGCGATTACCACGCCGATTACGCGGTGCTGCTGGCGCTCAGAGGCGAGGCCGAGCGGGCCGAGGAGCAATTCCTGCTCTCGGGCGAAACGGGTCTGCAATACGGCGCCGTGCGCCTCGCCAACGGCGGCGCGATCCGCCAGGGCGAGGACCGGGTCGCGCAATGCCGCCGCCAGTTCGTGGAGAATTTCCACCGCGCCTGGCAGCCCGCCCGGCCGCCGGCGGTGTCCGACGTGCTGGCCTGGTTCGGCGACACCATGCCGCTCTACCCGATCGAGCGTCGCGCCTGGATCAGGCAGGGTTTGCAAGCAATGCTGGCGCCCGTCTGGCCAGCACCGCCCGATAATGGCTCGTGATCGGCGGATGGTAGGATGGCCCGGCGGGCCGGCCGCAAAGCCCGGTCGCGGGCGTGAAGGCCGCCAAGGCGGCGATCACCCGCCGTGCGTCCGCCTGCTTGAGCGAGGGCGCAGCGTCCAGTTCGGCGGCGGATAGCGGGAAATCGCGCCCCGCGCGCGCACGATAACGCGCCAGGCAGGTCCGCCAGTCGCGCCGCTCGTACGGCGTGGATCGTACGATCCGCTGCATGGCGCGTCGCACGTCGGGCGCCAGATCGGTCCACGCCAAGGCATACTCTGCATCCACCAGGGCGATGGTGAGCGGCGCGTGGTCGAGCGCGGCGGGCGCGTGGTCGAGCATCACCGCATCGTCGCGCACCAGCACGCCGGCGCGATAGGCGCGGTAGATCTCGCCCACCCCCAGCATCCCGAACCCCGCCAGTTCGGCCGCCCGCAACGCGCCCAGGCTGGCGCCGCCCAGCACGCCGGTGCCAGCGGCGATCAGGCTGAGGATCTCGCGATGCCACACGGTCGGCGCGGCCTTGAAGCACCCGTCGATCAGCGCCACCGCGGCGGGCGGCGCGGCGAGCAGCGCGGCCAAATCGCCGCACACCGCCGGCGGCCGCAACTCGATATCGGCGGGGATGGCCAAGCCGAAGATGCTTGGCCCGGCGAACAGGAGCTTGCGGCCATCGGTGGTGGGCGGGCGGGCGGTGCAGCTGGCGCGCGCGGGCGCGGGCTTCGCCGCCGCGGTCGCCGGCGCAAGCTCCAGCCGCAGGTCGTCCAGCAGACCGGGAGCCAGGACATGGGCGAAGTGCAGGCCTTCTACGCCGTTTGCGTGATCCACCGCGACCACCCCCCGCGCCCCCAGCCGCTCCGCCTTGCCCAGCAGGAACTCGAGGCATTCCTCGCTGCTGGCGCACCGCGCATCGGGGACCTGCGACCAGTCCAGCCGGCCATCGCCGAAGGCCCGGGTGGCGAGCAGCAGTTCCATCAGCCGCGACCCTCCCGCGCCGTAGCAATCGGCCGTCAGGTCCTCGCGCGCGCCGGCGACCAGCGTCGCCTGCGTCTGCACCACTTCCAGCAGCGCGCGCACGAAGGCTACATCGGCGTGCGGATGGCAGCCATTGCCCGTGACCGGCAGCAGGTCCTCGCCCACTTGCGGACGGGCGAACATGGTGCACTGGATCGCCGCCAGCCCCTCGCCCGTCAGCAGGCTCCAGGCGCGCAGCTCGAACCCGGCCGCGGCAATCCGCCGTAGCAGGCGTCGGATCGTGGGATCGGCGATGGAGGCGAGCGCGAGCTGCTGCCCGCGTCGCTCGCCGGGCGAAGCCAGCGCGTGGACGGCGATGGCGTGATGCTCGATCAGCTCGGCCACCCCGCCCACCAGCGCCTCGGTGCGCGTGTTGCCCGCCGCCAGGCCGTTGGTGCTGGCCAGGCAATCGCCACCTGCACGCGCGAAATCAAGCGCCACCAGGTCCCATGGCGCCGGCATATGGCGACCCGACAGCAGGTCCGTTCCGGCAAGCCAGTGCCGCGGGCGCGAGGGATCGAGCCTGAGGCGGGCGGGGTCGTGTTCACCCGACCAGAGCTGCTGCTGCTCAGGCTCGAGCGTGGCCGCTGGGCGCATTGGCCCTTGGCCCACCACCCGCTCGGCGGACCACAGCTCGACCGCTTCGAGCAGCGCCGAAATCAGCGCCGCAGTTGGGGTCAACCCCTTGCCCTGGGAGACGCTGAGCGTCCGGGATCGGGGCCGCGTCGCCTGGTACACGGCGATCCCCGGCACCCCGAACGCGGTGACGTCGCCAACTCGCGTAACCCCCGCCCGGCGCGCCGCCGCGATGGCGAGTGCCAGCGTTTCGGACGGGAGCCGGCAGCGAAGCTCGGCGGTCAACTCCCGTCCTAGCTGCCGGACTGGGCGGTGGCCGATTGCTTGCGCATGCTGGTTTTCGTCCAGCCCTGATTGCCGTCGCCCGGTTCGGTCAATACCACTGTGTCGAAGACCTCGATATCGGCCGCCCTTGCCAGGGCGTGCTGGGTTTTCATCAACTCCTCGAGCGTTTCCTGCGAAAACAATTGCGGCATCGCGCCGCTTTGTGCGGTGCCGCCACTCGCTGGGTAGTTGCACGAAGCCACCATTTCGCAGAAAACGTAGTGGTAGCGCTCGCCCTTGCGCAGCTTGACGATATAGTTTTCAGGTACCCAATTAGGGCCTACTGTCGAATCATCCATGCTTTCCCCCTAATTCTCTCGGGTCCAAGTATAACAAAGTCACGGTACTTGTCCAACCTCAAGATGACCCGGCGCCTCCACGTCCGCTGCTGCGATGCCTGAAAGGTTTGCTCCCGCCAATCCAGTTACGGCCACATGCCTGCGCCATGGCGGCCCACGCCCGAGCGGCGACACCAACGGCCCGACGCGCCTTCGTTGCGGCGATGATCCGCGATGAGGCGGTCCCGATGGTGGCGGCAAGGCTCTGCGCCCCGACAATTGCGGCTGCGGCGTGTTCGAGGAGATGCCGGGGGGCGACCCCGACCTGCGGCCCGACCCGGCGCTGTTCGACTAACCGGCCTGACCTCGCCGTCTAGCTCAGACCTGCTCTTCCTCCGGGATGGCGACGGCCTGGTCGAGACACTCGGCCTCGTCGTCTTCGTCATCATCTAGGCGATCGATGGGCGCGGGGTCGATGAGCTCGTACTCCATGACATCCTCCTTCCCGCGGTAGAACGGACGAGCGCCTGACGCGATCCCGCTCCGGCGACGAAAACGCCGGCCAATCAGATGTGTACCGCGCGTCCGTAGGCGGCCAGGACGCTCTCGTGCATCATCTCGGACAGGGTGGGATGGGGGAAGATGGTGCCCATCAGCTCGGCCTCGGTGGTCTCGAGCACCTTGCCCACCGTGTAGCCCTGGATCAGCTCGGTCACCTCCGCGCCGCACATGTGGGCGCCCAGCAGCTCCCCGGTCCGGGCGTCGAATACGGTCTTGACGATACCCTCGGGCTCGCCGAGCGCGATCGCCTTGCCGTTGCCGATGAACGGGAAGGTGCCGGCCTTGACCTCGTAGCCCGCCTCCTTCGCCCTCGCCTCGGTCAACCCCACGCTGGCGACCTGCGGGTGACAATAGGTGCAGCCCGGAATGGCGTTGCGGTCGAGCGGATGGGGGTGGACCTCGTTATTGCCCAGTTCCCTGGCGATGCTTTCGGCGGCGGTGACGCCCTCGTGGCTCGCCTTGTGCGCCAGCCACGGGCCGGGCACGCAATCGCCGATCGCCCACAGGCCCTTGGTCTTGGTGCGCCCGTAGGGATCGATCTGGATGAAACCGCGGTCCAGCTCGACCAGGTTTTCCAGGCCGATGTTCTCGGTGTTGGGCACAATGCCGACCGCGACGATGACGTGGCTGAACTCGCCCGTCTCGAGCTTGCCGGCCTGGTCCTTGATGCGCGCGGTGAGGCCCTGATCCGTGACCTTCAGCTCCTCGACACCGGCTGAGGTCTTGATCGCAATTCCTTGCCTGGTAAGCGATTTCTCGAGGAAGGCCGAAATGTCCTGGTCCTCCACCGGCACGATCCGGTCGAGCATCTCCACCACCGTCACCTGCGCCCCCATGTCGTTGTAGAAGCTGGCGAACTCGATGCCGATCGCGCCCGAGCCGATCACCAGCAGTCGGCTCGGCATCTCGGGCGGCACCATCGCATGACGGTAGGTCCACACCCGCTTGCCGTCCGCGGGCGCGAAGGGCAGGTCGCGCGCGCGCGCACCGGTGGCGAGGATGACGTGCTTGGCGGAAAGCTGCTCCTCGCCCTTGTCGCCCTTCACCGTGAGCGAGGTCGGCCCGGTCATCGTGCCGGTGCCCATGTGCACGGTGATCTTGTTCTTCTTCATCAGGTGGGCGATGCCCTGGCTCAGCTGCTTGGCCACGCCGCGGCTGCGCTTCACCACCGCGCCCAGATCGGCGGTGATCTCGCTGGCGGAGAGGCCGTAATCCTTGGCGTGCTGCAGGTAATGGAAGATCTCGGCCGAGCGCAGCAGCGCCTTGGTCGGGATGCAGCCCCAGTTGAGGCAGATGCCGCCCAGGCTTTCGCGCTCCACGATCGCGGTCTTGAGGCCGAGCTGCGCGGCGCGGATGGCCGCGACATAGCCGCCCGGGCCGCTGCCGAGCACGATCACGTCGTATTGTTCAGCCAAGGGACTGCTCCTGGTTGGGTTCGGGCGCGGCGTCCACGGGACGGGGACGGCCCTGGTCGTCGATGGCGACGAAGGTGAAACTGGCCTGCGTCACCTTCTCGGCCCGCTCGGAATGGCGCTCGCGGCTCCAGGCCTCGGCGACAATGGTGAGGCTGGTGCGTCCCACCCGCTCGATATGGGTATAGACCGAGACCTCGTCACCCACCTTGACCGGCTTGTGGAACGCCATCGCGTCCATCGCCACCGTCACCGCCCGCCCCTTGGCGCGGCGCGCGGCGGTGAGGCCGGCGGCGCTGTCCATCATCGACAGCAGCCAGCCGCCGAAGATGTCGCCGTAAGCGTTGGTGTCGGCCGGCATGGCGGTCATGCGGATCGCCGGATCGAGCCCGGCGCGGACCTCCTCGTCGGATGGCATCAGCCCAGCACCAGGCGCAGGTCGCGGGCGAGCACCCAGCCCGAGCGGCACGGGCCGGCGTAGGGCTCGGGGGCGGCGACGGGGGCGCTGACCTGGCAATCGCCCAATTCCTGGAACTCGCCGGTGGGATAGACGATGCCCTGCCACTCGTCGCCGTTGGCGCCCTCGCCCTTTTCGCAGATCCACACGAGGGTGGCGGAAGGGAGGCGGTCCTTCTCGCGGGCATATTCGTCGGGGCGTTCGCGGATCGGCAGATCGGGATCGAGCGTGCGGATGGTGCCGACGCCGATGCAGGCGTCCTCGGCCGGGCCTTCGGAGCCGATGAGGGGGATTTGTTCGGGTTCGGCGGCCTTGCCAAGGGCGGGTGCTAGCAAGACAATTGCTGTGACGCTCGCGATCAACGCAGCCGCCCGGCGACGCGCGGTGAGGCTGACCGTCGGTTGCTGGAAGCTAACGGAATCGTAACCCGACTCCCCTATAAGGAAACGGACAGTGGTGCTGGGACATCGAAGATGGTCAGGCATAAACGAGGTAGGTGGAGATCAGAACCGAGGGAAAGATGATCACGGCGGCAAGGCTTCCGTAAGCCGCGGACTTGCGCTCCGAGAACAAAGCTGCGCCCACCGCCGTCGCTGGCAGGATAATCGCCACGCCGGAGAGTGCGATGAGCAATGCGGCGCCGATAGGATGCGGCGAGGTGTCCGAAATCATGACGACAAATACCGCGAGGCACATGCCGGCAATAAGCTCGACGCCGCCCAGCCCCAGTGTCAGGAAACGGGCGCCGATCTCCAAGGCACCCTGATTATTCCTCACGCCACCAGCCCCAGCGGCGCCTCGCACAATTGCTTGAACACCTGCATCAGCTCGGCCCCGTCGGCGCCGTCGATGGCGCGGTGGTCGAAGCTGCCGGTGGCGCTCATGATGGTGGCGATCTGGAGCGCGTCGCCCATCACGTAGGGGCGCTTCTCGCCCGCGCCGATGGCCATGATCATGGCCTGGGGCGGGTTGATGACCGCCTCGAACTGCTTGATGCCGTACATGCCCATGTTGGAGAGGCTCGCGGTGCCGCCCTGGAATTCGTGCGGCGCCAGCTTGCCCTCGCGGGCGCGGCCGGCGAGGTCCTTCATCTGGGTGGAGATGGCGCTGATCGCCTTGTTGCCCGCGTCCACGATGATGGGGGTGATGAGGCCGGCCGGGATCGACACCGCCACCGAGATATCGGCGCGGGTGAACTTCAGCAGCGTGTCCCCCGCGTACTGCACGTTGCACTTGGGGCAGGCGATGAGCGCCTTGGCCAGCGCCTTGATGAGCAGGTCGTTGACGGAGAGCTTGACGCCCTGCGCCTCCAGCGCGGCGTTGAGCTCGGCCCGCAGCTTGAGCAGCCTGTCGAGGTTGATGTCCACCGTGAGGTAGATGTGCGGGACCTGCTGCTTGCTCTCGGTCAGGCGGCGGGCGATGATCTTGCGCATCGAGGAGAGCTTCTCCTCCTCGTGCGGGATGCCGAAATCCTGCGCCGCCGCGGGTGACGGTGCGGGTGCCGAGGCAGCGGCGGGAGCCGCCGCCGGCGAGGGTGCCGGTGCCGCGGCGGCGGCAGCGTCGGCGGGGGCCTGCGTCGCCTGGGGCCGGGCATTCTCGACATCGGCCTTGACGATCCGCCCGTTGGGTCCGCTCCCGGCGATGGTGGCAAGGTCGAGCGCCTTGCTCGCGGCGATGCGCCGGGCCAGCGGCGAGGCCAGGATGCGCGCTCCCGCCGAGCCGTTCGCGCGCGCGCCGGGGGCTTGCGGCGCGGTGTCTGCCCCCTGCCCGGTGCTCGCCGGCGCCGGCTGCGGCGCCCGTTCGGGCCCCTGCCCCTCCGGTCCGGGCGAGCTTCCGACCGGCGGCTCGCCGGTGCCCGATGCCGCGGCGGGTTCGGCGGCCTCGGCCGCAGCAGGCGCCGCCGCGCCGCTGTCACCGCCGGCCGGGCCGACTTGCGCGGCGTCCTCGCCATCCTCGGCCAGGGTAGCGATGACGGTGCCCACCTTCACGCCCTCGGTGCCCTCCTCGACCGCGATGTGGGCGATGGTGCCTTCGTCCACCGCCTCGAATTCCATGGTGGCCTTGTCGGTCTCAATCTCGGCCATGATGTCGCCCGCGCTGACCTGGTCGCCGACCTTGACCAGCCAGCGGGTGAGCGTGCCCTCCTCCATGGTGGGCGAGAGCGCGGGCATCTTGATGGCGATCGACATGGCAGGGGCGCTCCATCCTCTCCGGTCTCGCGGCGGGCCTGGCCGGCCCTAGGTCGCGTCGACGGGGCTGTCTCTGGCCAATTTGGCGCCCCCTCGCAAGGTTCTTGCGCTGGCGGCGCGTTGGCTCGATACCGCGCGGCGGGAGAGCGAACGCGATGCGCGTCTATCTGGTGGTCATCGACGAATCCGCCGAGGCGCATGTGGCGCTGCGCTTCGCGGCGCGGCGCGCGGCGCGGACCAATGGCCGGGTGCACATCCTGGCGATCGTCCCCAAGCAGGCGTTCAGCGCCTTCGGCGGCGTCCAGGCGACGATCGAGGAGGAGGCGCGCGACCGCGCCGAGGTGTTGGCCAACAGCGCCGCGGGCGCATTGATGAGCGAAGGCGGCGAGGAGCCGCAGATCACCGTGGAAATGGGCGAAGGCAAGCAGGTGATCGCCGATTATCTGGCGCAGCATCCCGAGGTGGCCGCGCTGGTGCTGGGCGCGGCCGACGGCGTTCCGGGGCCGCTGGTGGCGCATTTCTCCACTCACGCGGGAAGCATGCCGTGCCCGCTGTTCATCGTGCCGGGTACGTTGAGCGATGAGGAGATCGACCGGCTGAGTTGATGGGGCTTGGCGTTCCCTCATCTCTCCGTCCCGCTCGGGCTGAGCCTATCGCAGCCCGGCTTTCTCCCCCCGGCGGACGAACAACCAGCACCCGTCGAGAAGCTCAGGGCGAGCGGATTTCAAGGGGAGGAGCTACTTGCGCTTGCCACGCCCCTGGTGGCGGAGGTTGCCGGGGCGGCCGCGCGGGTCGACCGCGTGCTTGCCCGCCGCGTCCCTGCCCTGCCCGTCCTTCCGCGGCCCGCCGCGACGGCGATCCTTGGGCTCGGGCCGGGCGCCGCGCGGAACCACCGCCGCGCCGTCGCCATCGAGCACCTCGAACTTGAGCGCGCCGGTGAGCGGGTTGGCTTCGGCGAGGCGCAGGTCGACGAGGTCGCCCACGGTGAAGCGGGTGCCGGTCTCATCGCCGGTGAGGGCGTGGGCGGCATCGTCGTAGGTGAAATATTCGCGGCCGAGCGAGGACACCGGGACCAGCCCGTCGCCGCCCAGCCCGACGATGGTGGCGAAGAAGCCGAACTTCTGCACCCCCGTGATGCGGGTGGGGAAGGTCTCGCCGACGCGGGCCGAAAGCCAGGCGGCGACGTAGCGGTCGATGGTGTCGCGCTCGGCCTCCATCGCGCGGCGTTCGGTCATGCTGATGATTTCGGTGATCTTGGCGAGGTCAGCGCGGTCCTGGTCGGATAGGCCCGACTTGGCCGGCAGGTCGGCCCGGCGATCGGGCGCGGGCTGCTCGAGCTGGAAGGCATCGACCAGCGCGCGGTGGACCAGCAGGTCGGCATAGCGGCGGATGGGCGAGGTGAAGTGGGCGTAGGAACCCAGCGCCAGCCCGAAATGGCCGGCGTTGGCGGGGCCGTAATAGGCCTGCGTCTGCGAGCGGAGCACCGCCTCCATCACCAGCGCGCGCTCGCCCGGATCGGCGATGTCCTTCATCATCCGGTTGAACAGGCCGGGGGTGACGACCTGGCCGAGCGCGAGCTTCTTGCCGATGGAATCGAAATAGTCGCGCAGGGCGACGAGCTTCTCGCGCGTGGGCGGCTCGTGGACGCGGTAGACCACCGGGCTGGCCTTGCTTTCCAGCGCCTTGGCCGCGGCGACGTTGGCGGCGATCATGAAATCCTCCACCACCCGGTGCGCGTCGAGCCGTTCGCGCACGGTGATCGCGGCGATCCGGCCCTGCTCGTCGAGCTGGACGCGGCGTTCGGGCAGGTCGAGCTCGAGCGGATCGCGGGCGGTGCGCGCGGCGTTGAGCAGGTGCCAGGCGGCCCACAGCTGGCGCAGGGGTTCTCCTGCGTCGCCCGCCCCCTCGTGCCCGTCGATGCGGGCCTGGGCGTCCTCGTAGGCGATCACTTCGTTGATGCGGACGATCGCGCGGGTGAAGCGCCAGGCGGTGACGCGGCCCTGCGCATCGATGGTGAGGCGGCAGGCCATCGCCGCGCGCGGCTCGCCGGCGCGCAGCGAGCACACGTCGGCGCTGAGCACCTCGGGCAGCATGGGGACCACGCGGTCGGGGAAGTAGACCGAATTGCCGCGCTTGCGAGCCTCGCGGTCGACCTCGCTGCCCGGGCGCACGTAGAAGGCGACGTCGGCGATGGCGACCACCGCGTCGAAGCCGCCGGCGTTGGCGGGATCGGCGGAGGGCCTGGCCCAGATCGCATCGTCGTGGTCGCGGGCGTCGGCCGGGTCGATCGCCACGATCGGCAGGTGGGTAAGATCCTCCCGGGCATCGGCGGCGAGCGGCAGCTTTGCCGCGCGCTCGGCTTCGTCCAGCGTGCCTTGCGTGAACACGTTGGGAATGCCGTGCTTGTGGATGGCGATGAGGCTGTAGGCGCGAGGGAGCAGCGGATCGCCCAGCACCTCGATCACCTTGACCCCGGCCCGCGGCGAGCGGCCGGCGGGCTCGGCGAGGACCAGTTGGCCCGCCTCCGCGCCGCCGAGGTCGGCGACCGGCGAGGAATGGCGCACCCGCTTGTCGACCGGCGCGAGCCAGGGTTTGCCGGCGCCGTCGAGCTCGACGACGCCGAGTATGGCCTGTTCGGCTGCCGGGAGCAGCTTCATCGGGAAGGCGCGCCAGGATCTGGTGGCGCCCTCGCCCGTCTCCTCGGTGCGGGCCAGGACGCGGTCCCCCACCCCCAGCGCCGAACGCAGCGCGCCGCGCCGGCCTTCGACCACGCGCAGGCGCGGCGGGGGGACGGCATCGTCGGGCTGCCAGGCGGCGGGGATGGCGATGGCCTCGCCATCCTCCACGTCGACCACCTGCAGCACGGTCACCTTGGCCACCCCGCCCAGGCGATGGTAGGCGCTGCGGCCGCCATCGATCAGGCCCTCGTCGGCCATATCGCGCAGGAGGTGCTTGAGGGCGATGCGTTCCTGCCCCTGCACGCCGAAATGGCGCGAGATCTCGCGCTTGCCGGCCTGGCTGTCGGCGGTCTGGATGAAGTCCAGGATTTGTTCGCGCGAAGGTAGCCCTTGCGGCGGGCTTGGGTGCGGGGGTCGAGCGGGCATGGGCTGCATATGGCCGCTGCCTGGCGCACCTGCAAGAAAGCGGCGGAACGCGCGGTGCAAGGTGTTGGCGGCGACGGCGGCCTTGCGTATCGCTCGGGGCTGCGCCTCTGTTATCGAAAGAACCCCGCCGGCCATGCCCAACACCCTTGTCGCTACCCTGTTCGCCGCCAGTGCCCTGGCCAGCGCTTCCGGACGGGCCGCCGACCTCATGGAGACCATGGGTCCGATCCTGGCCGAGGCGCCCGACGCGGCCACGCTCACCACCAAGTGCGACACCTATGTCGCGGAGATCGAGCGGCGCCAGGCCGAGCTCGCGGCCGAGACCGGGCCGGCGACCGTCGAGCGCACGCTGGTCCGCTACGACGAGGTGACCATGCTGCTGAGCGCGGGGTCGGGCGAATTCACCCTCTACCAGGAGGTCATGGCCGACCAGGAACGGCGCGATGCGGGAGCGGCCTGCCAGGTGCGGCTCTCGGCGCTCAGCAGCAGGCTCAGCCTCTCGCGGCCGATCTACGACCGGCTGGCGGCGATCGACGCGAGCGGCGCGGACGAGGCCACCGCGCTCTATCTCACCCGCACGCTGAGCGGGTTCGAGCGCGCCGGCGTGGCGCTGGGCGAGGCGGAGCGGGCGCGGGTGCAGGCGCTGAACGAGGAGATGGCGCAGATCAGCACGCAATTCGCCGACAATATCGCCAATGCCCGCATGGTGGTGAAGGTGGCGCCCGAGGAGCTGGCGGGCCTGCCGCAGGACTTCCTCGCCGCGCACCCGCCGGGCGCCGACGGAATGGCCGAGATCTCCACCGACATGCCCGATTTCCGACCGGTGATGACCTATGCCGAGAGCGACGATCTGCGCCGGCGGTTGAGCGAGGTATACGATCGGCGCGCCTACCCTGCCAACGACGCCCTGCTCGCGCGCCTGTTCACCCTGCGGCAGGAATTGGCCGAGATGCTGGGCCGGCCCAATTACGCGACGCTGGCGCTCGAGGACAAGATGGTCGATACTCCGGCCAGGGTGCAGGCCTTGCTCGACGCCATGGCCGAGGCCGCGCGGCCCGCCGCGACGCGCGATTATGCCAAGAACCTGGCGGTGCTGCAGGAGCTGCAGCCGGGCGCGAGCGAGCTGTCCTACTGGCAGACCGGCTGGCTCGCCCCCAAGGTGCAGCAGCGCTTCTACGATTACGACCGGCAGGAAGCCCGCCAGTACTTCGCCTACGACAACGTGCGCGACGGCATCCTCAAGCTTACCGAGGATTTGTTCGGCATCGCCGTCCGGCCCTGGAACACGCCGGTCTGGCATGCGGATGTCGAGACCTACGAGATGGTCGACGGCGGCGAGGTGATCGGCCGGTTCTACTTCGATTCGCACCCGCGGCCGGGCAAGTACAGCCACGCCAACATGCTGGCGCTGCGCCCGGGCATGGCGGGCATGGCGCCGCCGGTTGGCGCGCTGGTGATGAACTTTCCCAAGGGCGATCACAGCACCGGGCTGATGGAGCATGGCGACGTGGAAACCTTCCTCCACGAATTCGGCCACATGATCCATGGCCTTTTCGGCGGCACCCAGCGCTGGTTCGGCCAGGCCGGCATCGCCACCGAGTGGGACTTCGTCGAGGCGCCCTCGCAGATGCTGGAGAACTGGGTCTACGACTACGACACGCTCGCCAGCTTCGCGGTGAACAGCGCCGGCGAGACGATCCCGCGCGAGCTGGTCGAGAAGATGAACCGGGCGCGCTATTTCAACCGGGGCATGGGCGACATGACCCAGCTGGGCTATGCCAACATCTCGCTGCAGTTCCACCAGAACCCGGTTCCGGCCGACCTGGGCGCGGCGGCGCGGGAGTGGCGCAATGCCTATGCGCTGATCCCCTCGCCCGATTATTCGCAGATGCAGGCCTCGTTCGGCCACTTGGACGGCTATTCGGCGATCTACTACACCTACCGCTGGTCGAAGGTGATCGCCGACGACCTGTTCACCCGGTTCGAAGCGCACGGCTTGCGCAACCCGCAGACCGCGGCGGACTATCGCCGGCTGGTGCTGGAGCCGGGCGGCACGAAGCCGGCGGCGCAATTGGTGCGCGATTTCCTTGGACGCGACGTCAGCCTGGACGCCTATCGGGCGGACCTGGCGATGAACCAGTAGGGGGCCGGTCGGTGGCCCCGGTGCAATGGGTTCAGTAGGTGCGGGCGACGAAGATCCGCTCCACCGCCGGTCCGCCTGTAAACAGGCAGGGGCCGTCCGCGGGAGCGGCGTCCTGCGGCACGTTGCGGAAGGTGAGCTTGCTGGCTTTCAGCCGCTCCACGACTGCATCGAGCTCGGACCCGGTGGGGCGCGACCATTGCACCTGGGCCCAGCCGGGGAATTGTCGGTCGTCGGCGAAGAAGGCGTCGAGCTGGTCGAGCGTGGCGATGTCGCTGGTGATGGCCGCGTCGCGGCGGTCGCGAGCTTCCTTGAAGAGCGCGGCCTGGATCTCGGCCAGCAGCGCGGGGATCGCCGCGGCGCAGGCGTCGCGCGCCAGCGTGGCGAAGGCCGGCTTGCCGGTGCCGGGGTCCCACAGCCGGTCGCGGCGCAGCAGGCTGACCTGCCCCGCCGCAATATCGCGCGCCCCCACCTCGATGACCACCGGCGCGCCCTTGCGCACCCAGTCCCAGCGCCTGGCGGCGGCCTTGCCCAGCTTGAGGTCGAGCAGCACGCGCACCGGCTCGCCCAGCGCGGCCTGCCCGGCGATGGCGGCGCGCAAGGTCTCGCAATAGGCGACGAGCGCGGCGTCGTCGGGATTGTCGCGCAGCATGGGCACGATGACGACCTGCCAGGGCGCGAGCGCGGGCGGCACACGCAGCCCGTCGTCGTCGCCGTGAGTCATGATGAGCGCGCCGACCATGCGGGTCGAGACGCCCCAGCTGGTGGTGTGGGCGAGCTGCTGGGTGCCCTCGCGGTCCTGGTAGCGGATGTTGGCGGCCTCGGCAAATCTGGTGCCCAGATAATGCGAGGTGCCGGCCTGGAGCGCCTTGCCGTCCTGCATCATCGCCTCGATCGACCAGGTCTCGGTGGCGCCGGGGAAGCGCTCGTTCTCGGGCTTTTCGCCGGCGATCACCGGCAGCGCCACGTCCTCCTCGGCGAAGGCGCGGTAGACCTCGAGCATGGTGAGCGTGTGCGCCTGCGCCTCGTCGCGGGTCGCGTGGGCGGTGTGGCCTTCCTGCCAGAGGAACTCCGACGTGCGCAGGAACATGCGCGTGCGCATCTCCCAGCGGACCACGTTGGCCCATTGGTTGAGCTTCAACGGCAGGTCGCGCCACGACTGCACCCAGCGGCTCATCGCATCGCCGATGATGGTTTCGGACGTGGGCCGCACGATCAGCGGCTCTTCCAGCTTGGCGGCCGGGTCGGGGATCAGCCCGCCCTGCCCGTCGGCGATGAGGCGGTGGTGGGTGACGACCGCCATCTCCTTGGCGAAGCCTTCCACATGCGCCGCCTCGCGCACGAAATTGGCCAGCGGAATGAACAGCGGGAAGTAGCAATTGTCGTGCCCCGTGGCCTTGATCCGCGCATCGAGCAGGCGCTGCATCCGTTCCCAAATGCCGTAGCCCCACGGCTTGATGACCATGCAGCCGCGTACGCCCGATTCCTCGGCCATGTCGGCGGCGGCGACGACCTCCTGGTACCATGCGGCGAAATCGCCCCGGCGGGTGGTGGTGAGCGCGTGGCGGATGGCGGGCATGGTGGGCGAACCGGCGTGAGCGTGGGGGGTCGCGCCGCCATGCCGGGACCACGCCGCGGTGTCGAGAGACGTTCGCTCTGCGCCCCGGGCGCTGCCCGGCGCCGGCCGGGCTAGTTGCTGAGCTTGTCGATCTTGCTCTGCATTTCGGCCATCTCGCGGCGCAGCTTGGCGATCTCGTCGCCGGCGGGAGCCCGGCCGCCGGCCGCCGGCCCGCCGCCGACCGCGCCGGGCATGAAGGCCTTGGCCGCCGCCTGGAACATCGCCATGTTGGTCTCGGCCAGCTTGGCGAAGGCGTCGGGCCCCATACTGGTCTTGAAGGTGTCCTGCAATTTCAGCTGATTATCGCGGAATTGCTGCATGGTCGCCTCGAGGTAGGGCGGCATCATCGCCTGCATGGAATTGCCGTACATGCTGATCAGCTGGCGCAGGAAGCTGACCGGCAGCATCTGTTCGCCATGCGCCTCTTCGTCCATGATGATCTGGGTCAGGATGCCGTGCGTGATATCGCCGCCGGTCTTGGCGTCGAGCACCTGGAACTCCACGCCGTCGCGGGTCATGCGAGAGAGATCGTCGAGGGTGATGTAGCTGGATGAGCTGGTGTTGTAGAGACGCCGATTGGCATACTTCTTGATGATGATCGGGTCCTGGCGGACCTCGCGCTCGGCCATGCTGCGCCCTTTTTGCTCAATTGCTGCATTGCATATACATTAGCACGTGCAACAATTCAAAGATTATCAGGGCTTAGGCGGTGTGGAGAAATTGGTTGACGCCAGACTCGGTGTTTGATTCAAGGCTTCCTTTTGGAGGCGGGGTTGAGCCGAGGCGATTTGAGCGAAGCGGAATGGCGTGTTTTGAGAGGCTTGCTGCCGATTGACCCGGCCA
>JANNOJ010000088.1:0-17511 GCA_031399025.1 Erythrobacteraceae bacterium | reverse complement strand
TGCTCCAGATCGACATAGGAAAACAGCTTGCCCGATCGTTCGTCCGTCCCGCGCATCCATCGACCTCGTTCATCGCGTCTTGCCACGATGAATCACCTCACGGCGCGATAGCCAAGCCCTTTTTCATCAGCCTGTTAATGGATGGAGAGCTCGGCTGCTTACCGGTGTGCCGATTGCGGCCAGTGTCTACCAGTTTCTTTGTGACCAGTTCGGATTCCCAACACTACCCAGGGCTTGGGGAATGACAGGCGCTGCAATTCCTTGGTGGGGATGGCTGCTTCTAGCTGTAGTTGGAGCCGTTTACGGCCTTTTCGAGTATGTCCGCAGGAACGTGCCCGCTCTCGCTCTAACTGACGATGATTGCGATCCCGGCATAGGGGAGCTGAACGCGGATATAGTAGCTTTGCGAGCGAAACTTTCCGAGATAGCGGAGGATCGGAAAGCTATAATTCGCGACTATCAAAACTTGGCGGGACTTGAGGCCCGCGTCAGCGATATGGTCGATGCTCTCAAAGATAGCATGAAAGAACGCAATGCGGTTATTGAAGACCGATTTTTCATAAATGAGCGAGTATTGCGCGAGTTTCGCGAAAAAGTTCTCAAGTCGAACGCTCAGCTTTTTCTAGCACTGAAGGCGATCAAGGCGCGGGAGACGGAGAGATTTTATGCCGCCGCGATCCAAGAGCACGGAGAGCGCTTGCAGGAAAAGGTGCGCAACAATCAGCCCTTTCGCGGGAATGATTGGGCCGATTGGCAACTGGACCAAGCCAAGATGGAAAGCGCAATGTACCATTGGCTCCAACTTTCAGACGGGTGGCACCCATCGGTTAGAGAATGGATTAATGATGTGAAGCCAGAAAGCCTCACCTCTTTAGATTGGGGCGAGATTGACGAGCTTTTTGAAAAAAGCGGGCAGGTCATCACATACAAAACACAGATATCTAAATACGATAACTGGATGCGCTTGAGAAATCACGTTGCGCTCGCCATTCATCACGCGGCCTTTGGTGGACCTGATGCGGATGAGATATTGCAGTATATTCCTGGGGGAGGCCCCAGCGTAGAGAAAGTAAAGGAGAAGCTAGATGCCAAGCGACGCGGGGAGACGCTTCGACAGATTGTTGAGGGGAATGGCGGCGGGGCAGGCTCCTAGCGCTGAAAAGCCGTCATCAACTCGGCAATCATCGACGCAGGACGATCCCGCCGATTGTGGCGAAACTCGAACTCAGCCAGATACTTCGAAAGATGCTTCGCGCTGACGTGAATGTGAGTGCCGTTGATTCCGCGCTTTAGCTGCGCCCAGAAGCCTTCAATGCTGTTGGTGGAGACGCCACCCGGCGCGACATACTGGCCTTCGCTGTGGCGCACGCGCTTGTGCCAGTAGCCCTTGATCTCGCCGAGGTCATCGTAACTGGAGAAGTCGTCGGTGTGGACTTCGGTGTAAGGCTTTACGTTGGCGATAATGTGCCCTTCGAGCGTGGGCTTGCGCCGGTCGGGAATAACGCGGGTGATGATCTCCCCGCCGCGTTGCTTCATGCCGAGGATGGCGGTCTTGTTGCCCTTGTAGCCGGAGCCCTTACCCGCAGCGACACCGCCGATGTAGGTTTCGTCTACCTCGACAGTCTTGAAGGGACCGCCAAGCGGTTCATCACCATCGACAACGGCCATGTACTTCCGGATTTCGTGGCACATGCGCCAAGCAGTCTTGTAGGTGACGCCGATCTGGCGCTCTACTTCCTTGGCGGCAACACCGTTCCGGGTGCTGCAAAACATGAACATCACTAGGAACCAGTCGCGAAGGCTGGTGCGGGTGCGATCAAACGGGGTTCCGGCAGTCGGGTAAACTTGCCCGCCGCAATACTCGCAAGCATACGAGCGGCGCTTGGCGACACGGTAGAAATGAGCGTTGCGCCCGCACTTGTCGCAATCGTGACGGTCGCCAAAGCGGGTGCGCATCAAGTGCTCTAGGCAGCTTTCCTCGGTGGGGAAGCGATCCTGAAACTGGCGGATGGTGGGGGCCTTCTTGCTCATGCCCCCTTCTACCAAATCAGCTTACTTGTCGCAAGGGGATAATCACCAAGCGTTTCCGCCATTTTCGAGCGGAAAGACCTCGGCCAGCTCGCCGCGCTCGGCCGCCGGGGCGTCGGCCGGGCGGCGGATGAGGCAGTTCGCCGCCGCCAGCGAGCCGAGCGCGCTGCTGTCCTGCTGCTGGTACGCGATCACGCCGCCGGACCCGTAATGGCCGCGCAGAAACTCCATCCGGTCGCCGGTCGGGGGCAGCGGATCGACGAGCGGCTGGTACAAGGGAAGCGGAACCGACCGGACCGATCCCCCCAATCGGCGCAGCAGCGGAAGCAGGAACAGGAAGGCGGTGACGTAGCTTGACACCGGGTTGCCCGGCAGGCCGAGGATCAGCTGGCGGCCGCGCCGCGCCACCAGCAGCGGTTTGCCCGGCTTGAGGGCCACCCGCCAGAAATCGATGGTCGCGCCCCATCGCTCGAGCGCCGGACGGATGAGGTCGTGGCCACCCACCGACGCGCCGCCGCTAGTGACGAGCACGTCATGCGCCGACGCCTGCTCGAGCGCCGAAAGCAGCGCGTCCATCCGATCGGGCACCGGTCCGATCCGGATCACCGGCGCGGCGAACGGCGCGGCCATCGCCGCCAGCATCGCGCCGTTGCTGGCCGGGATCTGGTGCGGCGCGCAGGCTGCGGCCTCGCCGGTCAACTCGTCACCGCTTTCGAGCACCGCCAGCGAAGGCTGGCGTCCGACCTCCACCGACGCATTGCCGCTCGCCAGCACGAGCGCGATGCGGGCTGGCGTCAGCGCGACGCCGGCATTCAGCAAGGCATTGCCCGCGCGGAAATCGAGCCCGGCGCGGCGGATGTGTTGGGGGGTCGGCTCGCTTCGGGAGGCGCGCAGGTTGTCCTCGTCGCGGGCCGCGTTCTCCTGCAGCAGCACGGCGCCCGCGCCGGCGGGCACGAGGGCGCCGGTGGAGATGCGCACGGCCTGGCCAGGTCGCAGCGCCCCGGCGAACGGGCGCCCCGCAGCGCTCTCGCCGATGATCCGCCATGGCCCGGCGAGATCGTCCGCGGCCATGGCATAGCCGTCCATGGCCGACAGGTCGGCCGCGGGCTGGCTGCGCCGGGCGATGGGCTGGCGCGTGAGATAACGACCCAGCGCCTGCTCGACGGGCAGTGTCTCGCCGCCCAGCGGCTCGACCGATGCGAGCAGCCGGCTCTGCGCCTCCTCCAGCGCGATCGGCGGCGGCAGGCTCACCGCACGTCTGGGCCTGCGCGCCAGGCGCCGCTCTTGCCGCCGGTCTTTTCGAGCAGGCGGAGCCCGTCGATGACCATCCCCTTGTCGAGCGCCTTGGCCATGTCGTAGATCGTCAGCAAAGCGATGGAGGTCGCCGTCATCGCCTCCATCTCCACCCCCGTCCGGCCGATGAGCGAGGCGCGGGTGGTGGCCCGCACGGCGCCCTCTTCGAAGGCGAAGTCCACGCTCACCGAGTCGAGCGCGAGCGGGTGGCACAGAGGGATCAGCTCGGCGGTCTTCTTGGCCGCCATGATCCCCGCGATCCGCGCCGCGGCGAGCACGTCGCCCTTGGCGCCGCTGCCCTCGCGGACCGCCGCCAGGGCGGCAGCCGACATGCGGATGCGGCCGGTGGCGGTGGCCGTGCGCGCAGTTTCGGGCTTGCCGCCGACATCGACCATCCGCGCCGCGCCGGTCTCGTCGAGATGCGTCAGCCTGCTCATCGCAACGGTGCGCTCAGCGCCGCCGGGTGAGGCTCCAGATCACCTGGCCCACCCCGAACAGCATCAGGATTGCGCCGTATACCGCCCATTGCGGCGCACCGGCCATGAAGCTGTCGAGAAAGGCGATGTTGAGGCCCTGCAGCACCCAGATGCCACCCATGCAGATCAACATTACGCCGAGCAGGGTGCTCACGATCTTCATCACCCCGTGGAATATGGCCGCCATATCGTTTCTCTCCGCCCCTGCCCATTCGTGCGCCGACAGCTTGCTGGCTGCCCCCGGCTGCATGCCATGACCGGTCGCTGGCGTCGAGGCAACCTGGCCCTAGTAGCATTGCCGTAGCCCGATCGGCGTCGCCGCCGGAACTCAGCCGCCCAGCAGCAGGCGGGTGGCAGCGGCGACATCGTCCTGCCGCATCAGGCTCTCGCCCACCAGGAAGCAGCGCACCCCGGCGCCGGCGAGCCGCGTGCAATCCGCGTGAGTGGAAATGCCGCTCTCGCTCACGAGCAGCGCGCCCTCGGGGGCGAGCGGGGCGAGGCGCTCGGTGGCGGCAAGGTCGGTCCTGAAGGTGCGCAGGTCGCGATTGTTGATGCCGATCAGGCGCGAGGTGAGGCGGGCGGCGCGCTCCAGCTCGCGCTCGTCGTGCACCTCGACCAGCACGTCCATGCCGCGCTCCAGCGCCGCGGTCTCGATCTCGCGCATCGGGCCATCTTCCAGCGCGGCGACGATGATGAGGATGGCGTCCGCCCCGATCGCCCGGGCCTCGGCCACCTGCCAGGGATCGACGGTGAAATCCTTGCGCAACACGGGCAGCGCGCAGGCGGCGCGCGCCTCGACAAGGTAGTTCTCGTGACCCTGGAAGTAGGGTGCATCGGTGAGAACCGACAAGCAGGCGGCACCGCCCTGTTGGTAGGCAAGCGCGTGCTCGGCGGGACGAAAATGTTTTCGGATCAGCCCTTTGGATGGCGAAGCTCGCTTGATTTCCGCGACCAGCGCGAAGCCGATTCTGGCTTTTTCCTCGAGCGCGCGGCGGAACCCGCGCGGTGGGGTGGCGCCCGCGGCCTGCCGGTCCAGGTCATCGAGGGTGGCGAGCGCCTTGCGGGCCGCGACCTCCGACCGCTTGACGGCGCAAATTTCGGCTAGCCTGTCCAAACTGCTCTCCGCTCACCCTGAGCTCGTCGAAGAATTGCTTTGTCCTTCGCCCCGCTTGAACGAAGGACCACCCTTCGGCAAGCTCAGGGCGAGAGGGGTCGCTACCGGCCCAGGGTGATCAGCCCGGGGCGCAAGGGGGCTACTGGCAAACCGCGATCCAGCACTCGAGCAGCGCCTTGGCGAGCCCCTTGTCGATCGCCTCCGCCGCTTCTTCCGCGCCGGCGCGCCAGTCCTGCGTCCGGCCGGCCACGATCAGCGCCCCGGCGGCGTTAAACAGCACGGAATCGCGATAGGGGCCGCGCTCGCCCGACAGCAGCGCGCGCAGGGCGGCGGCGTTGTAAGCCGGATCGCCGCCGCGCATTGCCCCTACCGGAGCGTGCGGCAGACCCGCCTGCGCCACGTCCACCCGGCCCATGCGCACCTTGCCGCCGTGCAAGACCTGGGCCACCTCGTTGCCGCCGGCCAGGCTCAATTCGTCCAAACCCTCGTCGCCGGCGACGATCAGCGCCAGCTCTGTCCCCAGTAGCGCCAGCGCCTCGGCATAGATCGGCACATCAGCGGGCCGGGCGATACCGACCAGCTGGCGGGACACCCGTGCCGGGTTAGCGAGCGGACCCATGAGGTTGAAGATGGTGCGCCGGCCAAGCTGGCGGCGGATCGGCATGATGCGCGCCATCGCCGGGTGGTGAGTCTGGGCGAAGAGGAAGCAGATGCCGATCTCGCGCAGGGTCGCCTCGGCGGTACGGCCGGCCGCCGCCAGATCGAGGCCCAGCGCCTCGAGCGTGTCGGCCGCACCCGCCTTCGAGCTCGCCGCGCGGTTGCCGTGCTTGGCCACCGGCACGCCGCAAGCGGCCACCACCAGCGCCACCGCGGTCGAGACGTTGAGCGTGTGGTGCCCGTCGCCGCCGGTGCCGCAGACGTCGATCGCCCCCGCGGGCGCCTCGATCGGGATCAACCGCGCGCGCATGGCCTCAGCCGCGCCGGCGATCTCGGCCGCGGTCTCGCCGCGCTCGGCCAAGCCCACCAGGAAGGCGGCGATCGCCTCGTCCGACGCGCCGCCGTCGAGCATGGCGCCGAAGGCGGCGCGCGCCTCCTCCTGCCCGAGCGGGCGGTCCGTGCCCGGAAGCGCGCTCACGCCGCTGCCGCTTTGGCCCTGATCCCGCAGACCGCGAGGAAATTGGCCAAGAGGTCGTGGCCGTGCTCGGTGGCGATGCTCTCGGGGTGGAACTGCACGCCGTGGATCGGCAGCTCGGCATGGCGGAAGCCCATCACCGCAGTGCCGTCCAGCCCCGGCGTCTCGCTGGTGGCGTTGACCAGCAGGCTTTCGGGAATGTCCTCCACGATCAGCGAATGATAGCGCGTGGCGGTGAAGGGGGAGGGCAGCCCGGCGAACACCCCGCTGCCGTCATGCGTCACCGGCGAGGTCTTGCCGTGCATCAGCCCGCCGCGCGTCACCCGCCCGCCGAAATGCTGGCCGATCGCCTGGTGGCCCAGGCACACGCCGAGCAGCGGCCGCCCGGCATCGGCGCAGGCCGCGACCAGCTCGAGGCTGACGCCCGCCTCGTTGGGCGTACAGGGTCCGGGCGAGATGAGGAAGCCCGCCGCCCCCGACGATAGCGCCTGGCCCGCCGAAATGGCATCGTTGCGTACCACTTCGACCCTTGCGCCCAGCTCCATCAGGTAGTGGACCAGGTTGAAGGTGAAGCTGTCGTAATTGTCGATGACGAGGATCATGGCGTGCGACCTAGCGCGGCCGGGGGCGATGACAAGAGGAAGCCGCTTGCGGTCACCGGGCGGGAATGATCGACCCGGACGAGATGAGTCGCGGCGGGGCAGGAGCAGCGCGCGCACTTCGCTCCCGTAATTGCCGTCGATAACCCATTTCGGCGCGCCGGTTGCCCGGTCCACGTGGCGCAGGACCTGCGCAGATCATCATCGGCCAGGTGCGCCAGCCCGGTTGCCAGTTGATCACGTCCAGCTCGATTTGCGGTGCGCCGATCGGGGCGGCGAGCCGGCGCGCGAAGGTCGACTTGGCCGCGCCCGTGCTAGCCACGACCAAGACGCGCATGGCCGCTCAGGCGGTCACTGCCCGAACTCCGCCTCGCTCGCCACCCGCGCCGCTTCGCGCGCGGCGGCGAGCAGCGCGGCGGCCTTGGCTTCGCATTCGCGCTGTTCGGAAGCCGGGTCGCTGTCGGCGACGATGCCGGCGCCCGCCTGGACGTGCATCACGCCATCCTTCACCACCGCGGTGCGCAGGACGATGCAGCTGTCGAGCGAGCCGTCAGGGGCGAAATAGCCGACCCCGCCGGCATAGGCGCCGCGCGTCTCGGGCTCGAGCTCGGCGATGATCTGGCAGGCGCGTACCTTGGGCGCGCCCGAGACGGTGCCCGCGGGAAAGCCGGCGAACAGCGCGTCGAGCGAATCCTTGCCCTCGGCCAGCCGACCGACCACGTTGCTGACGATGTGCATAACATGGCTGTAGCGCTCGACGGTGAAGCTTTGCGTGACCGCCACGCTGCCCGCCGCCGCCACCCGGCCGACATCGTTGCGGCCCAGATCGAGCAGCATCAGGTGCTCGGCGCGCTCTTTTGGGTCGGCGAGCAGGCTGCGCTGGTTCTCGGCATCCTCGGCCTCGCTGCGGCCGCGCGGGCGGGTGCCGGCAATGGGGCGGATGGTCACCTCCTTGGCTTCGGCGGGTCCGCCCCGCACGCGCACCAGGATCTCGGGACTCGATCCAACCACGGCGAAGCCCGGCAGGTCGAGGAAGTAGAGAAAGGGCGAAGGGTTCACCCGCCGCAGCGCGCGGTAGAGCGCCAGCGGCGGCAGCGGAAAGGGGCAGGTGAAGCGCTGGGCCAGCACCACCTGGAAGATATCGCCGGCGGTGATGTACTCCTGCGCTTGGCGGACCATGCCCTGGTAATCGGCCGCCGGCCTTACCGGGGTGAGCGCCATGTCGGGCAATGACGGGTCGCGGACCGGCGCGGGAGCGGCCTCGCCGAGCCGGCGCAAGGCGGCCTCGATGCGCTCGCCCGCGGCCTCGATGGCGCGCTGCGGATCGCCCGGGGACATGCCCGGCGCCGCGCCTGGCGGCGCCCAGAGCGGAGCGACCACGAACAGCGTATCGGTCAGACCGTCGAACACCAGCACCAGGGTCGGGCGCACGAACAGCATGTCGGGCACATCGAGCGCGCTCTGCGGCGCGCGTGGCAGGCGCTCGACCAGGCCGATCGTCTCGTATCCCAGGTAACCGACCAGGCAGGCGAGCGGCGGCAGGTCGGGCGGAACGTCGAGACGGCAGCTTTGCGCGAGCGCGCGTAGTTGCGCCAGGCTCGTGTCCGGGCAAGGCGTGAACGCCCCGCGATCGTGGCGCCAATTGCGATTGACCTCGCACTTATCACCGGTGGCGCGGAACACCAGGTCGGGGTCGAGCCCGAGCAGGCTGTAGCGGCCGCGGATCTCGCCGCCTTCCACCGATTCCAGCAGGAAATCGCCGCGCTCCGCTTCGAACAGGCTGAGCGCCGCGCCCACCGGGGTGATGGTGTCGGCGATGACCTCGCGCCACACCAGCGTCGCGCGGCCGGCCGCCAGGTCGGCTTGCGCCTGCTCGGCATTGTCAGGCTCGGCTGAGCCGGTCTGGCCGCGGCTCATGGGCGCGCCGGCGAAGCGCCGATCAATTGGCCTGGCCGGTGAGCTGGGCGGTCACCGCTGCGACTGCCGCTTCGTTGCGCTCGACGCCCACCTCGGCCTCGACCGCGGCGATGAACTGGGCGACATATTCGTCGCTCAGCACGCTTTCGAGCTGGTTGGTGGTGGCCATGACCAGCGGATCGCCGGCGGCGAGCTCGGGCGTGACGATGTCGTCGAGCGCGACCACGAACCAGCCGGAGTTGCCGGGTGCGGCCAGCCGCTTGGCCGTGCCTTCCGCCATCGAAAACAGCAGCGACAGCGCCGGCGGCACTTGGCCGCCCTGGGCGATCTCCTCGCGGTTCAGGTCGACCGCCTCGACGGGCGGCAGCGCCACCGTCTCGGCCTGCAATGCCGCCGCCAGCGCCTGGCCGCGCGCGACGCGGGCGAGAACCCGCTGGCTCGCCTCGCGGGCGGCGGCGAAGCCCTGATCGCGGCGCCAGGCGGCGATCACCTGCGGACGGATTTCGGCCAGCGGTGCGCTCGCCGACGGAGTGATGTCGCCGACATCGAACGCCAGGAAGCGACGGCCGGCTTCTATCACCGCCAGCTGCGGCTCGTCCTCGGCCATGTCGAAGGCGGTCGCGAGCACCGGAGCGAGCAGCGCAGGGACGCTTTCGGGCGTACCGTAGACCTGGCCGGTGGCGGTGACGGGGCGGGTCTCGATCAGTTCCAGGCCAAGCTCGCGCGCCACCTCGTCCAGGCTGCGGCCCTCGTCGAACTCCTCCTCCAGCCGCGCGGTAAGATCGCCAAGCGCCGTGGTGCGGCCCTCGGAAGCGAGCGCCTGGGTGATTTCCCCGCGCGCCTGTTCCAGGGTTCGCGCGGGGCGGTTCGCCACCGCGTCCACGCGCAGCACGTACCAGCCAAGCCCGCCACGCGCCGGCTCGGAGATCGCGCCGCGGCCCGCGGCGAAGGCCGCCTGGGCTACCGCGGCGGAAGTCTGCCCGGCGAGCTCCTGGCGATCGATCGGTCCGCTGCGGGTGGGGACCAGGCCGAGCGCCGTTGCGGCGGCCTCCAGGGTACGTCCCCCTTCCACCGCGGCGGCAATCTGCCGGGCGGCGATCTGGGTGGGCACCACCACCTGGGTGAAGGTGCGGTCCTCCTGCGCCCGGTACAGCGCCGCGTCGCGCTGGAAACGTGCCGCGATCTCGGCAGCGGTAGGCGCCGGCAGGTCGCCGAGCGCCTCCTCGCCGAATTCGGCGTAGCGGACCACGCGCCGCTCGGGCCGGATGTAACGGCGGCGGTTCTCCTGATAATAGGCCTGCAGCTGCGCCGCACTCGGCCCCGCCGTGGGGGCGAAGGCGTCGCTGGGCACCACCCCGATGGCGCCGCGCCGGGTTTCGCTCAGCAATTGCGCATAGCGGCGGGCGATCGAATCCGGCATCTGCGGCGCCAAACCCACGGGGAGCGCCACCTGGCGGGCGAACAGGCCCATCGCCAGATCGTCGCGCACCAGCGCATCGCTGAGCCCCCGCTGGCGCAGCGCCGCCTGGTAGGCATCCTGGCTGAAACTGCCGCTTGCGTCGCGAAAGGCGGCGATCTGGCGGATCTCGCTGTCCACCAGCCGCTTGCCGGCGCGCAGCCCGTGCTCGCGGGCGAATTCGGCCAGCGCGGCGCGGCTCAGCATCTGCGCCAGGACCCGCTCCACCCCGCCATTGCCGGCGAAGGCCTCCATCGTCAGGGTCGGGTCCTGCTGGCGCACCTGGTCGAGCGCATTGGTTGCGTTCGCCAGCAGGTCGGCCGCTTCGATCGGTCGATCACCCACCTCGGCCACCCGGTCGCCACCGGCAATTCCGCCGAACATGCTGGTATTGGCCACGTCCGAACTGGCAAAGGCGATCGCCACCACCGCCAGGAAGCCGAGCGTGAGGACGATCCCCACCTTCGACTGGAAGAAGCTGCGAAACATCTGAATCATGGGCGGGCCGGTACTCGATCAGCGATGTCAGGGCCGCATCGGGGCCGGTGCGCGAGCACGGGGGCCGAGGGCGAGGAGGGGGCCTTTATCTTGGCTGCGGCGGCACCGCAACAGTGGAGCCGCCCATCGGGCGCCAGCGCAAAAGCGCTTTTGACAATCGTGGGGCGGCGCACTAGCGCAACCTTCCTTCCCCGCCTGGCGGCAGGGAGCACTCAGGTCAGTCAGGTAAGCGAGGATCGCGAGGCAGATGGCCAGGCGCCCCTACATCGTCGGCAATTGGAAGATGCACGGCACCAAGGCCATGCTCTCGGAAGCGCGCGCGATCGACCGCGCGGCCGAGCGGCTGATCAAGGCGGAGGTCGCGCTGGCGCCGCCGTTCACGATGATCCAGGCGGTGCACAAGGAAGCCTCGCTGATCGGCGTGGGGGCGCAGGATTGCCATTCGGGAGAGGGCGGGGCGCACACCGGCGACATCTCGGCGGCGATGGTCAAGGACGTCGGGGCCAGCTTCACCATCGTCGGCCATTCCGAACGCCGCGCCGACCACGGCGAGACCGACGCCCTGGTCAAGGCCAAGGCCGAGGCGGTGCTGGCGGCGGGCATGAACGTCATCGTCTGCGTCGGCGAGACCGAGGCCGAGCGCGATGCGGGCCAGGCCGAGCAGGTCGTCGGCCGGCAGCTGGAAGGCTCGCTGCCGCGCGGCGACAAAGCGGCCCAGCGCACCGGCGAGCGCATCACCGTCGCCTACGAACCGGTGTGGGCCATCGGCACGGGGCGCACGCCGACGGTGCACGAGGTGGGCGCGATGCATCGCTCGGTGCGCGCCAAGCTGATCGAGATCTACGGCGAGGCCGGCGCCGAGGTGCGCATCCTATACGGCGGTTCGGTCAAGCCGGCCAATGCCGCCCAGCTGCTGGGCGCCGCGGAGGTAGGCGGCGCGCTGGTGGGCGGGGCGAGCCTCACCGCCGAGAGCTTCCTGGGCATCATCGTCGCCGCGGTCGAGGGCGAGGACGGCTGAGCCGCGTGCCCGCCGTCGGCCTGCGCTTGTGCCGGGCGGCGCCAGGCCTTACCTTGCTCTACACACCGCGCCGGGCCGATCGAGGCCGGGCCGAGCCGAGATAGCTAGACCATGGGCCTGTTCCTGTTCCTCACCGTCGTCCAGGCGATCATCGCCGCCGCGCTCGTCGGCGTCGTGCTGATGCAGCGTTCGGAGGGCGGCGGGCTCGGCATCGGCAGCGGCGGGAGCCCGGGCGGGCTGATGTCGGCGCGCGGCGCGGCCGATTTCCTCACCCGCACTACCAAGTGGCTGGCGGTGCTGTTCGTGGTGCTGGCGATCATCCTGGCGGCAATGGCGGTGGATGTCACCTCGGGCAGCGAAATCGACGAGACGCTCGATCGCTCGGTCGCCACCCCCGCGCAGCGCGATCCGCTGGCCGATCCACTGGCCGATCCGCTGGCGCCGGCGGCGAACCCCGAGCCCGCGCCGCTGGTGCCGGGCGACCAGGGGCTCGATGGTGCACCGCCGGTCAGCCCCGTTCCCGACGCGAGCGACGATCCGCTGGCCGACGTTTCCGGGTGATCCCGGTGCGATCGCTGCCACCGCTGGGAGATTACGGCACCTAAGCTGTGAACAGCGGCGCGCTGGCGCTTGCCTCGAATCCGCGCCAGCGCCTAAGGCCCAACTCCCATGGCGCGGTTCATTTTTATCACCGGCGGCGTGGTCTCATCGCTGGGCAAGGGCCTGATGGCGGCCAGCCTCGCCGCGCTGCTGCAGGCGCGCGGCTACAAGGTCCGCATCCGCAAGTTCGACCCCTATCTCAACGTCGATCCGGGGACGATGAGCCCCTACCAGCACGGCGAGGTCTACGTCACCGACGACGGCGCCGAGACCGACCTGGACCTGGGCCATTACGAGCGCTTCACCGGGGTATCGGCCCGGCAGAGCGACAACATCACCTCGGGCCGGGTCTACCGCGACATCATCGCCCGCGAACGGCGCGGCGATTACCTGGGCGCCACGGTGCAGGTGATCCCCCACGTCACCGACGCCATCAAGGCCTTCGCGCTCGCCGATACCGAGGGCCATGATTTCGTCCTGTGCGAGATCGGCGGCACGGTGGGCGATATCGAGAGCCTGCCGTTCATCGAGGCCATCCGCCAGCTGCGCAACGAACTGGGTCGGGACCAGACCGCGGTGATCCACGTCACGCTGGTGCCCTATATCTCGGCCGCGGGCGAGTTGAAGACCAAGCCCACCCAGCACTCGGTGCGCGAGCTCACCAGCCTGGGGGTGCAACCCGATCTGCTGCTGTGCCGCTGCGAACACCCGCTGCCCGAGACCGAGCGGGCCAAGATCGCGCTGTTCTGCAACGTGCGCAAGGAAGCGGTGATCCAGGCGCTCGACGCGCCCAGCATCTACCAGGTCCCGCTGCAATATCACGCCGAGGGCCTCGATGCCCAGGTCCTGCGCCATTTCGCCCTCGGCGATGCCTTGCCGTTGCCCGAGCTGGCGGTGTGGCGCGATATCGTCGACCGGCACGACCATCCCGAGGGCGAGGTCACGATCGGCGTGGTCGGCAAATATGTCGGCCTGCCCGATGCCTACAAGTCGCTGAGCGAGGCGCTCGTCCATGGCGGCATGGCCAACCGCGCCAAAGTCAACATTCGCTGGATCGACGCCGAGCTGTTCGAGCGCGACGATGACGAGATCTCCGCCAGGCTCGAGCCGATGCACGGCATCCTGGTGCCCGGCGGCTTCGGCGAGCGCGGCTCGGAAGGGAAGATCGCCTCGGTGCGCTTCGCCCGTGAGCGACGGGTGCCGTTCTTCGGCATCTGCCTGGGGATGCAGATGGCCTGCATCGAAGGCGCCCGCAACACCGCCGGCATCCCCGGCGCCTCGTCCACCGAGTTCGGCGACACCAGCGAGCCGGTGGTCGGCATCATCACCGAATGGATGAGCCCCGAGGGGCTGCAGCAGCGCTCGGCCGCGGGGGACCTCGGCGGCACGATGCGGCTGGGCGCCTACGAGGCGGTGCTGGCGGGCAACAGCCACGTCGCCACCATCTATGGCGGCGCGGCGCGCATCTCGGAGCGGCACCGGCATCGTTACGAGGTCAATTCGACCTATCGCGACGCGCTGGAGAAGGGGGGATTGGTGTTCTGCGGCATGTCGCCCGACGGCCTGCTGCCCGAAATCGTCGAGCGGCCCGATCACCCGTGGTTCGTGGGGGTGCAGTTCCACCCCGAGCTCAAGAGCAAGCCGTTCGCTCCACACCCGCTGTTCGCCGGTTTCGTGGGTGCCGCGCTCAAGCACTCGCGCCTGGTGTAAGCGCAGCGGCGGGCGCCGCGCTCCAAAACAACCTTTATCATTCCTTGATCAACGAGCTACGAAGCTGCAATAGCGCTTGCCGAGCCCGACGGGCTGGTCGAGCGGTACCGCCAAGTGGGTCGCGCGTCGGAAGGGGCACAGCTCGTCCGGCGCGACCAGGTCTTGCCTTGCTTTACGGCCACCATCTGCGACCCGGGTGGCCGTGGTCAAGGTAGGTCGACGCTTCGCTGCGTCGAGGGGGCGGCGCCGCCAAGGCACCGCCCCCAATTGACCTAGCGCGAACGTCGCGCCGTCCGGATCGATCAGGCCGCCTGCGCCGGCCGATCCTCATGGCGATCGCCGTGGCCGGTGCCGCCATTCTCGATCACCTCGAGCTTGCCGCTGGATCCCAGCGCAATCTTCTTCGGCTTCATTGCCTCGGGGACCTCGCGCACGAGGTCGATCACCAGCAGCCCGTCGGCCAGGTCGGCATTTGCCACCCGGACGAAGTCGGCCAGTTCGAAGCGGCGCTCGAAGCCGCGATTGGCGATGCCGACATGCAGCATCGCGCCGCTCGCTTCTTCATCGCGCTTGTTGCCCTGGATCACCAGCAGGTTCTGCTGCGCGGTGATGTCGAGGTCCTCCGGCCGGAAACCGGCGACTGCCAGCGTGATGCGGTAGGTGTCCTCGCCGCGGCGCTCGATGTTGAACGGCGGATAGTTGTCGGCCGCGGCGTTGCGGCCGGTGCTCTCGAGCAGGTCGAACAGACGGTCGAAGCCCACGGTGGAGCGGCGATAGGGAGCAAAGTCGAAACGGGTCATGGCGAAACAAATCCTCCTTTGAGCAATTTGATAGACTACCCTTTCCCGAAGGACCCGATACCGGCATCCCTCGGATCGCACCGCGTGAAGCGCGTCGCGACAGCGGTGACATAGGCCCGCCTCCTGGCCGTTCAAGAGGTGGTCTGGCGGCAAAAATGGAGACCCCCGATGAGTGCGCCCAAGGTCGAGATCTACACCAAGATGTTCTGCGGCTTCTGCGCCCGAGCCAAGCGGCTGCTCGACGGCAAGGGGGTGGAATACACCGAATATGACATCACCTGGGGCGGGCAGGAAGCGCGCGAGATGGTCGCGCGCAAGCCTGATGCAGGCACCGTGCCCCAGATCTTCATCGATGGCGAGGCCATCGGCGGCTCCGACGATCTTGCCGCACTGGAACGCGAAGGCAGGCTCGACGCCCTGCTCGGACGCTGACGCAAGCGGCGGACATGGCCCGCGTCGCCCTCCTGCAGATGACCTCCGGGATCGACCTGGCGGCCAATCTCGAGGCGATCTGCCGCGCGCTGGGCGAGGCCCGCGCCGGTGGGGCGCGGATGCTGTTCACGCCCGAGATGGCGCTGCTGCTCGACCGCGACCGGGAGCGGGCGGCGCGCAGGATCGGCTCCGAACAGGCCATGTCGCTCGACCGCCTGTGCGCCGCCGCCGCCGAACAGCAGATGTGGCTGGCGGTCGGCCTGCCGGTGGCGCGGCCCGACGGGCGCTGGGTCAACCGCTCGCTCGTCATCTCTCCGGCGGGCGAGGTGGCGGGCCGCTATGACAAGATCCACATGTTCGACGTCGAACTTGGCGACGGCGAGAGCTGGCGCGAATCGCGCGCCTATCAGGCCGGAAGCGAAGTGGTGACGGTCGAGGGCGCGCCGGTCGGGCGCCTGGGCCTCGCCACCTGCTACGACATCCGCTTTCCCGCGCTGTTCGAGGCGCTCGGCCAGCGGCGGTGCGACGCGATCGCCATTCCAGCCGCCTTCACCGTGCCCACCGGCAAAGCACACTGGCACCTGTTGCAGCGCGCGCGGGCGGTGGAGGCGAGCGCTTATGTGGTGGCCGCGGCACAGGTAGGGGAGCACGCCGACGGACGGCGGACCTACGGCCATTCGCTGGTGGTCGATCCCTGGGGTGAGGTGGTGCTGGACCTGGGCGGAGAAGCGCCCGGGCTGGGCTTTGCCGAGATCGACCCGGCGCGGATCACCGCCGTGCGCCAGCAATTGCCCAGCCTTGCGAACCGCCGGCCGATCCCTACTTCGAGCGGCACATGATTGTCTTCGATCTCAACTGCCAGCGCGGCCATCGCTTCGAGGGATGGTTCGGGTCCTCCCGCGATTTCGCCGAGCAGCACGATAGCGGCCTGCTCACCTGCCCGACCTGCGGTTCGCTCGAAGTCGCCAAGGCGCCGATGGCGCCGGCCGTGGGCCGCAAGCCTGGGGCCGAGCAGCGAGCGGATCGGCCGGGCAAGGCGGCGGCCACCGCGGTCGGCGCGCAGGGGGGTAGGGGGATGGCCGGGGGAGCCGCGCCGCCGGAACTCGCCGAGGCTATCGCGCAATTGGCCGAACTCCAGCTTCGCGCCGTCCGCAATTCGCGTTGGGTCGGGGGCGAATTCGCCGAGACCTCGCGCGCGATCCATTACGGCGAGCGCGTGGAGGAGGCGATCTACGGCAGGGCCAGTGCCCAGGAGGCGCAGGGGCTGATCGACGAGGGTATCCGGATCGCGCCCTTGCTGTTCCCGATCGCCCCGCCCGACGAGGTGAACTGAACCCTCGCCATCACCCCCGCCGCCGCCTGCATTGCCCCGCGCCGCGCATCAATCTAAAGGCCGTGGCGGCGCGCCCGTAGCTCAGCAGGATAGAGCATCGGATTCCTAATCCGGGGGCCACAGGTTCAAATCCTGTCGGGCGCACCAATTAACGTTTGAATTTGAATACTTTGGCTGCCCTGACGAAAATTACGTTACCCAGAGATCGCGTTCCGGGTATCGTTTGGGGTAACTCGCGAGACATCTCGCCGGTAGTTCAACAAAGCGAACTGCTCGTAGGCGATCCGGTCACTGCTGCATGTTGACGCAAGTTGTACGTATGTTGACGGTTTTTGGGTAGATTCCGTCAACATGCGGCATCGTGAACGGCTGCGGGTTAAGATCTGCGCCCTCGCCAATACGCTTGTTCAGCGAAGTGATGAGACTAAAGCGGTTCACAGCGTCGGCAGCTAAACTCGGGCCAAGTCAGATCAGCGCCGGCTGGATCTTCGCCTCCCGTACCCCACACGCCTTGCACTTCATCCGGCGTTCGGCCTGCTCGACACCCAGGCTCACACCCCGCCTGTGCAGCTCGCCGATCAGCTCGATTGCGTTCCGAACCGACACGTTCCCGCACCCACCGCAGGTGACCCTCACCGCCCACCCTTGGCGAGCGAACTCGCTGTTCGAATCCAGTTTGATACGCCCCGCGCCGAAACTGGAACAGACGTGGAACATGAAGGGAAGCCACCAACTGGAGTGCTTGTCGATATGTTTGTGGAAAGGTAGCGCCGCCTCATGCGCGTTCACGAACACCAAGCATGTCGGTCCGAGATCCACCATCGCCGCGCGCCCGCTGGGAGCGCCTGGGAACGCCTACGAACCTCCCATGACAACCTCGTTGGGGTCCCGGCGTGCCTAGGGTTGTGAGGGGCCACTGGGGCGCTCTGGAGCGTTCTGGGTAACTCGACACTACAAGTGAGCATTAGGCGGTGTGGAGAAATTGGTTGACGCCAGACTCGGTGTTTGATTCAAGGCTTCCTTTTGGAGGCGGGGTTGAGCCGAGGCGATTTGAGCGAAGCGGAATGGCGTGTTTTGAGAGGCTTGCTGCCGATTGACCCGGCCA
>JANNOJ010000077.1:0-1535 GCA_031399025.1 Erythrobacteraceae bacterium | reverse complement strand
GTTAACGCGACTGTGCGTCAGGTCTGTGACGGTCCCGGAGACGGGCTTGCGGCAAATTGCGCTGCGTCTTCGCGGGCGCCGCATTAAGCGTTTGAACCGTCCGGCGGGTTGTGCTTGGTTTGCAATGGGCCCCGCGCCCCGCCCCTCGGAGCCTCGGACATGGACGACGGCCGGCGCATCGCCCCCGAATTCGACGCGCTGAGCGCCAAGGTGCTGTGGCTCGCGTGCTGGACCGTCCACAACGCCAACCATCTGCGCGCGAACCGCGACGGGCTGAAGGTGGGCGGGCACCAGGCGAGCTGCGCGTCGATGGTCGATCTGATGACCGGGCTGTATTTCCGCGCGCTGCGGCCGCAGGACCGGGTGGCGGTGAAGCCGCACGCCGGGCCGGTGTTCCACGCGATCCAGTATCTGTTCGGGGCGCAGAGCCGCGCGAAGCTGGAGGCGTTCCGCGGCTGGGGCGGGGCGCAGAGCTATCCGAGCCGGACCAAGGACGGGGACGACGTCGATTTCTCCACCGGCTCGGTGGGCTTGGGCGTGGCGATTACGGCGTTTGCGAGCCTGGTGCAGGACTACGTGCGCGCGCGCGGCTGGGTCGAGGGGCCGGAGGGGCGGATGATCGCGTTCGTCGGCGACGCCGAGCTCGACGAGGGCAACATCTACGAGTGCCTGCAGGAGGGCTGGAAGCACGGGCTGCGCAACTGCTGGTGGATCATCGACTACAATCGCCAGAGCCTCGACGGCGTGGTGCGCGAGGGGCTGTCGGGGCGGATCGCGGGCATCTTCGAGGCGTTCGGCTGGGAGGTGCTGACGCTGAAGTATGGCGCGCTGCAGCGGGCGGCCTTCGCCGAGCCGGGCGGGGCCGCGTTGCGCGCGTGGATCGACGCCTGCCCGAACCCGCTTTATTCCGCGCTGACCTATCAGGGCGGCGCGGCGTGGCGGGCGCGGCTGATGGACGCGATCGGCGACCAGGGACCGGTTACGGCGCTCTTGGACCGCCGATCGGACGCGGAGCTTGGCGCGCTGATGCAGAACCTCGGCGGGCACTGCGCCGAGACCATCGCCGACGCCTACGCGCGCGCCGCGGCGGACGACCAGCCGAAGGCGATCCTCGCGTACACGGTCAAGGGCTACGGCACGCCGCTCGCGGGGCACAAGGACAACCATTCCGGGCTGATGACCCCGGCGCAGATGGCCGAGTTCCAGGCGCGGATGGGCGTGAGGGCGGGCCGTGAATGGGAGCCGTTCGAGGGGCTGGGTCGGCCGGCGGCGGACCTGAGGGCGTTCCTCGACGCGGTTCCGTTCAACTGCGGCCCGCGGCGGACCAAGGCGGCGAGGCTACCGGCGGTGGCTTTGGCGGCACCGGCCGAGTCGGCGGTTTCGACGCAGATGGCGTTCGGACGGCTGATGGACGTGCTGGCGAAGTCGGGGTCGCCGCTGGCGGACCATGTGGTGACGACCTCGCCGGACGTGACGGTGTCGACCAACCTCGGGCCGTGGGTGAACCGGCGCGGGCTGTTCTCCCTGGCGAGCCA
>JANNOJ010000076.1:0-2267 GCA_031399025.1 Erythrobacteraceae bacterium | reverse complement strand
CCCCCCCCCCCCCCCGACCCAGTAACGGGTGTCTATCGCGGGTTCCAAAACGATGCCATCAGCGCCCTGCCATCGCCTTGACCTTGGCCAGGTAAGTACGCCCAATCCGCAGCGTGTCGTTATCGGTCGTTTCGACCGACCACACCCCCAGCCCGTCATGCCTCAGCCCGGTGATCCGGTCGCGGCGCAGAATGATCGAGCGATGGATGCGGATAAAGCGCGCCGGATCGAGCCGCGCTTCGAGCCCGGCGATAGTCTGGAGTAGCAAATAGCTGCGCGCAGGCTCACCCCCGGCTCCATTGGCACCGACGTGGAGCCGCACATAGTCACGTTCGGCATCGATCCGCCCCACTTCGGACACGCCGATCCGCACCAGTTCGGAGCGATGCGGCACCCACAGTTCCTCGAGCCAGAGCGACGGCTTGCCCGCGGCCGACCGATTGCCGCGCCGCGCGAGTGCGCGGCCGATAGCGCGTTCCAGCCGGTCCTTCTCGACCGGCTTGAGGACATAATCGACCGCATCGAGATCGAAGGCTTCGACCGCATGATTGTCGTGTGCCGTCACGAAGATCACCGCCGGGGGATGTGCGTCGCCCGCCAGCCGCCGCGCCACCGCCAGCCCATCCATCTGCGGCATAGTCAGATCGAGCAGCACCAGCTGCGGTGCCAGCTCGGCGATCCGGTCGAGCGCCTGTGCCCCATCGCTGGCGGTGCCGACCACCTCGACCAGCGGCAGCTGCGCGCAGATGATCCGCAGCCGATCGACCGCCAGCGGCTCATCATCGACGATCAGCGTAGCAAGTGGCGCGGTTGTGTCGTCAGCCATGGCGCACCAGCGGGATCCGCAACTGGGTTTCGTAGCCACCGCCACCGAGCGCAGTCGAAGTCACGCTCGCTGCATCACCGAAGCGCGCGGCCAAACGGTCGCGGACATTGACCAGGCCAATACCGAAGCCGTTGCCGCCGTGGTTGGCGTGACCGGGCCCATCGTCGGCGACAGTGATGACCAGCCGCCCGTATTCCTCGCGCGCTTCCAGGTTCACGGTGACCGGTGCGGCGCTGGCGGAAACGCCGTATTTCACCGAGTTCTCGACCAGCGGCTGCAGGATCATGCCGGGCACCTGGCAGCCGACCAGCGCTTCCGGCAGCTCATAACGCGTACGCAGCCGTTCGGGAAAGCGCACTTTCTCGATGTCGAGATACTGGCGCTGGAGGTCAAATTCGTCCGCCAGAGCGACATCGGAACTGGTGTTCTCGGCAAGCCCGTGACGGTAGAAGCGCGACAACGATTGGATCATCTGTTCGGCCTTGTCGGGGCGGCCCGTCATCACCAGCGCCGACAGCGAATTGAGCGCGTTGAACAGGAAATGCGGATTGACCTGATAGCGCAGGCTCCGCAGCTCGGCGGCCTTGGCGGCGGAGCGGAAGCGTTCCTCGCGCCGCTGCGACTCGCGCGCCTGAGCGCCCGCCAGCATGGCGAAATACAGCGACGCCCACGCCAGGATCAGAAAATAGCGGCCGAGCGCGACATCAACGATCTCGCGCCAGCGATCGAGCCGCGTGGGTGCCGGCTGAAGCAGCACCGTGGCCGACCCCCCGGCACTCGCAACGGCACTACCGCCGGGCAGGTTCTCCAGCTTGTCGATCGGAATATCGACGAGGATATTGCCGGTCTCATCGCGCCGCAGCGCGAAGCCCTTTTGCTGGGCGAGGCGCGCCTCTTCCTGCTCCTGGATGTCGCGGAAAATCCACTGGTTGGCCTGGGCGATCGGGATCGACGCAGGGAGCGCCACGAACACCGCAGCCAGGATCTTGCCCCACAACGGCTTGTGGTCGAACAATCGCAGGATCAGCCACACGGCGAAGGTCATCGCCACCCCGGCGAGCACCACCACGCCGCGCCGCCACAGCATCGCATCCTGGAGGCCGAAGTCCTGGATGGCGGCGCGGGCGGTGGTGAGCAGGAAATAGCACAGCCACAGCGCCACGATGGACGCCGCTACCTGGAGGAACGGCACGGTGGCGCGCGCGTCGGGAGCTTGTATGTCGTCGATCGTCATGGCTTCGGGCCGTAGCCCGCGGTCGTCAGGAAGCACCGGGCACCTCGTCCAACCGGATGCGTTGCCTGTCGAACGACTTCATGTGCCGGGCAGCAAGTGCTCGTCGGCGATCTTGCGCTTCCACTCCGCGGGCGCGAGCGTGTGGACGTTGTTGCCCGCCGCATCGACCGCCACCGTCACGGGCATGTCCTGCACCTCGAACTCGTA
>JANNOJ010000074.1:0-52444 GCA_031399025.1 Erythrobacteraceae bacterium | reverse complement strand
GCGGCGTGCCGCGGCCGGCGGCGCGGCGGCGAGCGTGTGGCCGCAGGGACACTCCGGCCGGGGATGCCAGCCTGGCATGGCTTGCATCTGGAGCGCGGCCCTATTACCTCGCGCGCCACAGCAGATCGTGACCCTCTCCTTCATACCCGAGCAATGATCGGCAGCAGACAAAGGCGCGCATGACAGAACAGCTGCCGCCGCTCCTGGTCTGCGACGTGACGCAGAGCTACTCGCCCAAGGGCGGGGGCGGGATCACCACCTATCTGGCCGAGAAGCGGCGCTACGTGCTCGAGCAGACGCCGCACCGGCTGCTGCAGATCGTGCCCGGGCGCGAGGACAAGGTGGTGGTGGACGGCCGCCACACCTGGATCGAGGTGGGCAGCGAGCCGGTGCGCGGGAGTGCGAACTACCGTTTCATCACCCGCACCAGCGAGGTGCGCGGCATTCTGGAGCGCTACCGGCCCGACATCATCGAGAACCAGTGCCCCTGGCTGCTGCCCTGGACCTCGATCCGCTATCGCCGCGCGCATCCTGAGACGACGCTGGTGGCCGGCTACCACACCGATTTTCCCGATGCGCAGGTTGGCCGGGTGGCGCAGGCGATGTGGGGGCCGCAGCTGGGGCGGTTCTGGCGGGCGTTGGCGCTGGGCTATGCCGAGATCACCTACCGCGAATTCGACCGGGTGTACGCGCTGGGGGCCAAGGGCGCCGAGGTGCTGGCCGGGTGCAAGCTCGACCGGCTCGACCAGATCGACCTGGGGGTGGATACCGCGCTGTTCCACCCGTCCCGCCGCGACTCCGCTTTCCGCCGCGAGCTGGGCCTGGCCGGGTCGGGTCCGCTGCTGGTCTATGCCGGGCGGGTGGACGTGGAGAAGCGCGCGCACAAGCTGGTCGACATGATGCGCCATCTGCCGCGCGAACTGGGCGCGGCGCTGGTGATGATCGGCGACGGCAAGCTGTTCGACCGGCTGCGCGAGGAGGCGGTGGATTTGCCGATCGCCTTCACCGGCTTCATGCGCGACCGGGCCGAGCTGGCCCGGGCGCTGGCCTCGAGCGACATCTATGTCTCGGCGATGGCGGACGAGACCTTCGGCGTGAGCATCGTTGAGGCGCAGGCCTGCGGGCTGCCGGTGGTGGGCGTGGCGAGCGGGGCGATGCCCGAGCGGGTCCAGCCCGGCCTCGGCCTGCTGGGGCCGGTGGACGACATGGCGGCGATGGCGCGCGCGGTGGCGGCGATCTGGCGCGGCCAGGTGGGGGGCGGCATGGCGGCCATGGGCCGGGCGGCGCGCGCCCATGCCGAGCAGCGCTACGACTGGTCGCGCACCTTCGACCGCCTGTTCGACGAGGTCTACCCCGCCGCGCTGGAGACCTCGCGCGAACGGCTGGAGGCGGGCGAGAAGTGGCGGTTCAGCAGGCTCATCACCGGACCGGTGGCGCCGCTGCTCGCCTGGGGCGGCGGCCACGACCCCGGATCGGCGCGGCGGGCGGCGCGGCCCAGCGGTCGCGGCGCGCTGGCGCGCGACACCTTGGAGCCCGGCTGAGGGCTGTCGCGTTTCTCATCCGGCGGAATTTGCCGCCGGCGATGATGGGCCGGCGGTCCGCTGCCCGGCGGCCGTCAGGCGTAGCGGACCCTCACCGTCTGCCGGCGAGAGCGGCGCACGGCTGCGCCGACGGTGCTAAAGCCGGTGAGCAGCATGAGCCAGGTGGCCGGCTCGGGCACTGCGGTGGTGGTCATGCTGAACAGATAGGCGCGCTGCGTGGCCGCGCCATCGGGCGAGAACACCTGGAGGTAATCCGGACCAACGCCGCCAAAGCTCGTCGAAGTTGCGCTCAACCACCAGCCGTAATTGACGAAGCTGCCGGCGATATAGGGGTAGTATCCGCCGTCTTGCCGGAAGCTGAAAGCGACGGGATCGTCGTATTCGGCAGCAGCGCGCCCGGTGATGGAATGGTACGGAATGCTAGTATCGCCGATGCGGCCGGAAGCGGCGATGAGCGGCACGGTCTCCCGGTCGCAATAGGCGAAGAAATCCTCGACGCAGGAATATTCGATGGCCTGCGGGCGATAGAAGTAGCTGTACTCGAAATCGTATTCCGCCGGGTAATCGCCGCTATAGGTCGGATCATCGAAGTAGCCCGCGAACGTGACCTTGATCGCGGCCGCGGCGGGCGCAACCGGCAGCACCGCGGCGACGACGAGGGCGGCAGCAAGCCGCTGCAGGATCTTCCAGACATAGCCCTGCGATAGAAAAAACCCGTCCATCTGTTCCCCCATCGCGCCCGTAACCGCCTATTCGAGCGAACAGCCAGGACCAAGTCCCGCAAGGCTCTTCGTAAAGCTACAGCTAACCCGCTACCGAAACAGCGCATAGCACCGGCGCAGGAACCCGGTTCAATTCATTCAGCCATGTCTCTTGGTGAAACAGTTGCAACGCATTATGCCGGTCTTGTATCGAGAATTTCGCAAAGCCCGTGTCAATTAGGGACAGGCGCGTCGGCAATTATATACTTGACGTACTAGCGGCATAAGCATAGGACTGTCTGCACAGACAGGGACTTGCCGCCATGAACCTCACCGACCCCCTTTACAGCGATGCCAACAAGGCGCGGGAGCACCTTGAAGCGCTGCATTGGCCGCATGGGCCGGTGTGCCCTCGTTGTGGCACGCTGGACCGGATCACCAAACTGGCGGGCAAGTCCACGCGTCCGGGCGTCTACAAGTGCAACGAGTGCGCAAAGCCGTTCTCCGTCACCGTCGGCACGATCATGGAAGACAGCAAGATCCCCCTCAACAAGTGGCTGATGGCGTTCGCGCTACTCAACGGAAGCAAGAAGGGCTTTAGCGCCCACCAGCTGCACCGCTCGCTTGGCATCACGTACAAGTCGGCTTGGTTCATGGCCCATCGCATTCGCTTGGCGATGGATGAAGCGTCGGAAGGCCCGATCGGCGGTCCTGACAGCGTTGTGGAAGCCGATGAAACCTACGTCGGCGGCAATCAGCGCAACCGCGCGACCCGCACTGTGAAGCCCAAGAAAGCCGTTGTCGCCCTCGTAGAGCGTGACGGGCGCGCCCGCTCGTTCCACGTTGCCAACGTCAACGCCAAGACGCTGCGCCCGCTGCTCGTTACCAACATCGATCGTTCGTCCGCGCTCATGACCGATGAAAGCCCCGTCTACACCGGCATCGGTCGCGAGTTCAGCTATCACGGCAAGGTCAATCACAGCGCGAGCCAGTACGTCACCACCGGCGGCTTCAAGCACTCCAACACCGCTGAAAACTTCTTTTCCATCTTCAAGCGCGGCGTGATCGGGACGTATCACCACATGAGCGAAGCCCACCTTGGGCGCTACTGCGCCGAGTTCGATTTCCGTTACAACACCCGCCTGTTGTCCGACACGGACCGCACCGCAGAGGAAATCAAAGGTGCGCGCGGGAAACGCCTCATGTACCGGCAACCTAGGTCGCTCGCTGCCTGACTTCTACGATCCGCCGCCGCCAGTCGGGGAGCGGTGCAAGCGCTGGACCCGATCTTAGCTTTTTCCCCGCGACTCTTTCGACCGCTTGAGGATATCCTCATTGCTGATCGGAGGAGTCGCGAGAGCGCGGCGTAAGCGCTGGTTGAGGCGTTGCTCATCTTCCGTTTGGTCGATGGGGCGATGGCTGGTGGCGTTCACTTGGGAGTACCCTCGCGATGATGTTGGTGTCAGGCGTGTATTCCAACCCGTGGGTATGTGCATCTATTGCGGCGGCTCAGACGGCAAACTAACCGACGAACACCCTGTCCCCAACGCATTTGGAGGCCGCCATATCCTGCCGAAAGCGTCGTGCGGACAGTGCCAAAAGATCATTAACGAGGAAGTCGAGCAGTATTGCCTTTCAACGCTGCTAGGCGTCCCCCGAGTCTACTTTGAACTTAGGTCGCACAAGCGACCGCCAAGGCGCCAGTCGCTGCGGGTGAAGCGTCCCGACGGCAAGATCGAGCGGATACAAGTAAGCCCAGAAGATATGCCTTTGATCGCGGCACTACCTTGCTTTCCGCTCCCCACGATCCTGGAAAACCGGGCACCAACCTCGACGTTTCACGGGCAACTGTGGGCGCACATGCCCCACCAAGAAACTCTAGCCGCATTGGGCGCGGAAGCCCTGGTTTCCGAATCCATCGATCCGGGCAAGTTCGCCAGGTTCTTGGCGAAAATGGCGTACTGCCACGGGATCGCGGCACTCGGGATCGACGCCTTTGTCCCGTCTCTCCCGTCCATCATTTTTGGGCGCAATGTATACTTCACGGAGTATGTAGGCGGGTTCCTCGGACCATTCCCCGTCGAGGATGGTCATGTGATGAAAATGGGCATCATCATGTACGAAAGACCAACGGATCATCACCAACTAGCCGCAGTTCAGATGCAGCTTTTTCCGCATATTGGCGGGCCGGAGTATGTGGTCGTGCTAGGTGAGTTTCTTAAGCCGTGGCCGCTGGACGGGCGGTCTCGCTCAGCACCGCGCTAACGCACTCCCGATACCACGGCTTGTAGCTTTCAGGCAGGTCCGACCAAGTTTCGCTGGGGGCATCATCGCTTAGCCGCTCCATCGTCTCATAGAGAACCGCAGCTACGCGCTCTATCTCAACCTCCGAATTGCGCCGGCCTGTCCGTTCCACTCATAGCCTCGGTTCATCGGTACGTCACGTATATAATTGCAGGCGCGTCGATCCTCATGGGCGCGGACTTGCGCGATCGAGCGCGCCGGCCCGCCTTCCACCCGTCCGCGGCCACCGCATCCTTCGCCCAAAGGACGATGGATCAACCCCGATGACGCCGAGAAATCAGCGCGGACCAGCAAGCGCGCAAGCCCCCCCCCGGGGGGCACGGCACCCTAATTGGCGGCGGGGGCGGGCGCGGCGAGGGGGAAGAAGGGGATGGCGACGTCGAACAGCTCGCCGTTCTGGCGGGCGAAGGTGTAGTGCCCTTCCATCGCCCCGCGATGGGTGGTGAGCTCGCAGCCCGAGACGTAATCGTGCGTGGCGCCGGGCGCCAGGCGCGGAGTTTCGCCCACCACGCCTTCGCCGTCGACGATGTTCACCATGCCGCGCTGATCGGTGATTCGCCAGTGGCGGGTGCGCAGCTGGACGGTGTCGTCGCGGTGGTTCTCGAGGCGGATGTGATAGACCCAGAACCAGCGGCCGGCCTCGGTGCGCGAATGCTCGGGCATGAAGTTGACCGAGACGCGCACCGTCACCCCCGCCGTCATGGCGACGTGCTGGAAGAGGGAGTGCATCGCGTCCTGCATCAGGGCTGCAAGCGTAGCGCCATTGCCCGGTCGCCGACAAGGGGCGAGGCCGGCAAGGTCGGCGATTTATGCCCGACCGGGCCGGCCGCCCCGCGGGCCGGCGGGTCGGCGGACGTCGCCGGGAGGGGGCGGCAACAGGCGCCACCCCTCGCCCCGCGCCAGGCGGGGGCGACGGCTCAGACGCCGGCGCCCATCGGGCGGGTTACCGCCGCGAGCGCGCATTTCATTTCCCAGCACACGCCGCCCTCGTGGAAGACGATGTCCACTTCGGCACCCAGATTGTGCCGCGGGACGTCGCGCATGAGGCGAGTGCCGAAGCCGACATGGCCCTTGTTGCGGACCGGAGGCCCGCCGCTTTCGCGCCACCAGAGCGAGAAGCCCGGTCCCGCCGCAGGCGGCGGCGCCGGCGTTTGCCCATCGGGGTCGCCGGCGGATTTCCGCTCGGCGGCAGGATCGCTGGCCGGCGCTGGCTCGTCGACCGACCAGCCGATGTCCACATAGCCCCCCGCGACCGACAGCGCGCCGTATTTGAGCGCATTGGTGGCCAGCTCGTGCAGCGCCATGCCGATGGTTTCGGCGGCGCGGGGAACCAGCGCGACATCCGGCCCCACCAGCGTGAAATCGCCGGGCGCCTGCTCGATGAAGGCCAGCTGCGCTTCGGCCAGCTCGCGCACCGGCACCTGGCGCCACTCGCGCTTCACCAGGATGTCCTGATTGACCGCCAGCGAACGGATGCGGTCCTCGAAGCGCTTGAGGAAGCCGGCCTCGTCGGGCGCGGTGCGGCGGGCCAGCGCCTGGACCGTGCCGAGCAGGTTCTTGGCCCGGTGGTTGACCTCCATCAGCAGCAGGCGGATCTGCTCGGCCTGCTCGCGGCTCTCGGTGATGTCGGTATTGGTCCCGAACCAGTATTCGATCCGGCCGTCATCGCCACAGATCGGCTTGGCGCGGCTGAGGAACCAGCGCCATTCGCCATCGTGGCGGCGGAGCGGAAAGGTGTCCTCCCATTCCTCGCCGCGCTCGAGCGCGACCCGCCAGCGCTCGATCACCCGGGCGAGATGATCGGGATGCTGGACCTTTTCCCAGCCCCAGCCTGCCATCTCCGCGAGCGTGGCGCCGGTGTAATCGAGCCAGCGCCGGTTGTACCAGAACAGATGCCCGTCACCCCGCGCGATCCAGGCGAGCTGGGAGATATTGTCGGCCATCATGCGAAAGCGGCGTTCGCTTTCGCGCAGCCGTTGCTGATCGGCGAAATAGGGGCCGGCATTGCGCGCGATCTTGGCCGCGCCGACGATGGCGCCGGCCGGGTCGCGCACCGGCGAGACGGTGAGCGACACGTCGAACAGGGCGCCCGATTTGTGCACCCGCTTGGTGAAGAACTGGCCGACCCGCTCACCGGCGCGGATGCGGGCGAGGATCAGATCCTCCTCGTCCTGGCGATCGGCGGGGAGCAACCGCCGGATCGAGCCGCCGATCATCTCGGCCGCGGTCCAGCCGAACAGCCGCTCGGCGGCCGCGTTCCAGCCGAGCACGATGCCGTCAACATCCTTGGCGACGATCGCATCGTCGCTGCTGTGGACAAGGGCGGAGTAGAAGTCGTGAAGGTCGATCAAGCCGTGGCTCTGTAATACGTTGATTTCCTGTAGGATAGGACTTTCGTCGCAGCCCCGGATCGCCGCCGGCGAGGGCCGGGACGCGGCCGCAGGCGCCCGATTACAGGCCGCCGCGCGCGAGCGCGCGATCGAGGTCGTCGATGACGTCGGCGGGGTCTTCCAGGCCCACGTTGAGCCGCAGCATGCCCTCGCTCACCCCCATCTCGGCCCGCCCCTCGACCCCCATATTGGCGTGGGTGGTGCTGGCCGGGTGGCACATCAGCGACTTGGCATCGCCGATATTGTTGGAGATGTCGACCAGCTCGAGCGCGTCGAGCACGGCGTGGGCCTGCGCCCGGTCGGCCAGCACGAAGCTGAAGATGGGGCCGGCGTTGTCCATCTGCCGGCGCGCCAGGTCCATCTGCGGATGGCTGGGCAGGAAGGGGTGGAGCATCACCGGCACGCGCGGGGCGATGGCGCGGGCGACCGCGAGCGCGTTCTCGCTCTGGCGGTGGGCGCGCAATTCGAGCGTTTCCAGGCCCTTGAGGACCACCCAGGCGTTGAACGGCGAGCAATTGGGGCCGGTGTTGCGCTGGAAGGCGAGCAGTTCGCCGTTGATGAATTCCTCCGACCCGCACACCGCCCCGGCCAGCACGCGGCCCTGCCCGTCCATCAGCTTGGTGGCGGAATAGGCGACGATGTCGGCGCCGAACTCGAGCGGGCGCTGGAGCACGGCGGTGGCGAAGGCATTGTCGACCACGGTGCGGATGGAGTGGGCCCGGGCGAGCGCGCAGATGTGGGTCAGGTCGGCCACGTCCATGGTGGGGTTGGCCGGGGTCTCGAAGAAGAACACGCGGGTGTTGGGGCGGATGGCGCGTTCCCAGGCCTGGTTGTCGCGCGAGTCGACGATGCTGGTCGCGATGCCGAAGCGCGGCAGCAGGTGATCGACCAGCCAGCGGCACGAGCCGAACGCGGCGCGCCCGGCCACCAGGTGGTCGCCGGCGGACAGCTGGCACAGCAGCGCCGCGGTCATCGCCGCCATGCCGGTGGCCTGGACCCGGCAGGCCGGCGCGCCCTCCATCGCGGCGATCCGCTCCTCCAGCATCTGCACGGTGGGGTTCTGCAGGCGCGAATAGGTCATTCCCGTCGCCTCGCCGGCGAAGCGGGCGGCGGGGGTGGCGGCATCGTCGTAGCTGTAGCCGCTGGTGAGGAACAGCGCCTCGCTGGTCTCGCCCTGCTCGGACCGCCAGGTCCCGGCGCGCACCGCGCGGGTCTGCGGGCGCCATCTGGCGGTGACGGAGCGGTCGAAGCCGGTGGTTCTCTTCATCGCCGGCGGCTGTAGAATGGGGCAGGATACGGGGCAAGCGGGACGCAGGGCCTAGCAGGGGCGGCTTGCCGGCCGCGTCCGCCATGCCTAAGCGCGGGCGCGCTGATGCGCACCCTCCCTTACCACCGCCGCGATCCGATCGGCTGGCACGCCGCGCTGGCGCTCGCCTTCCTGGCGCTGGCCGGCGTGCGGCTGACGATCCCCTCCGCGCCGTTCTTCGACGAGGTGCATTACCTGCCCGCCGCGCGCGAATTGCTGGCGCTCTCCGAGGCGCGCAACATCGAGCATCCGCCGCTGGGCAAGCAGCTGCTGGCGCTGGGCCTGGCGCTGCTGGGCGACAACCCGCTCGGCTGGCGGATCATGCCGCTGCTGGCGGGCGCCCTTGCCCTGTATGCAGGGATGCGGGCGATGTGGTTTGCCGCCGGCTCGCGCGCGGCCAGCCTGCTGACCGGCTTCTACCTTGCGACCGGGTTCCCGCTGCTGGTGCAGGCGCGCATCGCCATGCTCGACGGCTTCATGCTCGCCTTCGTGCTGGTGGGCCTGTGGCAATGCGCGGCGGCGATGCGCGAGCCGGAGATCGCCCGCCGCCGGCTGGCATTGGCGGGCGCGGCGCTGGGGGCGGCGGTGGCGTGCAAGTGGAGCGCGGCGCCGCTCGCGGCCGCGCCGGGTCTCGCCTTCCTGGCCATCCGCCTGGGGGCTGGCGGGGCGCGGTTCGCCTGGACCCGCCGCGGCCCCCCGGTGCCGGGGATCACGCTGGTCGAAGCCTTCGTCTGGCTCGGCCTGCTGCCGCTGGCGGTCTATGCGGCGAGCTACTGGCCGTTCCCGCTGTTTGCGCGAGCCGAGCCGGCCTTTGTCGGGCGCGGCTTGTTCGGCGGGCTCGTGGCGCTGCACGAGGCCATGTTCGCGCTCCAGAGCCAGCTCAAGACCACGCATCCCTATCAGAGCACCTGGCCGCAATGGGTGAGCAACTGGCGAGCGATCTGGTATCTCTACGAGCCGGTGGACGGGGCGCAGCGCGGCGTGCTGCTGGTGGGCAATCCGCTGACCATGCTCGCCGGCCTGCCGGCGCTCGCCTGGTGCGCCTGGGCGGGCGGGCGCGGCCAATGCCGGCTGGCGGGAGCCGCCGGGGCGGATCTCGTGCCCGATCGCGCGCCTCACCAGGCCGCGCTGGCGGTGGCCGTGCTCTACGCCGCCAGCCTGGGGCTGTGGATCATCGCCCCCAAGCCCGTGCAGTTCTATTACCATTATCTGCTGCCGAGCACCTTCCTGCTCGCGGCGCTGGCGCTGGCGACCGCGCGGCTGTGGCAGGGTGGCCGCCGGGCGCGCCTGCTGGCGCTCGGGGCCATCGTGGGGTCGGCGGGGCTGTTCGCTTTTTACTTCCCGATCCTCACCGCCGCGCCGCTCGCCGGCGAAGCTCCCTTCCTGCGCTGGGCGTGGTTCGAGGGTTGGCGCTAGCCGCTGGCGAGGAGGACGGGCGTGTGCAGCAGGGGGAGAAGGGGCGATAACCACCTGTTTACCATGCGCGTGTAGCGACCTAGCGCATGGACATGACCCATGCCGAGCTGAGTCGCGCCGGCCTTGCCGCCGGGCAGGCGCTAGCGGCGCCGTTGGAGCTCGCCATCGTCCTGCCCACGCTCGAGGAGCGCGGCAACATCGCCCCCATGCTCGCCCGGATCGCCGCGGCGCTCGGCCCGATCGGCTGGGAAGCGATCATCGTCGACGACAACAGCCGCGACGGCACCGCCGAGGCGGCGCGGGCGCTGGCGGTCGCCGACCCGCGCATCCGGGTGATCCAGCGGATCGGCCGCCGGGGCCTGGCGAGCGCGGCGATCGAGGGGATGTGCGCCACCGCCGCGCCGTTCGTGGCGGTGATGGACGCCGATCACCAGCACGATCCCGCGCTGCTGCCCGCCATGCTGGCGGCGGTGCGCGAGGGCGATCACGACCTCGCCTATGCCAGCCGCTTCGCCCCGGGCGCCAGCGCCGAGGGCCTGGCCGGCGGCGCGCGCGAGAGCGGCTCGCGGCTGGCCAATGCGCTCGCCCGCAAGCTCACCGGCAGCGCGCTGAGCGATGCGATGAGCGGCTATTTCCTCATGCGCACCGAGCAGCTGCGCCGGCAGGCGCCCGAGCTGTCGGGCATCGGCTTCAAGCTCATGCTCGATATCCTGGCGACCGCCCGCCCCCCCCTCAGGGTCAAGGAGTTTCCCTTGCGATTCGCCACCCGCCGCGCCGGCGCCTCCAAGCTGGACCATGGCGTGATGCTCGATTTCCTCGCCGGCCTGTACGAGCGCTGGCTCGGTCGCATCGTTCCCACCCGCTTCGCGCTGTTCGGCACGGTCGGGGCGATCGGCGTGCTGGTCCATTTCCTCGTGCTGGGCCTGGTGCTGGCCAGCGGACTGGATTTCTCCTGGGGCCAGTCCACCGCCACCATGGCGGCGATGACCTTCAACTTCTGGCTCAACAACGTGCTGACCTACCGCGACCGCCGCCTGGTGGGCGCCCGGGCGCTGTTCTGGGGCTGGCTCGGCTTCTGCGGCGCCTGTTCAATAGGCGCGCTGGCCAATGTCGCCATCGCCACCTTGCTCAACGATCGCGGCGTGCACTGGGCGGGGGCGGCGCTGGCCGGCGTCGTGCTGGCCTCGGTGTGGAACTACGTGTTGTCCAAGCGCTTCGTCTGGAGCCGCTTCCGATAGCTGCGCCGGGTCAACCCAGGTTGCAGCTGCGCGTCCGCTTGCGGGCTGCTGAATTGTCATCGGGGGCGCGGAAGGGGCCGGGTGTTTCGCGCTGGGCGAACGCTATCCCCCCTACCCCCCCCGGTGAGCAGCGCTCGCAGCGGCCGGCTGCAAGGATCGCAGCGCGTGGCCGGAGGTCAGCGGGCGCGTGGCGATCCCGGCCTAAGGATAGCGGCACGATGCGGGAAACCGCAATTGGCGGGCACGGGACGCGTGCTCGATGCGCAGCAGCCCGCGCCGCAAGGCTCGGCATGAGCGGCGACATCGCTTGGGGCGGGGAGCGGAAGGTGGTCGCCTTTGGGTGGTCGGAGCGGAAGGTCGCCTGGGGGCGATCGGAGCGGGAGGTGGTCGCCTGGGGGCGATCGGAGCGCAATGCCGCTCGCGCGCCCGGCCGGCCCATGCCAGCGCGGCGTTGGGCGGAACGGTGGGGGCCGGGAACACTTCCGACCGGACTGACCCTTGGGCGAATCGGTTGGTATCGGGGATCGCCGCGCCCTTGTGGAGCCGCCGGCCCTCCCCTCGCTGAGGCGGAGGCCTGCCTCCCGACCCGGATCGCACCCACCCTGCGGAGGCCCGGAGAGCCGCCTGCCCGACTCGTTCAGCGAACGAACTCAATCGATCATGCCGGCCCTTCGAGGGCTCGGCCCTTCAAAGGTTTGACCCTGCCAAGGCCCGATCGTCCGAGTTCCCCCCGACCTTCGCCCGGCATGAAGTCCGTTACAGGCGCGCCAGCACCGCCTCGCCGATCTCGCCCGTCCCCGCGCCGCCGCCAAGGTCGGCGGCGCGCACGCCGGCGGCCAGCGCGCCGGTCACGGCGGCTTCCACGCGCACCGCCTGGGCTTCCAGGCCGAAGCTGTGGCGCAGCATCATGGCACAGCTGAGGATCATCGCCAGCGGATTGGCGCGGCCGGTGCCGGCGATGTCGGGGGCGCTGCCGTGGATCGGCTCATACAGGCCGCGCACGCCGAACCGGGTGTGCGCCTCGCCCAGCGCGGCCGAGGCGAGCAGGCCGATGGAGCCCACGCACATGCTCGCCTGATCGGACAGGATGTCGCCGAACAGATTGCCGGTGACGACCACGTCGAAGCGGCCGGGATCGCGCACCAGCTGCATGGCGGCGTTGTCCACGTACATGTGATCGAGGGCGACGTCCGGGTACTCGGCGGCAGTCTCAGTGACCACGTCGCGCCACAACTGGCTGGTTTCGAGCACGTTGGCCTTGTCGACGCTGGTCAGCCGGCCCCGCCGGCCCCGCGCTGCCTGGAAGGCGACGCGGGCGATGCGGCGCACCTCGTCCTCGGCGTAGGACATGAAATCGAAGCCCTGGCGGCGGCCGTCGGGCAGGGTGCGGCGGGCCTTCTCGCCGAAGTAGACATCGCCGTTGAGTTCGCGCACGATCAGCAGGTCGATGCTGCGGGCGATCTCGGGGCGCAACGCGGAAAGGTGTTCCAGGCCGGGGAACAGCGTGGCCGGGCGCAGATTGGCGAACAGGCCCAGATGCGCCCGCAGGCCCAGGATCGCCTGCTCGGGGCGCAAATGGCGCGCCAGATCGTCGCAGGCGGGATCGCCCACCGCGCCGAACAGGACGGCGTCGGCATTGCCGGCGAGGTCCAGCGTCTCGGGCGGGAGCGGATGGCCGTGGCGGCGATAGGCCGTGGCGCCGACATCGGCCGGCTCGATCACCAGCCCGGGCAAGGCGAGCGCCTCGAGCACGCGCAGCGCCTCGGCCATGATCTCGGGGCCGATCCCGTCGCCCGCAAGGCAGGCGATCTTCATCGGGGTAGCGCCCTTTCCCGCCTCGTCATGTCAGTCGATCCGCCCCAGCAGCTCCCGCAGCCGGGAGCGGGACGCCATAACATCGCCGCGGCGGTCGGCAAGCAGGAAGCGGTCGAGCGGCCCGGCCAGGCCATCCATCGCCGCCAGCACTTGCGCCAGGTCGCCCGGCGGCCGGCCGGCGGCGGGGGCGCCCGGCTGGAGGCGCGCATCGCCATAGCCCAGTTCGCGCAGCAGCAGGGTTTCGAACCCGACCAGCGCGCCCGCCCAGCCGCGGGCCGAGGGCGCGTTGCAGATCGCCTGGAGGACGCCGCCCAGCGCCCGGTAGAGGGGGGGAAACGGCTGGCGCTCGGGCAATGCGGTGGCGGTGAGCGCGGCGCTCCAGGCGATGGCGGCGGCCGCCAGCGGCTCGCCCAGCCACGGCCCCAAGCTGGTGACGAGCTCGGCGCGAGCGAACGGCAGCTGGCTGTGCGCGCGCGTGTCGAGTTCGAGCTCGACCGTGTTGCCCGGGATCAGCACCGGGCGCAGCCGACGCCCGCGGCCGCCCGCGACATAGCCCGCCACGATGCCATGATCCTGCGTCAGGAACCGCGCCACCACCCCCGTCTCGCCCTGCTGGCGCGCGGCGACGAGGATGGCGAGCAGGCGCAGGTGCACGGCGGATCATGTGGGGCGCCCGGCCAGTCGGCGCAATGCGGCGGGCCGGCGGGCGCAGCCTGGCCGCCGGGCGCGGCGGTAAGGTCGCGCGCGCTCCGGCGCGACCCCGGCGGGGAGTCGGGCTAGCCGATGTCGGCGGGCCCGCTACCGGCGGCGGGAGTGGCCAGCTTCGCTTCGAGCGCAATGAGCCGGGCCTCCAGAACTTCCGCCTTCTCGCGCGCGGTGGCGGCCAGGTCCTTGACCGCGTCGAACTCCTCGCGGGTGACAAAATCCAGGCCGCCCAGCGCCTCCTTCAGCTTCTCGCGGCCGGCGTCGCGCGCTTCGCGGGTCATGCCCGCAAAAGTGCCCGCCGCGGCGTTGGCGAGCTTCACGAAATCGGCGATGATCGGGTTCTGGCTCTGCATGGGCGACATGTGGCCCCGGCGGCGGGCGAAGGCAAGCGGCTAGGTGGCGCTCGCCCGCTCGCCGCCCGCGGTGCTCACGGCGGCGGGACCGGGCGCGCCATCGGCCGGCGGGTTGTCGACCAGCAGCTGCCAGTTGAGCCCGGTCGCGAACAGGCTCCACCCGAGGTAGGGCGCCAGCAACCAGGCCGCGCGCCGATCAACCCGGGCGAACAGCACGATGGTGGTGACGAGCGCGACCACCAGCGCCAGGATGACGGCCAGGCCCCAGGTGAGCTGGCGCGCGGCGAAGAACACCGGCGACCAGGCCAGGTTGAGCGCGAACTGCACCACGAAGGCGATGATGGCGCGCGTGCGGGCCGCTGACGGCGGTGCGGCGACGACATAGGCGAGCGCGGTGCCGATCAGCACGAACAACCCCGCCCACACGATGGGAAACGCCAGCGGCGGCGGGTAGAGCGCGGGCTTGACCAGCGCGGCGAACCAGCGATTGTCCGCGCCGTTGCCCGAGACCCAGCCCGCGCCCATGCCCAGCAGCAGCACCAGCGGCACGAGCGCCAGCGCCGGGCGCGGGAAGCCGGTGGAACGGTCTGGAAGCGCAGCCGGAGGGTTCGGGGGCATATCGCGAGGGGCCTTCCAGCGTGGTTTGAACGTGGCTTAGCTCACCGGGGGGCGGGCGCAAGGAGGGCCAAATGCCGCTATCCATCCACGCCCGGGCCGCGCCGGGCGGCGATGAGGAATTCCACATTGCCCTCGCTGCCGGTGATGGGGCTGGGGGTGAGGCCGAGCACCCGCCAGCCGGCGCCTTCGAGCCATTCGGCAATTTCGGCGCAGACGCGCGCGTGCAGCGCGGGGTCGCGCACGATGCCGCCTTTGCCCACCTCGCCGCGCGCCACCTCGAATTGCGGCTTGACCAGCGCCACCAGCGTGGCGGCGGGGGCGGCGAGCGCGAGCGGCGTTTCGAGCACCTTGGCCAGGCCGATGAAGCTGGCATCGCACACCACCCAGTCGCACGGCCGGTCGATCTGCGCGGCGGTGAGCGCGCGGGCGTTGGTCTTCTCCAGGACGGTGATGCGCGGGTCCTGCCGCAGCCGCCAGTCGAGCTGGTTGGTGCCCACGTCCACCGCGAAGACATGCGCCGCGCCGCGTTCGAGCAGCACCTGGGTGAAGCCGCCGGTGGACGAGCCGATGTCCATCGCGGTGGCGCCGGCAGGATCGAGCGCGAAATGGCCGAGCGCGTGGGCCAGCTTGACCCCGCCGCGCCCGACCCACGGGTGGTCGCGGCCGCGCACCTCCAGCGGCGCCCCGGGCTTGAGCTGCTGGCCGGGCTTGGCGATCCGCGTCTCGCCGCTGAACACCAGGCCCGCCATCACCAGCGCCTGCGCCCGGGCCCGGCTTTCGGCGAGGCCGCGCTCGACGAGCAGCTGGTCGACCCGCCCGCCGGCACCGGTGGGGGGGCGCGTCGGCGCACTCGGGCTGGCGTTCATGCGGCCCGCTCGCCCGGGCGGAGATTGACAGGCGCGCTCATGGCCCCGAAGGCGATAGGCAAGCGCGCCGGGCGCCGCCAGCAGCTTGTTGCCGGCGCCGGGCTGCCCACCGCTGCGCGCCGATGCTCGAGGAGGAGATTGCCGATGCCTGCGCCTCTGGGTGTGATCACGCCGCCCCGCCGGACGCCGAGCCGCAGGGCGGGCTTCATCCTCGGCTTCGCGCTGGCGGCGCTGCTCGCCGCCTGCTCCTCGGCCGAGGAGGAGGACGGCACCGAGCAGGCCGCGGCGATCGCCCCCGCGCCCGAACTGACGGGCAATCCGGTGATGACCCGGGCGCCCGATGGCGGGGCGATGACGCCGGGGGCCTGGGAGATCGGCGAGGATGCGCTCAACGCCTTCGCGCGCTTCGGCACCCCCGGCAGCGAGCCGCTGTTCGCGATGGAATGCGACGTGGCGACGCAGACGCTCTCGCTTACCCGCGCGGGCGAGGCCGGGGCGCAGGGCGCGGACACGGGCGAGCGGACCTACATCCTGGAGGCGGGTGGTCAGCAGGCCAGCGTCGACCTCGCGCCGGGCGGCGGCGTGCTGCCGCTGCTGACGGGGCAGATCAACCCGGCGATGCCGATTTTCCAGGCGTTCCAACCGCTCGCCAACGTCATCACCGTCACCGGTCCGGATGGCGCGGTGCTGCGCATGCAGGGCGCGCCGGGGATCGGCCGGGTGATCGAAGCATGCTCGCGGACCTGAGCGCGCAGGGTCGCGCGCGCGGCGTTGCGCGCAAGGCGCTGGGAACCGCGCTCGGACTGGCCTTGCTCGCCGCTCCGGGCTGCGTGCCGCCCGCCCCGGGGCCGGCGCCGGCGCCTGCCCCGGCCCCAGTGGCGGCGCCAGCGGGGGCGCCGCCGCCGATCGCCGCGCTGCCGGAGGCGACCTACGACGATTGGCTGGACGCGCCGGCGACCCCGGGCGATTGGCGCTACGGGGCGCAAGGCGGCGGCGCGACGCAGGCCAGCTTCGGCGGCGGGGCCGGGCAGACCCGGCTGACGCTGCGCTGCGACCTGGCGAGCCGGCGCGTGGCGCTGGCGCTGACGCGCGCGGGCGATGCATCGGGCCCTCTGCAATCCGGCCCTGCGCAATTGCGCATCCGCACCGAATTTGCCGAGCGGCTGCTCGAAGCGCGCCCGGCCGATGGGGCGGTGACGGCGGAGCTCGCCGCCAGCGACCCGTTGCTCGACGCGATCGCCTTCACCAAAGGGCGCTTCGCGGTGGAAACCGCCGGCCAGGAGCCGCTATACGTGCCGGCCTATCCGGAGATTTCGAGGGTGATCGAGGATTGCCGGCGCGGCGGGCTCTGACCGGCCTGGGCCGGCACGTTGGCAGGCGAGGAAGCAGCCGTTCCGGAGCGGATTTGGCCCATTGCGGATGCGGTTGCCGGTCCATTCGGGCATGGCGCCGGGGATGGCTGTGAAAAACGGCAAATGAGCCCTTGCGTTCGGCCCGCGCGCGATTCACATTGGACCCAAGGCCAGCGGTGATCGCGGTCTTCGCCCCCGGTAAACGGCGGGTGTCGGCTCAAAGCGCGAAAGGAGGTGATCCGATGTCTCATGGTTCAGCAGAGAGGTCGGTTAAGTCCTTCACGGAGCATTATCGGGTCTGAATTCATTCACCGATAGAGGCTTTCGTGAGCGGCACTTCCGGCCGCTGACCATGCGAAGGGTCGTTCCCCGACGGGCGGAGCGGCCCTTCTCATTTTTGGCCGGTGTTCGCGAGGCTGAGTCGGCAACAATTGGGTGGAAAGCAGCCATTAAACCCTAATTCTCTTTGCCTGCTTCCGTCGAACACTTAGCTTGAGAGCGGCCAAGAGACACAGAGCGGCGAAACTCAAGAATGCGAGTCGGTCGCGCCAAACTGCTCCAAACATCGTGTAGTCGGCAGGCTGAAGCAAAAGTGTGCTCATGCTTTTCGTAGGCGCATAGCATTCCCACCACTCTCCCCGCCACGCTATCAAGACGTAGTCCGATCCGCGTAAATCACGGTATGTTTTGGTGTCGCGATCGCATTGATCGAACCCCGAGGGTGCCACCAAGATCAAATATGTTCCCAAGTTGTCGGGAGGCAAAACAGCATCAAGCTCCGTGCCACTTGGCAAACGTCCGTGGCTCTTATGAAAGCTATCGATAGCGTTTGCGGCCGATTTGAATCGACCGGATATCAGCGCGCTATTCTGGATGGTGTGATCGATGCTACCCCCGGTCACAACCGCCATTAGGCAGGCCACGGCAGCCACAAGAACAAGCAATGCGGCAGCGGCTCTTCGGATTAGCATACTTGATCCTGCCAAATTGCTCGATTGGTGCAAAGCGTTGAATGTCCGCTATGGGTCGATACACGCCGGGGATTGGGGCCCGACAGGTCCGTCAGAGTGGATGTTCCCGTGCGGGTGCACCCCCTTGCCTCCCCCTTCGCCGCGCCGTAACCGCTGGCGGCAAGGAGAGACCCCGCCAATGGCCGACGCGCCCCCGCCCTCGCTCGATTTCAGCCGCATCCCCCACCCCGCTCCGGTGCCCGGCGACAGCCGCGCGGCGGCGCTGGCCGATCCGGGGTTCGGCAAGGTGTTCACCGACCATATGGTATCGATCGACTGGAGCGAGGCGCGCGGCTGGCATGACGCGACGCTCGGCCCGCGGCGGCCGATCGCGCTCGATCCGGCCGCCGCGGTGCTGCATTATGCGCAGGAGATCTTCGAGGGGCTCAAGGCCTATCGGCTCGACGACGGCGCGATGGCGCTGTTCCGGCCCGAGCAGAACGCGCGGCGGTTCAACGCCTCGGCGCGGCGGCTGGCGATGCCCGAGCTGCCCGAGGAGGCATTCATCGAGGCGGTGCGCCAGGCGGTGCTGGCCGATGCCGATTGGTTCCCGCAGGTGGAGGGCGGCTCGCTCTACATCCGCCCGTTCATGTTCGCCAGCGAGGCCTTTCTGGGGGTCCGGCCGGCGCGCGAGTACAAGTTCCTGATCATCCTCTCGCCGGCGGGCAATTACTTCAAATCGGGCGCCCCGGCGGTGAGCATCTGGGTGTCGAGCGATTACACCCGCGCGGCCCCGGGCGGCACCGGGGCGGCCAAGTGCGGCGGCAATTACGCCGCCAGCCTGGTGCCGCAGGCCGAGGCCATCGCCCACGGCCACGACCAGGTGGTGTTCCTCGATGCGGCCGAGCACCGCTGGATCGAGGAGCTGGGCGGCATGAACCTGTTCTTCGTATTCGCGGACGGCACGCTGGTCACCCCGCCGCTGGGCGGCACGATCCTGCCCGGCATCACCCGCGATTCGCTGCTGGTGCTGGCGCGCGAGGAGGGCCTGACGGTGCGCGAGGAGCGCTACAGCCTCGCTGACTGGCGCGAAGATGCCGCCAGCGGCCGGCTGCTGGAAACCTTCGCCTGTGGCACCGCCGCGGTGGTGACGGCGGTGGGCCGCGTGGCGGGCGCGGACGGCGAATTCACCATCGGCGCCGGCAGCCCGGGGCAGCTGACCACCCGCCTGCGCGAGCGGCTGGTGGCGATCCAGCGCGGCACCGCCCAGGATCGCCACGGCTGGGTGATGCGGCTCGACTGACGCGAGGCCGCGCCCGCCGCCGGCATGATCGCGCGTTGGGGGGGCGGCTGTTTCGCGGGAGCGTTTTCTTGAGTTCGCCCTTAGGTGGCGATGTACCGCCACCCGCTGTCGCGCCTGGCGTTCACCTGCGGCGAAACCGCCCGTCGTCCTGCGGGCAACGCCGGTGTCCGCGGCACCGCCGCGCAAACCCGGCCTGCTGGCGCGCGAGGTGGCGGGCCTGATCATGGCGCGGCCCTGACCGGTTGTCGCGGCGGCGCATCGCGGGCATGGAGGCGGGCGCGCAATCTCCTCTCCAAGGGCCTGTCGATGACGTCAACCTGCCGCCTTCTCGCCACCTGTGCCGCCTTCGCCCTGGCGGCCGGCCCGCCAGCCGCCCGGGCGCAGGAGGCCGCCACCGACGCGGCGATCGCCCGCATCCTGGATGAGGGGCTCAACCGTTCGGCCATCCCCGTCACCGCGCACGAACTGCTCGACACGATCGGCGCGCGGCTGACCAATTCGCCCAATATGCGCCGCGCGGAGGACTGGGCGGTGCGCGAGTTCGCGGACATGGGCCTGGCGCGGGTGCGCAAGGAAGGGTTCGAGTTCGGCCGCGGCTGGGAGATCGTCGCCAGCAGCGTCGACATGGTGGCCCCGCGGCCGCTGCGGCTGACCGCCATTCCGATCGCCTGGACGCCCGGCACCGATGGCCCGCTCGAGGCGCCGATCGTGGTCGCGCCGATCGAGGAGAAGGCGCATTTTGCCGCCTATCGCGGCCAGCTGGCGGGCCGGATCGTGCTCATCAGCCTGCCGGGCACCGGCGACGAGCCGACCGAGCCCGCCTTCGTGCGCCTGGATGCGGCGCAGATCGCCGAGGACGACCGGACCAACCTGCCCACCTACGACCCCGAGGCGACCGCCGAGGCCATCGAACGGGCCGGCTTCGCGCTCGAGCTCGACGCCTTCCTGCGCGAGGAGGGCGCGCTCGCCTGGGCGCGCATCGCCAGACGCGACGGCAAGCTGCTGCACGGCGAGGGCTATACCCACCGGGTTGGCGCCACCCCCGCGCTGCCGGGGCTGGAGATCGCCGCCGAGGATTACCGCCGCCTCGCCCGCCTCGCCAAGACCGGCCCCGCACCGGTGCTGCGGATCGACAGCGCCGTGCGCTTCGTCGACGAGGACGCCCGCGCCTACAATATCATCGCCGAGATCCCCGGCCGCGATCCGGCTGCGGGCTACGTCATGGCCGGCGCGCATTTCGACAGCTGGGCCGCCGGCGACGGGGCGGTCGACAACGCTTCGGGCAGCGTGACGGTGATGGAGGCAGCGCGGATCCTGCAGGGATTGGGCGAGCGCCCCCGGCGCACGATTCGCTTCGTGCTGTGGAACGGGGAGGAGCAGGGCCTGCTGGGCTCGCTGGCCTATGTCCGCGAGCACCTGGCCAGCCGCGCCGGCGACGATGGCGGCAATACCCTCGCCGCCTATTACGGCTGGCGCGACCTGTGGCCGATCACGCCCAAGCCCGGCTACGCGGACCTCAAGGCGTACTTCAACATGGACAACGGCTCGGGCAAGATCCGCGGAATCTACGCCGAGAGCAACGCAGGCGCGGAGGCCCTGCTGGGCAAGTGGCTGGCGCCGTTCGCCGGGCTGGACGCCACCAGCGTGGTGAGCGGCAACACCACCGGCACCGACCACGTGTTCCTCCAGGCGATCGGCCTGCCCGCCTTCCAGTTCATCCAGGATCCGCTCGATTATTCCGCCCGGCTGCACCACACCAGCATCGACACCTACGACCATTTGCGCCCCGACGATCTGCGCCAGGCGGCGGTGGTGATGGCCGGCGTGCTGTGGCAGGCGGCGAACGACGAGGCCGAATTGCCGCGCGAGCCGCTGCCCAGCAAGCCGGTGGTGACGGAGCCGTTCGAATATGAATTGCCCGAGCCAGAATAAAGGGGAGACGGCGAAGGATCCCCGATAATTTAGTAGAATGCTCAGGCCTAATGCGTACACTCCACCGGGGATCGTGAGGGGTGAGTGCGGTATCTGCTTGCTCTGGTCGCGAGTGCCTTGGTCGCCAGCCCGGCCGGTGCGCGGGACGCTGTAGTTCTGGAGCCCTCTTCGGACTGGGTGATGGATTATGACGTTGACAGCTGCGTGCTGCAGCGTCTGTTCGGCGAGGAAGGCCGGCAGGCCTATCTCGAACTCAGGGCTTTCGGCGGGCTCGGCACTGATTTGCAAGTCACCATCGCTTCCAAGGACTTCGATGTCCGCCACGGTGAATTCAAGGTGGCGGTCCAGCCGTTCGAGGAAGAGGCGACGGAACGGTCGGGCTTCAACATCCGCCTCAATTCCGAGTACGACGGAAAAATGTTCAGCGAGGCCGGGTTCGGCGACCCCGAGACGGCCGACGAGCTTCTTCGCAGCTTCGTATCGACCGCAGAAAATCTCACCAGCGAACAGCGCGCGCTCGTGCTGCGGGGGCTCGACAGCACGGACAATGAGCGGATCGTTTCCCGGTTGAAGCAGGACCCTGACTACCTGGAGGCGGTGTGGCTCGCCGACCAGGCATTCGAGGGCTCGCAGCCTCATCTGGATCACCTCGCTCGCACTCATGCGGCAACCGAGGGAATCCTGATCGAGCAAGCCTTCAGTCGCGATCTCTTTATACGGACCGGCCAAATGGGGACCGCCATGGCGGCGATGCGGACTTGCCTGGACGAGCTCATGTCGCATTGGGAGATCGACGTGGCGGCACACCGCTCGCTCAGCCGCAAAGCCAGGCCGCTCAACTTCCAGGATCTCGCCCGGCGCATGCAGCAAAACTACCCCAGAGAAATGGTGCGCCAGGGTCTGGCGGGTTATCTTAACGTCCGGCTAAGCGTGTCGGCCGAGGGCCAGCCGACCGCCTGCCACTTGCAGACGCCGATCAACCATGAAGTGTTCGAGCGGGAGGCCTGCGAAGGTCTGATGCGGCACGCCAAGTTCTCTCCGGCCCTCGATGCGGCTGGGCAGCCCATCGCGAGTTACTATCAAACGTCGATTCTTTACATGCTCGATTGACGCGTGAACAAGATCCGCGTTGCCGCGTTCGCTCACACGCTGTCGGGGTAGACCGGAGCAATGTCGACCGGGATGTGGTCCATCGCCGCGATCGCCGCGCGGGCGTGGTCGTCGAGGACGGCCCAGCGCTCGAGGAAGGCCTGGGTGCCGGCATAATCGCCGGTGGCCTGGAGCATCAGCTCGTCGTGCAGCAGGTCGCGGATGCCGCTTTGCATGCGCGCGGGGTCGATGACGTAGCGGCCGCTCGCCTGGTCGAAGGCGAAGGCGCCCTGGGCCAGCAGGTAGCCGTACTGCGCCGCCGCGCCGCGCCCGTGCGCTTCCTCGGTGCCAAAGCGCATCGCCCGGAACAGGCCGGTGAAATAGGTCGCCCACAGCTGGTCCTTTTCGGCCGCCGGGATCTCGCCCAGCTCCATCATGTAGAGGATGTTCCAGATCCCCATGACGTCCGCCTTGCTCTCCTCGAGCGCCGAATAGAGGTCGCGCAGTTCCTCGTTCACCGTGGTGCGGCGGCCATCGAGCGTGATCGTGCCCGGCCCGAGCGAGTGGCTGAGCTCGTGGAACAGGGTGAACAGCTCCATGTATTTCCTGGCCACCAGCGCGGCCTGCTCGGGCGCGAGCACGACGCTGGCCATGGGCGCCAGGATGCGGTCGTACTTGGCCCCCAGCACGTTCGAGAGGATCACCTTCTTGGCGCCTTTGGCCTCGCGCACGCGCTCGTCATTGGGCAGGTTGAAGGCGATGGTCTGGACGCCGGGCACGTTGTCGCCGCCGCCCTGCACCTGAGTCGCGACAGAGAGCGGGCTTTCGAAGCCGCGGGCGAAGTTCTTGTGCTCCTCGGGGATGGGGAGGTTCGCCTCCATGTCGCGCAGATGCGCGGTGTAGCGCTCCAGGGCGGCGCTCTCCTCGGGATCGCGCAGGGTGACGAAGCTCTCGAACGCGGTCTTGGTGCCGTAGAGGCGATCGGTGTAGACTTCGTAGGGGCCGATCGCGACTTCGATGGGGGTGCCCGCCAGGTCCATCCAGGCGATCTCGCTGGCGTAGTAATCGTCCGAGAGGAAGGCGTCGGCGCGCGAGGTGAGGAAGGTCTTCAGGCTGGCGTTGGTGGTGATCGCGGCGGCCTCGCGCAGCAAGGCGGCGGCGGGCTCGAGCCATTCGCGGTATTCGACCGAGTAGGGGATGGCGACCAGCCGGTCGCCTTCTCGGCGGACCACGGTGTACGGGCTGGTGAGCGCGGCGCGCTGGCCGGGATTGGCGGCCAGGTAGGCGTCGAACTCCGCGCGGGTGAGGTCGGGCGGATAGAAGCCCGCGCCTTGGGGCATGGGGGTGGTCCCCCAGAACGGGTGCAGTTCGCCGATCTCGTCCCAGGGGCCGAAATTGCGATCGAACATGGCGACCAGCAGGTCCCGTTCGGCCCCGGTTGCATCAGCGCGGTTGCGCTCGATCGCCTGGCGCAGCTGCGGCAGGTCGGGCCCACGCTGGCGCAGGTAGATCTCGCTCATCAACCCGCTCGCCTCGATCAGCAGGTTGACCACCCGGCGCTCCTCGGCGGTGAGGTAGGAGGTGTCGGGCGCCATCTCGATCGTGGCCATCTTGGCGAATTGCGCGGCCAGGTCGTAGCCGGCGGGCGCGGGGTGCCCGGCTTGGGCCTGGGCGAAGGCGGGCGGTGCGGCGGTGGCGGCGAGCAGGACGGCGGTGAGAACGGCAAGCGAGCGGGGCATGGCGGACGGTCCGATGTAACCTTACGTCTAACTGACGTCTAACTGCCTCGCATCTATCGCGCTGAACCGGGCCTGTCACGCCGGGCCGATCCAGCCGGCCTGACGCCGCCGCCGGCCGGTGAGACCTGCCCGCCAGCCGGCACGGGATCGCTCGCGCGCTCGCCTGTCCTGCGGGCGGTGGGCGGCATCGGGGCAGCCGCGAACAAGACCGGGCGGTGCCGCCCCGCGCTTAGGCCTGGCGCTCGAAGATCCCCCTGGCCGCAAGGTGCTCGCGGCCGTGCGGGACGGCGAGATCGAGTTCGGGGCCGATGGCCACCGGCTTGCCGGGCTGGGAGAGGTGCCAGTAGCCCTGCTTGATCTGGTCCAGCTTCACCGTGTCGGCGATGCCCGGCCATTGGTACAGCTCGCGCAGATAGCCCGCCAGCGCCGGGTAATCGGCCAGCCGCCGCAGGTTGCACTTGAAAGCGGTGTGGTAGGCGACATCGAAGCGCACCAGCGTGGTGAAGGCGCGCCAGTCGGCCTCGGTACAGTACTCGCCGGCGAGGTAGCGATGCGCGGTGAGGTGCGCTTCCATGGTGTCGAGCGTTGCGAAGACCTTCCAGGCGGCGCTCTCGTAAGCGCGCTGCGTGGTGGCGAAGCCGGCCTGGTAGACGCCGTTGTTGAGGCCGGGATAGACCAGCGCGTTCCAGCGGTCGATCTCGGGTCGCAGCGGTTCGGGGTACAGGTCGAGGCGGTTGCCGGTGAGGCCGTCGAACGCGGTATTCAGGATGCGGATGATCTCGCTGCTCTCGTTGTTGACGATGCGCTGTTCCTGCCGGTCCCACAGCACCGGGACGGTGGCCTTGCCGCTATAGCGCGCGTCGTGCTGCTGGTAGACGCGGTAGAGCGGGTGCGGCGGCGAGAAGGGCGCGATGGTATCGTGATCGAAGCACCAGCCCTGGCTGTCGATAACCGGCCCCGACGCGGACAGCGAGACCAGGTCCTGCAGCCCCTTGAGCACGCGGTAGGCGGTGGCCCGCGAGGCCCAGGGGCACACCCAGGAGACGAACAGGTGGTAGCGGCCCGCCTCGGCCGGAAACCGCGCTTGTGGATCGGGCTCGATCCGGTCGCGGATGGTGCTGTCGATCCGCGCGAAGCTGCCGTCCTGGCCGATCTCCTCGGCGGCCGGGGCGGTGTCGCGCCATTCGCCATCCACCAGTTGCGCCATCGTCCGATCGCTCCAATTAGCCGCGCGCGATGAGCACCACGCCGGCGACGGCCAGCACCATGCCCGGCGCCTTGCCCCAGGTCAAAGCCCCGCCAGCACCAGCACCATCCGGGAGCGATCGTCCAGACCGGGTGGGCGCCGCGCCGCACGCGCGCGCGGGATGGCAGGGGCGGGGCGCCGGCTGGCATCGGTCGGCGTGGGCAGACCAGCGCCTAGGCGGCGGTCAGCAATTCCTCGGCCGGCGGGCTCGCTTCGAGCAGCGCCAGCAGGCCGCGCTCCTCGGCGCGCAGCCAGCGGGTCTTGCGCGGCAGCTTGAGCCCCGCCCGCCAGGCGAGCTGGCGGTCGACCAGCCCGATCACCGCCGGATGGACGTAGCTGCGCCGGGCGATCGCGGGGGTGTTGCCCAGCTTTTCGGCGACCTCCTCCATCAGCGCCTTGATGGTCAGCGCGCCCTTGGCGCGCGCCAGCAGGTGGAAGGCGAGCACGCTGGCATGCCAGGTGCGGAAGTTCTTGGCGGTAAAGTGATCGCCCATGGTCTCGGACAGATAGGCGTTCACCTCGGCCGAGCCGACGTGGTGCACCGCGCCGTCATCTCCCAGGTACTGGAACAGGTGCTGACCCGGCAGATCCTGCATCTTCCGCACGAAATGCGCCAGGCGCTTGTCGGTGACCGTCAGCTCGCGCAGCTTGCCGCTCTTGGCCTTGAACTTGAGCTTCAGCTTGCCCCCCTTCACCTGGGCGTGTTCCTGGCGCAGGGTGGTGGCGCCAAAGCTCTCGTTCTCTTTGGCGTAGGCCTCGTTGCCGATGCGCACGACGCCGAGGTCCAGCAGGCGCACGATGCTGGCGACGGCGTGCTCGCGGGTCACCGACCGGCCGGCAAGGTCGGTCTCGACGCGCTTGCGGACGAGCGGCAGCAATTCGCCGAAATTGCGGCACAGGTCGAACTTCTCGCTCTCACGCGCAGTGCGGAACTCGGGGTGGTAGCGGTATTGCTTGCGGCCCTTGGCATCGATGCCGGTGGCCAGCAGGTGGCCGTTTCCCGCCGGGCAATACCAGGCGTCGAGATAGGCGGGCGGCAGGCCGATCGCGTTCAGCCGGTCGATCTCGGTTCGATCGGTGATGCGCGCTCCGTGCGCGTCGTAATAGGCCCAGCCGCGCCCGGCCTTGCGCCGGGTGATGCCCGGCAGGTCGTCGTCGATATAGATGAGATGTGCCGGGGCAGTCGCCATGATCTGGCCGCAAACGGATGAAAAGGCCGGCAAGTTCCGCCGGCGGGCTACCGACCATAGGCCCGGTTGGCGGGCCCCAAGCAAAGCTCGCGCTTGCCGCTCGCGCGCCCGCGGCCCATCTGCGCAGCACCTCTTCACCCCTAAGGAGCGCTGCCATGGCCGATGCTTACACCCCGCCCGAAGTGTGGACCTTGGAAGCCGAGAACGGCGGCGCCTTCGCCGGCGTCAATCGGCCGACCGCCGGCGCGCGCACGCAGGCCGAGCTGCCGGTGGGCGAACATGCCTACCAGCTCTATTCGCTGGGCACCCCCAACGGGGTGAAGGCGACGATCATGTTCGAAGAGCTGCTCGAGGCGGGCTACGCCCAGGCCGAGTACGATGCCTGGCAGATCAAGATCTTCGAAGGCGACCAGTTCGGCTCGGGCTTCGTCGACATCAATCCCAATTCGAAGATCCCGGCCTTGGTCGATCGCACGGGGCTGGAGCCGTTCCGCGTGTTCGAGAGCGGCGCGATCATGCTGCACCTGGCCGAGAAGTACGATTTCCTGCTGCCCAAAGCGGGCGCCGCCCGTGCCGAGACGCTCAGCTGGCTGTTCTGGCAGGTGGGCACCGCGCCGTTCATCGGCGGCGGCTTCGGCCACTTCTACGCCTACGCGCCCGAGCGCTACAAATACCCGATCGACCGCTACGCGATGGAGACCAAGCGGATCTTCGCGGTCGCCGACATGCAGCTTGGCAAGACCGAGTTCCTCGCCGGCGACAGCTACACCATCGCCGACATCGCCGCCTACACCTGGCTGGGCAGTCTGTTCCATGGGGCCTACAATGGCAGCGACAGGTTCCTGTCGCTGCATGAATACGCGAACGTGGGCCGCTGGGTGACCGCGATCGACGCCCGGCCCGGGGTCATCCGGGGCCGGCTGGTCAACACCAAGGCCCTCCCCGAGCGGCATTCGAAGGCCGATTTCGAAACGGTGGAAGATCGGAGCCTGTTCGAGCCGGTGCGCCGGCGCGCCGACGGCTGATGCCGCCGAGCCGAGAGATCGAACCCCCGGCCGGAGCGGCGAGCGCCCCCGTTTGGCGCGCGCAAGGCGCGCAAAAAGGGCAGCCACAATGCCCTTCCCGCCCCTTTTCACCGCCCGCCACCCGGCTATAGGAGCCGCTCTGCTGGGGTGTAGCCAAGCGGTAAGGCACCGGTTTTTGGTACCGGCATGCGCAGGTTCGAATCCTGCCACCCCAGCCAGCACTCGGCGCCCGCCCCGCGCGCCAGCGGCAATCCGGCGAAGCGGCCCTACCAGGGTTGGACGAGCTCGATCTGCACGCCCCGGGTGGAAACCGGGTGGATGAAGTTGCACCAGAAATCCCCGGCGCCCTTGATCGCCTCGGGCTCGACCAGGCGCAGATCGTTGGCCTCGCACCAGCGCGCCGCGGCGGCGATATCGTCGACCTGGTAGGCGAAGTGGTGCACGCCCCCCACGCCCTTGTTGAAGCGGAGCAGCGGGCCGTCCTGGGCTACCACCAGCTCGATCGCGGTTCCGCCGGGCGCCGGAACCGTGAAGATGCACCAGCAATGCCAGTGCTCCACGTAGCCGCGATAATCCTCCCGGAGGCCGAAGGTTTGCATATGCGCCTCGGCGTCTTCGAGCGATGGGAGGACGATGCCGACATGATGCAGGCGGTAGCGATCGAACACAGGGTTCACTCCGGCTGGCGGTTGAGATCGATCCGGCCCGCTTGCGCCAGGCTGGCCAGCTGCTCGGCGAACCATCGCGTCACCAGCCGCGAGCCGTTGCGGTTGACGTGGCCATAGTCGCTGAACAGCCGGTGATCATCGACGATGAAGGATGCGGTGAGGAGCGGTCCATAGGGGGCGATGAGGTCGGGATCGTCGAGGACCACCGGACCGCCATAGATCGGCATGAACAGGAAGATCACCTCTGTCCCGTTGCGCCGCGCCAGGTCTCCGATCCGCCGCAAATAGACGCGCTCAGAGGCGTATTCGTATTCGGCGAACCTCGCCGGCAGGCGCGCGGGAACCAGGCCTTGCAGGTACTGTGCCGTTTGACGGGCGAGTTCGGCTTGCGGGACGAGCTTGTCGCGCTCGACCCAATTGTCGGGTGGCGACAGGAAGCTCGCCGTCGAGTCCATGTGTGTGCCCTCGTAATCCGCAGGATCGAACCGCGTCTTCATGCCGAAAGCGGCTGGAAACAGCGTCTGCACGAACAGCGACGATTGCCGCCAGGGCAGGAAGGCGAGATCGCCGACATAGTTGTAATTGATCAGCCGCGGGGCGGTGACCAGGTCGCGCGTGTCAGCGATGTTGCGGAACGCCGGGTGCGGCGTGCGGGGCATCTGCTCGACCACGGCCAGCACCAGCACCTTCACCTCCGGGCGGGTCTCGAGCAGCTCGCGCGCAATGGCATAATGCGCGTTGCGGCCCTGCTGCGGGAACGACAGGTTGACGAAATGGGTCTCGCGCCCGAGCCGCTCGCTGAGGATCTGCGAGACCCGGGGTCCGCTGACCGCCGCCTGAGTGCGCGAGACGCCGATCAGGGCGAGGTCGATCGGCGTGGGGTCGTGGTGGATGCGGTCGTAGTTCCATTCCAGACGGAACTGCAGGGTCTGCGAGAGTTGCTGGTAGCGGATGTAGCGATCGTGCGGCAGCAGGGCGGCGCCCACGCACAGCGCCAGGAACACGGCGAGGATGATGATGACCAGCCGGGCCGGAGGGGCATCGGGCCGGGCCTCGGGCCGGGCATCGCCCGGGGGCGCCTGCGCTTCGCGTTCGATCGGTCGGCCCATCGCTGCCTCAGAAGTTGAAGTAGATGAATTGGGTGGTTCCGCGCATCATGAAAATGAAGCCCAGGAAGAACACCAAGCCCGTGAGCGCTGCCCAGCGCACGGACATCCGCCAGCGGAAATCGAACGCGGGCACATCGATCTTCGCCCAGCGGTCCCATTCCAGCACCGGCTCGAAATGGCGCATGATCTGCTGGGTGTTGGGCGCGGCGAAGATGATGACCCAGCAGGGGACGAGCACCAGCAGGGCGCCGGCCAGGCCCATCGGCCAGTCCGGCCGGCCGGGAACCGGGCCGATCAGCCCGTTGAGGCCGATCATGCCGCCGTAAACCTGGAACATCACCTCCAGGTCGATTGCGCGGAAGGCGACCTGCGAGATGGCAAAGGCCAGCACCGTCAGGGCGATGGCGACGATCGGCCCGCGCTGCGAAACAGGCGCATCCTTGGCCCGCTTGCGGCCTTTGCGGCTCAGCCGCCGCCATTCGTTGACGATCATGTAGGCGCTCTGCAGCAGGCCGAAGAACACGAAGGTGGCGCCCGCCCCATGCCAGATGCCGATGATCACCATGGCGACGGTGGTCGGCACCGCGAAGCCGATCCAGAACATGCCCCATCTGCCCACATTCCGGTTCATCGCCAGCCGCGCCATCGGCACCGAGAGCGGCTGGAAGACGTAGGTCATGACCCAGCGGCCCAGGGTAATGTGCCAGCGCCGCCAGATCTCGGTGATGCTGGTGGAGCGCAGCGGCGAATGGAAATTGGCGGGCAGGATGATGCCGAACATCCGCGCGACGCCGATCGCCATGTCGGAATAGCCGGAAAAATCGAAGTAGATCTGCGCGGTATAGGCGAACGCGGCAAGCCAGCCGTCGATCAACCCCGGCGGCTGGCCGGCGGCAGTCTGATCGAAGACGGGGGCGGAATAGATCCCCAGCGTATCGGCCAGCATCGACTTCTTGGCAAAACCGATGGCGAAGATGGCAAGGCCGATACAGATGTTGCGCATGATGCGCTCGCGTTGCGGCGACTGCGCGAGCTGCGGGGCGATCTCCTCGAAGCGGGTGATCGGCCCGGCCAGCAGGGTGGGGAAGAACAGCACGAAATTGGCGTACTCACGCCAGTTGTCGACCGAGACGCGCCGCCGGCTCAGATCGACGAGGAAGCCGATCTGCTGGAAGGTGAAGAAGGAGATGCCGATCGGCAGAACCAGGCGCAGATAATCGACCTCGCCCCCGTAGGCCCAGTTCCAACCGTCGACGATGGGCGCGGTGTACTTGAACACGCCCAGGAGGAGCAGGTTGGCGATGATGGCGCCTGTCAGCGCATATCCCGCCAGCGGCCGCTCGCGCGAGGCCATGATGATCCTGGCGATGGTGTAATTCGTCGCGACCGAGGCGATCAGCAGCAGCGTGTAGCTGAGCCCGCCGAAGCTGTAGAATACGAGCGTGGCGGCAAGCAGGACATAGCGGCGCAGGCCTGGGGCCAGGCGGCTGACCAGGTAGTACAGGATGATGCTGGCAGGCAGGAACGCCAGCAGAAACGGCAGCGAATTGAAGATCAAGGGCGGGTTCCCGACCAGCTCAATGGTCGACCCGCGAGCCCCGGATCGTCCGAGAAGGGCAGCGACGCCATAGTCAGGCCGGCCGCGCGAACATGTTGACCGACACCGTCACCGCGTTCTTGAGCGCGCGCTCCAGTCTGGTTCCCTGGGTGGCGAACATGGCTTCGCTGACGATCGCGAAACCATTGTCCGTCAGCAGGCGGCGCGCCTCGTCGGGCGTCTTCATCAGATAGATATGGTCGGGCGACGGGCTGTTGATGGGCACGTTGATGAAGATGAGCCCGTCGTCGGCAAGCAGGCCGCGCAGCTTCGCCATGACCGGCATCGGGTCTTCGATATGCTCGAGCACTTCGCTCAGGACAACGAAATCGAACTGCTGCTCGCCCGGCTCCACGCTCATCACGTTGCGCACGGCGCAGGTGACGTTGTCGACGCCGAGCCTGGCGAGCGCCTGCCTGGTGTGTTCCACCGAAACCGGTGAGAGATCCCAGGCGACCGCCGATGCCAGGCCGAAATCGCGGATGGCGAGATAGGTCATCAGTCCGTGGCCGGGGCCGACCTCCAGCATCCGGCCGCGCGGCTTCAGCAGGGCCGGCGCATTGCGGAAGTAGAAATTGCAGCTGCCGACGTGGTTGAACCATAGAATCTGGCTGAGGAGCAGGCCGTCGACATAATGCTCCATGTATTCATCGTTCGAGTAGACCTCGCGATCGGCCTCCTCGAAGGTCGAAAAACGGTAGGTGCCCGTGCGGTGGAAATGCAGTTCTTCTTCGCGCAGGCGGTCGCAGGTCCAGCGGTAATTGGCCGCGAGCGCCGGCAGCCGGCCGCCCTCCAGCACGAGCGCCCCGCGGGCGAGGATCTCGGTCGTCGCGAGTTGGTCGGCATCGCGCGCGGCAATGCTCTTGTGGACGTATTTGGCATGCGAAGGCCAATCCTCGAGCACGGCCGCGACGATCTGCCCGGTCGCCGGATAGGCCCCCAGCAGGTCCTCGACCGCCAGGCGAAGCTGCGCATCTTCAGCGGTGACGTCCATCCGTACTGTCCTTTGATCCCCGCAAGCTGCGCCCTCCGCCCCGCTCAGGCGAGGACCTGCGCCCGGTGTCGTCCGGCCTCGTCGCCGGTGCGGACCTGCATCGGCAGCTGGGGCGCGGAATAATCGTCGAGTTCGAGCACCCAGCGCGTGCCGCCACCGGGGATCTCGCCGGCGCGCGCGAAACCCAGTTTCTCGAAGTGCTTTTCCACCACCATGTTCTTGGCCGTGGGCAGATAATCGCCGACGAGCCGCGTCGCGCCAGCCGCGCGCGCCGCCTGCGCGACATAGGCCAGAACGGCCTCCTCGACCCGGCGGCCGAGCACCCGGCAGCTCATCAACCAGGTGTCGCAGGTCCAGGCGTCGGCGCCCTTGTCGAACACCACCACCGAAATCATGCCGTTGTCGCCGAAGCGGTCGACCAGCGCCTGCGCGGTTTGGCCAAACGCGACCTTCTTGGTGCCCAACAGCAGACCGTAGCGGAGGCCCGTGGCGGGCAGCGCCTCTGCTATGAGGTCGGCGGTGTCCGTCGCAACGTTGCCCAGAGTAATTCGGCCCAACCGTCCGGAGGCGGCCGGCTCTTCGCGACGGGCGGCTATCAGCTTGAGGTAGCCGATCAGTCTCCCGCGTAGTCTTCCTCGCGCGAAGCGCTGAAGGGATCCCCCTCGAAAGCCATTTTAGGTCACCAGCAGGAAGAACTTCTCCAGGTCAATTCCGCCGGTGAGCCGCACGGGTGGCAGGACCGGACTCGGGCCGCAGGCGGCCAGATGGTGATCCGGATCATGAGTACATCGATCGCTGATCAGCCGAGCGTCTTTGCCCCGGCATGGTGATCCGCTCGATCGCACCGGCGAGGCGAGCAATGGTGGGGCCCACCGGCACGTCGGGACCCTCGAAGAGGTAGTTCAAGGGCGGACTACGCCGCTTCAAGTGAGCCAAGATGGTGGGAGTGGCGATCCCGAGCACCAGCGCCAAGCCGATGCACAGGTAGGGGGTCGCGATACCGTTGGCGAACAGCACCTTGTTGAGCACGATGTAGAGCGGGGCGTGGACGACATAGTAGACCAGCGCGTTGCGCCCGACAAACAGGAAGGCGTCCGCTATTCGGCCGGAGGCGACCCTGTTCAGCACAGCACAGACGATGACAATCGAGAACAGCACCAGTGGCGCCAGCATCGGGTCGTATTTGACGCCGGCCGACGCAGAGGTGGCGTAGAATGACAGCGCCAGCGGGATCGGCACAAGCGCGAGCAAGAATCGGCTGCGAATCAGGCGGGTGAACTGATCGAGGTACTGGCCGCAAAAGCCTCCCACGAAGAAGTAGCTCATCAGCAGGAACAGCCGTGAAGAGAACTTGCCGTCCGGGACGACGAGTGCCAGCACGAACGCGATCGCCGCGACGAGCAGCAGTGGCAGTCGAGCAAGGACCAGCGCGACGAAGAAGTAGATGCCGAGGAAGAACATGTACCACAGGGTGGTTCCGCCGAGCCATGGCTTGATCGAGAACAAACCCATGACGCCCGCACCTGCAAGTATATGGATCGCGGTCCAGATGAGGTAGGGCCAGCCAAGGTTCTTGATCTTGCCGATGAGATACGGTGCCACGCCCTTCTTGAGCGAGCGGGTCAGCAGGATGCCCGACAGGAAGATCAGCAACGGCACCCGATAGGGTTCGAGCGCCACATCGAGCGTCCTGATCCACTCGGGGACCGCGGTGCCGCTCATTCCGGAATAAATCGACCCAGCATGAACGATCACAATCAGAAGGACACCAAGTCCCCGACTCAGGTCCATCCATTGGTATCGGCTTGAAGCAGCGGCGGCGCCGGCTATGGTGAGTGATGTTGGAAGCACCGGGCATCTTTAAGTGAAAATTTTGCGAAGCGCACTTTTTTCCAAAGGCCGAGCCACGTGGCCGAACATCTCGGGCCACTACGTTGGGGGTGACCTAGTACGCGGAGTTTCCGGCTATCCCCATAAAGGTCCGTAGCGCGCCGCCAAGCGGTTCGCAACTGCAGCAATCCCGGGTGTGGCAGCCGGCCTCACCCGCGCGCGACAACGCCGCGCGATATTGCTAGCCATGGCGGATGGCCAGAGCGAATTTCGTGCGCGAGGAGGCGGATGTCCGCCGTGCGAGCCTGATCGCCGCGGCGGCCGCGTGCCTGGCCGACGAGGGTCCCAGAGGGGCCTCGGTGCGCACCATCTGCCGCCGGGCGGGAGTTTCGGCCGGGCTGCTGACGCATTACTACCGCGGCATCGGCGAGCTGGTGGTGGCGACCTATCGCCACGCCGGGGCGCGGGTGCGCGAGGCGACCGAGCGCGCAGTCGCCCAGGCGGGCGCTGAGCCGCGGGCGCGGCTGGAGGCCTATGTCACCGCCAGCCTGCGCCCGCCGGTGCTGGACCCGCAATTGCTGTCCACCTGGCTGGCGTTCTGGAGCATGGTCAAGTCCGATCCCGCGGTGGCCGCGGTGCATGGCGAGATCTATGCCGAGTTCCGCGCCGGGCTGGAGCGCCACCTGCGCGAATGCTGGGGCGAGCGCGCCGATCCCGATCGGGTGCGGCTGGCGGCGATCGCCATCAACGCGCTGGTCGATGGGCTGTGGCTCGAACTGTGCCTCGACGAGCGCGGGCCGTTCACGCCCGAAGAAGCGCGCGGGCTGGCATTGGCAGCGCTCGATGCCCTGCTGGCGAACGGTCCGCTGCGGACGCCATCAGCGCCCTAGCAGGCGGCCCAGCCTGGAGCGGTCGTGGAGGATGGCGTAGGCCGCGTTGTGCCCCGGCGCGCCGGTGACGCCGCCGCCCGGATGCGTGCCCGCGCCGCACATATACAGGCCCGCGATCGGCCCGCGATAGCTGCCGTGGCCGAGCACCGGGCGCGCCGACCACAGCTGGTCGAGCGTCATGTGGCCGTGCATGATGTCGCCGCCGATCAGACCGAACTTGCGCTCCAGGTCCAGCGGGGAGTGGATCTGGCGGGCGATGATGGCGGCCCTGAAGCCGGGCGCATAGGCTTCGAGGGTGTCGATGACGGTGTCGGCGGCGGCCTCGCGCTCCTCGTCCCACGAGCGCCCGGCGGGCAGTTCGGGGGCGAATTGCTGGCAGAACAGGCTGGCGACGTGCTGGCCTGGCGGCGCCAGGCTGTCGTCCACGGTGGAGGGAATGAGCATCTCCACGATCGGCTGCTTCGACCAGCCGTAGCGTTTGGCATCGAGGAACGCTTGGTCCATGTAGTCGAGCGTGGGAGCGATGATGATCCCTGAGCGATGGTGTTCGCCCGGCTCGGGCAGCGCGGTGAAACGCGGCAGTTCGCTCAGCGCCACGTTCATGCGCAAGGTGCCCGAACCGAGGTGGTAGCCCTTGATGCGGCGGCGGAAATCGGCCTCGAGGTCGACCGGATCGAGCATCTGCCCGTAGAGCAGCTTGGGCCCGACATTCGCCGCCACGATGGGCGCGACCAGCTCTTCGCCCCCTTCCAGCCGCACCCCCGCCGCTTTGCCGCGATCGACCAGCACCCGCTCCACCGGCGCTTCCAGGCTGATCTCGACGCCGATTTCACGGCACGCCGCCGCCATCGCCTGGGTGATCGCGCCCATGCCGCCGAGCGCGTGGCCCCAGGCGCCCTTCCTGCCGTTCACCTCGCCGAAGACGTGGTGCAGCAGGACATAGGCCGAGCCCGGCGTGTCGGGGCTGGCGTAGTTCCCAACCACCGCGTCGAAGCCGAACGCGGCCTTGACCGCTTCGCTCTCGAACCAGCCGTCGAGCATGGCGCGCGCGCTCTTGGCGAACATGTCGAGCAGGTCGCGCTTGGCCGCCAGCGGCAGCCCGGCGAGGCCCCGGCCTTGCGCGGCGGCGGCGGCGAGCGTGGCGATCCCCTCGCCCACATTGGGCGGCGCCTTCAGGGCAAGGCCGCGCAGGATGTCGGCGACGGTCTCGAGGCTCGCGTAATAGGCGGGCAGCGCGGCGGCATCGGCGGGCGAGAAGCGGGCGAACTCGGCCTGCGTTCGCGCCAGGCCGCCGCCCAGCTTGAGGTAGCCGCCGTCGGGCTGCGGCAGGAAGTTGGCGATCGGCCGCTCGATCACGCGGTAGCCGTGATCGGCCAGGCGCATGTCGGCGATCACCTTGGGCTGCAGCAGGCTGACGGTGTAGCTGGCGGTGGAGTTGCGAAAGCCGGGATGGAACTCCTCGGTCACCGCCGCGCCGCCGACCACATGGCGGCGTTCGAGCACCCGCACCTTGAGCCCGGAGCGCGCGAGGTAGAAGGCGCACACCAGCCCGTTATGCCCGCCGCCGATGATGAGCGCATCGTATCGTATCGCCATGCGCGAGCTCCGGCTTGTTTTGCAAGGGTCCGGCAGTAGGATCGAGCCATCGCAGCGGCAAGGAGGAAACATGGTGCGTGCGCTTGCCCTGCTGGTCGCGCTGCTGGCGCTGGCCGCGGCGCCCGCCCGTGCCGAGACCCGGTATGTCCATGCCGGACGGCTGGTCGATACCCTCGCCGGCGAGGTGCTCGATGACCGGCTGATCCGCATCGACGACGGCCGGATCACGGCGGTGGAACCGTACCGCACCCCGCCGGCGGAAGCCGAGGTGACGGACTGGTCTGCCTATACGGTGCTGCCCGGGCTGATCGACGCGCACACCCACCTGGCCGACTGGGGCCAGAGCAACAACGTGGCCGAGCCGCTGCTGCATTCGCCGCAGGAGATCGCCCTCATCGGCGCGCACCACGCGCGCCTCACGCTGGCGGCGGGCTTTACCAGCGTGCGCGACGTCGGCGCCTTCCGCGGCCTGGGCGACGTGGCGCTGCGCGATGCCATCGCCGCCGGCTGGGTGCCCGGCCCGCGGATGTGGGTGGCGGGGGCCTACCTCACCGTGCCCGGCGGCGGCGGCGAGGTGACCGGCCTCGCGCCCGATGCAGCCGTCCCCGCCGACATGCGGCTGGGGGTGGTGCGCGACGCCGGCGAGGCGCGCGCGAAAGCGCGCTACCTGTTCCAGCAGGGGGTCGATTTCCTGAAGCTCATCGCCACCGGGGCGGTGTTGGCAGAAGGCACCGAGCCCGGCGCGCCGGAGCTTTCTGCAGCGGAGATCGCCGCGGCGGTGGCGGTGGCGCAGGAGTACGGCAGCTATGCCACCGCGCACGCGCACGGGGCGGAGGGGATCAAGGCCGCCATCCGCGCCGGGGTGCGCTCGATCGAGCATGCCTCGCTGATCGATGCCGACGGCATCCGCCTGGCGCGCGAGGCGGGCACCTGGCTGGTGATGGACATCTACAACGGTGATTTCATCGCGCAGGTGGGCACCCGCGATGGCTGGCCGGCCGACATGCTGCGCAAGAACGAGGAGACGACCGACGCCCAGCGCGAGGGGTTCCGCGCGGCGGTGGCGGCGGGCGTGCGGATCGCCTACGGCACCGATGCCGGCGTCTTCCCGCACGGCCAGAATGCGCGCCAGTTCGCCTATATGGTGCGCTATGGAATGAGCCCGATGCAGGCGATCCAGGCCGCCACCACCAGCGCCGCCGAGCTGATCGGCGCCCAGGCCGACATCGGCGCTGTGGCCCCCGGGCGCTACGCCGACCTGATCGCGGTAGCGGGCGATCCGCTCGCCGATATCACCCTGCTCGAGCGGGTCGGGCACGTGATGCTAGGGGGCGTGCTGGTGCGCTAGCTTGTTGCGCCTGAGCCGCCGATAGGATCGCGCTGCAGCGACCGGAAAGGACTACAAATGCGACCTCACACCCGCCTGGGGGCAGTCTACGCCGGCCTCCTGGCCATGCTTGCGGTTCCCGCCGATGCGGCGCCCGACGAGGCGCTGGCCCGCTCGCTGCTGGACCGATTGGTGGCGCTCAACACCGCGCCGAGCGGCGGCGGCGATACCCGCGCGGCGGTGGCGCTGCTGGCGCGGACATTGCGCGAGGCGGGCTTTGCCGAGGAGGATGTCAAGATCGTCGGCCAGACCGAGCAGCTGGCGAACCTGGTGGTGCGGTTCCGCGCGCCCGATCCGCAAGCAGGCGCGGTGCTGATGATGGCCCATCTCGACGTGGTGGAGGCGCTGGCCGCGGACTGGTCCTACCCGCCCTATCTCGCCACCGAGGATGCCGGCTACATCTACGGCCGCGGCACCTACGACAACAAGGCCGGCGCGGCGATCCTGGTGGCCAATTTCGCCGCCCTGAAGCGCGCCGGCTTCGTGCCCAGCCGCGACCTCATCATCATGCTCACTGCCGACGAGGAGACCACCGGCAATGCGGCCAACTGGCTCGCCACCGAGCAGCGCGCGCTGATCGATGCCGAGTTCGCGCTCAACACCGACGGGGGCCTGGTGGTGGCCGGCCCGGACGGCGCGCCGCTGGCCTTCCTCGTACAGACCGCGGAGAAGGTCTACGTCAGCTATGCGCTGAGCGCGAGCGATGCCGGCGGCCATTCCTCGGTGCCCGAGAGCGACAGCCCGATCTCGCAGCTGTCGCGCGCGCTGGTGGCGCTGGAGAACCACGACTTCCCGATCAACCTCGACGAGGGCACGCGCGGCTTCTTCGGCGCCTGGAGCGGGGTGGCCGGGAGCGAGGAGGAGCGCGCGCTGCTGGCCGCGGTCGCCGCCGCCGAGAACGGCTCGGCCGGGCCGCCGATGCTGCCGGGCGTGCCCTATTACAACGCGCTGGCGCGCACCACCTGCGTCGCCACCCAGCTGGCCGGCGGCCATGCCGAGAACGCGCTGCCGCAGACCGCGCGCGCGCGGTGGTCAATTGCCGGGTGCTGCCGCAGGAGGACACCGCCGACATCGAGGCCGCGATCCGCGCCCTGGCCGCGCCGCATGCGGTCACGGTGGAGCGCATCTCGCCGGTCACGCCCAGCCCGCCCTCGCCGTTGCGCGCCGACGTGCTGGGGCCGGTGAGCGCGGTCGCCGCCCGCGTGTTCGGGGCGATCCCGGTGATCCCGCAGCTCAGCACCGGGGCCACCGACGGCGCCTTCGTGCGGCGGGTGGGGATCCCGGTCTACGGCATCGGCGCGCTGACCGAGGATCCGGACGACGTGCGCGCGCATGGCCGCGACGAGCGGGTGGGGGTGGAATCCTTCAATCAGGCGCTGCGCTATTGGTACGAGCTGGTGGAGGAGATCGCCGGCTGAGCGCCACTTCGGCCAGTGGTTGCGGCACTGTTGTACGTCTGTTAAACAAGCCGCGCGCCAACGGGGACGATGCATGGCTGCCGACACGCAATTCGACACGGTGGTCATCGGCGGCGGGCACAACGGCCTCGTCTGCGCCTTCTACCTCGCCCGCGCCGGGCAGAAGGTCTGCGTGCTGGAACGCCGCCATATCGTCGGCGGCGCGGCGGTGACCGAGGAGTTCCATCCCGGCTTCCGCAATTCCACCGCCAGCTATTCGGTCAGTTTGCTCAGCCCCAAGGTGATCGCCGACCTGGAGCTCGCCCGCCACGGCCTGGAGGTGCGCATCCGCCCGGCCGGGTACTTCGTGCCGATGGGGGACGAGGACTATTTCCTCATGGGCCGCTCGCCCGAGGAGAAGCTGGCCGAGATCGCCCGCTTCTCGGCCAGGGACGCCGCCGCCTGGCCCGAATACAACCGCCGGCTCGATGCGCTGGTCGGGGTACTGCGCGCCACGCTGCACAAGACCCCGCCCAATGCCGGCGGGGGCCTTGGCGAACTGCTCGGCGCGGCGGGCCTGGGAAACGCCCTGCGCAAGGCGGGGCTGGAGGCGCAGCGCGACCTTATCGACCTGTTCGGCAAGAGCGCGGGCGAGATCCTCGACGGCTGGTTCGAAACCGATGTGCTGAAGGGCATCCTCGCCTTCGACGCGCTGACCGGGAACTACGCCAGCCCCTATACGCCGGGCTCGGCCTATGTGCTGCTGCACCACGTCTTCGGCGAGGTGAACGGGGAGGAAGGCGCCTGGGGCCATGCGATGGGCGGCATGGGCGCGATCACCCAGGCGATGGCGGCCGCCGGCGTGGAGCGGGGGGTGGTGATCCGCACCCGAGCCCCGGTGGCGCAGGTGCTGACCGACGGCAGGCGCGCGGTGGGCGTGCGGCTGGAGAGCGGCGAGATCGTCACGGCCCGCGCGGTGGCGTCCAACCTCAACCCCAGGCTGCTGTTCGGCAAACTGCTGCCCGAGGCCGCGGTGCCGCCCGCTTTTGCCCGGCGGATGCGCGAATGGAAATGCGCCAGCGGGACGCTGCGGATGAACGTGGCGCTGAGCGAATTGCCCGAGTTCACCTGCAAGCCCACCGGCGGCGCGCCCGGCTTGCATCATTCCGCCAGCATCCTCATCGCCCCCTCCCCCGCCTATCTCGAGCGGGCGTATGACGATGCGCGGGCGCATGGCTGGGCGCGGGCGCCGGCGGTCGAGATGCATATCCCCTCGATCATCGACCCGAGCCTGGCCCCGCCCGGCCAGCATGTGGCGAGCCTGTTCTGCCAGCATTTCGCGCCCGAGCTGCCGGATGGACGGTCCTGGGAGGACGAGCGCGAGGCGGCGGCCGAGACGGTGATCGACACGATTACCCGCTACGCGCCCAATTTCCGCGACGCGATCCTGGGGCGCATGGTGCTGACGCCGCTGGACCTGGAGACCCGGCTGGGCCTTGTCGGCGGGGACATCTTCCACGGCGCGCTGCGGCTCGACCAGCTGTTCAGCGCGCGCCCGATGCTGGGCTATGCCGATTACCGCAGTCCGGTGGACGGGCTCTACATGTGCGGGTCGGGCACGCATCCGGGCGGCGGAGTGACGGGCATCCCCGGGCACAACGCGGCGCGCGAGATGCTGCGCGACATGCGCGGTGGACGGGTGCCGGCGCGCAAGCGGGCGGCGGCGTGAGAGGAGACCGGCGATGAACGTGATGAGCACCCCCGGCCGAGCAAACTCGCCAGACCTGTCCGGCTGGAGCCTGCCGGCCTGGACCTACCACGAGCCCGCCTTCCTCGAGCTGGAGCGGCGGCGCATCTTCATGCCCGCCTGGCACCTGGTCTGCCATGTCTCGGACATCCCGAACGCCGGCGACTGGCGCGCCTTTGCCATGCTGGGCGAGCGGGCGATCGTGGTGCGCGGCCGCGACGGCGCGGTGCGCGCCTTCCACAACGTCTGCCGCCACCGCGCCGCGCGGCTGCTCGACGGGAGCCAGGGCAATTGCGGCGGGCGGATCACCTGTCCCTACCATGCCTGGAGCTTCGGCCTCGACGGCCGGCTGACCGGCGTGCCCTTCATCGAGCAGTACGAGGATTTCGCCAAGGAGGAGTTCGGCCTCTACCCCATCGAGCACGCGGAGAGCGGCGGCTTCGTCTACATCCGCTTCGCGGGCGGCGGGCCGTCGCTGGCGGAATATCTGCACCCGATCAGCGAGGAGATGGGCGTCTATCGCTTTGCCGAGATGCGCCCGATCGGCCCCATCCGCAGCCGCGTGCGCGAGGTCAATTGGAAGAACGCCTGCGACAATTACGTCGATGCGCTGCATATCCGCGTGGCCCATCCCGGCCTCGACAGCCTGGTGCGGGGCACCTACCGGCTGGAGGTGGACCGCGGGGTCGACAAGATCTTCGCCGAGGTCGCCGCGGTCAATTCGGCCGGGCCCTCGGTGCAGGCCTATCGCCAGCTGCTGCCCGATGCCCTCCACCTGCCGCCCGAGCGCCGGCGGATGTGGACCTACTTCCGCCTGTTCCCCGCGCTGATGTTCGACGTCTATCCCGACCAGATCGACTTCATGCAATTCTTGCCCGTGGACGCCACCACCTGCATCCTGCGCGACGGCGCCTATGCCCTGCCCGACGATCGGCGCGAGATGCGCGCCGCGCGCTACCTCAACCAGCGGCTCAACCGCGACGTCAACGCCGAGGACCAGGGGCTGATCGAGCGGGTGCAGGATGGCATGGGCACGCAGCGCTTCACCGTGGGGCCGCTGGGGCGGGGCGAGGTATGCCTGCGCGCCTTTGCCGAGCGGATGCGCGCGACCATCCCCCTCGCCCGTGAGCCCGAGCGGCCTTCGCGGGCCCGGCTCGAGGCGGAGCTGGAGCGGGTTTAGGGGAAGCGGCCAGGTCGCAAGAATCCTCCGGTTTGCCCGTCAGCCCTGAGCAGCCAGGCCGCCGACCGAGCGCGTCTTCCAAGGCCCCTGGCTTGGCGTCGACCCGCTAGCGTGGCAACACACCGCCCAATGAGCACCACGGCGCAAAGCGACCTGCAGGCGGAACTGCGCGAGATCGGCAAGCTGCTGCGGCCCGACCCGGCCGGGGCCGAGCGTCGCGCCCGGGCAATCCTGGCGCACACGCCCGGCGATGCCGACGCCGTGCTGTTGCTCGCCGCCGCCACGCGTCGGCAGGGCAATCCGGCCCGCGCGCGCGACCTCCTGCTGCCCCTCGCCTCCCGCCCGGACGCTCGCGCGGACGTGCACCAGGAACTGGGCCTTGCACTCGCCTCGCTGGGCGAGCCGGACCAGGCGATCGCCGCGCTCGAAGCGGCGGTGGCGCGCAACCCGCAGCTTGCCGGCGCGTGGCGCGCGCTCGGCGACCAGCTGTTCGCGCGCGGCCACAGCGCCGCCGCCGATGCCGCCTATGCCCAGGCGATCCGCGCCTCCACGACCGACCCGGAACTGCTGCGCGCGGCCGACGCGCTGGTCGCGGGCGAACTCGCGACCGCCGAGCGTTCCTTGCGCGCCCGGCTCAAGCGCGCGCCGACCGACGTGGCCGCGATCCGCATGCTGGCCGAGCTCGCCTCGCGTCTGGGCCGCTACGGCGATGCCGAGAAGCTGCTGTCGCGCGCGCTCGAGCTCGCCCCCGGGTTCCGGCCGGCGCGGCACAATTACGCGCTGGTGCTGCACCGGCAGAACCGCGCCGCCGAGGCGATCGCCCAGCTCGACCAGCTGCTGGCGGACGACCCGCACAATGCGGGCCTTGCCAACCTCAAGGCCGCGGCTTTGGGGCGGATCGGCGAGTTCGAGGATGCCATCGGGCTGTACGAGGAGGTATTGGCGCGCGTGCCCGACCAGCCCAAGGTGTGGATGAGCTACGGCCACACGCTCAAGACCGTGGGCCGCCAGGCGGATAGCGTTGCCGCGTACCGCCGCTCCATCGCCCTGCAGCCCGAGCTGGGCGAAGCGTGGTGGAGCCTGGCCAATCTCAAGCGGGTGGCCTTCGACGAGGCGGATCGCGCGGCCATGCGCGCGGCGCTTGCGAGCGCCGCCGAGGCCGAGGACCGCTTTCACCTGGAGTTCGCCCTGGGCAAGGCAGCGGAGGATGCGGGCGATTACGCCGGCGCCTTCGCGCATTACGCTGCCGGCAACCGCCAGCGCCGGGCGATGGTGCGCTACGACCCCGCCGAGATCGAGGATCACCTCGCCCGCGCGCGCGCGCTGTTCACGCCCGCCTTCTTCGCCGAACGCGCCGCCGGCGGCTGCGCGAGACCCGACCCGATCTTCATCGTGGGTATGCCGCGCGCGGGGTCCACGCTGCTCGAACAGATCCTCGCCAGCCACAGCCAGGTGGAGGGCACGATGGAGCTGCCCGATATCGCCCAGCTTGCCGGGCGCATCGGCGGACGCAAGCTGCGCTCGCAGGACCACGCCTACCCCGAGGGGCTGGCCGAACTTACCGCCGCCGAGCTGACTGCGCTGGGCGAGGAATACCTCGCGCGCACCCGGGTGCAGCGCAAGACCGACGCTCCCTTCTTTCTCGACAAGATGCCCAACAATTTCCTCCATGTGGGGCTCATCCGCCTGATCCTGCCCAATGCCCGGATCATCGATGCGCGCCGCCATCCGCTGGCCTGCTGCTTTTCCAACTACAAGCAGCATTTCGCCCGCGGCCAGGCCTTCACTTACGATCTGGCCGAGCTGGGCCGCTACTACCGCGCCTACACCGAGCTGATGGCGCATTTCGACCTGGTGCAGCCCGGCGCGGTGCGGCGGGTGCATTACGAGGCGGTGATCGCCGACCTGGCCGGCGAGGTGCGCGCGCTGCTGGCCTGGCTGGGCCTGCCGTTCGAAGCGGCGTGCCTCGCCTACCACCGCAGCGATCGCGCGGTGCGCACCGCCAGCTCGGAACAGGTGCGCGAGCCGATCTTCACCCAGGGGCTCGACCAGTGGCGCCACTTCGCCCCTTGGCTCGGCCCGCTGGTAGCGGCGCTCGGCCCGACGCTCACCGATTATCCCCACCCGACCTGAGCTGGGGCTGTGGTGCATTTGCCATAGCCGGCACGCGATGTTCGAGCGCCTTGGCCCGTTCGTCGGGCGGCGCTTGACAGCGTGGTGAATTGCCGTTCCTTTACGACCGTCCAACTGGCGGGAACCCAAGGATTTCCGCGTCCGGTGGCGCAAGGTTCGCAGGGGATTGCCGAAGGATCACTTGGCGCAAGGGAGCGGAGAAACGAGGCCCAACGCCCGTTTTCGCGCCATGGCTTGCCCACGTCATGAGGGTTTGAGATGATTGTCGCTGGATTGAGGCCTCCTTGTCATCGGGCGCTGCGGGTGCTCACCGGTGCGCTGCTGTGCTCCACCTCCCTCGCCGGACAGGCGCTGGCGCAGGACGCGGCCGGTGCCGACCAGGCCGCCGCCGCTGCGGATGCATTCGCCGAGGGCGTGATCCTCGTCACCTCGCAGCGGCGCGTGGAGGACCTGCAGGACGTGCCCATCAGCGTCACCGTGCTGGGCAACGCGCAGCTCGAGAACCTGCAGGTGGACCGGTTCGAGGATTACGTGAAGTTCCTGCCGTCGGTCTCGACGCAGAACATCGGCGGCCCGTTCAACCAGCTGGTCTACATGCGCGGCGTCGCCAGCGGCGGCGACGGCAATCACTCGGGCCCGCTGCCGAGCGTGGGCACCTACCTCGACGAACAGCCGATCACCACCGCGCAGGGAAACCTCAACGTCCATCTCTACGACATCGCCCGGGTGGAGGCGCTGGCGGGGCCGCAGGGCACGCTGTTCGGCGCCTCCAGCCAGGCGGGCACCATCCGCATCATCACCAACAAGCCCGACGCCGGCGCGTTCGATTTCGGCGCCGACGCCGAGCTGAACCAGGTCGATGGCGGCGAGCTGGGCGGCTCGTTCGAGGCCTTCGTCAACCAGCCGCTGACCGAGGACATCGCCGCGCGCCTGGTGGGCTGGTACGTGCGCGACGGCGGCTACATCGACAACGTGCGCGGCGTGCGCACCTTCCCCACCTCGGGCGCGGTGGACGACAACCAGGCGCTGGTGGAGGACGATTTCAACGACGTCGAGACTTACGGCGCGCGCCTGGCGCTGGGCATCGAGCTGGACGAGAACTGGACCGTCACCCCGCAGGTGATGGCGCAGCGGATGCTGACCGACGGCAGCTTCGCCTTCGAGCCGCAGATCGGCGACCTGCAAGTGCAGACCTTCCGCGACAATTTCGCCGACGACGAATGGGTCCAGGCCGCGCTCACCATCGAGGGGCGGATCGGCAATTTCGACCTGGTGTACTCGGGCGCCTACCTGGAGCGCGGCATCGACGGCCTCGCCGATTATTCGGACTACGCCTATTTCTACGACGCGCTGGCCGGCTACGGCGCCTATTTCGTCACCGATTGCCCGGCGCAGGATTTCACCTGCCCCACGGTCAATCCCTCGCAGTATTTCGCCAGCCGCGACCGCTTCACCAAGCACAGCCAGGAGCTGCGCCTGTTCGTGCCGCTGGGCGACCGGATCGGCCTGCAGTTCGGCGGCTTCTACCAGCGCCAGACGCACGACATCCAGCAGCGCTACATCGTCGACAACATCGCCGATTTCATCTCGGTCCCCGGGTGGGAGGACACCATCTGGCTGACCAAGCAGTTCCGGGTGGACCGCGATTACGCGCTGTTCGGCGAAGTCTCGCTCGAGGTCACCGACGCGCTCACGCTGACCGGCGGCCTGCGCTACTTCAAGTACGACAACACGCTGATCGGCTTCTTCGGCTACGCGGAAGGCTATAGCGGCTCGACCGGCGTGGCCGCCTGCTTCGCGCCGGCCACCACGTCCGGCGCGCCCTGCACCAACCTGGGCATCGACAACGGGGATGGCACGGCCGACCCCCGCCGCTCGGAGGAAGACGGGTTCATCCACCGCCTCAACGTCCAGTACGAGATCACTCCCGACCACATGGTCTATGCAACCTGGTCGCGCGGGTTTCGCCCGGGCGGCACCAACCGGCGCGGCGGATTGTTCGGCTATCAGGCCGACTTCCTCACCAATTACGAGGCGGGGTGGAAGACCAGCTTCGCCGACGGCCTGGTGCGCTGGAACGGCGCGGTGTTCCAGCTGGACTGGGACAATCTCCAGTTCGCCATCCTGGCGCAGAACGGGCTGACCGAGATTCTCAACGCGGCCCAGGCGCGCATCCGCGGCGTGGAGACGGACGTGGTGCTGCAACCCACCGACGGCCTCACCATCGCCGCCGGCATGACCTACCTCGATACCGAGCTGACCGAGAATTTCTGCGGCTTCACCGATGACGAAGGCGACCCGGTGACCGATTGCGCCGATCCGCAAGCCGCCGCCGGCACCCGACTGCCCGCCTCGCCCGAGTTCAAGGGCAACCTCACTGCCCGCTACGAGGCGCCAGTATCGCCCGACCTGCTGGCCCATTTCCAGTTCGCCGGCGTCTACCAGACCGACATCCGCTCCAATCTGCGCGACGACGACAGCCGGCTGATCGGCACGATCGACGATTATGCCATCGTCGACATCGCCGCGGGGGCGACGAACGAGAATGCCGGCTGGCGGGCCGAACTCTACATCACCAATCTGTTCGATTCGCGCGGCGAGAGCAATCTGTTCGCCCAATGCGCCGCCGCGACCTGCGCGACCGACGATCCCGACACGCCAGGCATCGTCTACCAGGTGCCCAACCAGCCGCGCACCTTCGGCTTGCGGGTTGGCTACAACTTCTAGCCAATCGAGCGGGCGGACACCGCCGCAACCGGGGCCATGACCGCAGAACCGCGCAAGCTCGGCCGGTGGATGGCGGTCTCGCTGGTCATGGGCAACATGATCGGCTCGGGGGTGTTCCTGCTGCCCACCTCGCTGGCGCTGCTCGGGTGGAATTCGGTGCTCGGCTGGGCGCTCACCATCACCGGCGGCCTGTGCCTGGCGGCGACCTTCGCCTGGCTGGCCGGGCGCATGCCGGTCGATGGCGGACCCTATGGCTACGCCCGCGCCGCCTTCGGGCCGCTGCCCGCCTTCATGGTGACGTGGAGCTACTGGATCTCCAACTGGATCGGCGTCGCTGCGGTAGTGGTCGCGGGCACCAGCTATCTTGGTGTGTTCCTGCCCGGGCTGGCGGCCATCACCGGCGGCGAGGCCATGTTCTCGAGCGCGGTGATCGTGGCCCTGACCGCGATCAACCTTGGCGGCGCGCGGTCGGCCGGGCACTTCCAGCTGGCGACCACGGCGATCAAGGTCGTGCCGCTGCTGCTGGTGATCGGGCTCGCCGCCGGGGCGCTGGGTACGGGTGAGGCCAGCGTGCGGCCGCTCGCCGGCGAGGGCTTCTCGGCCTCGGCGATCACCGCGGCCGCCACGCTCACCCTGTGGGCGCTGCTGGGGCTGGAATCGGCCACCGTCCCGGCCGGGCGGATCGTCGATCCGGAGCGCACCATCCCCTTTGCCACCATGGTCGGCACCGGCCTGACCGGGCTGCTCTACCTGTTCACCTGCTCGGCCATCATTCTGCTGATGGACCCGGCGGTGCTGGCGGCATCGGGCGCGCCCTTCGCCGATTTCATCACCCGCTTCTGGGCGCCCGGCCCCGCTTTGCTGGTCGCCGGGTTCGCGGCCGTGAGCTGCTTTGGCGCGGCCAACGGCTGGATCCTGGTCACCGGCGAGCTGCCCAGTGCGATGGCGCGTTCGGGCAATTTCCCGCCGTGGTTCGGCAAGCTCGACTCCCGGGGGACCCCGGCGCGGGCCCTGGTCGTCTCGAGCGGGCTGATGATCGGGGTGATGCTGCTCAACTACCAGAGCACCGCGGCCGAGGCCTTCACCTTCCTGCTGCTGATCTCCACCTGCTGCTCGCTGTTCATGTACCTGGTGTGCATGCTGGCCGCGCTGCGGCTGCGCTTGGGGCGGGGCTGGCGCGCGGGCGCCTGGCTGCCGTGGATCGCCGGGCTGGCGACGCTCTACTCGGCCTGGACCATCTACGGCGCCGGCGGCGAGGCGGTGGCCTGGGGCGCGGCGCTGCTGCTGGCGGCGTTGCCGCTCCATGCGCTGATCCGGCTGGGTTCGACGAACGCTGCGGCTCGGTGAGCCCGGGCGCGCGCCTGCGCCCGTCCCATCCGGCCCGCCGGTTGCGCTTTCGCGTCAGCCGCCGGCGCGAAATCCGCGCGCCGATTTTGCCGGGCTGTTCCTGGCGAGCTTCAGCATCCTGAAGTTTTTCCTATTGCAACTCATTCGCAGCAGCCGTAGGCGCGGTGTCATGGATCGATCGAGCGGCAGTCTCCGGTACATGTTTCACCCCGCGCTCCGCCGGCTGCTCGCCGGAACGGCAGCGGCGCTGGCCTGGGTCGCCGCTCACCCAGCTTTCGCCGCGCCCGTCGGTCCAGCCCCCATCCCGGCAGATCTCTCGGTGGGGGCGATGTTCGCTGGTGCCGACTGGGTGGTGAAGCTGGTCATCCTGGGCCTCATCCTCGCCTCGGTCGTCACCTGGACCCTGTTCGTCGGCAAGACCATCGCCCTGCGCCGCGTGGCCGAGCGCCAGGCGCGGATGAACCGGGCGATCGTCAGCACCAGGAGCTTGCACGAGGCACGTGAGCGCGTGCCCGAGGCTGCCGATCTGCTCGATGCGGCCGCGCTCGAGCTCGAGCTCTCGGCCGACGCGCTGCACGATCCCGACGGCATCCGCGAGCGGATCGCCACCCGCTTCGCCCGGCTCGAGGCCGCGCAGGCGCGCGCGCTGAGCCGCGGCGTCCACGTGCTCGGCACGATCGGCGCGACCGCGCCCTTCGTGGGCCTGTTCGGCACCGTCTGGGGCATCATGAACGCCTTCGTCGGCATCGCCGAGAACCAGACCACCAACCTCGCCGTCGTGGCGCCGGGCATCGCCGAGGCGCTGCTGGCGACCGGCGTCGGGCTGGTCGTGGCGATCCCGGCGGTGGTGATCTACAACCATTTCGCGCGCTCCGTAGCCGAACAGCGCGCCGCCGCCGGCGACCGCGCGGCGGCGATCCTGAACCTGGTCTCGCGCGATCTGTCGCGCGGCGTCGTCGACATCCGCAAGGCAGCTTGAGGATGGCCGTTCGCCTCGGGCCCGCCGATGACGGCGAACTGCCGCTCAACCACGAGATCAACGTCACCCCGTTCATCGACGTGATGCTGGTGCTCTTGATCATCTTCATGGTCGCCGCTCCGCTCGCCACGGTGGACGTCAAGGTCGACCTGCCGGTGGCGGACGCCCCGCCCTCCCAGGCGCCTGAAGCGCCGGTCTTCGTCACCCTGGAGGCGACCGGCCGGCTGACGGTGAACGACCGCGAAGTGGCGGTGGCGGGCCTGGGCGAGGCGGTGAGCGGCATTGCCGGCAGCGATCGCGAGCAGCGCATCTTTCTGCGCGCCGACAAAACGGTGCCCTACGACGAGCTCATGCAGGCGATGAATTCGTTGCGCCGAGCAGGCTTCCTCAAGGTCGCGCTGGTTGGTGCCGAAGGCACGGCAGCCTGATGCGCGCGCTGCTCCCGGCGCTGTCGACCGGTGCCGAGACGCCCTGGCTCCTTGCCATCGCCGTCGCCGCGGCGGCGCATGTGGCGGCGATCTCCGTGGTGCTCGTCAGCCGGGGCGAGGCGGCGGCGCCGCTTCCCGAGCCGGTCATGGTGGTCGAACTGCCAGCTGCAGCCGCGCCGGCGGCGGCCCCGATTGCCGCTCCGGTCGGCCCGGTCGAGCCGAACCCCCCGCTGCCGGCGATGCTCGTCCCGCGGCTCGTCGCGCCCCCGGTGGACGCGCCTGTGCCACGCGAGCGCATAGCCCTGCCCACGCCCCCCCCGGTTAGCCGGCAGCCTGCACCACCGGCGCCGCTGTCAGGCGCAGTCGTTGCGCAGGCCGCGGCTCCCGCGGGCGCCACGCGCCCGGCGCCGGTCGCGCCGGCGGCGGGCACCAGCCCGGCGGGAGGAGGACCGGGCACCAATGCCGCGGCGCAGGCCGCCGAGGCCGACTGGTACTCGCTCATCAGCGCCCATCTGGAGCGCAGCAAGCGCTATCCGCGCGAAGCCAAGCAGGCCGCGCAGCAGGGCACGCCGGTGGTCCGCTTCGCCGTCGATCGCCGCGGCCGGGTGAGCGACGTGTCGATCGCACGCAGCAGTGGCCACGACCTGCTCGACCGGGCCACGCTCGAACTTCTGCGCCGGGTCGCGCCGCTGCCCGCCATGCCGCGGGCCATGGGACGCGACAGCGTCGTCATCTCCCTACCCATCGAATATTCGCTGAGCCGCAAGTAGCGGCCGGACACTCCATCATCGACCAGAACCACGAGGGTCTATTGCACATGACACGCATTACCAGCGCAATCTCGCGCCCGCGGAGCCTGCGCCGCCCCGCCGCGCTGGCGGCCACCCTGTCGGCCGCCATGATCGCCGGGCCGCTGCACGCCCAGCCGGCGGAGGAACCGCAGGACGAGGAGGCCGGCGAAGTCCAGCTCGAGACGCTGCAGATCGAGGACTTCACCGCCGATTCCAATCCCTACAGCCAGCCCGGCGCGCCCTACAAGGCGCAGCGCTCGGGCGATCCGCGCCGGGTCAAGCCGCTGGCCGAGACCCCCGCCACCATCAGCGTGCTGACCGAGCAGGCGATCGAGGAATCGGGCGAGAGCGACCTGCGCGACATTCTCGACAACCAGCCCGGCATCACCGTGGGCACCGGCGAGAACGGCAACGCCTTCGGCGATCGCTACATCATCCGCGGCCACGAGGCGCGCTCCGACGTGTTCGTCGACGGCCTGCGCGATCCCGGCATGACCACGCGCGAAAGCTTCGCGGTGGAGCAGATCGAGATCACCAAGGGGCCCAGCTCCACCTTTGCCGGCCGCGGCTCCACCGGCGGTGCGATCAACTCGATCACCAAGCAGGCGAGCACCGATTACGATTTCACCAAGGTGGACCTGGGGATCGGGACCGACGATTACTTGCGCGGCACGCTCGACGCCAATTTCCGCCTCAGCGACGCCGCCGCCGTGCGCGCCAACCTGCTCTACACCTACGAGGAGGTGCCGAACCGCAACTTCTCCGACCGCGAACGCTGGGGCGCGGCCATATCGGCGCTGTTCACCCCCGCCGATAACGTGCGCATCCTGCTCGATTACTACCACCTCACCGCCGACGACATGCCCGACCTTGGCAGCTACCTCCCCCGCCCGACCGGCACCGGCCCGGACGATGTCACCGTGTACGATCCCTGGGACGAGGTGCCCAACTATGCGCAAGAGGAGGATTTCCTCCAATCCGATGTCGATGCGATCACCGCCCGCGTAAGCTGGGAGACGGCGCCCGACCTCACGCTGATGAACTCGACCCGCTATGGCGAGACCAGCAACGCCTACGGCCTGACCGGCCTGCGCGGTGGAGCCTACGATCCGGCCACTGCGACCTTCGCGCCGCTGACCCTGAGCACCCACCAAGGCTACCAGGAGGTCGACTATTTCGTGAACCAGTTCAACGCGCTGGGCAAGGTCTACACCGGCGACCTGTTCCACCAGCTGATCCTGGGCGCGGAATATTCCGACTACAACGTGAGGAACGGGGTCTTCAACGTGGCCTTCAACGGCACCCCCAACTGTACCACCGGCACCGCGACCACGCCCAACAGCTATTGCATCACCGATGCCCAGCGCAACGTGCTGTTCGACGAGGACGAGATTCACCAACTGACCCAGCGCGATTTCTCCCGCGCGGGCATCGACAGCGACTGGAGCGTGGAGACCTGGTCGCTCTATTTGATGGACACGGTGGACGTGAACGAATGGCTCACTCTCAACGCCGGCATCCGGGTTGATTCGTTCGATTACCGCAACCTCGTGGGGCTGACCAACCCGACGCTCTACGCCTACAGCGACACGCTGTGGAACGGCCATGCCGGCATCACCGTAAAGCCGCACCAAGAGGGCATCGTCTATCTGAGCTGGGGCAGCGCCAAGGACATCAACGGCGGCGAATCCGATCTGGGCGCCAGCTGCGGCTATGGCGGGGTGTGCGTGGGCACCGACGTGAGCATCGCCGATGGCCTGCCCGAGAGCACCACCAGCTTCGAGCTGGGCACCAAATGGGATCTGTTCGACGACCGCTTCCTGGTCACCGCGGCGCTGTTCCAGCTCACCAAGAGCGACGTGTTCGAAAGCGCCGGGGGCACGTCCAGCGGACCCAATCCGGGCGACACGGGCGGGGCCGGCTACACGCCCATCGGCGCCCTCAATACGGGCGAGAACCGGGTGCGCGGCGTGGAGCTGGGCGTCGTGGGCAACCTCACCGACCAGCTGACCGCGCAAGTGACGGGCACGATCATGGATTCCGAGATCCTGGAATCGAACACCCCCGCGCGCATTGGCCTGGCCCTCAGCAACTTCTCGGAACAGCAGTTCTACGCCCAGCTTCGCTACCAGGCGACGCCCGGCTTCGCCCTCGGCGCCAGCGCCACCTACAAGGGCGAAATGTTCGCCGGCCAGCCCGACACCGCCGCCAGCTACGATTCGCTGCTGGAGGTGTATACTTACCGCGTGCCCGATTACTGGACCTTCGATGCCTTCGCCATCTACCGCATCAACGCCGAATTGCAGGCGCGGGTCAACGTGAGCAACATCGGCAACGAGGATTTCTATCTCGCCGGCTACCAGAGCGGCCATTTCCTCTACAAGGGAGACGAGCGGCGGGCGACGATGACCCTTACCGGGCGGTTCTAACAGGCTGATGAAAAAGGGCTTGGCTATCGCGCCGTGAGGTGATTCATCGTGGCAAGACGCGATGAACGAGGTCGATGGATGCGCGGGACGGACGAACGATCGGGCAAGCTGTTTTCCTATGTCGATCTGGAGCAAC
>JANNOJ010000062.1:0-8895 GCA_031399025.1 Erythrobacteraceae bacterium | reverse complement strand
CCAGCGGGCTGGCGCCGAAACTCGTCCTGATGACGCCGGTGGAAGCGGTGCGCAAGGTCGCCCACAAGGTTGGCTGGGACCTCGAGGACGTCGATCTCTTCGAGATCAACGAGGCCTTCTCGGTGCAGATGGTCGCCATCCTGCGCGAGCTCGGCATCGATCCCGCAAAAGTGAACGTCCAGGGCGGTGCGGTGGCGCTCGGCCATCCGATCGGCGCGAGCGGCGCGCGCGTGCTGACGACGCTGATTTACGCGCTGAGGCGAACGGGCAAGAAGCGCGGCATCGCCGCACTGTGCCTGGGCGGCGGCAACGGCGTCGCGCTGGCGATCGAGTCTTCCGCTTAAAGGCGGAAGCTACGGAGTCCCCCACGAAGATCTGTAACTTCCGCCTTTAGGCGGAAGAAGCTGCCCGGGCGGTTCGCGAACCGCACTATGATTGCCCGCCTATCCGGCGCCAGAGGTCGCTGACGCCGAGCTCTCCGGCCCAGCGTTCGATGTACCCGCGGTCGATCGACGGATTGAGATCCAGGACGCCGGCGGCGTCGGCGATTTGCTGCTCCGACTCGCCGGAGCGCCGCGCCCACTCCAGCTTCGAGAGGATGGCGTCTTCGGGCGTCACGATCGAGACACCCTTCGCGAACGAGAGGTCGACGGTGATCCGTCGCGCGAACTCTGCCTGGCTGAACGGCCGATCCCGACGGACAATCAAATCAATCTTGCAGGCGTACCGCGTCTCGATCGCATTGAACTGCGTCTGCTCGCGCAGGGCGTCCCGCGCGCGTTCCAGGTCGACGTAGAAGCCGGCCGCCGCCAGGGCCTCGACACGCGCACGTAGCGCGCCGGGCCGCCGGTGGTGTCGGCGATGTCCTCCAGGGTGAAGCGTTGTTCCAGCCGATGGCGCACGGCGGGGAGCGGCAGGTAATGATCGACCCGCGCGCCATCCACCTCGCCGAGCGGCATGACCTCGATGAGCGTCAGGTCGTGGCCTTCGCCATGCGCCCATGCAACCAGCGCAGGGATTTCCGCCTCGTTGAGGCCCTTCAAGGCCACGGTGTTGAGCTTGACGCGCAGCCCGGCCGCCCGCACGGCGGCGATGCCGGCGAGCACGTCGGCCAGCTTGTCGCGGCGCGAAAGCTGCTGGAACAGCCCGGGGTCCAGCGTATCGAGCGAGACGTTGACGCGCGCGACGCCGGCCGCCGCGAGGGCTGGCGCGAATTCGGCCAGGCGGGTGCCGTTGGTGGTCAGGGTGAGCTCCTCCAGCCCGTCACCCAGCTTGCGGCCGAGCGCCCGGACCAGCTCGATCACGTCGCGGCGGACCAGCGGCTCGCCGCCGGTCAGGCGAATCTTGGTGATGCCGCGCGCGATGAAGGCGAGGGCGAGCTTGTGCAGTTCCTCCAAGCTGAGCAGGTCCTGCTTGGGCAGGAAGGTCATGCGCTCGGGCATACAATAGGAACAGCGCAGGTCGCAGCGATCGGTGACCGACTGGCGCAGATAGGTGATGCGGCGGTGAAAGGCGTCGATCAGGGGTTCAGCGCAGCTCATTGCCCCTGCATGTAGCCGCTTGGCGGTGAATTGCCATCCACCTCCAGCACTTGGCCGGTCACGCCGGGGGCGCTGTGAAGAAATTGCATGGCCTCGGCATTACCGCCCGGGTTCGCTTCCTGGATGACCAGGCCATTGACGCGGCAGGATGGCGCCGCCTCGCGCGCCAGCTCCTGAATTGCCGCAAGCCGCCAGGCCCGGTGGCTGGGTTCGACCGGATCGAAGCACACCACCAGATCGGTGGTTCGAGCGATCGCCGCGCGGATCTCAGGCACGATTTCGACATGGAAGGCCGCCGCGGCATCGAGCGGAGCGTTCGGCAGGCCCGTTGCAGCCACCCAGCCCGATCCCAACATCACCGCCGCTCGCGGGTGAGCGTGATGCCGATCCGTTCACCCGCTTCGCTCAGCGCCAGCTTGACGATCTGCACGCGCACCTGCTGCACCCGCGTATCCTGCAGGAACAGCGTTTCGCAGACATGGTCGGCCACCGCCTCGATCAGCTTGAAATGCCGGTCGGCGCCCAGCGCATCCGAGCAGGCGAACTTCAGGTCCATGTAGTTCTTGCTCGCTTCGAGCGGGGTGTCGGGCTCGAAGCGGTCGGGCGCCTTGAGCCACACCTCGACGGAAAAACGCAGCGGTTGCGGGCGGCCGGTCTCCTCGGAATAGATCCCGGTGTGGACCGGGTGCTCGAAATCGGCGAGCTCGAGGATCAGGCTGTCGGCCATGCGGGGCGCAGATGGCAGCGCGCGGGGTCGCTGGCAACCGCTCGCTAGCGCGCCGACCAGCGGGCGAAGATGGCGGTGGGCAGCAGGCGGGGGCCCTCTCCTTCTTCGCGCAGGGCTAGCTCGCCATGCTCCACCTTGCCGGGCAGGTCGGCGAACAGCTCGGCCAGGAGGCCGCCGATGGCGAGCGAGCTCATCCGCACCGCGTAGAGGGTGAGGAACAGGAAGGCGCTGTCGGCATCGAGCAGCCGGCGGCAATCGGCGAGCAGCGGGGCGAGGTTATCCTCCAGCCGCCAGGTCTCGCCGGTCGGGCCGCGGCCGAACTTGGGCGGATCGAGGATGATGCCGTCGTAGCGCCGGCGGCGGCGGACCTCGCGGGCGGCGAACTTGGCGGCATCGTCGACCAGCCAGCGGATCGGCCGGTCGGCGAACCCCGCCAGGGCGGCGTTCTCGCGCGCCTGGGCCACCGATTTCTTCGAGGCGTCGACATGGGCGACCGGGCCGTATGCGCTCAGCGCCAGGGTGCCCACCCCGGTGTAGCCGAACAGGTTGAGCGTTTCGGCATCGGTCCGCCCGGCGAGACGATCCTGGAGCCGGCCCCGCATCCACTCCCACACCGGCATCATGTCGGGAAAAAAGCCGAGGTGGCGGAAGGGCGTGCACTGGGCGGTGAAAGCGAGGCCCTGCCAGGCCAGCGGCCAGCCATCGGGCGGGACCGGGAGGGCATAGCGCCAGCGCCCGCCGCCATCCTCGTCCGAGCCGGGGACGAATTCGCCATCCGCGGCCCAGTCCGCCAACCGCGGTGCCCACATGGCCTGCGGTTCGGGGCGGATGAAGCGATGGGGTCCGTAGCGCTCCAGCTTGCGCCCGTGGCCGCTGTCGACCAGGCCGTAATCGCCCCACGCCGCCCCTTCCATCACCAGCGGCGACCGCACGAATTGCGCCATCGCCGCCGCGCTCAGCCCGCCGGGACGGCGTGCTCGGCGACGTAGCGGCACAGCGCCGCATAGTCGTTGGGCAGCGTGGTGAGCTTCTCCTCGCGGCGGAACAGGTCGCCCACCCGGACCGGCAGTGCCGGGCGCATGCCGGTGGCGCGCTCCACCGCGTCGCGGAACTTGCCCGGATGCGCGGTGGCGAGCGTGACCACCGGCACCGGCGCGGGCAGCCCGGCCGCGCGGGCGGCGTGCAGGCCGATGGCGGTATGCGGGTCGACCAGCTGGCCGCAGCTGTCGAACGCCCAGGCCATCGCCGCCGACATCTCGCCCGCATCGGCGCGCGCGCTGGTGAACAGCGCCCCCGCGCCGCTCAGCTGCGCCGCGGTCAACCGCATCGCCCCGCCGGTCTCGAAGGCGCGCATCTGCTCGGCGATGGCGGCGCCGTCGCGATCCGCCAGGTCGAACAGCAGCCGCTCGAAATTGGAGCTGACCTGGATGTCCATGCTCGGCGCGGCGGTGTGGGTGACGCCGTGGGCGGAGTAATCGCCCTCGGTGAGCGCGCGGTGGAGGATGTCGTTGACGTTGGTCGCCACGATCAGCCGCTCGATCGGCAGGCCCATCCGCGCCGCGACGTAGCCGGCGTAGACATCGCCGAAATTGCCGGTGGGCACGGCGAAGGCCACCCGCCGGCGCGGGGCGCCGAGCGCCAGCGCCGCGGCGAAGTAGTAGACCACCTGCGCCATCAGCCGCGCCCAATTGATCGAGTTCACCGCCGAGAGGTGGAAGCGGCCGCCCGCTGCGGCGCTCAGCGCCGGATCGGTGAACATGCGCTTCACGTGGCGTTGGGCGTCGTCGAAGCTGCCGGCGATGGCGATGTTGTGGACATTAGGGCTGAGCACCGTCGTCATCTGCCGGCGCTGGACCGCGCTCACCCGGCCCTCGGGGTGGAGCATGAAGATGTCGACCCCGCGCCGGCCCGCCACCGCATCGATCGCGGCCGAGCCGGTATCGCCGCTGGTGGCGCCCACGATGGTCAGGTGATCGTCGCGTCGCGCGAGGAAATGCTCGAACAGCCGGCCGAGCAGTTGCAGCGCCACGTCCTTGAAGGCGAGCGTGGGGCCGTGGAACAGCTCGAGCAGCCAGTGCTGCTGGTCGAGCTGCACCAGCGGCGCCACCGCGGCATGGGCGAACCGGCCGTAGGCGCGGGTGCACAGGTCGAGCAGCTCCTCGCGGCTGACGCTCCGGCCAACGAAGCCCAGCATGATCCGGGCGGCGAGCTGGGCATAGGGCAGGCCGGCCATATCGGCGATTTCGGCCTCGCTGAAGCTGGGCCATTCCTGCGGCACGTAGAGGCCCCCATCGACGGCGAGACCGGCGAGGGTGACGGCTTCGAAGTCGAGCGCGGGGGCGTTGCCGCGGGTGGAGACGTAGAGCATGCCGGAGCGCGGGTAGCCGCGCGGCCGGGAACAGGCAAGCTAACGGGCAGGCGCCGCTGCGGGCTCGGCGGCGGGGTCGCCCTCCAGCTCCGCCTTGAGCCGGTGGAGCCGGGCCGCGGCGGCGGCGGCGTGCGGGCCGATCCAGCGTTGGTGGATGGCCTGGATGGGCATGGCGTCGAGATGGTTGAACCGCTCGCGGCCCTTCCTCACCGCCACCACCAGCCCCGCTTGTTCGAGCACCCGCAGGTGCAGCATCACGGTGGTGCGGTCCAAGTTGATGAAACACATGCACAGCTGACCGGTGGTGAGCGGGCGCAGGCGCAGCTGGTCGCAGATCGCGCGGCGGACGGGGTTGGCGAGCGCCTTGAAGACGGCATCGAGATCGGGATCGGTTGACATGTTATGTTTTTATCACATAAAAGATTGCGAAGGCAAGGAGGCGGCGATGGAGCTCAGGTTCAGGGTGGCGGCGCGGATCGCCAGGCCGGTGGCGGAAGTGTTCGAGGCGGTGGCCGACCCGGCGAAGCTGTCGTGCTATTTCACCACCGGCGGCGCCGAGGGGCGGCTGGAGACCGGCGCCACGGTGAGGTGGGACTTCCACGATTTTCCCGGCGCCTTCCCGGTGAGGGTGGTGGAGGTGGTGCCGGGCGAGCGGATCGTGCTCGAGTGGGACGCCGCCGAGGGGGAGGCGCCCAACCTGGAGGCCAGCGCGGCCGGCCAGCCCGATGCCGCCGCGCCCGGCGATCGCACCACCGTCACCCTGACCTTCAGCCCGCTCGACGACGGGCGCACGCTGGTGGAGATCGCCGAGGAGGGCTGGCGGCCCACCCCCGGCGCGCTGCAGGCAAGCTACGGCAATTGCCAGGGCTGGAGCCAGATGCTGTGCGCGCTCAAGGCGTGGCTGGAACACGGCATCAACCTGCGCCAGGGCATGTACGTCTGACCCGCGGCCGGGTAAACTGCCCGCAGGGGCAGAAGTTCGGCCAGGGAGAGGGCGGATGGACATCAGCGGGTTCGAGCCACTGGCGGTGCGCGGCCGCGGCTGATGGGCGCGTGTTAGGCGGACTTGCCCCGCCCGCGGCGGCGCAGCGCCAGGACGTAGATGACGAGCGCGGTGACGGCGAAAAAGAACCACTGGCCGGCATAGGCGAGGTGGTTGTTGGGCAGGTCGCGCGGATCGGGCGGCGCCAGTGGTGCGAGGCCCGCCTGCGGCGGCGCGGCGACCAGGCGCGCGCCCTCGCCGGCCGGCGCGACGAAGCCGGTGACCGGACCGCCCGCCCAGCCGGGGATCCGCGGTTCCCGCGACCAGCCGAGCGCCACCTCGGCCTCGCCACCCGCATCCACCATGCAGCGGGCGATGTGCGCCCAGCCCGAAGCGCCGGCAGCCGAGCGGCCGGCGGTGGCGCGGATGGCGAGCACCCGGGCGCAGGTGAGCGACGAGGCGCGGTAGAGCGCGGCCTCGATCTCGGCCGGCCGGCGCGGCCAGGCGACCTCAGCGGACATCGCCTGGGCGGCCGCATAGCGGACGATGAGTCCCGCTTTCCATTCCGACCGGCCGAGCTGCCAGATGCCGAGCGAGACCATGATGGCCACGGCCAGGCCGACCAGCAGCGTCGGCACCAGCGGCAGCCGGGGGACGGGGGCGCGGCGCCGGGCCGCAGCGGCGCTCACTCGCCCTCCTGGCCGGGATCGCGCCGGCGGGTGCCGACCTGCCCCGCCCGCTGGTGGTATTCCGAACGCAGCAACGCCGCCTTGGCCAACCGCAACCCGACCATCACGCCGGCGATCGACAGCGGCACCCAGAGCAGGACATGGACCCAGGGCGGCGGGGAAGCGGCGAGTTCCAGCCAGACCGCCAGGATGACGACGAGCGTGCCGATGATGAGCGTGAGGAAGGCGGCCGGCCCGTCGCCCACGTTGTAGGCGGAGAAATCGAGCCCGCAGGCCGGGCAGCGGGGGGCGAAGGCGATCCAGCCGGCAAACAGCGATGGCGCGCCGCAGCGGGGGCACAGGCCATGGCGCGCCGCCTGGACCAGCGTGGGTTCGAACGCCGGCGCGGGGCCGGGCTCAGGCGCGGGTGGCGGGGTGCCGGGGCTCATGCTCCCGGCCACTCCCGACACCCGGCATCAATGGAATTCGGCACCCCACCCGCCCCAGACATAGACGGTGATGAACAGGAACAACCACACCACATCGACGAAGTGCCAGTACCAGGCGGCCGCCTCGAAGCCGAAATGCTGGCGCGCGGTGAAATGGCCGAGATAGGTGCGGCGCAGGCAGACGATGAGGAAGATCGTCCCCACCAGCACATGGAAGCCGTGGAAGCCGGTCGCCATGTAGAACGCGCTGGAATAGGTGTTGCCGCCGAACTCGAACGGCGCGTGGGCATATTCGTAGGCCTGGATGCCGCTGAACAGGATGCCCAGCAGGATGGTGGCCCACAGCCCCTGCTTGAGCCCCTCGCGATCGCCGTGGATCAGCGAATGGTGCGCCCAGGTGACGGTGGTCCCCGAGCACAGCAGGATCAGCGTATTGAGCAACGGCAGGTCGAACGGGTCCATCACCGCCTCGATCGCCGCGGGCGGCCAGACCCCGCCGATCACCTCGGACAGCTCGGACGGGAACAGCGAGAAATCGAAGAAGGCCCAGAACCAGCCGACGAAGAACATCACCTCCGAGGCGATGAACAGGATCATGCCGTAGCGCAGGTGGAGCTGCACGACGGGCGTGTGGTAGCCGCTCTGCGCCTCGTTCACGACCTTGGCGAACCAGCCGTAGAAGGTGGCGATCAGCAGCGCCAGGCCCGCGCCCAGCACCAGCTGCCAGCCGGCCATTTCGTGCATGTAGAAGACCATGCCGGTGGTGAAGGTGAGGGCGGCCAGGGCGCCGATGAAGGGCCAGATATCGGGCGGCAGGATATGGTAATCGTGGTTCTTGGCGCCGGCCATGTCTGCGGGGTCCCTGTAGTTCTGGGCGAGGCCTTACCCACGCCGCCGGGCGGGGTCCAGAGGCTAGCCGCCCTTGGCCTGGTGGAAGGTGTAGGAGAGGGTGATCTGCTCGACCCCGTCCATGTTCGGGTCGGCGAGCGCGGCGGGATCGACGTAATAGATCACCGGCATGCGCACCTCCTGGCCCGGCTGCAGGGTCTGCTCGGTGAAGCAGAAGCACTGTACCTTGTTGAAATAGGCGCCGGCCTGCTCGGGCTCGACGTTGAAGGTGGCGGTGCCGGTGACCGGCCGGTCGGAATTGTTGCGGGCGGTGTAGATCGCCAGGTCGCGTTGGCCGATAGCGACGGTGTCGGTCACCTGGACGGGGCGAAAATCCCAGGGCACGCCGCGGGCGATGTTGGCATCGAACCGAATCGAGAAGCTGCGCGCGCCGGCGCTGGCGCCGAGCCGCTCGGCCGCCGTGGCCTGCGCCTGGGTGGCGCGCTGGGTGGTGCCGCCGAACCCGGTGGCGCGGCAGAACAGGTCGTACAGCGGCACCGCGGCATAGCCCAGGCCGAGCATGGCCAGCGCGGCCAGCAGCGCCAGCGTGAGCGTGCGGCGGTTGCGCCGTTCGAGCGAGGGGGTCGGGAGGGGGCGCGTGGCCATCAATCGCCCATCCGCACGATGGTGATGGCGTAGAACAGGGCCGCGAAGCCCAACAGGATGAGGCCGAACACCAGGTTGCGCTGCTTGCGTCGGCGTAGGAGCTCGGCTTGTTCGTCGGGCGTCATGCGAGCAGCGCCCGGTCGGCGACCAGCGCGGTGAACAGGGCGAAGAGGTAGAGGATCGAGAAGGAGAACAGGCGCTTTTCGGGCTGCATGGCGTCGCCGGGCGCGGCGGTGCGCGTGCCGACAGGTAGCGCCAGGGCGACGAAGGCCCCCGACAGGGCCAGCGCCACCAGGCCGTAAAGCGCGCCGGTGCCGCCGATCGCCCACGGCGCGAGGCTGGTGAGCAGCAGCAGGGCCGAATAGCCCAGGATCTGGCGGCGGGTCGAACGCTCGCCGGCGACGACGGGCATCATCGGGATGCCGACGCGGGCGTAATCGAGCTGCACGAACAGCGCGAGCGCCCAGAAGTGCGGCGGGGTCCACACGAAGATGATGGCGAACAGCAGCAGCGGCATGGCGGTGATGTCGCCGGTGACCGCCACCCACCCGATCAGCGGCGGGAAGGCGCCCGCACCGCCGCCGATGACGATGTTCTGCGGGGTGCGGGGCTTGAGCCAGATGGTGTAGACTACCGCGTAGTAGAGGATCGAGCAGGCGAGCAGCG